>NZ_JACSYJ010000003.1:0-199475 GCF_021595565.1 Streptococcus sp. GS001
TTATAGTGCCCTGCACATTGGTTCGTCTTGTTCAGTTTTCAAAGGTCTTTGTCGCTCTCGCGCGACAACTATATTAGTATATCACGTCCATATGTCCTTGTCAATATCTTTTTTCTATTTTTTTAAAAAAGTTTTTCTTTTTTAAAAAAATAGAAAACGAGAAGCGTATTCTTCTCGTTTTCTTATGATTATACAAGTTCTTTATATTTTTTCTGTTCTGCTTTATTTGCCCAAACGTAATGTCCAGGTTTGATTTCAACCATTTCTGGTTTGTCGGTTGAATAATCATGCTGATCAGGATCATAAACTTTCAGAACTTTTTTGCGTTCTAGAATTGGATCTGGAATTGGAACAGCAGATAGTAGAGATTGTGTGTATGGATGAATTGGATTATTAAACAATTCTTCCGTTTCAGCTACTTCTACAATAACTCCTTTGTAAATAACCGCAATACGATCAGAGATAAATCGAACAACTGAAAGATCGTGTGCGATAAAGAGATAGGTCAAGCCCAACTCTTTTTGGAATTTCTTAAGGAGATTTAAAACTTGCGCACGTACGGATACGTCAAGGGCTGAAATTGGTTCATCTGCGATAACAAATTCTGGTTCCATTACCAAGGCACGAGCAATCCCAATCCGCTGGCGTTGTCCACCAGAGAATTCATGGGGATAACGAGTCAAATGCTCTGCTAGAAGCCCAACTTCATGCATAATCTCTTTTACTTTACGTACTCGGTCTTCTTCATTTTCGAATAGGTGATAATTGTACAAACCTTCTGAAATAATGTAGTCGACTGTTGCACGCTCATTCAAACTTGCTGCCGGGTCTTGGAAGATCATTTGAATCTTACGGATTAATTCATTTTCATCCTTACGCGATTGCTTCCCATTGATTTTTTTGCCATCATACAGGATGTCACCTGCACTAGTGTCATTCAAACCAATGATTGCACGACCAATTGTCGTCTTCCCACTACCAGACTCACCAACAAGAGAAAATGTTTCCCCTTTGTTGATGAAGAAATTTGCATTCTTTACAGCTACAAATTTTTTACTTCCTTCACCGAAGGAAATTTCTAGATCTTTAACTTCTATTAATTTTTCTGTCATTTCCTTCTCCTAGTCCTTGATTGTAGTGAATCCCATTTTTGCACTGATCTTTTCATGAAGATTATCAATAATTTCTGGTTTATTGACTTTTGGTGCATCTTCATGTAAGAGCCATGTTTTAGCCCAATGTGTATCTGAAACATTGAAGACTGGTGGATGTTCCTCGAAATCAATTTGCATAGCATAGTCTGAACGCAAAGCAAAGGCATCCCCTTTTACTGGTGAATATAATGATGGAGGAGTCCCTGGGATAGAATATAAATCACCTTTAGAGGTAGACAATTGTGGCAAACTTGAAAGGAGACTCCATGTATAAGGATGTCTTGGATCGTAGAAGATTTCTTCTACTTTACCAAATTCTACAATTTCACCAGCATACATTACAGCAACCTTATCTGCAATACTTGCGACTACACCTAAGTCGTGGGTAATAAAGATTGTTGTAAAGTTATATTCTTTTTGCAATGATTTCAACAAGTCAATGATCTGGGCTTGGATGGTTACGTCAAGGGCCGTTGTTGGCTCGTCACAGATCAAGATATCCGGACGACAAGCAAGCGCAATAGCAATAACGATCCGTTGACGCATCCCGCCTGAATATTGGAAAGGATATTCATCAAAACGACGTTCCGCTTCTGGGATTCCCACCTTTTCCATATAATCAATGGCCATTTCTCTGGCTTCTTTGGCACTCTTGCCTTGGTGTTTAATAATAACTTCCGTAATTTGTGATCCGATTGTATTAATCGGGTCCAAACTGGTCATTGGATCTTGGAAGATGGTTGCAATTTTTGCACCGCGGATATCTTCCCAGTCCTTGTTTGACTTGAGTTCTGTTAATTCTTGCCCACGGTAATTAATGCTACCATTGGCAATTCGTCCGTTGTCTTCTAACATTCCTGTGAAGGTTTTTGTCAGAACAGATTTACCAGAACCTGATTCACCAACAAGTGCCATGACTTCACCTTCAACAAGGTCTAAGGACACATTGCGAATGGCTGTTAAGACACGATCCCGAACATCAAATTCTACTACGATATCGCGAGCAGATAAGATTACATTTTTATCATTTGTCATACCTACTCCTCCTATCTATGTGTACGTGGATCGCTGGCATCTGCAAGGTTTTGTCCAACGATATAGAATGACAAGGATACCAAGACTAAGACTGTCAATGGAATCCAGAAAAGATACGCATTGGTTGTTACGTTTTGTGAGTAGTCTGAAATCAGACGACCTAAACTTGGAACTGTAATTGGCAATCCCAATCCAAAGAAAGAAAGGAAGGCTTCAGTTGAAATAAAGGCTGGCAACAATTGAGTTGTCGTCGTCACAATAACAGATACCAACTGCGGCAAAATATTTTTTGTCACGATTTTTAGAGTTGGAGTCCCCAAAGTACGGCTGGCCAAGTTGTACTCTAAATCACGGTAACGCATAATTTGGACACGGATAGAATAAGCAATCCCAATCCATCCTGTTACCGTCATCGCCAAAATCAAGTTCCAGAAACCAGCACCGATTGAGTAAGTCAAGACAATAACAATCAACATGAATGGAACGTTTGAAATAACGTTATAAACTTCCATCATGAAGCGGTCGATTGATTTTGACACACCCCAAATCCCACCAATCACTACACCAATCACAACGTTGATCAAGGTAGCAATAAAAGAGATGATAATCGAATTGCGGGCACCAAACCAAACTCCATCAAACAACGATTTACCATTGTTATCTGTACCAAAGAAAGCTTTGGCACTTGGAGGATTCAAACGAGCAGTGAAATCATTTACTTTACTTACATCATTGTAATCAAAGTTTGAAAACATTGGATAAACAAAACTCATCAAGAGAATCCCCACCAAGACTGCTAACATGAAAATGGTTGATTTCTTTTTGAAAAATTGGCGAAATACTGATTTCCAGTAGGAGTACGACGGCGCATCAATTGTTTCAGAGGCAAAGTCGTCACGTTCAACAAATTGGAATTTCTTTTTATCGATTGTAGACATTATTTGCCTCCTTTCTTAGTTGTCAATTTGATACGAGGGTCTACCATAACCATGAGAATATCACCGGCCATCGCTCCAAATACAGCAAGAACGGTGAAGATGAAGACAAGACCCACCACCATGGTATTATTCGATGCTTTGATGGAATCAATCAACATTTTACCCATACCAGGGAAGGCAAAGACAGTTTCTGTCAAGGTAGCTCCTGAGATAACCAAGACCAATTGAACAGGAATACCTGTAACGATTGGAACCATGGCATTCTTGAAAATATGCTTGCGTGAAATTTCTTTTTCAGAAAGTCCTTTAGCACGTGCAAAACGGACAAAGTCTTGTGAGTGCAAGTCAATCATATAACGACGAATCCAAACAGCCAAACCTGGAGCGGTCAATAGTCCCAGGATGACAGAAGGAAGAACGTACGATCTCCAGTCCTGAGCTCCTAAGACTGGGAAAGAGTCTGGAAGACCAATTGTTGAACCAACCAAGCGGACGATGTAGACCAAGGCAATCGTTGGAAGAGCCATCATCAATGTCAAGACAGCTGTTGAGGCACTATCAAACCATGTGTTCTTCAACAAGGCCATGTATGATCCCAATGGAATTGCGATCAAGTAAGCAATTGCAATCCCGATCAAGCCGATAATAGAAGAGCTCACAATCATGGATGGATTTTCATAGTTACTCAAAGTTGCTGTATAAGCATCTCCTTCACCAAAGCGGGCAATATCTTGAGCATCTGCCTTGCTTGGTGATTTGTAAGTACGTGAGTAGATATCGATAGAAGATTCTTTTTTCCCTGTTGGGAAGTTTACTTCACTCTTCTTGGTAGTACCTTGTCCTTGTGTAATAACCTGAAGAACCGGCGTATTTGAATAAGTTGGATAAGATTCACCCAAGTTTAACGATACAAAATTTTGATGAATGAACGGGAATTGACCATTGAAATACAAAAGATATTTATGTTTAGTCCCCGAACCAACTACTGACCAACCAATAGCTGGATCATTTTCAATTCGAATATAGCGTTCAAGTTTTGGATTGGAAGCATCTTTGATGACATTTGGATGATCAATCTGAATCAGGTTGCCGTAGAATCCAATAACACGTTCAAAGACAGGGACTTCACGAGTTGCGTAAAAGCCTTTGTTTTCAGGGAAACGTTTCAATACCCAGCCATTTCCAAGATTAGAAATGTACTTTTTGTAGATCTTTTCGTTTTCTTTAGTAGGCTCTACAGTTACTGATGAGTCTTCCTTGCTTGCTTTTTCTTTCAAAGCTTTTGAATCAAGATATTCTATATACCCCATACGATCATAGACTGTGTTTTCATAATTGATTTTAGAATCCTTAGTCTTTGCAATCTTATTATAGTTAGGGTCGTTTTTGAAAATTAAATTTCTTGGGGTTAGCGTATAAATAATTGTATACGTCAATGTCGTAACTAAAAAGATCGACACTAACGAACGTAAAATACGCATAAATATATATTTTTTCATATTCCGTTCCTTTAATGTTCAAAAGAACTTTCTCCCCTATTAGAGAAAGTTCTGATGAAGGTGATTATTTAACGTGTTTTTCTAGTTCTTGCTGAGCTTTTTTATTTGAATCAGCTTTTTCTTTCAACCATTTTTCACGTTCTTGATCATATTGTTTTTTAGTGACAGGTTCATCTTGAACTTCAACATATTTGAAATAAGTTGATCCTTTGTTACCTGTTTGTGATGATGGTCCAGAGAATGGAACTACTTTTGAAACAACTGTTCCAGCACCTGAACTTGTCATAGTTGGAATCACTAATGCGCTATCTGTTAACCAAGCTTGAGCTGCTGCAAATTTGTCGTAACGAGTCACTACATCTTGAGTTTCTTTTTCTGCATCATCAAGCAATTTCGCAAATTCATCTAAACCGACTGCTTTAGCAGAAGCATTGTCGACACCACCAGCAAATCCAAGGTAAGTCTTAGTTTGGTCTGGTGAAGATGGTTGCAAGGTATCAAGGTAAGTAGATGGGTCATCGTAGTCTGGATTCCATCCTACAAGTCCTTGAAGATCCCAGTCAGCTTCTGCAGCTGATGGTACGTTCAATGTAATGTTCAAGACTTCATCTTGGTCCATCATTTGAAGGTCCACAACAACGTTTTCTGTACCAAGTGTTTCTTCAACTGATTGTTTGAAGGATTGCATCCGTGACACAAAGTTTGTTGAGTTTTGTGCAACCGGAACATCCAAGTGGATTGGGAATTGAACACCCTCTTTTTGAAGTTCAGCTTTTGCTTTTTCAAACTGAGCTTTTGCTTTTTCCTTGCTATAAAGTCCGTTTTGACCGTCTGCAAGATTCACACCACTCCATTGATCTCCATAAGTTTGCAACTTGTCTGCTACTACATCACCAAAGTCTTTACCATTTACTTGAACAAAGGCAGGTGCGGTGTACATGTTCCGAATAGCAGCCTTAGCATAGTCTTTACCATTGACTTGCGCTGAATAATTCTCACGGTTCAAGGCAAAGGTGATGGCTTGACGGAAATTCTTGTTCAAGATAGCTTTCTTCGTAGAAGATTTCTGGTCATCTGACGTCTTAGAAGTATGGTTGTAGGCTTGACGGTCAATGTTGAAACCTAAGACTGCTACACCAGAACCAGGCTGTGTGTTGTAGATATTATCTTTGTATTTTTCTTCAACAGACGCAAAGTTTGAACTTGCTGGGAAGAGACGAGCAACTGTGTATGATCCATCACTAAAGCCACGCGCCAAGGAATCTTGATCTGATCCATCATAATAAGACAATTTAATCTTGTCGATATGAACGTTGTCTTTATCCCAATAATCTTCGTTTTTCTCAAAAGTGATTTCTGATTTAGAAGTGATTGATTTCAAAAGGAATGGACCATTGAACAAGATTGATTTGACATTACCTGGCTGACCAAATTCATCACCCTTGCTCTTCAAGAAATCTGTACTAATTGGGAAAAGAACACCATTAGTTGTTTTTGAATTCCAGAAAGTTTCTGGTTGGTTCAAAGTATACTCAAGAGTATAGTCATCCACTGCTTTGACTCCAACCTCAGAGAAATCTGAAATTTTTCCTTCTGAGTAGTCTTTCAATCCTTTGATTGAGTCTTTTACCAATGGAAGAGATTCTGATTTTTTATCCGCCGCATGCTTCAATCCAGTAACAAAGTCATGAGCTGTTACTTCACCATGCTCTTCACCATCAGCATCATACCATTTAACACCCTTACGGATTTTGTAAGTATAGGTCAAACCGTCTTTTGAAACAGACCAATCTTCAGCAATAGATGGTACAAGGTTTCCGTACTTGTCGTTCTCCAACAAACCATCTACACCGTTTGTTGTAATATCGTGTACGGAAGCTTTTGAAGATACAGTGTAATCCAAAGTTGTTGGATCATCGTTATAAACATAGCCATATGTTGTATCTTTTTTTGATGCAGACTTGCTATCTTTTGAGCCAGAACATGCTGCAAGGAAAGTTGCTGCGAGCAATGTTACTCCGGCAAATGCAAAAACTTTACTTTTTTTCATTTTGAGTCTCCATTTTATTGAATTTAGATAGAATTATAGCATAAGTGAGACAAAAAGTAAACTAAATTTTCTGAATATTTGGCAAGTGAAAGGAGCCACTAAGCGGAGGACTGTCTAAAAAATCAATCCTTTTTAGTGGCTCCTTCCCCTACTTAAACTTATGCGTTCTCACTATCCCAGCTATTTCGATTCGATGTGGTTCTTTAATTCTTCTTGGGCTTTTTTATTGGATTCAGCCTTTTCTTTCAACCATTTTTCTTTACTTGCATCGTAATCCTTTGTCTTGATGACTTCTTCTGAAAGTTCAAGATATTTATAGTTGGTTCCTGTACCTTTTGTTCCAACCCATGAAGCAGCACGACTATATGGGACAGTCCGTTGCAACATTGGCGTTCCACCATTTGAAACAGTTGGTAAGATCAACGAACTATCGGTTAGCCATGCTTGAGCGGCTGCGTATTTCTCATACCGTACAGCTTGGTCACTCACTTCTGCATTGGCATCTTTTAAGAGCTCTGCATACTTCCCAAAGTCAACTGCTGTAATAGAAGGGCTGTTTGAACCTGCATCCACACCTAGATAGTAGAAAACCGAACCGTTAACAGGACTTAAACTCTCTAAATAAGTAGATGGATCTTGGTAGTCTGGCACCCATCCTCCGCCTGCAAGATCATAATCTTTCTCAGCAGCAGTATCTGTGAAGTAGGTAATATTGTTAAAGTCATCATCAGATAATTTCTGAATATCTACGACAACATTGTCTGCACCAAGAACAGCTTCTACGGATTGTTTGAAGGAGCTAGCTTGTTGTACCTGACTGTTATCTGTCTGACTAACAACGTAATCCAAATGAATTGGGAATTGTACCCCTTCTTTTTGTAGTTGTTCTTTGGCTTTTGCAAATTCAGCCTTAGCTTTTTCTTGATTGTAGAGAGTGGTTTGGGCATCATCTAGATTTACGTCTTTCCACTCATCCCCATAGGTCACCAATTGTTTCTCAACAACCTTACCGAACTCTTCACCATTTACTTGAACAAAAGTCGGTGGAACCAAGGTGTTTCGAAGAATCTTGGTCGCTGCATCTGCGCCAGATGTTTGAGCTGCATAGGCTTCACGGTCAAAGGCAAAGTTGACAGCTTGACGGAAATCCTTATTTAAAATCGCTTGTTTTGTAGACGATTTTTGAGCATCTGTCGTTTTGGCTGTATGGTTATACTTCTGACGATCGATGTTGAAGCCTAGATAGTAAGATGTACCATATTGAACACCATAAACAATATTATCACCAAATTTCTTTTTCACACTCTTATAAGTGGAGCTATTTGGCATTACTGTCGCAAATGAATATTGTCCATTCTCAAATTTCTTGATGACTGATTCTGGATCTGATCCGTCATTGTAAGTCAACTTCACATTATCAATATGAACATTCTTTTCATCATAGTATTCTTTATTTTTTACAAGTTCAATTTGAGATTTTGAAGTTAAATTCTTTAAATAATAGGGACCGTTATAGAGAATACTACTTGGTTTTAAAGAACCAAAGTCTTTTCCTTGAGATTCTAAGAACGCTGCGTTAACTGGGAAAAGGACGCCTGATGTCGTCTTAGAATTCCAAAAGCTTTCTGGGCGTTCCAAGGTATATTGAACGGTGTAATCATCTAAGGCTTTCACGCCAACTGTCTTAAAATCTGTTGTTTCACCCTTGGCATAGGCATCCAAGCCTTTAATGGAGTTTTGGATTAAGAAGAGACCTTCAGATTTTGATTCCACAGCATGTTTGATTCCTGTCACAAAATCGTGAGCTGTTACAGCACCATATTCTTCCCCTTCACTGGTGTACCATTTAGCATCTTTTCGAAGTTTATAGGTATAGACCAAGCCATCTTCTGAAACTGTCCAGTCTTCTGCCAAACTTGGGATTAAATTTCCATATTTATCATTTTCTAACAAACCATCAACAAGGTTACTTGTAATATCAGACGTCGTTGTACGAGTCGATGCAATATAGTCCAAAGTATTTGGATCCGTTGAATAAATATAAGAATAAGTAGATTGATTGCTGCTTCCACCACCGCATGCTGTTAATAGAAGAGCGCTGGCTAGAGAAACACCGGCCAGTACAAACCGTTTATTTACTTTCATCACTATCTCCTTATGTTAGGTTTTCTACCATTATACACTATTTCTTCCATTTTACCAACTATCTTTACAATTTACTTATAGAGTTTTAAATTAAGTGAAGGTGAAAATAGGATTAAAGCAGTTGCCTTCTTTTATGATACAATAGTAGAGACAAAAAACAATCGAGGATTCAAACGTGAAAAAAATAATCACTTTACTTCTTTGTATAATTCTTACCCTTCTCAGTACTTCTCCTGTAAGAGCGGAGGATCTAGACCTCGGAGCTCAGCATGCTATTGCAATCGATGGGACAACAGGTAAAATACTCTACGAAAAAAATAGCAATGAAAAAAAAGAAGTTGGTGGAATCAGCAATCTCTTAACTACTTATCTCGTTTACGAAGCCATTCAGCAAGGAAAAATCTCTTTAAATGATGACGTAGATATTTCGGACAAAGCCTACCAACTGACCGCTGTTGAAGGAATCAGCAATGTCCCCATGGAAGCTCGTAAATACAAGGTTAAGGACCTGCTCACTGCTCTCCTCGTATCAAACGCCAATAGCGCCGCCATTGCCTTAGCTGAAAAAGTAGCTGGTAACGAAGAACAATTCGTCCTGCTCATGAAAGCGAAGCTCAAAGATTGGGGGATTACAGATGCGACGATTGTGAATGCTAGTGGTTTGAACCAATCTATCATTGATGGGGATGAGGATGAGGAAAACAAAAAGAAAGATACAGAAAACAAGCTGAGTGCTTATGATGTAGCAGTCATCGCAAAACATCTTCTGGAAGACTATCCTGAAGTTACAAAAATCACCTCCCTTTCCCATGCAGAATTTGCTGGAATTCAATTGGAGAGTAGCAACTATATGCTGGAAAACATGCCCAACTATCGAGCTGGGGTGGATGGTCTAAAAACTGGAAATTCCGAAAAAGGAGGGATCTCATTTGTCGCTTCTACTAATCAAAATGGGATTCGAATGATTACCGTTATCATTGGTGTTGAGGTAATCGATGGAGATCCCTACGCACGATTTGTTGCAACAGCCAACCTGATGAATTATGTGAGTCAAAACTTCGTTCCAAGCCTCATTGTCAGTAAAGGCGAAGCTTACAACAACAGTAAATCAACGGTTCTTGATGGCAAGAAAACAAACGCCACTGCTGTTGCCAAGGATGACTTCATCGTGATCGAACGACAAGGAAGCCAAGCAGAACCTAAAATCACCTTTAAAAGTAGCCAATCTTCATTTAGCGCTCCTATAAAGAAAGGTACTTCTCTCGGAACCCTTACCTACACTGATCCAGAACCCATCGGTCGAGGGTATATCGAAGGCAAAGCCCCTAGTATGGAAATGGTGAGCGGAGAAAATATCCAAAAAACTTTCTTCTTAAAAGTGTGGTGGAATCAATTTGTTCGTTACGTCAACGAAAAACTATAAATGCTCATAAACAAAAAAGAGGTCACCCTCTTTTTTTGTTTATTCAATTCCGTCAACAGAACTTCTATCGAACTTCGAAATAAGGAAAAGCAGTGTCGCTGTCTATTGGATGAGTCGGAATCTCTTCTTCAATCACCGCACGCCAACCTGCTACCAATTCTTCAAAAGATAAGCTAGCTTCAGGTGTAGCTGTTGTTAGCTTCCGACCAAACCAAGCCATGGTCGCCGTTTCTAATTGAAGCATGGCGTACTGGATTACTGGTACATTTGCCTCTTCATAATTTTCATTGACTGCACGGGCTACTGCTGGTGCTTGAGGCAAGAGTTGAAGGCGGATTTTTTCTACAAGTTCTGGATCCAATTCTTGCCAAGAAATTAATTTTCCATCGATTTGATAATACAAGTCAAATGTTTCTTGACCCGGCTTAAAATTCACTAGCATAAAGGCACGATCCGCTTTATCAGGACCACCAACAGCCTTCACAGCATTGATCAAGAGGTTTTGTTCCATCTGTCTCCAATAATCATCTGCTTCTTCAGCTAAATCGTTTGTAAATGGCGGAATAATTTCTTCTGCAGGAATTTCGCCCTTATTCGCTTTTTCGACATTACCAAATAATTTTTTTTAGGAATCCCATTGGCTTCTCCTTTTATCTCCTTAACCGACAGATCCTTCCATTTCGTAGCTAATCAATCGGTTCAGCTCAACTGCATATTCCATTGGAAGTTCTTTAGTGAAGGGCTCTACAAATCCCATGACGATCATTTCAGTCGCTTCTGATTCTGATAAACCACGGCTCATGAGGTAATAGAGTTGTTCTTCTGAAATCTTAGATACTTTGGCTTCATGTTCCAAAGCAACTTGTGAATTATGAATTTCATTAAATGGGATGGTGTCAGATGCAGACAAGTCATCCATGATAATGGTATCACACTCAATGTGACTGACAGATTTCGCTGAATCTTTATTGAATGTCACTTGTCCACGGTAGTCAACCTTTCCTCCACCTTTCGCGATGGATTTTGAGACGATTGAAGAGCTGGTATGTGGAGCATTGTGGATCATCTTGGCACCAGTATCCTGGTGTTGCCCCGTATTTGCAAAGGCAATAGAAAGCATGGTACCACGCGCTCCTTCTCCATCTAAGTATACAGATGGATATTTCATAGTTGTTTTGGCACCCAAGTTCCCATCAATCCACTCAACAGTAGCATCTTTTTGAGCCTTAGCGCGTTTTGTAACCAAGTTATAGACGTTATCAGACCAGTTTTGGATAGTCGTATAACGCATGTAAGCTCCATCCAAAGCAAAGATTTCTACAATAGCAGCATGCAAGCTATTGCTTGAATAAGTCGGTGCTGTACATCCTTCTACATAGTGGACGCTAGCGCCTTCATCAACAATAATCAAAGTCCGCTCAAACTGACCTGTATTTTCATTGTTGATCCGGAAGTAGGTCTGCAAAGGAACATCGACCTTTACACCCTTCGGTACATAGATAAAGGTCCCACCTGACCAAACAGCTGAGTTGAGGGCTGCCAACTTATTATCCGTTGGAGGTACCAACTTAGCAAAGTACTGCTTAAACAAGTCTGGGTATTCCTTCAAAGCCGAATCTGTATCGGTAAAAATGATTCCGAGCTTTTGGAATTCTTCCTTCATGTTATGGTAAACTACTTCAGACTCATACTGAGCAGCTGCTCCGGCCAGGTAAGCACGCTCTGCTTCTGGAATACCAATCCGTTCGAATGTTTCCTTAATTTTTTCAGGCACTTCATCCCAGCTACGTGCAGGTTTATCAGATGGTTTTTGATAATAAATCAAATCATCAAAATCAATATCTGACAAGTCCGCTCCCCAAGTTTGCATCGGCATTTTTTTAAATGCTTCATAAGACTTCAAACGGAACTCCAGCATCCATTCCGGCTCATTTTTCGCAGCAGACAACTCGCGAATAACCGATTCATTCAACCCTTTTCCTGTTGACAAGATTGGGTCTACATCATCGTGAAAGCCAAATTTATATTCACCAAGATCAATTGGTTTTGGTTCTACTCTTTCTTCTGTCATATCTTTCCTTTCATTTTCTTTTTAGCGCTCTTCCCATGTGATTACTTTTTCTAATCTGGATCATCAGCACCCGAATGTTGATAGCACTTCTCACCAGAAGCTCGGTTAAAAAACAGACTTGAGTCTTCATCACTTTTATTCATCATTAGGCTTGAGCATCGATTGCTTTTTTGAGAGCATTCCAAGCCAGGGTCGAGCACTTGATCCGTTGTGGAAATTTAGCAACCCCAGCTAAAAAGGCTGCATCTCCCAACTGATCTTGACGGGCATCTTCTTTGCCTTGGACCATTTCTGAAAAAATAGTCGCCAACTCTAGCACTTCTTCCTTGGATTTTCCTAGGACAACGTCCGTCATCATACTAGCAGAAGCCGTCGAAATCGTACAACCTGAGTTGACAAAGGCAATGTCCTTGACTAGTCCTTCATCATCAAACTGAACAGACAAACTAATCACATCGCCACAGGTTGGATTGTTTAAGTTGATTTGTTCAACCCCTTCAATCTTTCCATGGTGGTGGGGATTTTTTGAATGGTCAGCTACTACAGCCATATAGAGGCTATCTAATTTAGAAAGTGCCATTGAAAAACTCCTTTGTTTTTATCAGCGCTTCTACAAGCTTATCACAGTCTTCCTTTGTATTGTAGAAATAAAAGCTAGCTCGAGCAGTCGCTGGAACCTCCAAATACTGGATCAAAGGTTGAGCACAATGGTGGCCTGCCCGAACGGCAACTCCTTCATAATCCAAGGCAGTCGCAAGATCATGAGGATGCAGATCCCCTAAGTTGAAGGAAATCACCCCAGAGCGTTTCGCTAAATCTTGGGAGCCATAGATTTTCAAGCCTTCAATCGCTTGAAGTTTAGGAAAGACGTAGGCAATCAAGTCTTGCTCATGATGCTCAATGGCATCCATGCCAATAGCCTCTAAATAATCAA
The DNA here is from genome assembly GCF_021595565.1 of Streptococcus sp. GS001. Classification (NCBI taxonomy): domain Bacteria; kingdom Bacillati; phylum Bacillota; class Bacilli; order Lactobacillales; family Streptococcaceae; genus Streptococcus; species Streptococcus sp. GS001. The sequence goes on from NZ_JACSYJ010000003.1 coordinate 13,250, forward strand.
TTGCCGCAGCTAAACCAATTGCGCCAGCCATATTTGGAGTCCCTGCTTCGAATTTCCAAGGGAGTTCCTTCCAGGTTGCGGATTGTTCATAGACAAAGTCAATCATTTCCCCACCAAATTCAACAGGTGACATTTGGTTGAGATAGTGCTCTTTTCCATACAAGACTCCAATCCCTGTCGGTCCAGCCATTTTATGCCCGGAAAAGACAAAGAAGTCTGCATCTAGCTTTTGAACATCAATTTTCATATGGGGGACTGATTGGGCCCCATCCACTACCATAATAGCACCTTTTTCATGGGCCAATTGAGCGAGTTCCTGGATAGGATTAATCACCCCGAGAACGTTAGAAGCATGGGTAATGGAAACAAACTTGGTTCGATCTGTCAATTTTTTTCGAAAATCCTCTAGATCCAAACCACCGTCTTTCAAGTAGGCATAGACCAACTTCGCCCCTGTCTTCCGACAAGCTTCCTGCCAAGGAAGAATGTTGGAATGGTGTTCCATAATAGAGATGAGGACCTCATCCCCCTCTTCGAGGATTTCCTCTGCAAACCGCCCAATCCAGTTCAAGCCTGTCGTAGTCCCTCTCGTAAACAAGACCTCTTTGGTCGAGGAAGCATTTATAAAACGACGGACCGTTTCTCTTGCTGCTTCATAGGATGCGGTCGCCCGTTCAGCCAAAGTATGAACCCCGCGGTGAACATTGGCATTATCCTCTTGGTAATAGCGATTCACCGCTTCTAGGACAGCTTTTGGTTTTTGTGTCGTCGCTGCATTATCTAAATAGACAAGCGGCTCATCATTCACTATTTGATCTAAAATCGGGAAATCTTTCCGAATCTTTTCGACATCTATCATGTTTATCTCTTCAATAATTTATCTTCAATGGTTTGGATCATTTCTTCACGAACTTCTTTGACTGGAATCTCCACGATCACTGATCCAAGGAAACCACGAACCACTAGGCGTTCTGCAGTTGCCTGATCCAAGCCACGGCTCATGAGGTAGTACATGTCTTCTGGATCTACCTGACCGATAGAAGCCGCGTGGCCTGCAGTCACATCATTTTCATCGATCAAAAGAATTGGGTTGGCATCGGAACGAGCTTGGTCAGAAAGCATTAACACACGGCTTTCTTGTTGGGCATCTGCCCCTTTTGCTCCTTTAATAATGTGGCCAATCCCGTTGAAGGTCAAGGTTGCCTTTTCAAGAATGACACCATGTTGGAGAATGTTCCCTACCGAATTGCAACCATAGTTGGTTACACGGGTATCAATCCCTTGTACCTGACGACCACTAGATAGGGCTACGACCTTAAGGTCTGCATGGCTGCCGTTTCCTATCAAGTCACTATCAAAGTCAGCAACGACATTTCCTTCGTTCATGACACCGATTGCCCAGTCAATACTAGCATCCTTGCCTAGTTTCCCACGGCGGCTAATGTAGGCAGTGACATTCTCACCAAGACGATCAATCGCAGCAAACTTCACTTGCGCACCTGAACGGGCAATAACTTCTACTGTGATATTGGCAGTTGCCTTAGCACTACCTTCTCCACGTGACTCTAACCGTTCAAGGTAACTAATCTTACTGTTCTTACCAGCGATAATCAAGATGTGCTTGTTAAATGGCACATCGCTATCACTATCCTGGTAGAAGACACCCTCGATTGGCTCCGCGATTTCTACATGATCTGGAATATAAAGAACAGCTCCACTATTGAAATAAGCCGTGTGGTAGGCTGCCAACTTGTCATCATCATATTTAACGGATGACATGAAAAATTCTTCTACAAGTTCTGGAATTTCTTCTAGAGCTGAGTGGAAGTCTGTAAAGATGACTCCCTGGTTGGCCAAGTCAACTGGAATCTGTTCAAATACTGTATGAGTCCCATGCTGAACCAATTTTAATTGATTGTCAATCGCCGTGAAGTCTGGCACAGCAGTGAGCGGCTCACTTTCTGTGATCGTTCCATCGCCAAGATTCCAACGATGAAATTTCACGCGTTCAATCACGGGTAGTTCTAAATCATCAATTTTATCAAAAGCCTTCTGGCGCAAGTCCTGCAACCATTGAGGCTCTGCATGCATTTCTGAAAAAAGTTTGATATTTTCTTTGGTCATTTACTCCTCCTCAAAGATCCTGTTCAGTTTTGGACACAAGATTAGAGTTCTTCTTTGTAGTCGTAACCTAACTCTTCTGCTAATTTCGCGTATCCTTCACGCTCCAAACGCACAGCAAGTTCAGGACCACCTGAAAGGACGACACGACCTTCCATCATCACGTGAACCACATCAGGAGTAATGTAGTTTAAAAGACGTTGGTAGTGGGTAATAATCATGGCACCAAAACCTTCGCCACGCATTTCATTGACCCCTTTTGAAACTACTTTAAGGGCATCGATATCCAAACCAGAGTCAATCTCATCAAGGAGGGCAAACTTCGGTTCCAACATCAACAATTGCAGAATTTCATTGCGTTTCTTCTCACCACCTGAGAAACCTTCGTTCAAATAGCGTTCTGCCATTTCTTCCTTCATATTGAGGAGTTCCATTTTCTGGTCCAATTTTGTGATAAAATCACGAACAGAAATTTTTTCGTCCTCTTCTTTGCCAGCATTCATGGCTGCACGAAGGAATTCAGCATTGGTAATCCCTGGAATTTCTGATGGGTATTGCATAGCCAAGAAAAGGCCCATGCGAGCACGTTCATCCACTTCCAATTCAAGGATATTCACTCCATCAAATAGAATTTCACCTTTGGTCACTTCATAGTTTGGATTCCCCATGATGGCTGCAGATAGGGTTGATTTCCCTGTCCCGTTAGGTCCCATGATGGCTGCAATTTCCCCTGTTTTAAGGGTCAAGTTTACGCCTTTTAAAATTTCCTTGCCTTCAATTTCTACATGAAGATCTTTAATCTCTAATACTGACATTTGTATTCCTTTCTGCTATAGAGTTTTGTCTTATCTAGTATAACAAAAAAAAGCCTAAAAGGCTTTTCTGGTGTTTAGAATCGTTCTTATTTAGTCTTGTTTTTTCTATTTTGTCGAACTTCCTCTCGATAGGCAGAATTTCCTATATAGCGTAAGCAATTTAGGAGCGGACTATGGTTAGGACCTAGGACTCCAATCAATTCTGCTAATAATTCAACTCCTAATACCAAACCGATGACAAGCAGAACGCCACCAATACGAGTCGAAATATTCAATAGAAGAGAAATCATAGCAAAAATCATCGAAATTCCATAGATGACCAAGACGGTTCCACGATGCGTTAAGCCCAAAGAAAGCAGGCGATGGTGCAAGTGATTCCGGTCTGGTGCATAGAACTTCTGACCAGAGAGAGTCCGACGAACAATCGCTAAAAAGGTATCCGTAATGGGGACTCCCAAAATAATCATCGGCGTAACAACCGCAACTGCCGTCGCATTCTTAAGACCTTGCAAGGACAAAACAGCGATCATGAAACCAATGAAGAGGGCTCCTGTATCCCCTAAATAAAGAATCGCTGGATGATAATTAAAGGGGAAGAAACCAGCAATGGCCATGACTAATACAAAAATCGTCATAGTCAGAAAGAGATTGGGCACTGGGAGAAAGAAATGAGAAACAATCCCCATCGTCACCAAGGAAATAATCGAAACCCCACTGACCAGGCCATCCAAACCATCAATCAAATTGACTGCATTGGTAATCGAAATGATCCAAATGACTGTTAAAATATAGGACAACCAGGGATCAAAATGAAGAAATGGCCCTCCAAAAGGGATCTTGAAATCATTTAAGCGAAAATCTGTAAAGAACCAGATCACACTGGCCCCTAGGAAAATCCCCAGCATCTTTAACCGCGGTGACAATTCTTTTATATCATCGATTAAACCAGTCAGACCAATGATCCATCCTCCAACAACAACTGGTAAAGTATAGGTCAGATAAGATGTCTTGGCTACATAGCCTTTGGTAATCATCGGTAGCAATACCACGGTTGCAATGGTAAAAGCAAGAAGAATGGCTAAACCACCAGCGCTGGGCATGGGTTTTTTATTGATCCGACGCGCATTTGGATAGTCTACGGCATCTATTTTAAAGGCCAATAACCTCACAAAGGGAGTTAGAATCAAACTGATCAAAAAAGTTGCAATCAGGACCAGGATAAATTGTAATGGAAAAGTAATCATACCAAATTAACCTTTTGTAGTTCGTGAATAGCATCTGAGACGAGCAAGAGATGACCATGTTCCTGGAGGACAGCCCTAGTAGTATCTGTGTCTTCTGCATATTCACGCATGGTTGCCAAGAGCCAACCTGGATAATCTTGCGGGCACCCTTCCAAATCGATCAAGATGGTTAAATAGTATAGCCCGTCCATTTTATAAAGTTCCGAAGTCTCGACCGCATAATGAACTGTCTTTGTAAACCGAATCACTTCTTCTAACTGAGAAAACTGGAGGATATAATAAATATACCGTGTATCTACTGGATGATTCGGCGTATCTTCTTCTGAAAGCTGATTCTCATCAGCCAATTCCTCAGCTTCTAAATGACGGATAGCATCGCCGTCTCCCTTACTCTTTTCAGAGATGGTTTTTTCCAAGGTCTTAATAAATTCGTCTGGAGACATTTGCGACAATTCTTCCATATCAGGCAAGTCGGAAAAATCTTCAAAATTTAAATGCTGATCAATTTTTGATTTGGTCACAAACACATCGAGCTTATCCGGCTTAGGAGTCACTCGGAAACTTAACATGCCACTGTCTAAGAAGCTTTCTGGCATTTCCAATTCATCTAAGATGGTATAGAAAAATTCTTCTGTTTTTTCTTGAGGCACCAAAAAATCGGCCATTTCCATGCCTCGTTCTTCTAAATCCTCTAATTGAATCGTGATTTTTATGGTTGAATCACTGATTTGCTTCATCTTCATGACTGCACCTCATACTGTTAGTCTTTCTATTATACTAAAAAGGGACATATTTTTCAAAACATGACCCCCCACCTCAGATATGAAAAAACCTTAAACAAAAGAGCACTTCCTCCCCCCTCAAACATAGCCATTTGAAGAGAAAGAAGAAGCACTCCTATCTCATGATTAGATAAAGATTTTAATTACTGCATAGACCAGCAAAATCGCTCCCAAAACAATCCGATATTTTCCAAAAACTGTGAAGTCATGAGTTTTAACATAATCTGTCAAGAAGCGAATCGCTACCATACTGACTCCGAAGGCAACTGCCATAGCGACCAAAAGGATTGTTCCTTGGCTGAAGCTTAAAGCATTTCCTCCCAAGACAAACTTAGCGACCTTTAATAGGCTAGCTCCAAACATGGCAGGAATCCCCAGATAGAAGGTAAATTCTGTCACAACGGAGCGGCTAACTCCATTGACCAAACCACCTACAATTGTTGCACCTGACCGACTGGTTCCTGGGAAAAGTGACAAGACTTGGAACAAACCAATATAGAGAGCAGTCTTATAAGGCAACTTGTGTAATTCCGTCACTTCTGGCTCTACTTGCTCTCGTTTTTCAAGGTAAATAAAGGCCCAACCATAGGTGATCAGCATGATGGCTACAGAAAAAGAGTTATGAAAATGAGCTTCAAACCAATCATCTAATTTAAAGACAAAGAGCAAAGGCAGGGTCGCCACAGCAACCTTGGCCCACAATTGCCAAGTCCGTCTCACCTCTTTTTTCGATTTTCCAGGCTTAAAGGGATAAAGCTTGTCGAAGTAAATCACGACGACGGCCATAATAGCACCAAGCTGAATAACAACATTAAACATCTCCATAAAGGCAGAGTTTTGATCCTTAAACTGGATAAAGTCTTGAATCAAAATCAAATGACCTGTACTTGAGATTGGAAGCCACTCGGTGACTCCTTCAACGATTCCAAAAAGAATCGCTTTTATCACTTCAATGATAAACATCTTCTTCTCCTAAACTTACATTTGCTATATTATAACACATTTCTAGCCATAGAACCAGATGCGCTTGCAAGGATGCATAGACTAAAAAAGTGAGGTAGATCCTACCTCACTTTTCTAAAATTGTAACTACAACTGTGGCTAGCTAGCACTTGTGCGACTCTAAAAAGCACCGAAGCCACCGCCACCACCGCCACCAGAGAAGCCACCACCAGAACTACCACTTGAAGACACTGTAAAATGACTAGCAGTTGTCGCGGTCGTTCCATAAGTAGATAAGAGATGGCTGGAATGGATCAGATTACTACGAAATGGAGTGTAGACATAGGCATCCATACTTGGGTTATCCAAGTGGATTTGACGAAGTTTCATCACTTTACTTACTTGATCTGCAAAACCAAACAGAGTAGCATAGACTAATAAGCGATTCCATAAAACCAGCGATTGAACTTCTGCTTCTTCCAAATGAGCGATATCCCGCAACATATTACGGAAGCTATCCCAGTAATAGCGCTGTTCTGCACCGAGGTCCGTTGGGACTCCATCCCGTCGATAGAGGGTGAACTTCCCTTGGAAGGATGCCGGAAGAATCCACATTACCAACACATAGATCACACAAAAGATAGAGAGCCAATTCAAGATGAAATAAGCAATTAGACCGGCTACCAAAGCAATGCTCCACGCAGCCCATCCAAAGAAGAGACACATACGGCCTGCACGTTCCTCCCCTACCTCTAAAGGACGGTAGTAAGGAGAAAGGGCAAAGGTTTGGATCTTTTGTTGAACTGCCTGAGCGACACGAGAAATCGCTGCATCAATCCGATCTTGCGCTTGTTTTCCTCGCTTGCGAATGGCATCTTGCTCTTTCTCAGAGGCATATTTATAGAGAGAATCCGAAATTTCATAATCTGAAAACAAGTCATCTGTTCTACAATATTTTTGAGAACCGAAAGCTAGTCTAAGAAATTCGCGCTCAAATTCATCCAATGTATCTTCATTTTGAATGGTTAAAACTGTATGAGTGTCGTATTGCTCACAGATGATATTTTTTCGATCAATCAAATCAAGTAAGGTTGCTTGCACCAACTGATCAAATTTAAAGGCGCCCCGAGCATGTTTTTTGGTTGGAGAAATCTCATCTAGCTCTGTAGAGTATACAATCGAGGCCATTAGTAGAGGCGCAACGTCATTTGGAATCTCATACAAGCGGCTATTTTTTGGGAAAACTCTGGTAGAAGTCACAGATTGCATGAATCGATGACGATAATAAATAGCAAGAAGAAGGATGAACAGAATAAGGATTGGGAGTAGGACCTTCATAAATAGGCGAATCCAGGTCCGTTTTTGAACAATTCCTGCTTCCGTCCGATGATAGTTGGACTCCTCCATCAAACCTGTATCGCGATAGGATTCCCCAAAGGAAGCTATATCCGATTTCCGCCAGTAAGCATAAATCTCAACACCTTCTTTTCGTTTCAGATTCTCTAGAGTAGCCTTATAGTTTGCTTCTTCTTTCTGAACAGTTGCCTCAGCCCCCATATAAGCCGTATGGATATTCAGTTCCGATTTTGAGGTAGCCGTGGCAAATTTCGGGATAATCTGTAACTCTACTTTTTTGACCCCCTGATCCCCATCACTGATCGGCTTCCAGTTCAATAACAAGATATCCCGATGAACATAGAGCAGATTTTTTAAGTGCCAGATAACCTTCACCTTAACAGTATCTCCTGCGCTTCCGCCATTGTAAATCTTAACCTGATAACCATCGCCTAAATTTTGAACTTCTGGTTCTTGTAACAAGGTTCTGCCTTCAACTTCCACCAGGGGAGGAGTTATTATTTCAAAACCTTGAGGCATTTTACCCGCCGATCCCAAGGTGACATATTGGCCATTATAGGAAGTTGTAAAATGATAGACCAATTCTTCCTCATAAGTAGCATCGTCCCAAGTTTCCAAGGTAAGAGTCCCCCGATAAGACTGAACCTCATAGGAAGGACCATCCGCTTTTACAAGACCTGTTACAAATAGACAGGCCATCACTGCCAATAGAACATACAGAATTTTTTTCATTTCCCCTATACTCCTTTGGTTTATTATAGCATTTTTTCATGAAAAGGTTATCAGGTTTGAAAAGTAGACCAATTTCCTGTACAATAAGATGATACTATTTATAAAGGAAGAGGAGACTACATGAAAAAAACAATTTATGCTCTCTTTACCGGACTACTTTTGTGTCTGGGAATGAGCCATATTGTCAAAGCAGATGAGTATCTCCGGATTGGAATGGAGGCTGCGTATGCTCCTTTCAACTGGACTCAAGAAGATGATTCAAATGGAGCCGTAAAGATTGATGGCACCAACCAATATGCCAATGGTTACGATGTTCAAATCGCCAAAAAGGTTGCTGAGGGACTAGGTAAAAAACCTCTGATCGTAAAAACATCTTGGAACGGACTAATTCCAGCCCTCACTTCTGGGAAAATCGATATGATTATTGCCGGGATGAGTCCTACTGCTGAGCGCAAAAAAGAGGTTGCTTTTTCTAATAGCTACTATACTAGTGAGCCAGTCATGCTGGTCCGCAAAGATGGAAACTATGCGAATGCCACTAGTTTAGATGACTTTAAGGATGCAAAGGTCACCTCTCAACAAGGGGTCTATCTCTACTCTCTCATCTCCCAACTCAAGGGTGCAAAACAAGAAACTGCAATGGGAGACTTTGCTCAAATGCGCCAAGCTTTAGAATCTGGTGTTATCGATGCCTATGTTTCTGAGCGTCCAGAAGCCTTGACAGCTGAGTCCGCTAATTCAAAATTTAAGATGATCCAATTCAAAAAAGGATTTGAAGTTGGGGAAGAAGATGCGACCATCGCTATCGGGATGAAGAAGGGTGACGCTAGACTTGACCAAGTCAATGCGGCACTAGCTAATATTTCATCAGAAGACCAAGTCAAACTCATGGATGATATGATCAAGAAGCAACCAGCTTCCAGCGATGCTAGCGATGATGAGCAGACTTTCTTCAGCCAAATGATGAAGATTTTGAAAGATAATGGCCCACAGTTCTTACGCGGAACTGGTATGACTCTCCTCATCTCCATGACGGGAACCATCGCTGGGTTGATTATCGGTTTGTTAATCGGTGTCTTCCGGACTGCGCCTATGTCTAAGAACAAGGCCGTCGCTGCCTTGCAATCATTCTTTGGTTGGTTCCTCAATGTCTACATTGAGATCTTCCGTGGAACTCCGATGATCGTTCAATCCATGGTTATTTTCTACGGTTCGGCCCAAGCCTTCAATATTTCCTTGGATCGTACCTGGGCCGCCATCTTTATTGTTTCGATCAATACAGGGGCTTATATGAGTGAGATTGTTCGTGGAGGAATCTTGGCAGTGGATACTGGTCAGTTTGAAGCAGCGACTGCTCTAGGAATGACCCATGGACAAACCATGCGCAAGGTCGTCCTTCCTCAGGTCGTTCGGAATATCTTGCCAGCGACAGGGAATGAATTTGTCATCAACATCAAGGACACATCTGTCTTGAATGTTATCTCCGTGGTCGAACTTTACTTTACAGGAAATACGGTCGCAACTCAAAACTACCAATACTTCCCAACCTTTACTATTATTGCAGTTATTTACTTTATCCTGACTTTCACTATCACCCGTATCCTACGTTACATCGAACGTCGCTTAGATTCTGATACCTATACAACAGGTGCCAATCAAATGCAAGTCAAAGAGGTGAAATAATGGCAGAAAAAATACTTGAAATCAAACACTTAAAAAAATCCTACGGTCAAAACGAAGTTTTGAAGGACATCTCTCTTTCTGTTGAGAAGGGCGAAGTGATCTCTATCATTGGGAGCTCTGGTAGTGGGAAATCTACCTTCCTTCGCTCCATCAATCTCTTAGAAACACCGACTGATGGAGAAATCCTCTACCGGGGGCAAAACGTTCTTGATCCTGACTATGATCTCACCCACTATCGGGAAAAATTGGGCATGGTTTTCCAAAGCTTCAACCTATTTGAAAACTTAAATGTCTTAGAAAACACCATTGTCGCTCAGACAACTGTCCTAAAACGGGACAGAGAAACGGCTGAGAAGATTGCTAAAGCGAATTTAGAGAAAGTTGGTATGGGAGAACCTTATTGGGCTGCTCGTCCAAAACAACTTTCAGGAGGACAAAAACAACGGGTCGCTATCGCTCGGGCCCTCTCTATGGATCCGGATGCTATTCTCTTCGATGAGCCAACCTCTGCTCTGGACCCTGAAATGGTCGGAGAAGTTCTTAAAATTATGCAAGACTTAGCCAAAGAAGGCTTAACCATGATCGTGGTCACCCACGAAATGGAATTTGCACGAGACGTCTCAAGTCGTGTTATCTTTATGGACAAGGGGGTCATCGCTGAACAAGGTGATCCGAAAGAAATCTTTACCAATCCAAAAGAAGAACGAACGAAAGAATTCTTACAACGTTTCTTAAACTAAAACAAACTCCCTCACTGGAAATCCTTCCGATGAGGGAGTTTTTAAATACCATCAATTGAAAGCACGATTCCACACATAAACTTGTTGAAATCCTTTGATAGATATGAAGTAAGCTAGTGATACTTTCCTACGATATCCTGATTTATACTATATAAAAAGAAGGGAAGCTTTTTCCCTTCTTTTTTATATCTAAGTTTAATTTTCGAATTTTTGATGATTCTTATCATAAAAATCGATCAAGCCAAGCGCAGTTTCAAACGAAATGTTTTTCACTTTTGCACGACCTTGCGCAAGTGCAATGATAGACATTTCACGGGCGTTCGTTTCTTTACTGATACGATAGCCAGTGATCTTTTTATCACGTACCCAACCAACAACTGATTCCACTTTTTCGAAGTTCGATTTAGCCATGATTCTTCTCCTATATTATTATTTCCAATACTAATATAAAATTTTTTGCATATTTTGTCAACCATAATAGCTGAAAATACGAACAATTTTAAAAAAGTCAGATATTTTGTTATTTAGCTTTTAAAGCTGAGAGGATTTGGGTGCGAATGCTCTCTACGCCATCAGGATTAGCTGGTAAGAAGAGGGTATTGGTTCCTTGTTTTTCTGCAAAGTTATTCAAAGTATCCAAATATTGGTTGGTCAAAAGAATCGACATAATCTGTTCTTCTGTCAAATTCACATTGGTGTCTTTCAATTCCTTGATAGAATCTGCTAAACCATCTACAATGGCCTTCCGTTGCTCTGCAATCCCGACCCCGTGAAGGCGATCTTTTTCAGCTTCCGCTTCGGCTGCAGTAACAATTTTAATCTTATCCGCTTCAGCCAATTCTTGGGCAGCCACACGTTTCCGTTGAGCAGCGTTGATCTCATTCATTGACTGCTTGACTTCAGCATCTGGTTCAACCTTGGTAATCAAGGTTTTTACAATGATATACCCGTAGGTTGACATTTCTTCAGCTACTTGTTTTTGAACCTCAAGGGCGATTTCATCCTTTTTCTCAAACAATTCATCCAAGGTCAACTTTGGAACAGATGAGCGCAGAGCATCTTCGATGTAAGATTTGATCTGAGCTTCTGGACGCATCAATTTGTAGTAAGCATCCGTTACATTGTTTTCATTTACACGGTATTGTGTCGCGACATTCATAGTAACGAATACGTTATCTTGTGTCTTAGTTTCGACCACAATCTCGCTTTGCAAGAGACGCAATTGCACACGCGCAGCAATTTTATCGATACCAAATGGTGCACGGACATGAATCCCACTATTGCTGATCTTTTGATAGCGTCCAAAACGCTCAATAATTGCAACAGATTGTTGTTTCACCACATAGAGTGAGCTAATGAATACAGTAGCTCCAACTACTAGAATAGCCAATAGAAAAATCCAAATCATTTCCTGATTCTCCTTTATATTTTATTACTTTTTTAAGTGACTCTTTGTTAAAGAAGCCATCATACCAACATGTTATAGAGGGTTTCATTTCCATTTAGGTTAATGAAAGAAGGGTCAAATTGTTCAATCCGATTGATCAGACCTGCATAGTCATGCTTATCTGCCAAAGCAACCCCAATCAAGACTGGGCCAGTCCCCTTACTTGCTCGTTTGATGTACTCAAACCGCGTGATATCGTCATTTGGTCCTAAGATATCATTTACAAATTCTCGAAGAGCTCCTGGACGTTGCGGGAAGTTGACGATAAAGTAGTGTTTGATACCATCATAGATCAAAGCTCGCTCTTCCATCTCTGGCATCCGGTTAATATCATTGTTCCCCCCAGAAATCACACAGCAAATGGTCTTCCCTTTGATATACTCTCTCAACACTTCTAAGGCTGCAACACTGGCAGCTCCAGCTGGTTCTGCAACCAAGCCTTGCTTAGAATAAAGATCAATCAAGGTCTCAGAGATCAAGCCCTCGTTGACGCCAATCAAGGTCTCAACATTTTTTTTCGTTGCTTCATAAGTCAACTGCCCTACCTTTTGAACAGCAATCCCATCCGCAAACTTATCAATCTGTTTGAGTTTTACCGGGCCTCCAGCTTCAAAGGCTGCCTTCATCGACCGAGCCCCATCTGCTTCAATTCCAATAACCTCGATTTCCGGCGCTTGTTCCTTGATATAGGTAGATACTCCGGCGATGAGGCCACCTCCACCAACTGGTACTAACACTGCATCGAAGTTGATGGATTCTTTTTTAGCTTCCTCTAAAATTTCATAGGCTACAGTTCCTTGACCTGCTTGGACATTGGCATCATCAAATGGATCAATGAAGGTACAGTTTTTAAGTTCAGTATATTCCTGCGCCGCCTTAGAAGAAGCATCAAAAGTATCTCCTACTAATTTAATGGTCACATATTCTCCACCGAAGAAACGAACCTGGCTAATTTTTTGCTGAGGTGTTGTAATCGGCATAAAGATGGTCGCTGGGATTTTCATCTCCCGGCAGGTGTAGGCAACTCCTTGAGCGTGGTTGCCCGCTGAGGCACAGACCACTCCTCGTTCTCTCTCTTTCGCATGTAACTGAGAAATCGCGTAGTAGGCTCCACGAATCTTAAAGGAACGAACCCGTTGCGCATTTTCCTTCTTTAAATAGATTTTTGCTCCATACTTTTCAGATAAATAATGATCATAATCTAAGGGAGTCTCAACAACCACACCCTTTAAGACCTTGTGGGCTTTTATGATATCTTTCGATGTTATCATGGTCTTCCTCTTCTTCTCCTTATTTCATCTAATTATATCAAAAGACTGCAAAAATTTCAGCGTGTTTTCCAAATTTTCAGAAAAATCACCCAAAATGTTCGATATGGCACGTCTCTTCATACAGATTCTGCTAAATGGTTGAAAATACCTTCCAATCCATCTCTGCTATTGATGAAAAAGAAGTTGGGATTTCTCCCAACTTCACCATCACCTCATTAGTTATAGATTTTAAAGGCGTCGTCGTCATTTTTTCCAACGAATGGCATTGCTTTACGCAATTCAGCACCAACTTTTTCGATTTCAAGGTTAGCCGCTTGTTCACGGTAAGCAGTCAATTTTGGACGACCAGCTTTGTAGTCGTTCACAAAGTCGTTGGCGAATTTACCATTTTGGATATCCGCAAGAACGGCTTTCATGTTTTCTTTCACTTGTTCAGTGATCACACGTGGACCTGACACGTAGTCACCGTATTCAGCAGTGTTAGAGATTGATTGACGCATTTTCTTGAATCCACCTTCGTAGATCAAGTCAACGATGAGTTTCATTTCGTGAAGTACTTCAAAGTAAGCCAATTCTGGAGCGTATCCAGCTTCCGTCAAGACTTCAAAACCAGCTTCGATAAGGGCAGTCAAACCACCACAGAGAACGGCTTGTTCACCAAACAAATCTTCTTCAGTTTCTTCTTTATAAGTTGTTTCCAAAAGACCAACGCGTGCTGAACCAACACCTTTACACCAGTCCATGGCGATATCTTTAGCATTTCCTGTAGCATCTTGGTAGACAGCGTAAAGTGCAGGAACACCAAATCCTTCTTCATACGTACGACGTACCAAATGACCAGGTCCTTTAGGCGCACACATGAAGACATCTACATCTGCAGGAACTTTGATGAATTCGAAATGGATGTTGAAACCATGTGCAAATCCAACAGCATTACCAGCTTCCAAGTTTGGAGCAATTTCTGCTTCGTACAATTCTTGTTGGATTTCGTCTGGAGCCAAGATCATGATAACGTCAGCCAATTTAGTTGCTTCTGCTACTGTGTAAGTATCAAAGCCATCTTCTTTTGCTTTATCAAAAGATTTACCTGGACGTACACCGATGATCACATCATGACCTGAGTCACGCAAGTTTTGCGCGTGGGCATGACCCTGTGATCCATAACCGATAACGGCGATTTTTTTACCGTCAAGTGCTGCTACTTTTACATCTTTTTCGTATTCCATTTGAACTGCCATAGTTTTTTCTCTCTTTTCTATTTTTATTGCCTATTAGGCTATTTTAACAAATTTAGGTTGGATTTTAATCGCGGGTAAAGCCAGTTGCACCCGTCCGTGCGACATTTTTAATCCCATAAGGACGAATGACACGCAAGAGAGCTTCGTTCTTCTCTGCATTTCCTGTCATCTGCACGGTGATGGAACTTGGAGCCACGTCTACCACAGTCGCGCGGAAGGGCTGGATAATAGCCAGCAATTCTGCCCGTTTCTCTGCTGGTGCAGAGACCTTGATCAGAATCACTTCACGCTCGAGGTGAGGTTTATCTGTAATGTCTCGGACGCGAATCACATCGACCTGGCGATTGAGTTGCTTGATGATTTGTTCGACTTCATCATGAGATGCAACATCAATGATGATGGTAATCCGCGATACATTCGGATTTTCTGTTGCTCCCACTGAGATGCTCTCAATGTTGACTTGTCGTCTAGACAAGACACCGGTAAAGCGGTTGAGAACCCCAGACCGGTTTTGAAGTTTGGCTGTTAACATTCTACGCATTAAACTTCACCCCCAACATCTCATGATTGCTCTTACCAGCTGGTACCATTGGTAGAACGTGTTCTTTCCGAGAAATGTCAATCTCGATGAACATTGGTACATCTTCGGTAATGACTTCCAAATCCTTCTCAAGGGTTTCGGGATTGTCAAATTTGTAGTTCTTAATCCCATAGGCTTGCGCCATCAATTGGAAGTCTGGCAAGGTTTCAAAGACGGACTCTGATGTTCGTCCATCATAGAAGGCTTCTTGCCACTGCCGAACCATCCCAAGTGAATGGTTATTGAGCATGATGACCTTGATCGGAATCTTGTAAACATTCAAGATTGCCAATTCTTGGTTGGTCATCTGGAAGCCACCATCTCCGACAAAGAGCACGACTTCTTTGTCTGGATTGGCAATCTTAGCACCAATTGCAGCTGGTACACCGAATCCCATAGTCCCTAAACCACCAGAAGTCACTAATTGGCGTTCGTTTTGATATGGGTAGTACTGAGCTGCCCACATTTGGTGTTGGCCAACGTCTGTCACGACGATGGCATCCCCCTTGGTCAACTCACCCACGCGTTCAATAACTGCTTGGGGTTGGACCACGCGTTCTTTCTTATCGTAAGAACGAACCCGGTTCTTATCTTTTGTGACCTTCTCTATCCATTTCTCCGTATTGTTGTGAACGACTGTCTCTGCCAACAACTGTTGTAGAGCTTTCTTCGCATCGCCAACAACGGGAATATCGACTGCAATGATTTTACCAATTTCTGCTGGGTCAATATCAATATGAGCGACTTTGGCATTCTTCGCAAAGGTCTTTGGATTTCCTGTCAGACGGTCATCGAAACGACAGCCAATACTGATCATGAAATCCGCTTCGGTCATGGCAATGTTGGCCGCAAAGGAACCGTGCATCCCACCCATTCCAAGGAAGAGAGGATGGTTTGTCGCAATCGTTCCCTGACCTAAAAGGCTAGTCACTACAGGGATCTGGTAGCGTTCTGCTAGGGCTACCAATTCTTCTGCCGCTTCCGCATAGCTAACGCCACCCCCAGCCAAAAGGACTGGTTTCTTAGCCTTGCCCAATTGCTTCAAGATTTTCTTAATCTGTAATTCATTTGGCTCAATGGTCGGCTGGTAACTTGGAATATCGATTGCTGGGTTGAATATATAATCTGTTTCTAAGGCAGAGACATCTTTTGGAAGGTCAATGACGACAGGACCTGGACGACCAGTTGTCGCAATATGGACCGCTTCAGTAATAATCCGTGGAATATCTGCTGTCTCTCGTACTTGGTAATTGTACTTGGTGATTGGCATGGTAATCCCAACAATATCTGCCTCTTGGAAGGCATCCTTCCCGATACCGGAACGGTTAACCTGTCCAGTAAATACAAGAAGAGGGACACTATCACTCATGGCGTCAGCAATACCTGTAATGGCATTGGTTGCCCCAGGTCCACTAGTGACGACTGCGACACCCAACTTTCCAGTTGATTTGGCGTAGCCTTCCGCTTCATGCAAACACCCTTGTTCATGTCGACCAAGAATGTGTTTGATCCCTTTAAAACTATAAATAGCATCGTAAAGGGGCAAAACCGCTCCACCTGGGTACCCAAAAATGGTATCAATCCCAAGATCTCGAAGCGTTTCTAGCACAAGCTCTGAACCTGTCTTTGCAGTTTCTAAGGTAATTTTCTCCATGTCTCTCCTTTCTGTTTCTTTGATTATCAAATGAGCATGCTACTATCATATCATTTTTGGAAAATATTTCAAGTAAAAATCACAAATTTTCTGAATTTTCTATCCAAATCCGAATAATGAGATATTTCCTGAAAAAAGAACAATCCAATCAAAAAAGTCTCTAGGAATCCTAGAAACTTTGCTTGCTTATAGCCAGCCCCTTTCTTGGGCAATCTTTGCTGCCTCGGTCCGGTTCTCTGCATCCAATTTGGTCAGAATCGCTGACATATAATTGCGGATGGTCCCATTAGAGAGAAATAAACGATCAGCAATTTCTTGGTTGGAAGCTCCTTTGGCGACTTCTTTTAGTACTGCTTGCTCCTGAGAACTTAGAGGATTGGGATGGGTCAAGATTCCCTCCATTAATTCAGGAGAATATTCTTTTTGACCTGCCAAAACGGTATGCAGGGTGCCCATCAAGTCCGTGATGCGGCGTTCTTTTAAGACATAGGCATCGACTCCGGTCTTGAGGGCCCGCTCAAAATAACCCGGTCTCTTAAAGGTGGTAACGATGACAACCTTGAGCTGGGGTTGTTGACTTTTGGCCCATTCCAACACTTCTAGTCCTGTTTTGATAGGCATCTCAATATCTAAAATAGCAATATCAACTGGATGGGTTTCGAGTAAGCGAACAGCTTCTTGCCCGTCTCCAGCCTGCAAGACTTCTTCTACATCCTCTTGCAAAAGCAAGAGCTGACAGAGGGCATCGCGTAACATACTTTGGTCTTCAGCAACTAATAAGCGCATCTTATTTCCTTTCTTGATAGGGGATCCGTATTTCTATGCGGGTTGGCTTGTGACGACGACTGATCTCTAACTCTCCTCCCAATAAGGCAATCCGTTCGCGGATCGAGTGCAGATCCTTATCGGAAACTTTACTAAAGCCGATGCCATTGTCTTCTGCAACCATTTCTACACCTGTCTCGGTGGAGCAATAAGAGAGAAAGGCCTGCGTCGCTTTGGCATGTTTGATCATATTAGTGGCTAATTCCAGAGACACCATGGCCAGAGCAGACTCTAGGATCGGCGAGATGCTAGCTGTATCGAGCTCATTCTGAATCTCCACTTTGACTTGCGCCACTTCTAGCATTTGCTGGACAGTTTCTAGCTCTCTTGTCAGGGTTCGTTGCTTCAAGTTCTCCACAATCTCTCGGACTTGGTGCATGGACTCTTGACTGATAGCTTGAATCTCTTGCACCTGCTCCTGCGCCTTCTCAACCTGACCCAATGCTAAGAATTGATCAGCTAGGTCCGCCTTGACACTGAGCATGGCAAAGGTGTGTCCTAGACTGTCATGCAGATCACGTCCAATCCGATGGCGCTCGTTTTCTGCCAGCAAAAGATTGATCTGGGCATTTTGCTTGGCATGGTCAGCTTTCAACTCTTCCATCATCCGAATCCGAACCATGCCGTAAGTCATGGCATGGGTAAAGAAGAAAATGATGATTAAAAATACCCATTCATACTCCATCGCATTCTGTTTGAAAAAGATAACTCCAAAAAGTAGGAATTGCGATAGAAAAACTGTCCAAAGATAAAGAGAGCGAAAATCGCTAATCTCAAAGTGATAGACTAACAGGTTACTGATGAAGAAATAAAACCAAAAATAGTTGGCGTTAATAAAAAGAGTATTTCCTGCTACATAGGCTAGGAGGTACAGCCAACAAATCCAGATCAGCTTCTTGTTTTCAGTAATCAAGATTCCTAGATAGGAAGCAATAAACAAGAGGGCTAAAAAGAAGTGCCAGTAGGGAACCTCACCCAATAAAATAGAGATAAATGGGAATCCCATAAAGACTAGGCTAGCGTAAAACATATAATGAATACGCTTGAGTTTTTCAATCATGAACGAACCTCAGAATGACGACGATAGACGATGACAAGGGTAAACAAGACCAAGGTAAACAAGATTAAATAGAGACTAGCAAAGCCATTGACCTGCCCCTTATTTAAAAAGTTCTTGATCAGTTCCATCAATTGATAGGTTGGAAGGCATTTGCCAATAGCTTGCATCCATTCTGGAAAGACACTAATCGGCATCCATAGGCCACCCATGACAGCCAGTCCCATATAGAGGAGATTGCCCGCAACCGACATCAATTGACTGGAAGGAAGCAAGGTCAAGACCAGACCGATAGCTACAAAAGCTAGACTTCCTAGGATGAGAAGGAAGGCCGCTAAGACCCAATCCTGTAGAGACATGTTCACATGCCGCACCACATGACCCACGGTAAAGACGACCCCAATGGATAGGAGAAAGTCTACAAAGAGACCCGCAACCTTTATTAGATAATATTCTACCATAGATACCGGGGTATGGCGCAAGACTTTTTGCCAATTGTTGAGTCGATCGGTTTCAAGAACTGTTGGAAAAGAAAAGATAGCCGTAGACATCATAGAAAATGCCGTCATAGAAAGGAGATAATCCCTCATAAAGTGAGTGGGTGCCCCTGGTGTGTCCTGGTACATCCCTGAAAAGAAGAGATAAAAGGCCGTGGGCATCCCAATTGATAACAAGTAATAAATGGCTTGGCGTCTAGTCAAATGCCACTCAACCACGCCGAGAGCTTTCATGCGTTTCATCTTCTCTACCTACTTCCTTTGTATTTTCAAAAATAGAATCCAATAAACTTCGATTGGTCACCTCGATCTCTTGGATCGAACACCCTTCTTCCTGCAATCGCCTCCACAAACGATTGGCATCGCTTGTCACAACCTGAAGGGCATCGGGTTTGACCGTCACTTGACCAATCCCTTCCATCTCGGCCACTAGACCTTGGTAGCGTAGTGGCAGGGTGAAATGTTTTTCTACCTCTTCGCTTCTCATAGCGAGAGGTGTCGTATCCCGAAGCAAATGGCCCTGGTGTAAGACTATGATCCGATCAGCTGTATGCTCTACTTCCTCGATGTAATGGGAAGAATAGACAATAGTCACACCTTGGTCCTTTAAATGCCCGACAATCTCCCAAAAGCGTTGGCGAGTGGACGTATCCATGGCAGCCGTTGGCTCATCCAAGAAAAGCAAACTGGGACGACCAATCAAAGTCAACACAAAGGATAAAAGACGCTTTTGCCCACCAGACAGCTTACTGGCTAATTGCTTCTTTTGTTCTGGAGTAAAACGCAATAAATCATCGATGGCCTTGACCGTTAAAGGGTTGGGATAAATCGAGCGAAAGAAACTGATCAGTTCCTGCACGGTTAGCTTTTGTACGATGGCATTCTCTTGAGGGAGATACGAGACACTAGCCTTTAGTTGAGGATGGCCAGGAGCTTTTCCCTCTACTTCAATAGTTCCAGAAGTCGCCTTCCTATCTCCTAGGAGGCAATCCATCAAGGTTGTTTTCCCAGCTCCGTTTGGCCCAATCAAAGCCAGACAATCCCCTCTCTCGACTGTGAAAGAAAGATCTTCTAGGATCACCTTTCCTTTGATACTTTTGTTCAAGTTCTCTACTCTAATGACACTCATGAGACTCTCCTTTCAACCAGATTTGGCCAGCTGGAATGATGACATAGACGACCAAGGTCACTCCCCAAACCGTTTGGAAAAACCAGCTAGGAAAATGGGCAGAAAACCAGCCCGTCATTATCTCAGTTGCCCAAAGGAGCAAACACAAAACAGCTACCAATCCAATTTCAAATTTCTTTTTCATTGCTCCATCTCCTTTTTAACAGCCTTGACCATTTTTAGACCTTCTTGGACCGCCCAGCTCATGATGCCAATCCCAGCAAATAATTCCCAAGGGAAATGGTAATAGAGACTATCATCCTTTGAAAAGATCAAATAGACGACCATCCCAACCACTGTTAACGTAAACACTTTATAGAACCATTGTTTCATTTTTCCTTACCTCTTACTTTCTGACTTTATTATAGCGAAAGGAATAACAGGCCACTAGATGATTTTGTCACTGGCTGACATGACAAATGTCATGGAAAATAAAAAAAGGCCGGACAAGAGTCCGAACCTATGGTGCTGGGGTTTCTTCTTTGAAACCATGGAGTTTTAATCCTGTGAAAACGGTCGATGCCTTGATGTCTTTCAGGTCACCGATACCAAGATCTTTAAAGTAAGATAGATCTTTAACCTTGTCCCAATCAATGGTTTCCATATCAACAGAGACTGTTGAGGCTAATTTTTTCTCTGGAGTGACCTTATATTCGATACTGAAGCCAGCTGTGTCTTTCAGAGCCTTGTATTCTGAATCTGACTGCAAACCTTCATTGATAATTTTTGTCATTTCTTCAGGACTTAGATTAGCTGAATTAGTGGCGATTTTTTCTGGTAGGGCCGATAAAACATCTAACTTTAATTTCTGAACCTTATCACCTTTTGTCGTGATGGTGTAGCGATGTTGATTGCCATTGATTTCTGCAGTGAGAACCTTGGTTTCTTCCTTTGCCTCACTGGTAACAGTTTCACTTTTTTCTATCGAAGTAGTGGTTGAGCTTTTTGATGTTTCTGTGGACTGGGACTTAGTAGCACACCCCGTCATCACCAAAAGCAAAGCTCCTAAAAAGCAGATTACCTTTTTCATTTGCTTTTTTCTCCTATTTCTATTTTTCTAAAGTATAACATATCAAATAAAAATTGTCTAAAAACACCTATCTAATCGCTTTCATAAAGCTTTTTTTTATCAAAAAAGGGCCAAAAAATCATTTTTTGGCTCTTTTTCCTGCTATTTTTGAAATTTTTTGATTATTCAACGCTAAACAAATATGGGTAAACTGGTTGATTTCCTTGATGAATTTCGACTTCGACGTCTTCATATTTAGCCATCAAGTTTTGAGCCAAGTCATTAGCTACTTCTTCTTTACCATCTTCACCGATATAAATCGTGACAATTTCACTATCTTCGTCCAACATCTTGTCAAAGGTTGCTGTCAAGGTTTCCATCATATCTGGATTGGAAACGACGATCTTACCATCAACCATTCCAAGATTGTCGTTTTCATGGATTTCAAGACCATCAATAGTGGTATCACGAACAGCTGTCGTCACACTACCAGACACAACATCTTCCAATGAAGCGCTCATGCGTTCGTAGTTTTCTTCGATCGACTTGCTCTCATCAAAGGCAAGAAGACTGGTCAATCCTTGAGGGATGGTCTTCGTCTCAACAACTGCTGCAGGTTGTTCAATGACTTCTGCTGCAGATTGAGCCGCCATCAAGATGTTCTTGTTGTTTGGCAAGATAATGATGTTGCGTGCATTCAACTCTTCAACAGCTTTGACAAAGTCTTCTGTTGAAGGGTTCATAGTTTGACCACCAGAGATGATGTAATCCACTCCTTGCGCTTTGAAGATATCCGCTAAACCATCACCCGCAACGACTGCAATAATCGCATATTCTTTTGCTTCAGCTGGTTTCGCTTGACGTTCTTCTTTTTCAACTTGTGCTTCGTGCTGGTTGCGCATGTTGTCCACTTTTACTTTGACCAAGCTACCATATTTCAATCCTTCTTGCATGACAAGACCCGGATCTTCAGTATGGACGTGGACCTTGACGATTTCGTCATCGTTGACGACTAATAGAGAATCCCCAAGATTGTTCAAATAGTTACGGAATTCGTCGTAGTCAAAGTCTTTGACATAGGTTGGACCTTGTTTCAAAGCGACCATGATCTCTGTACAGTAACCAAAGGTGATATCTTCGGTTGCCACATGGCCCGCTACGGACTTGTGGTGCTCTGCGTTGATCATTTCTGACATGGTTGCTGGAGTAGCCACAAATTCTTCAGAAGCAATGAATTCTCCTGTCAAAGCTGATAGGAATCCTTCATAGATGAAGACCAAACCTTGACCACCAGAGTCCACCACACCGACTTCCTTCAATACTGGAAGCATATCTGGTGTTTTGGCAAGGGCTGTTTTAGCTCCTTCAAGGGCTGCACGCATGACTTCAACCGCATCATTGGTTGATTCTGCCTTTTTCTTGGCACCAATAGCAGCACCACGAGAAACAGTCAAAATCGTTCCTTCGACAGGCTTCATAACCGCTTTATAGGCTACTTCAACCCCTGCTTGGAAGGCTGCCGCAAGAGCTGCACCATCCAATTCATCCTTATCTTTGACACTTTGAGAAAATCCGCGGAACAACTGTGAGGTAATCACTCCTGAGTTTCCACGCGCTCCCATCAAAAGACCCTTAGCAAAGATATTTGCTGCTTCACCAACAGTTGAAGCAGAGCGATCGGCTACTTCTTTTGCACCATTTTCAATGGTCATTCCCATATTGGTTCCAGTATCACCATCTGGCACAGGAAAAACGTTCAACGAATTGACATACTCGGCTTGTTTATTTAAGCGAGTAGCCCCTGCTTGGACCATTTCTTGAAATAAACTAGTTGTAATTTTTGACACGATTATTCTCCCACAATTTTAATGTTTTGGATATAGACGTTTACTGTATCCGTTGTGATTCCAAGCTGGTTTTCTAAACTAAACTTGACACGTTCTTGAATATTTTTTGAGACTTCGCTAATCTTTGTACCATAGCTCAAAACAGTGTAAACATCAACCGCGATACTTCCTGCTTCGGTCGTTTTTACAACCACACCCTTAGAGTAGTTTTCCTTACCTAAGAGAGCTTGGAAATTATCTTTAATCGCGTTTTTGCTGGCCATTCCAACCACTCCAAAAATTTCAGTGGCAGCACCGCCTACAACAGTTGCGATGACATCATCGGTCAATTCAATCTGACCATCTTTTGTATTGATTTTTACTGTCATAATTTCTACCTCAAAAGTATTTTATATTCTATTTTACCATAAAAGAGCTCGAGTGTAAAAGGGAGAATCCTTTCTCCTATCGGTTGATAC
Source organism: Streptococcus sp. GS001 (assembly GCF_021595565.1). Lineage (NCBI taxonomy): Bacteria > Bacillati > Bacillota > Bacilli > Lactobacillales > Streptococcaceae > Streptococcus > Streptococcus sp. GS001. Next base: position 36,716 of record NZ_JACSYJ010000003.1, read on the forward strand.
AAATGTCCATAAATAAGGAAATGGAGACAAAAGAAAAGGACCTCCAAGAGATCCTGATTTCTGATTAAACGCGTTCTACTTTACCAGATTTCAATGCACGAGCTGAAGCCCAAACTTTTTTAGGTTTACCATCGATAAGGACAGTTACTTTTTGAAGGTTTGGTTTTACGGCACGTTTGGTTTGGTTCATCGCGTGTGAACGGTTGTTTCCTGATACAGTCTTACGACCAGTAAAATAACATACTTTAGCCATTCTGTTTTGCCTCCTATTAGATCTAATATTACGGATGTGCTAGCACCACATACCGTACTATATTACCAAAAAAACTTTCTCTTGGCAAGACCTTTGAATAAGTTTTTCTTAGATCGACTTATGAAAAGTTATTCTCACCTACATAGATGATTTCTAGATTCCCCAGTGAGACCTCTCCGACGATGTAAAAGTCTTTGCTGGTTAAATTGCTAGGATTTTCCTGGTGTTGGATAGCTGACAGAGAACTTTCTACATTGACATGAACCCGCCAGTCACTCGGGACATAGAGACTCAAACTTCCAAGGGAGACATCCACCGCAAACTGGGCTGACGGCCCTTCGATCCGGCAATTGTCAAAATAGATAGAAGCTTCTCCCAAGCTCACATCCGCACTCCCACCCGTAAAATTCTGATCATTCAAATACTTGGTCACTGTAGAGAAGGAAACATCGATGTCATTGCCAGCAGTTTGGGAAGATGTTCCTGCTGAGTAGGAGTTCCAAGTTGCTTTTGCTTTTTTGGAAGGCTTGAAGAGAATATTGAGACCGATCACCGCTAAAATAGAAGAAAAGATGACCACCGAATTGGATACTGGAAGAAAATGGTATTGGCCGTTAAGGGAGAAGAGGGCCAAAATCCCATATAGGAAGCCCCAACCAAAGTGGCGCTTCAAGAAACTAGAGAGGGAAAGGACTGCGAGCAAGACAACCCAAGCCAGCGCCCAAATACTGATTTCCCATTTTACAAAATAGCCTTGCAAAAGCACCAGAGCTGCTAGGAGGATTAAGAAAATCCCAATTAATTTATTTTTCATTTTGTTACCTCATTTCCTTTAACCGTTCTTTTAAGAGTTGATAATAGTGTCGGGACACGTGTACCTGCTTATGGGTTTGATAAAAGTTTACTGTACTGGTTCCCGAAAAAGATTTTTCGATGGAATAAATCTGCTTGGTATTGACGATGGTCGACTTGGAGATGCGACAGAAAGCAATCGGCAAGATCTCTTCCAATTCGTAGAGTTTTTGACGGACCTCGTAAGCTTCTTCTTTGGTATGCCCATAGATCTTTTCACCATCTGTCTCAAAGAAGAGAATTTCTGACACATCTACAAAGTACTCGCTTCGATCCTTGTAAAAGGTCAAGGGCGTCATTTTTTGCTCCAAGATCAACTGTTGCAAGCGGGCGACATCCTCCGTCAATCGAGGAGCCCGAATGATCATTTCTGGCTCATCCATCTGCGGATCTAATTCGATACGAACTTTCATAGGACTCCTTTCTTAACCTTTGTTAGTAACATTATAACAGGTGTTCAAAATCTTACAAGACCTTTTCGGTAAGTGGTTCTTTTCAGCCCCTAAGTGGTTCTTTCAGACAGCTAAAAAGGACTTGGTATGAAGAAATCTCTTCATACCAAGCCCCTGAAGCGAATAAAATTAGAAGCATTATTTTTCTTTTGGTGCGTCTGGAAAGAGAAAACCGAGACCAAGACAAACCAAGACACCCGCAGTAATCACGACCCCATTTGAAATCGGAAGAAGATCATAGATAGCATTGGCAATGATGAAGCCAATGACGGCACAAATCAAGCTGGACTTGTAGTCTTTCTTAAGTGCATTTTCAAGAGTAAAGAAAGCAAACAAGACAACTGGAACCAAGGGCCAAAGATTGGCATCTATTTTCGGATATCCAATCATACTAAAGGTGATGACGGCAATAGCTGCAAGGATAAATCCAAAACCAATTAATTTTTTCATGATACTACCTCTTTTTATAATGTTATCAGAAGACTAGCTTCTTTTGATAATCCTACTATAACAAACAAAAGCAAGGGTGACAAGGAAATTTGGATAAGCGGTCAAATTATCGGACTATCTGGTTACATGAACATCCATGAGCTAGACGGAATAAATGTTTTTTTATATAGATCCTATACTTCATGAAACCATTCCAGTCCATGACGATTGAGAAAAGCAAAGATGAGTTTGAAAATTTTTATAATCATTTGGTACAAATTTTGGTACATAAAGTGATTCAACATCAAAAAAAGCCCGTCACAATAGGCTTTTTCTTGTGTGGTTTGATGCCGAATGCAGGGATCGAACCTGTGACCTACGCGTTACGAGTGCGTTGCTCTACCAACTGAGCTAATTCGGCGATTACCTTCTCAGTATAGCACTCTGATAGCGGATGTCAAGCACTTTTAGTTGATCTTTTTAATCAAAATCTGACAAGGATTTTTAAGATCCCATAGTTGAGGAAAAATCTCTAATTTTTTAAAACCTCAGCGACAACTGCCATTTTTTGCTCTTCATCCTTAACTTCTTTAATAACAAGCATCATAAGTTCCTTTCTTGATTTTAGTCTTACTTTAGCTCTTACGAACCTGCACTTTCGTATGCGTCTAATCCCCTATCCCAGAGTTTCAGAGAGATGCAAAAGAAGATAATAGAAATCAGAATCAAACCACCGATATTAAAGAAGACATCCTTGTCCTGCAAGAAATAGCTGGCAGGATAGTAGGCCGTAAAGGCGAAAGGTACAATAAAGCTAATTAACCAACGAAGGAGCGAATTGTAAATGGAAATCGGGTACTTGGCAAAATCATTAAACATATAGAAAATGTAAATCATGGCGCCTGACTGCTTGGTCCAAAAAGCGATACTGGCTGTCGCGATTTTCAAAGAAGTATAAATCAAGGTTGCAAAAGGAATGCAAACTAGAAAAATCAGGAATTTCGGTAGAGTCCAAGCAATGCTAGTCGCCGTTGTCGCTAGTAAAATTCCACCGACCAAAAGTTCACCCAAGGCATCAATCTGAAAGGTCTCAACGAGTATGTGGAAGAGAGGATTGATAGGACGAGTCAGATACTTGTCAAACTCCCCTTTTCGGACTAAGCGTTGACCTAAAGCCCAGAGATTGTCAAAAAAGAGGTGGTCCAATCCCTTTGGAATTAAGGAAAAACCATAGATAAAGGCAATTTCTTGAAAAGTCCAGCCTTCCAGCGAGGGGATGTGTTGAAAGATGACATTGAGAAACAAGAGGTTCAAGCCTTGGGTCAGAAAAACTCCTAGCACACCAACCACAAAATCGACCTTGTATTCCATGATTTGCTTGATGTATTGTCTGATAAAAATCAGATGCATGCGTTGATATTTTTTCATACTAACCTCCTTGAATGGTGATGAAGGACTGGACTCGTTTCCAAATCAACTGAGACAAGCCTAGCATCACTAAGAGCCAGAAGAACTGGAGCAAAAGCGCTTGAAGAATCTGACTGGCATCGTATTTCCCAACAATGATCATAACCGGAGTATAAATCAAGGATGAAAATGGCAAGAAGGACAGAATATCTGAAACAACCTTGGGAAAGAAAGCCAAGGGAATCAGACTCCCTGACATAAAGGCCACTATGGAAGTCTTAAGTAGATTAGAACCCCATAGATTTTTAAACACAAAGGCTGAAAATCCAAAGCAGATATTAAAGAAAAAGTTGATTAGGTAGGCTAGGGTTAAGCTAAAGAGATAAAGGATGGTTAATCCCAGTACTTCTACAATGCCTTGTCCTGATAAGATTTTCATCAAGACAATGACACTTAAAAATGGCAGTCCAACGCTGATAAAAATCAACCACTTGGATCCAAGCTCTGTAAAGAGGTAAGAAGCCGCAAAATGCACTGGTCTCAGCAAGCGCATGATAATGGAGCCATCCTTGACCTCCTCCCCAATCATAAAGGAGCTGTCAGACCTGGTCAAAAGATTGGTCACAAAACTCATGATGATGTAGAGAGTGATATCTGCCATACTGAAGCCCTGAATCAAAGGCTCCTGGGAGGAGTCAAAGACAGCCTTCCAGAGATAAAAGGCCACAAAAGCCCCCATGACATCACCAATCCGATAGAGAATAAAGTTGACTCGATAGCTAATCAACTCCTGAATCCCTGCATTGATAAAGGGTTTATAACGTCTCCACAATTTGACCATCTTAGAGCTCCTTTCGATAGAAGCGACGGATAATATCTTCAATATCTGTATCTACCATCTTCAAATCACGAACTTCAAAATCAGATAAGGTTTGCTTGATAATATCAGCCGACTGGTAGCGGGAACTATCGAATTCAATATTGAGAGTATTTCCTTGTCTATCAATGGACATATCAGGCAAGCCCTCATAATGAGAGACTAGATGATTTTGACCTGGCGTCAGGTCAAAGGAGAGAGTCTTCATCTTTCCAAAGGTCTCCTTGAGCTGGCTAACCGTTCCATCAAAAATCTCTTGCCCCTTATCAATCATAAAAATCCGATCACAGAGTTGCTCAATATCACTCAAATCATGAGTAGTCAAGAGAATAGTTGTCTCTTCCTCCTGATTAATCTGAGTAATGGCCCGACGAATGTTGTCCTTGACCGACACATCCAAACCAATAGTCGGCTCATCTAAAAAGAGAACTTTGGGATTGTGAAGCAAGGAAGCCGCAATATCCGCCCGCATCCGTTGACCTAGTGAAAGAGTCCGCACAGGATCCTTGATAAATTCCTTCAAATCCAAAACTTCATTCAAAAAGTCCATGCGCTTATGGAAAAGCGAGTCCGATACATCATAGATCTCTTTCAAGACCGTGTAGGTCTCTTGCAGAGCCAAATCCCACCATAGCTGGGTGCGTTGTCCGAAAACGACTCCAATATCCTTGACATAATCTTGGCGATTATCCTGGGGAATCTTGCCGTTAATCCGACAAAAGCCAGATGTGGGCTTCAAAATTCCTGTCAGCATTTTGATGGTGGTTGACTTCCCAGCACCATTTGCCCCGATAAATCCTAAAATCTGCCCTTTTGGAACTTCAAAAGTTAAATCCTTGACCGCTTCAAAGGTCTGCTTTTCAGGATGAATAAAGGAGCGCAAGGCTCCCTTTAACCCCGGCTCCTTGACTGTCTTCACAAAATTTTTCTGAAGATGTTGCACTTCTATCATTGCCATATCTATCTCCCTATCGTAAGAAGCAACATTGTATTTTTGACTACAAATATTCTAAATCCTTACTTTCTATACTTTTTCAATATTATTACAGAAGGCTTTATACCAACCTATTATAATCTAATAAAAAAAGGAATGCAAGCGTTTGCTTATCGATTATGAAATTAGAGATTTCTCTCTTAAAATGAAACTTTTAATCAAAAATTCTGTTAAATAGTTTCCTTAAGACACCAAAAAACCTGCCCTTAGGGGCAGGCTACGAATTGTAAAAAGGCAAACTATTTTGATCAATCTCCATCATAATCTCCTGATATTAACTCAACAATTTAATTATATCATGTAAAAACTATATTGACCCTCCAAACAAAAAATTATTACTAGAAATGAGTGAATTGTTTTGTTTACAATAAACACTTTTCCAAAAAAGACCTACCCTTACGGATAAGCCTTCTTACATGTTTATTTCTTTATTCAATTACTTGGCTTTCTGCTACTTTCTTGTACCAGTGAGCTGACTTCTTCGGATAGCGCTCTTGGGTTTCAAAGTCCACATAAAAGAGACCATAGCGTTTTTCATAACCATTAGACCAAGAGAAGACGTCCATGAGTGACCAAATGAAGTAGCCTTTGACGTTTGCTCCATTCGCAATCGCATCGGACAGAACTTCCAAGTGTTGTTTCACATAATCAATCCGTCCATCGTCATAAACCGTATTGTCCACAAACTCATCTTTGTAGCCCAGTCCGTTTTCAGTGATGTAGATTTTCTTATAGTTTGGATAATCCGCCTTCACACGCATGATCTGATCATATAGCCCTTGAGGATAAATGATCCAGTCCCAGTCAGTGCGAGGTACATAGTCAGGAGCTACACGACGACCAACACCTTTAATTTGGTACTTAGAGCTTCCTTTTTCCCCTTTACCGTTGTGGATGATTTCAGTTTCACCATCAAAGGCTTCCATCCAATCACTCATGTAGTAGTTAATTCCAAGGAAGTCATTCAGGTCTTTAGCTGCTTCAAGTGCCACAAAGTCTTCCTCACGAAGATCCAAGCTACCACCATTAACTGAAAGAATGTGGTTTACACCTTCCATGGTTTTATCGGAATAGTGTCCAAGGTAGGTTGCATCTAGAATAAACTTGTTATGGATGATATCTTCCAATTCAGCCGCCCGAACGTCTGCTGGATTTTCTGGATCCAACGGATACTTAGTTGGAAGAGCGTGCACAACTCCAATTTCACCTTCATACCCTTTGTCTTTATACAATTTCACAGCTCGGGCATGCGAAACCATCATATTGTGGTGTGATTGGAAAACTTTGGCAAGGTCATACTGAATCCCTGGAGGGAATTTTCCTACTAAGTATTGACCATCACCGATTGGTCCAATTTCATTAAAGGTTGTCCAATAGTTGACTTCTGGGAATTCTTCAAAACAGAAGGCAGCATAATCTACGAAGTGTTCGATATTTTCACGATTCAAGAAGTCTCCGTTTGAGTGAAGAGCTTCTGGTGTATCAAAGTGATGGAGGGTTACAAAAGGCTCCACATGGCGTTTGTGGCATTCCGCAAATAGATTGTGGTAGAATTCTACCCCTTTTGGATTTACTTCACCATAGCCAGTTGGGAAAATACGTGACCAAGCGATCGAAATCCGGATACCGTTTACGCCATATTCTTCAGCCAACTGTAAGTCTACTGGATATTTATGGTAGAAATCGCTTGCTGGTTCTGCTGTATACCAATAGTTATCAGCTAAGTATTTGTCCCAAGCAACTGGTCCTTTTCCGTCAGTATGGGTAGCTCCTTCTGCTTGATAGGCAGCCGTTGCCCCACCAAAAATAAAATCTTTAGGAAGTGTTTTTGTCATTTTTTCACCTATTTCTTGATTGGATAAAATGAAAAGTGAGGGGAGAGGAGTTAGTGAGCCATCCATCTCCATCTCACTTCTTGTTCCAAGCCACCGAATTGTGACATGAGGAGGTAAAAACGATATATTTTTACCGACGAATTAACAAGTCGATTAGGAAAATCGCCATAGCGATTTCCGTTACGATAGGAAACTGTTTCACAGTCCCTATCGTTAATCGAATTGAGCTTGAACAAAGGCTAGAGCACCTTGTCCATCGCGTGTCAATTTAATGTACTGAGCACCTTCTGTCTTAGCCAATTTGATGCCTAGTTTATCTGTTTCAGCCTTCATATCTTCGAAGTTGGAAGCAACCTGAGGCGCCAAGATAACAAGGTCAAATTCTGGCAACATTTCACGGTGGGCTCCATAGCCACCTGCTGCAGCTTTAACTGGAACTTTATACTCTTCTGCGGCTTTATTCAAAGCATTGGCAAGAAGACCACTTGTTCCACCACCCGCACAAAGAACGAGGACGTTTGTTTCTTCAGTAATTGTATTTTGTGCTGGTTCTACTCCAGCTTTTGCAAGAATAGCATCTGCTTTTGCAGTGTTAAAGTTTGCAGCTACTTTATCTTTTAATTCATCATTAGCTTTACCCGAACGCTCTTCTTCAAGAATTTGTTCATCATAAACCTTGAGGAATGGATAGTAGATAACAATATCTACTACAATTAATAATGCTGCAAGAGCGAATGATAAGAACTGGAAGTTTGTACCAAGAACAATACCAAGAGGTCCTGGTGTAGTCCATGGAAGGTTGGCAGTAAATGAGTTCATGCCAAGTGTTTCAATAAAGAACTTAAAGATCCATACGTTTGCAATTGGTGCAAAGATGAATGGGATAAAGAAGATTGGGTTCAAAACAAGTGGTGCACCAAACAAGATTGGTTCGTTTACACCAAAGAATGTAGGAACTACTGAAGCGCGTCCAATAGCACGATTTCGTTTCGATTTACACAACCACATAAACATGAATGGAACCACAAGAGTTGCCCCTGTACCACCCATAGTGACGATAAACATTTGTGTACCAGATGTAAGGATCTTATCAGCGTGCATACCTTGTTGAAGAAGGTTCAAGTTGACTTCAGCATTTGCATAAGTGATTGCTGCAATCGCAGGCTCAACGATAGATGGGCCATGGATACCAATAAACCAGAAGAATGCAAAGGCACCGAAAATAATCGTAATACCAACATAACCGTCTGCTGCTGAGAATAGAGGCGCAAGAAGAGTACCAATAGATTCAGCTACTGTTACACCAAGACTACCCTTCACAATCAGTTCAAGTCCATAAAGGAGAACGACAGATACAGTGAATGGGATCAAGTCTTTAAATACTTGAGAGATATTTGGTGGAACTTCGTCTGGCATGCGAATAGTAACATTATTTTTCACGCAGACTTTGTAAACATTAACGGTAACGAAGGCTGCAATAAAGGCTGTCAAAAGACCTTTTGTTCCCATGAAGGCAGTCAGAAAACCTCCTTCTTTCGCTGGTTCAGCTGCCATTAGAAGGAAACCAACCATAGATGCCAACATGGTTGACAAGAAGTTGATCTGGTTTGTTGCAGGTAAATCACGATTGACAGAATCTGTCAAAGCTTTGGCTGTAGTTCCACCTACGAAGAAAGCCAGAATTCCCATCGAATAGCTATAAGGTGTCATCAAGAAGTTTTCAATTTCTTTTGACCAATGGAAGCCCCATGCATTTGGAACATAGGCAATCAAGATAAAGATAGATGAGAATAAGATGACTGGCATCCCTGCGATAAATCCATCACGAATCGCACGCAAATATTTATTACGAGAAATCTTCTCGAAGAAAGGTTTTCCTTTCTCAATTAATTCAATTAATTTATGCATTATTTTACTCCTCTTTTGTATAGTTCAATGAGATGATGAATCACATCTTTTAATAGGATTGTTGTCATTAAGTGGTCCTGCCCATGCATCATGGTAATGCTGTAGGGGAGGTCTTCTCCTGCTGCTTCTTGCGCTAGCATAGTTGTTTGAGACTTGTGAGCCTCTGCGATACAGCTTCCTGCTTCTTCTACCAAGCTTTCCGCTTGAGCGAAGTCACCCTTCTCAGCCGCCTTGAGGGCCTCCAAGAGTTTAGAACGAGCATCCCCTGCATAGGCAACGATCTCAAAACCTAATAGTGTCATTTCTTCTTTGGTCATGACCAATTCCTCCAATTTGAATTTCTTAATTTTTAAAAGTTGTTACAATAAGCGTTGAATGTGCAAGACCAGATAGACCCGTTCACTCTTGTACAAGTCAACCCCGGTCTCCCTAGAAATCACATCATAAATCTTGGAACCAATCTCAAAGGCCTTAGGATAGGAGCTTTTGATATGTTCCTCCATATCTAGAAGCGATTGATTATCATCCCGATTGCGATCCAGGTAATCCAAGAAGTAGTTAAGATGAATCATGAAACGATCATAAAAGTTGTTGTTGGTCTCGGTTCGTTTGATTGAATAACTATCCAAAACCTCTTCCACACCTTTTAAGATTTCTTTGCGCTGGTCCATGGAATCCACAACCTCCGCTCCATTTTCACCTTCTGCGTTGATGAAATGATAGGCGATACGAGTGACCTCATCTTCAGGGAAGCTAGTTGTGAGCTTCTCCCGATAGATATCGACTGCCTCTTTAGCAATCTCAAAAGCCACTGGGTAGTTTTCTGAGATATCCAAAAGATTACTTTCCTTATACCTGCCTTGAGTCACTGCCTGGTAAGAGCAAAACATGTGGTCGGTCAAGGTCACATAGATATATTCTTGAACGGGGTAGTGATACTTTTTGCTCAAGTAATCGATCATCTCGTAGGTCACTGTGATGAAGTCTAATGGAACATCTTTTAACAGAGTCATAAAGTTCTCTCGGGATTCCTCTGTTTTCATCCGAAAGAGCTTTTCTACCTTTTCTTTAGGGACTAGGTCGCCCTTCTTTTTGCCAAAAACGATTCCTTTTCCAATGACAATCAGTTCTTCCCCTTTGTCATTCCTCACCAGAGCAACATTGTGATTGAGTGGATTCAAAATCCGATACATGGTACTCTCCTTGCTAGTTTATTTAAGGTTTAGGGTATAAAAAATGACCACAAATGAGATCAGAGAGGTTTCTCCCCGATTCATCTGTGATCATGCGTAATCTAACTTACTAACACTCACCTTGTATTCACTTATGGATTAAGTATAGCACACGCTTTTGTTTTTGTAAACCCTTTCTTAACAACTTTTTAACTTTTTTGTTTTTTTCTAACAAATAGCTGTTTATCGTTGTATTCTCTGGGCTCTTCAAGGAAATTCGAACGCCCATCGTTAAAGGAGTGGTCTACACTGTTAAATACGCTCTTTCCAAGAAGTTGCGACTTGGTCCAAGACTTGGTTGAGTTCTTCAATGTTGCGACGACCTTCAGTACGCAACCATTCACGAGCTGCTTCTTCCCCATTCTTGATGTAGGCTTCTACAGATCCAGCCCAAGTTGCACGGCCACAGAGAACTCCATTAAAGTTTGCTCCTGCTTCATGGGCAAAGACTAAAGTTTCTTGGAAGAGTTTTGCAGAAACACCTGCACTCAAGTAGATGTATGGAAGGTTGGTTGCTGCTTCTTGTTCTTTAAAGAAGGCTGCAGCCTCTTCACGGCTATGAACGATTTCCCCATCGCCAAAGCCTTCTACGTATTTGACGTTGACAGGAACTTCTACTTTCAAAACATCGATGTTAAAGCGTGGGTCTGAGAAGACTTTCATCGCTTCGATGACTTTGCGAGGTTTCACTTTAGCGTATTCTACAGAACCTGCATCAGCGATTGTTTCATCGTAAGCCAAGATTTCAAGGAAGAATGGAATTTCTTCTGCCGCACATTCTGAACCGATGCGTTCGATGTAGGCTTGTTTTTCTTGGTTGAGTTCATCAGCACTATCCACATCATAGTAGAGCAAGAACTTCACTGCATCTGCACCTTGTTCTTTGATGCGTTTAGCTGACCAAAGGTTGAGGCAGTCTGGTAGACGCTTGGTGCTTGAAGTGTCGTAGCCTGTTTTTTCATAAGCTAACAAGAGCCCTGCTTCCGCATCCAAAACCTTAGTCGCTGGAAGTCCATACTCAGGGTCCAAGAGCATAGAAGATGCGAATGGTGTCAATTCTTCAGCCACTAGGACCTTCAACTCTTCCATTTGAGCAACGGTTGGTTCTGTGTCTTGGTATTGAGCCATTAGGCGTTTCAAAGCGCCACGTTGGTCAAAGGCCAAGGCTGAGATCACACCCTCTTTGGTGCTCAATTTTTCTAAATAGTTGCGTTTTTGTTCTGTTAATACCATCTTATACCTCTTTTACATTTATCTGTTGATACAAATCATCATAGCGATGAATATTGATATGGCCTGTTGTTGCTTCTTGAGCATTCAACATGCCAAGGACATTGGCTTTGGTTAAAAGTGCTTGGTCGTCTTCCTGATGATAGAGAGCTGAGGCAATCCCAGCAACTGTCGAATCACCAGATCCCACTGGATTAACCACTTCAATTTTTGGAATATCCACTTTATAGAAGACATCACCATGTTTGGCAAAGGCACCGTCAGCTCCTAGGGAGACGATGACCCAGTCAATCCCTTTAAACAAGTTAGATTGAAGGACCTCTTTTAATTGATCCAGATCCTTGGTCACCTCGTAGCCCAAGAGTTGAGACAACTCTTCATTATTGGGCTTGATAACCGTTGGTTTAATAGGAGCTGCTAGAGCTTTTTCCAAGGAAACACCTGAACAATCAAGAACAACTGGTTTTCCTGCCTTCTTAGCACGCTCTACTAATTTCACATAATAATCAGCTGGTAAACCAGCTGGTAAACTTCCTGAGATAGCAACGACTGCTACATCTGGAAGCAAGGCTTCAAAGTGAGCCAGAAATGCTTGCCCTTCTTCTTCAGAAACAGACGGACCTTTTTCCAGGATTTCAGTTTGTTGTCCTTCGTGAAGGATCGCAATACAATTCCGGGTCTCCCCTTGAATTTCAAAGAATTCTTTGCCGATTTCCTGATCCAGATGGTCCAAGATAAATTGGCCTGTTGAACCACCAATCAGACCAGTCGCTGAGACAGGATCTCCAATCTCTGCTAGGACCCGTGTGACATTGAGTCCCTTACCACCTGCGGTTTTGCTTACCTTGTCAACTCGATTGACCGTATCCAAGTGTAAAGTTTCTAATGGATAGGAAATGTCGATTGAAGGGTTCATGGTTACCGTTAGTATCATAGACTCACCTCTTAGTCGTGGTATTCCCCACGGTCCCATTTTTCAAGGAATTCTGTGAAGAAATCCTCATCTTCTTGATGGTCGTTGTGGGTTTCCAAATGTTGAATCTTGGCAATCAATTTCTTGTTTTCTTCACTTGGTTTGTATTCCGCATGGATGAAGGCTTCCAAAATGTCACACATCAGAAGTTCTCCTGTGACCTTCCCACCAAAACCAATCACGTTGGCATTGAGTTCCTCTTTGGCATAAAGAGCAGAGGTCATATCGCGGACCAAGGCTGAACGGACACCCGGAACCTTGTTAACCGCGTTGTTAATCCCAACACCAGTTCCACAGATACATACACCAAGATCTGCTTGACCACTCACTACTGCTTCCCCAACCTTCTTCCCAAAAATTGGATAGTGGGTCCGAGCATGGTCATAGGTTCCGAAGTCAAGGACTTCATAGCCTTTTGATTTCAAAAACTCGGAAACAGCCATTTTTTCATTTGTGACAATATGGTCACATCCAATTGCAATTTTCATTTTTCGTCCCCCCTTAGCACATCTTGTTGAGCATATCGACACGGATTTGGTGGCGACCACCGTCATACTTACCATTCACAAAACCTTTGGCAATATTCTTCGCCAATTGGTCACCTACGATTTGAGCACCCATGGTGATCATACGAGAATTGTTGTGTCCACGGGTCATGTAGGCAGAGCGCTCATCTGAAACTTCTGCGGCAACCATTCCTTTAATTTTAGTCGCTACCATAAATGGACCTGCACCATAAGCATCAATGACAATGCCCAGATTATCTTCTGCTTGTTTGACTTCTTTGGCAACAGCTAAGGTTACATCGACAAAGTCTTGTCCCTCTTCTGTGACATCCAGGACTTGAAAACCTTCCGTTTCCAAATATTCTTTGACTACTTCTTTTAAGCGAATACCTGCTGCATCCGCACCAACTACAATTGCCATATACTTCTCCTTTTTGCATTTCCGTCAACAAAGAAAGTTCTCCTCTTTCTTCATTCGACTTCGTTTTGTTATTCACAAACACAGTATAGCGCTAATTTTGTTTGTTGTCAACTATTTTTGTTTATTTTTTTCATTTTCCTTTATTTTTTATTATTTTTTATCCCTAAATTGTTTGTAATAAACAAAAAAGAGAGAATCGCTCTCTCTTTTCAGTTTATTATTTATACAATCACACGTGTATATTCCTCTAATTCTTCATGTGCTTTCTCAGATGCATCGTCCGTTATCACCGCAGTTACTTTTTTCAAGGAACAGATAGAGGTAAAGTCTTCCTTGCCAATCTTGGAGGAGTCAATCAGTAGGTAAGCTTCAGAAGAACGTTCTAAGGCTAACTTTTGCGTATAGGCTTCTTCAAAAGAAGAGGTCAGAACGCGTCCATCCACAATGCCATTCCCACTAAAAAACATCTTGTGGAAGTACATTCTTTCCATGAGAGTGTTCGTTATCTCGCCAACAAAAGCTTGACTGGTTTCTCGAAGCTCCCCTCCTAAGAGGATTACCTTAAAGCCATCACTTTTCTTCTTTAACAACTCTTGGAAAATCGGCAGACAGTTGGTCACCACACGCAATTCCTTATTATTAATGGCTTCGGAAAGAACCTCAACAGAGGTCCCCGGCCCAAGGAAGATACTCTCACCTTCTTTTATCAGTTCGCTAGCTTTCTTCGCTACCTCACGCTTAGCCAGAATATTCTTGAGTAACTTCTCTTCATGGGGAAGCTCTCGTGAAGGGAGGAATTGGTTACTTTTGGCTCCATTTCGAACACGAATAAGGAGCCCTTGCTTTTCCAATTCAATCAAATCCCGACGGACCGTCATATCCGACACCTGCATACTTTCCATGATGTCTTGAACATAAACGGTTCCAGCCTTATTGACCAGATTGATAATCTCATTCAGTCTTTCCTGTTTTTTCATTTCCTACCTACTTGCATCGTTTTTGTTTATTATAACCTTAAACTGTCAGAATCGCAATCATTTTTTGTTTACAATAAACACTTTTCCAAATCAAAGAACCAAAAAAGGCTTATCCTTGCGGATAAACCTCTGGTTAATAACGTTTCAAGCAAGATTAAGCTTTGTTTTCGCTACCAAATACGTCGATACGTTCTTCAACTGAAGCTGTGATTGCTTCGAATCCTGGTTTTAAGAATTTACGTGGGTCGAAGAGTTTCTTCTTGTCGTATTCTGCTTCGTTTGCATCGTATTCACGTACGAATTGACGAGTTGCGTTAGCGAATGCGATTTGGCACTCAGTGTTAACGTTAACTTTCGCAACACCAAGTTTGATAGCTTCTTGGATTTGCTCATCAGGGATACCTGAACCACCGTGCAATACGATTGGGAATCCTGGAAGAGCTTCTGTCAATTTCTTCAAGTGATCAAGGTCAAGACCTTCCCAGTTTGCTGGGTATGGACCGTGGATGTTACCAATACCTGCTGCCAAGAAGTCGATTCCTGTAGCAACCATTGCTTTAGCATCTTCGATTGGTGCCAATTCACCTTTACCAACGATACCGTCTTCTTCACCACCGATTGTACCAACTTCAGCTTCAACTGAGATACCTTTAGCGTGAGCTTTTTCTACAACTTCTTTCGCCAATTTAAGGTTTTCTTCAACTGGAAGGTGTGATCCGTCGAACATGATTGAAGTGTAACCAACTTCGATACACTCAAGAGCATCTTCGTAGTGACCATGGTCAAGGTGGATTGCAACTGGTACAGTGATACCCATTGCTTCAACAAGGTTAGCGATCATGTTGCGAGCTACTTTGTAACCACCCATGTATTTAGCAGCACCCATAGAAGTTTGGATCAAAACTGGAGCTTTTTTAGCTTCTGCTGCACGCAAGATAGCTTGAGTCCACTCAAGGTTGTTTGTGTTAAATCCACCAACTGCGTAACCATTGTCACGAGCTGCTTGGACAAATTTTTCTGCTGAAACGATTGCCATTAGTAGTAGGCCTCCTCTAATTTTTTGTGGTTAAACCACTTACATTGTTTATTTTATCACTTTTTCATTGAAAATGCTAGCTTTTCCTGAAGCTTTAAAGCGTTTTCTTCTCTTTCAAGCAATCTTTCTACTAAATGAACAAGAAAAAAGACAGCCGAAGCTGTCTTGATCATCCGATGCGGAGAGAGGGACTTGAACCCTCACGACCTAAAGCGGTCACAGGATCCTTAGTCCTGCGCGTCTGCCAATTCCGCCATCCCCGCGATTGAGTACCTTACTAGTATATCAATCTTCTACTTTCTTGTCAAGATTTTTTTCAAACTTTTTTCAAAGTTTGCAGATTTCCACAGGTCAAGAAGAACGTCGGCAGCTTCACTTGTCTCTCCTGTTCAAATGAGGATTCATCCCTATTACAGAAGGGCTCCTTTAAGGGACTGGAATTGTCTCACTGGGGGTAACCAGATATTTTTCAAATTCTAAATCGGGCATGCAAGAGGACAAATCTTCTCTAATCCGCTCCAGTGCTTCCAAGCGCATCTCTACAGAGGTCGCTCTGTTTCCCTGGATGATAAAGAGGGCATTGCGGGTAGTCTCCTCCATCTTATAGCGCTCACCATCTCTCACATCTAGCCAGGCCATAATACCCTCTTGATCTCGGTAGACCGGATCGGTTTCACTAACATGCTTTTCTGTTGATAAGATGGGCAAAAAGGTATCCTCTCTTTGACTAATCGTAAACTCGATTGGTTCCTGGATTTTATCCAGATCATGCCCTCCAATGGCTAAAAAGGAACGGAGACATTCAACATTATAGATATCAATCACACTATTGATCGTCGGAAGAAAGCCACGACTTTGGATATTCTTAATCAAAGCAAGAATTGTCGGCGGGTTCTTCTTGACACTACGCCCCGCTTCCTTCAACAAGTCCATATAGCCTTGTACAACTGCCTCCTCTTTCACCGAGCTGAGATCACAATTTAAGGCCCAAGTTTCCATCTCCTTCTTTTTAGCTAGAAATGTTGCAGATAAGGGAGCTTGTGGGTCCACCTGTTTGGCCACTCCGATTACAACTGTCTCAATCCCCAAATCCACCAAACTTTGATCAAGTATCCAGTCCATAGGTCCTTCCTCCTTCTTCGCTACATCATTCTTACACCCTTATTATACTCCTTCTTGAAGCCTCCTTCAAGCAAACAAAAAACAAGGAACGAATTCCTTGTTTTTTGGATTATTCTTCTTCTTCGTAAGACTCTTCTTCGTCTTCTTCGTCACTTAACTCAACTTCTTCATCCAACTCATCTGGTGAGATTTCATTGATTTCAGCGTCATAGGCTTCCACTTCATCCTTCTCATCTTCTGGGTTTTCATCATCGTAAGTAAGCGCTGGATCTGCTTCATAGACATCTTCGTCTTCTGGATCATCCGCATTGTAATCGATCGCGTCTTCGTCTCCATCCATAAAGGCGTTGACACGTTTTTTCTTACGTTTCTTAGGCTCTTCGTCTTCATCAGTTTCTTCAAGAGCGATGATTTCTTCATCTACCTCATCGATCGCATACCATGAGCGAAGTCCCCATTTGTTGTCTCCTAGTGGGATAAAGCTTCCATCCACATTTAATTCTGTATAGAACAAGGGAAGAGCTTCACGAATTTCACTGTTTGATTTTTCGAGGTAGTTTTGAATTTCATTGACCAGGTCATTGAAATACATTTCATGATCACGGCCACGTGACTCCAAAATCGCACGGGCTACTTCAATCATTGAAAGTTCACTTTTTTCTTGTCCAGCAAATACTTCTAATTCCAAGGTAGATCTCCTTCATTTTTATCTCAAGGCAACACTCTTTTTCATTAAAAAAGAGGATACCCCTAGAATACATCATTTATCGTTACACTCTATTGTACGATAATTTTCCCCTTTCGTCAAAGGAAAATTCCGCGCCAAGAAGAAGAGAAAAGCCGGGACACATGGCCTCAGCTTTTCTTCTTATGACTTGTTTCCATCAAGATGGAAGATCGTCTTTTTTATTTTACTTTTGCAGTGCTTGTGATCACTTCAACAGCTTTCTTCACAGCGATATCGTGTTTCAACATTTCTGGCGAAAGCAAGCTACGAACTTGTTCAACTGGCATGTTGTAGTCTGCTGCCAATTGTTCGATTTCTGCAGTTACTTCTTCGTCAGTTGCTTCGAAGCCTTCTGCTTTAGCAACTGCTTCTACGACAAGGTTTGTCTTAGTACGTGCTGCTGCATCTGCTTCATATTGTTTGTGAAGATCTTCTTGAGTTGTACCAGTGATTTGGAAGTACATGTCTGGAGAGATTCCTTGACGTTGCATGTTTCCAAGGAATTCATTGACAGCACGGTGTACTTCTTCGTGGATCATTTCTTCTGGAAGGTCAACGATTTCTGCATTTTCTACTGCAAGGTCAATTGCTGCTGACTCAACTGCATCTTTGTATGCTTCTTCTTTCGCTTCCGCCAACTCTTTGCGGTATTTTTCTTTCAATTCAGCAAGAGTTTCAACTTCTTCGTCGATGTCTTTTGCCAATTCATCGTCAAGAGCTGGTACTTCTTTTGCTTTTACTTCGTGGATGGTTGTCACGAATTTTGCTTCTTTACCTGCAAGGTCAGTTGCTTGGTAGTTTTCTGGGAAAGTTACGATGACATCAACTGTTTCACCAGCTGAGTGTCCAACCAATTGGTCTTCGAAACCTGGGATGAATTGACCTGAACCAAGGCCAAGTGAGAAGTTATCTCCTTTTCCTCCGTCAAACTCAACACCGTCAACAGAACCTACAAAGTCGATCACAACAGTATCACCTTCAGCTGCTGGTCCTTCTTTGATTACCAATTCAGCCAAGTTGTTGCGTTCGCGTTCGATACGTGCATCTACATCTTCATCTGTTACTTCTTTAGAAACTTCTACAGATACTTCAAGGTCTTTGTAAGCACCCAATTTTACTTCTGGTTTTGTAACAACATTTGCTGTCAATGTCCAATCTTGACCTTTTTCCATTGATACAACGTCAAAAGTTGGTTGAGCAACCACTTCAAGACCTGCTTCTTTTACTGCTGCTTCATAAGCTGCTGGAAGAAGATCATTCAAAGCATCTTGATAAAGTGATTCTTCACCAAAACGTTGGTTGAAGATCGGACGTGGAAGGTGACCTTTACGGAATCCTGGTACGTTCAAGTTTTTCTTAACAGACTCAAACACGCGATCTAAAGCTGGTTTAATTTGGTCTTGACTGATAGTGAAAGTCAATACTCCGCGGTTTGTTTCTTTGTTTTCAAATGATACAGACATTCTGTCTCTCCTTAAAATAATATAGTCATTCCTAATAATTTTACCATAAAACTTCGAAAATGCAAGTTTTTGGGCATCTTGGTTTTATGGAAACTGCTTCTTTTTAGAGGAATTTTATAGTGGTTTATGAAGACCAAAAGATTAAAAATCTCTTTTCTATCTCAAAAATTGTCCCGGAATAAAAAAAACTAGTCCGTGCCTGAACTAGTTTCCTTCCTATTAGGACTTCCGAAGCGGATCTTCTTGGTAAGTAGCACGCGCCCCACCGATCAACTTTGGACGACTGGCTAGAGCCGTCACATGAGCGCCACCCAGTTCTTTCAAGACAGGGCGAACGGGTACTTGCACATGCTTGACATGCATCCCGATAGAAGTATCCCCAATGTCCAAACCAGCCTGAGCTGTGATATATTCCACTTCGACAGGGTCTTTCATATAACCGAAAGCAGCCAACTGTCCGGCCCCCCCCGCATGGAGGCTCGGTAGTACATTGACGATTTCTAAGTCTTTCTTCTCTGCTAGTTCACGTTCGACCACCAGAGCGCGGTTAAGATGCTCACATCCTTGGACAGCTAAGTAAATCCCTTTGGGAGTTAGGGTATCCAGGATGGTTTTCACAATGGCTTGCCCAATCTCCAGGCTTGAGTTCTTCCCGATACTTGCGCCAGCGACTTCACTGGTGGACAGTCCTAATACGAGGATTTGTCCCTGATGCAGATTGGCCTTGGATAATAGATCCAGCAAGATCTCCTGGGTTTCTCTTTTTAATTGCTCTAACTCCATCTTCTAATTTCCCTTCTTTGGTAAGAAATGATACAGAGCATATCCCAGAGCCATCCCAACGAAGTTTTGAACCAGATTATGAGGAACCTCTTCAATGGCCGCTACCCAGGTATTTCCTAAAAAGAGCGCTGAAGCTAGAGCATAACCACCTACCATGATAACCGTTCCTAGAAGCAGACCGATGTAACGGGCTTTTCCTTTAAAACCAGCAAAGTAGCCTTGAGCTCCGTGGAACAAGAGACTAAAGAACATCCATTGAGGATAGCCAGAGAGGAGGTCCAAGAGAAAGGCACCAAGACCACCGACCACTGCTCCTTCTTTGCGCCCCAGATAAAAGGCGGTAAAGTAGACGCCTAGATCCAGCAAGGTCACCATCCCGGTCGGAGTTGGCAACTTGGTATAATAGCCTAGCACAACTGTCAAGGCGGTTAAAATGGCTAAATGCGCGATTACTTGGGTACGTTTATTGGTCATATTGAACTACTCCATATTGATCTGATTTTTGAATGGCTTGGTAGACGAACGCTTTTGAAGCCTTAACAGCTTCTAAGGTTGCCTTCCCTTGGACTAACTGGCTTGCAATACTAGAGGCAAAGGTACAACCAGCTCCTGTATTATTCTTTTCTAAAATGTCTTCTTCGAAGACCGTAAAGTCTTGGCCGTCATAAAAGACATCGATGGCTTTTTCCTTGTTAAGGCGGTTGCCCCCTTTGACCACGACAGTCGCTGCTCCAAATTCATGGAGCTTGCGAGCTGCCTCCTTCATATCGTCGAGCGATTGAATCTTGCTTTGGGTCAAGATTTCAGCTTCTGGTAAGTTTGGCGTGATGATGGTCACATAAGGGAAGAACTTGATCAGTTCATCTCGAAGGGCTGATACTTCCACGTCATGAGTTTCCTTGCAGACCAAGACAGGGTCTAGTACCACAGGAATCTCCGCATGGGCTTTGACATAGTCCAAGGCTAAGTCTGCCACTTCAACATTTGGCAAGAGGCCGAGTTTAATAGCAGAAAAAGGAACATCCTTGAGAGAGTTGAGCTGTTGAGCAAAGGTCGTCGGATCCACCGGAATCACTTCAAAACCGTGCTCCGTCATAGCGGTCAAACAAGTCACTGCTACAAAGCCATGCTGTTTGTTGGTTGTATAGGTGGCCAGGTCAGCGTGAAGACCTCCCCCACTAAAAATATCATTTCCTGAAATAGCTAGAATCAATTCATTACTCATAACGGATCTCCTTTAAATATAAGCCATTTGGCGCTGCTGTAGGACCAGCTAGATTGCGGTCCTTTTTTTCTAAAATCAAGTCTATTCGATCCACCGGCATTCGTCCATTGCCAATCTTCAACAAAGTCCCCACCATATTGCGGATTTGCTTGTAGAGGAAGCCATTGCCCGAAAAGGTAAAGAGAAGACGATGATTTGCCACATCCTCAACCAAGCGAGCCTCTGTAATCGTACGAACCTTGTCTTCCACACTGGTTCCCGAAGCTGTAAAGCCGGTGAAATCATGGGTTCCCTCCAACTTTTGGATGGCTGCTTGCATCTTTTCCACATCCAAGGGATAGGGGTAGTGGGTGGCATAGTGGCGCATCATGGGGTTCTTGGGACGACCATAATCCACGATGAATTCATAGGTCTTGCTGTGCTTCTGGTAGCGTGAGTGAAAGTCATCTGTTACTTGCTCCACCCGGATAAAGTCAATGTCCTCTGGGGTCTGGGTATCGAGGGCGAAGCGGAGCTTCTCCTCATCCCGCGGCTGGGGGAGATCAAAATGGATGACCTGCCCGAGGGCATGGACACCTGCATCTGTCCGGCCTGCTCCATGGATGGTCACAGGATTTCCTTGATTGAGACGCATCAAGGTCTTCTCGATTTCTTCTTGCACACTACGGGCATGCGGTTGGCGTTGGAAACCAGCAAATAGAGTTCCATCGTAAGAAATAGTTGCTTTGTATCGTGTCATGTTTTTATTTTATCAAGTTCATCCGAGCTGAACAAGGCGGAAAAGAGAGAACTGTCCGGGTACAGTTTCTGAAACAAAAAAAGAACCAAGTCTTTCCTTTTCCATATCCGGAAAATAGAAAGACTTAGTTCAATCGGGGGGCTGATTAGTCTTCTTTCCGTCCTTTGAGACTCATCCCTGTCGCTCCTAAGATTGCTCCAAGCAAAGCCAATCCTAAAATAGACTCTTGTCCAGTCTCAGGAAGCTGATGACTAGACGGTGTTTGATCTTGCATCGGTGTTAGCTTAGCCTCTTCTACTGTTTTTTGTTCTGAAGCGACTGGAGCTGGTTGAGCGTTCACAAGTGGCTTCACTTCAGGGACTACTGGTCTTACTTGATGATGACCTCCTTGATCAACTTGAGGTAAGTCTGGTTGAGGACTTGGACCATCCTGTAAACCTGGAGTCGGAGTGATCACTTCTGCCTCCTTGGTTCCCACTTCCACAATCTCAGCAACAGCTTCTTTCGAAACTTCAGTTCCTAGCACTTGGCGGCTCTCATCAAGGGCAGAAACCGCAACAAATTCACGCTGCTGGCCTTTGACACCTGCTTGAACCACTTTTCGTTCACCCTTGGCTAGTTCTGGATTGGTCCGTTCAACAACTTCAAAATCCAGTTCTTTTTCGACGACTTCCAAGCTTGGTTTGTCTGCTACCAAGGCTCTGACATCATCTTCTGCTTGGCTTCCCACTTGGGTGATTGGTTTCAATTGACTGAGAGCTTGAGTTACCTGTTCAACCTGCTCTGCCACTTTTTCTTGGTGAGCACGACTGATCTTCCAATTTAGCTGGTCTAGCACCGTTGCAAGAGCTGAACGAGATTCCTCAGTGTAGATGGAAAGATCGGTTGGAACATTGGCAAGAGCCGCACGAAGGGCTGTATAGTCAGCTTTGAAGTAGTCCTTATTGTGGTTGGCAAATGCTTCCATGACCTGGAAGACTTCTTCTTCCTTGTATTCATTGGCTGGTTCATCTGCCCAGATTCCCAACATACTTCCGGACACTGGTAATTTCACATCAGGGTATTTGGTTGAAGCTAATTGTTCAAATGGAACAGTTTCTGAATGTTGGATAGCTTTATCGAGTGGATAGCTTTGATCTCCTCTGTGGCCCAAAACATAGTACCAGTCCCCGTTTGTATTGAGGAATTTGTAGCCCTTGTCTGCTAGGTACTGTGGTGATGCGAGGTTATAGCCCCACCATCCTTTAGACCAGTAAGAAATCAAGACGTCCTTGTCAAAGGTAACATCATCTTCGTCTCCATAGTAGAAGCCATCGTTAAAGGCCATTGGTTGCAAGCCTTTTTCACGAGCCATAGCAGCGAGACTATTAGAATAGTCCGCAAATTTACCATAGAGCTCATACCATTTGAGGTAGTACCAGCCTTGGGCATTGGTAGCATCATTGGCGTATTCGTCTGTTCCGTAGTTAAAGATCTTAGACTTGCCTTTGAAATAGTCCATGTACTTGCCAATGAGGGCCTTGGTGAAGTTGACCGCTTCTTCGTTGGTCAAATCCATGGTTGTCTTAGAAACCGTATCAAAGGTCGCTTGCGGATGTTCGATACCTAGTTTTTCCATCGCTACCAAGATAGCATCCATATGACCTGGACTATTGACTGCTGGGATCAAGCCAATTCCTTTAGAAGTCGCATAAGCCAACAATTCGTCCATCTCTGCTTGGGTCAAGGCTTGACCATTTGGATCGTCATAGTAGGCTTTGGTTCCTTCGAGAAGGGCCTGTTTCACGTCATCGCTGGCATAGGTCTTGCCATTAGCTTCCACCGTCATATCATCGAGGACGAAGCGCATGCCATCGTTTCCGACAAGGAGGTGCAAGTCAGAGTAGCCTAGCTCACTGGCCTTGTCCACGATTCGTTTCAGCTGATCCAATGAGAAGTATTTGCGTCCTGCGTCAATGGAAATCACCTTGCTCTTAGCTAGTTTTTCAGCAGCTTCCTTGTCTGCCAACTCTTTGGCATAGCTTTCTGTATAGACCAAGGACTCTTGAGCGGCTTTGAGAGAAGCAATCAGTTCCTTAGCTTCTGCTCGAGTCGTGTCTGTTCCTACTCCTTCTAGCGCCTTTTTTGCTGCTGTAAAGGCTACTAGGGATTCTGGTGTGTAGTGGTCCAAATCAGTTGGAGCTTCCGCCAGAGCTTTTTCAACGACTTCAGGATCTGCTACAAAGTAGTCCGCATTCTTATCCGCAAAAGCGTGCATGAGCTTGAAGAGTAGCTCTTTTTTGTAGGTTGCAGATGGCGTATCTGCCCAGGCAGCTACCATCCCACCAATGAAGGGAACCTTAGCCCCATCATTTTTTTGAACAACATCAATCGCTGACTTGGAAATCCCTTCAAGTCCTTGATCGAGATTGTACCAGCCAGATCCAGCCTTATCCCGGCCGAGGACATAATACCAAGCATCATTGGTATTAAAAATTTGATGGCCTAGTTCAGATAGGAATTTTGACGAAGCCACATCATAGCCGTTCCAACCACCAGTCCAATAGGATACAATGATATCCTTATCAAAGGTTCCGTAGGAGGTATCGCCATTGTAGTAGATACCGTCGTTGAAGGCCATTGGTTTCATCTTGTGTTTTTTCACAATAGCCGCTAGATCATTGGCATATTGGATGAATTTTTCGTAGCCTTTATCTGGATAACCTTCATCTGGCCAATGCTTGCTAGCTTGAAGGACCTGCCAACCATGGGCATCTGTTGCATCATTGGCATATTCGTCCAAGCCGATGTTAAAGATTTCTGTCTTGCCACTGAAATAAGCCGCATACTTGTCCACCAAGGCTTTGGTGAAATCTAGAGCTTTTTGGTTGTCTAAATCGACAGTCCGTTCTGACTTTTTCGTACCAAAGTAATTAAAGTGAGGGTTTTCGATTCCCAATTGCTCCATAGCTGTCAAAATCGCATCCATGTGCCCTGGGCTATTAATCGTTGGAATGACCCCTATTTTCTTGGATTTGGCATAAGCCAAAATCTCATCCATTTGAGCCTGAGTCAAGGCTGTTCCATTTGGATCATCATAGTAGGCTTTGGTTCCTTTTTCTACAGCCTCTTTGACCGCTTGACTTGAGTAGGACGCATCTCCCACTTGCAAGGACATGTCATCAAGGACAAAGCGTAAGCCGTCATTTCCCACTAAGAGATGCAAATCGGTATAACCCGTCTTGCTAGCTTCATCAATGATTTCCTTGATTTGATCCGGTGAGAAGTACTTGCGACCGGCATCAATAGAGATGACCTTTTTCTTGGCCAATTTTTCTTCTTGCTCTGGATCTTTAGCGGGTGTTTCCGTCGCTGCTGTCACCGGTTGAGCTGTCCCATTAGCTTCTGTAACAGAGATCGCTTCTTCGCGAATCAAGCGATCAAGATCGGATGCGCGCAATTCTCGATCAGGTAGGGTCGGTTGACTTTGCTCGACGATTGGAGCCGGAACAATTGGTTTTTCTACTGCCGGCTGAGCAGTTTCCTCGGTAGCAGACTGAGGCAAGTCTCCTTCACTTGGCTGTGTCGGAGGAGTCGTTGCAGGGCTTTCTGTAACACTCGGCGTATCTGCTGCTACGACTTGACCGCTGGCAAAAAAGCCAACCAGTACCGAAGCAACTCCTACAGCATACTTGCGAATAGCATAACGTGGTTGATGTGATTTCATCAGGACCTCCTAAAATTTGTTGTGTGTAAACGCTTACTTCCAGTCTATCTAGAAAGCAGGCCCTCGTCAAGGCTTCTTTGAAATGTTCTTTAATTAAGAGAAGAAGCTATAAAATTTTATCCCTATATTTCATTAAAACTAGCGGACACAAAAAAGAGCTTAGTCGTTAAAACCAAACTCTTTATTTTTATTCTTGAAAAACAAAGGCTCTAAGTAGCTCATTTCCGTCTCTCGGCGCAGTGGTTGATGGCTCAAAACACTGTTTTGAGGTGGTGGATAGGGATTGCGGAGCAAGGCCCTTCCTAATCAACTGTGTGGGGCCAGGACTACGAAATCGAGACTGCGTCTACCGATTTCTGTCTCTCGGCACAGTGGTTGATGGCCCAAAACACTGTTTTGAGGCGGCGAATAGGGATTGCGGAGCAAGGCCCCTTCCTAATCAACTGGGCGGGGGTACTAAAAAGGTCCTGTGGACCTTTTTTGCCCGAGCTTTGAATCCAAAAAGCGAGGAAGAAATCGAGACTGCGTCTACCGATTTCTGTCTCTCGGCGCAGTGGTTGATGGCTCAAAACACTGTTTTGAGGTGGCGGATAGGGATTGCGGAGCAAGGCCCTTCCTAATCAACTGGGCGGGGGTAGGACTACGAAATCGAGACTGCGTCTACCGATTTCTGTCTCTCGGCGCAGTGGTCGATTGGAACTACTCCTACCTACGGTACTCGTACTTCCTAATCAACTGTGCGGGGGCAAAACTACGAAATCAAACTCTTCGAGTTACTGATTTCTGTTTTGCTCCCTATATTGCCCAATCTCCGTTGCGGAAGACTGGGACGCGGGTGCCGTCTTCTCGGATGCCGTCGATATCCATTTGGCTTGAACCGATCATGAAGTCGACGTGAACGTCTGAGCGGTTAAGGCCAGCTGCTTCGAGTTCTTCTTCTGTGAACTCTGCGCCACCTTCTACACTGGTTGCATAGGCTGCTCCGATGGCCAAGTGGTTAGAAGCATTTTCATCAAAGAGAGTGTTGAAGAAGGTGATGCCTGATTGGGAAATTGGGCTTGGGTCTGGTACGAGGGCACATTCACCTAAGGCACGCGCTCCCTTGTTTTTGAAGACCAAATCTTTCATGACTTGATCGCCTTTTTCAGCTGTGATATCCACAATTTCTCCATTTTCAAAGGTCGCTTTGATGCCTTCGATGATGTTCCCATTGTAGCTAAGCGGTTTTGTAGACGTTACATATCCTTCTGCACGACGGAAGTCAGGAGCTGTGAAGACCTCTTCTGTCGGCATATTTGGCAAGAAGCCTTCGCCCTGGGCATTGATAGCCCCCGCAGATTCCCAGACGTGGTTCTTCGGCAAGCCAAGGGTCAAGTCAGTTCCTGGTGCTGTGTAATGAAGGGCTGAGAATTGTTCCTTATTAAGTGTATCTGCCTTGCTCTTGAGAATAGCTGCATGCTCTTCCCAAGCCTTGACTGGATCTTCTTCGTATACCCGGCAGGTCTTGAAGATTTGATCCCACAGGAGATCCACTGCTTCTTCATCGCTCACCGCATTTGGGAAGACTTTTTTCGCCCATTCTAAACCTGCTGCTGCAGCAACTGTCCAGCTGACCTTGTTAGATTGAGTGGCGATGCGCATTGGTTTCATGGCCATGCCCAAAGCTTTAGCAGAAGCAGAAAGCTTCTCTGCATCGACACCATTTAAGGCACCTGGATCAGATGAACGCACACCCAAGCGACTTGCCTTGTGTTCCAAGAGGTAGTTCATCTCTGCAATCTTGTAATCAGGTACATTGTCCAAGCGATCCATCGGTGCATGGAGGAATTTCTCCCGGGTAGTAAAATCATCTGCCCATTGGACAATCACTTCATGTGCTCCCAAAGCATAGGCTTCCTTCACAATCAAGTGGGCCAATTCTCTTTGTTCCACATCAATGTTCAAAGCCAAGGTATGGCCAGGTTGCACATTAATACCGTTCGCCACCAACAATTTAGCGTATTTTTCGAGATTTTCTTTAAAATTTGGTAAAACCATTTATGTTTCTCTTTTCTATTTTTATTTTTCTTTCAAAGCAGAAAATAATCCTGCCAAAGCAATTGCACCTGACAAGAGTGCTGTCGATAGAAGAATTGTCTGATCAGCAAGCTCTAACTGATATTCAAAAACCTTTTGAGCTGGCTTGTTTTCCGCAAAAATTCTAAGTTTCATCAAATGTCCTTTCTTATTCTTCGTACTCTCCTAGATAGAGACGTTGAGCCTCTGGGCTGTTAGTAAGGATATCTACATAAATTTCATAGTCATCAAGTAGGGGCTTTCCCAAAGAAATATCTAGCTCTGGATTTACATTTTTCCCATAGAGAAAGCAGAGATAAAGACGTTCATTGAGCGTCGGAAAGACTTCTAGAGACATGAGCTCAGCCTGACTGACCCGCTCCCAATCTTGCTCTTGGATATCTGGTAGGATATAGGCTTGGAAGAGTCCCATCAGAGGATTACCCTCTGGTTGGCCACTTTCCTTATCCGCCTCAACCAAAGAAAGCCGATGACCAAAACCAGCTACTTGACGCTCCTGTCCCTTCACCGAAACCGTAATCGAATGCCCTCCCATATGGCTATAAATCCATTCTTTAGGCAGCCGATAATCTAAGAGAGGCTCAAGATCTTTGACAATCGTTACAGGACTAGAGCATAGAAACTGACGAGTGACTGCTTTACAAAAGAGAATATTTTCCTCTTTCAAGGTCACTCCCTTCCAGCTATTTTCCTCCTTAAAATGGTTAAAAAATACCAGATAGGGCTCTCGCACCATTTGTGCTAAGACATAAACACCATTTCGTAGGCGAATGGAAATGACTTTCCCTGACTTCCAGGGCGTTGCTCTTTTTTTCTTTTCTATCATTAACCAACCTCAAACCGAGCGAGGATCGTTGAATCCATCAGAACAAATCGCTATGACTTCCTGTCCTTAGCAAGTTTAAAATCAATTCGTCCTTATCTACTTTGTAAACCAAAAGCCAATCCGGCTGGATATGACACTCCCGAACACCTTGGAAATGCTTGGAGTTGGTCAGTTGATGGTCACGATATCTAACAGGAAGTTCTTTTTCTTGAATCAGAAAATCCAAGACTTCTTCTAATAAGTCTGCCTTCAAACCACGCTTCATTGCCAACTTAAAATCTTTTTTAAACTGTTTATGATAGCGAATCTTAAGCACGCAAATCCTCCATCAAATCTGAGATAGATTCAAAAGATTGGCTCATATTCCGATTTTGCTCTACATCCGTTACCACTTGAAGCAATTTCCTGTTTTCATCTATCTTAACATCAAAAGGTAGACCCTGATATTGAATAGCCTGACGGAGGAAAATGTTGATGGCTGTAGTCATATCCATCCCTAAATGGTTAAAAACCTGTTGAGCCTGTTCCTTAACCTCACTATCCAAACGAATACTCATACTCGTCTTAGACATATTCTCACCTTCTTTCTATTGATTATTGTAACAAAAAAGAAGGCTACTGTAAATCTATTAGATATACAATAGCCTACTATTAGTTTTGCTGTTTAGTTTTAATCAAGATGAAACTTCATCAACTTTTTATAAATGTTTTGTCTCCATCAAAACAAATCATCAAAGAGACTGAGCTGGTTGTCTTCTGGCATATTGCCAAGGATTCCCATCTCGTCCATCTTTTCTACCAAGGTTGAGGAGACGCCACCACGTTTGCGTAACTCTGTTTTAGAGAGGAATTCTCCTTCTTTGCGAGCTCGCACAATCTGCTTGGCTACGTTCTCTCCCAATCCATCCATGGCGACAAATGGCGGGATAAGGGTGTCTCCATCGATAATGAATTCCGTCGCATCACTGCGATAGAGGTCTAGCTTCCCAAACTTGAAGCCACGCTCCCACATCTCATTGACAATTTCAAGGGTGGTGTAGAGGTCAATCTCCACATTGGAAGCTTCGTTGTTCTTACGTTTTTCAGCGATCTCCTTCATCCGCGCTTTCACGGCTTCTAGGCCTGCGCCCATGGTCTTGATATCAAAGGCCTTGGCCCGAATCGAGAAGTAAGCACAGTAATAGTAGAGAGGATGGTGCACTTTGAAGTAAGCCACCCGTAAGGCCATCATAACGTAGGCAGCCGCATGGGCTTTTGGGAACATATACTTGATTTTTCCACAAGACTCGATGTACCATTCAGGGACATTGTTAGCCTTCATGGCCTCGATATAGCCATTGCGCTCCTCTTCAGGAATCTTGAGCCACATGCCTTTCCGCACCCGCTCCATGATGGTAAATGCCATTTTTGGATCTAGGCCAGCATGCATGAGGTAAACCATGATGTCGTCCCGACATCCGATAACAGTTGATAGGTCGGCAATTCCCGCCTTGATCAAGTCTTGGGCATTTCCCAACCATACATCGGTACCGTGAGACAAACCAGAAAGCTGAAGTAACTCGGCAAAGGTGGTCGGATGGGTTTCATCCACCATGCCTCGAACAAAGTTGGTCCCAAACTCTGGGATCCCCAGCATACCGGTTGAGGTACCGATTTGCTCCGGTGTGACTCCTAGGATATCGGTCCCTGAGAAGAGGGCCATAACCCCTGGATCATCCATAGGAATATCATTTGGATCAATGCCTGACAAGTCCTGGAGCTTGCGAATCATGGTCGGATCATCGTGTCCCAGGACATCGAGCTTGAGGACGTTCTCATCGATATCGTGGAAGTTAAAGTGGGTGGTCTGCCATTCGGCGCTCACGTCATCTGCTGGGTACTGGACCGGAGTGAAGTCGTAGACGTCCATATAGTTTGGAATAACAACGATTCCCCCTGGGTGCTGACCGGTTGTCCGTTTGACCCCAGCAGCTCCTTGGGCCAGACGTTCCACCTCTGCATCTCGGTAGTACTTGCCATAATCCCGCTCATAGCCCTTGACAAATCCATAGGCCGTCTTAGCAGCCACAGTACCAACCGTTCCTGCCCGGAAGGCGTATTCTTCCCCAAAGATATCCCGGACATCCAAGTGGGCGCTCGGCTGGTCCTCCCCTGAGAAGTTCAAATCGATATCGGGTACCTTATCCCCATCAAAACCAAGGAAGGTCTCAAAGGGAATGTCTTGGCCGTTCTTGCTGAGCTTGTGGCCACAGTTTGGGCAGTCTTTATTAGGCATATCAAATCCTGAACCATAGGAACCATCCGTGATAAACTCACTGTACTGGCACTGACCACAGACATAGTGAGGAGAAAGCGGATTAACCTCGGTAATCCCGATCATGGTCGCCACGAAACTGGATCCGACAGACCCCCGTGAACCCACCAGGTAGCCCCGTTCATTGGAACGATGCACCAAGAGTTGGGAAGCCAGATAGATCACGGCGAAGCCATTCCCCAGGATAGAGGTCAACTCTTTTTCAATCCGTAGATCGACAATATCAGGTAGCGGATTGCCATAGATTTCAAAGGCCTTCTGATAGGTCAATTCGGCAACTGTCTCTTCGGCCTTGTCGATAAATGGCGTATAGAGGTCCCCCTTGACCACTTCAACAGGTTCAAAGATTTCTGCCAGTGCGTTAGTATTTTCAATGACCAATTTTCGTGCCAAATCTTCCCCTAGAAAGGCAAATTCATCCAGCATTTCATTGGTTGTACGGAAATGAGCTTTTGGTAGGGGTGCTGGTTGAGCATTTTCTCCATGACCGATCGTCCGGTTGATCATAGCCCCTTGCCCAAGACTGCGGACAATAATTTCCCTATAAATCTCTTCCTCAGGCTCAAGATAGTGGACGTTTCCTGTTGCCAGGACCGGTTTGCCAAGGCGATCTCCCACCTCAATCAAGCTCTTGATGATGGTCTGGAGCTCCTCCATGTCTTTTACCTGCTCTTTGGCAATGAGAGGCACATAGATGGCTGGAGGCATCACCTCAATAAAGTCATAATACTTGGCTACTTCGACTGCTGCGTCAACTCCTTGAGAGACAACCGCGTCGAAGACCTCTCCTTCAGAACAAGCCGATCCCAGGATCAAGCCTTCCCGATGGGCATCTAAAACCGTCCGCGGAATCCGAGGAACACCCTCAAAATATTGAGTATTTGAAAGAGAGACCAATTTGAACATGTTTTTCAAACCGGTCTGGTTCTTGACATAGATGGTCGCGTGTTTGACCCGTGCCTTTTTATAGGAATCTGGACTAATTAGATCCACATTCAACTTGGCTAGATTGGTCACGCCATGTTTTTCTGCGACATCCTTGATAAAGATAAAGAGCAAGCGACCCGTCGCTTCCGCGTCATAGTTGGCCATGTGGTGGTGCTCCAAGGCAACGCCGAAGCGCTTGGTCAAGGGACCCAAACCATGACGCTTGTACTCTGGATAAAGGTTACGCGCGAACTCTAACGTATCAATCACTGGATGAGTGATTTTTGGAAGGCCATGACGCTCATAGTTGGCATTCATGAAGCCCACGTCAAAGGTGGCATTATGGGCAACCAAAACCGCATCCTGACAGAATTCCTGGAACTCCTCTAGGACTTGTTTCAAAGGTTTGGCATTGCGAACATGGTCATCGGTAATGCCTGTCAGGTCCGTTGTAAAGGCAGAGATAGGATGCCCTGGATTGATGAACTCATCGAATTCAGCAATGATATTGCCCTTGTGCATTTTAGAAGCGGCAACCTGAATCAGATCATTGTAAATCGCTGAGAGTCCCGTCGTTTCCACGTCAAAAACCACATAGGTTGCTTCATGAAGGTCTAGATCAACTTCATTGTAGGTAATCGGTACACGGTCTTCAACGATATTGGCTTCCATCCCATAGATGAGTTGGATACCAGCTTTCTTGGCAGCCTTATAGCCATGAGGGAAGGACTGAACATTTCCATGGTCTGTGATAGCCACTGCTTTGTGACCCCATTTGGCTGCTTTTGCGACTAGCTCCTCTACCTCAGGTAGGGCATCCATAGTCGACATATTGGTATGGGCATGGAACTCGACCCGACGCTCGCCTTCTGGCATCAGATCCTTACGCTCATAGTGGACCACTTCTTGGACATCCTGGACATTCATGGTCAAATCACGTGTGAAGTTATTGACCTCGATATTCCCACGGACCCGCAACCAAGAGTTTTTCTTGATCATGTCAAACTTCTGAGCTTCTTCTTCATTTTTAGCCCATTTTTGGAGCGAAAAACTGGAGGTATAGTCGGTCATCTTGAAATTGATCAAGACCCGACCTGTCCGAGTCACCTTGTGCTCAACATCAAAGACCACTCCTTCAAAGACAATGCGGTTCTCTTCTGTCGTGATATCAATCATAGGAGTGACTTCTGCCTTATCCAGCTTGGGCTTGGCCACAGCCTTTTTGGCCTTGAAATCAAAGGCTGGTTTTTCCTCTGCTGGTGGTGGAGCCATTTGAGACAAGGACTCCATAGCCCGCAAGGTTTCTTCATTAGCTGCTTGGAAGATTTGATCCTTTTCAGCCTCGAAGGCCTGCTGGAGTTCTTCTGTCATCTGGTCATCCGCCTCGACCCGACACTGGAAATGAGGAAAACCAAACTTGGTCAATTGACTCGCAAGATTAGGCAGATGGTTTTTCCGGTGGTGCTCCGTATCCACAGATGAAGGGCCACTAATGATCAACTCTTCTCCTTGAGAGCGGACTTGTAGGTGTTGATACATGCTCTTAAAGCCCTGACTCGCACAGGGACCACTTTCAAAAGCCTCCTGATAATAGGCTTGCAAGAGCTCCTCACTAAAAGTTGGATTCTTTACCTGAATCTCAAACACCGCTCGATTTCCTGTCTTTGAAAACTCCTCAGCCAAGCGGTTTTTGAGCTCCTGAAAAATCGTGATGGGAAGAATTTCGGCAAAAACAAAACGAAATTCCCAAACACGACTGAGCTTATGGACGATGACCTCTTGGATTTCAGCCCCTTTAAAAGCGTCTGATTCACGCATTTCCAAAGGCATTCCCAACTGATTCATTAAGATTTCAAAGCTAGTTGACATGATTTCTCCCTGACGAATTACTAGCCTTTATTTTATCATAATTCGCCTAACTTTTCGACTATAAGAAGATCCTTTCAGCTAGCTGGATCAGCTTACAAAAAAGAAGGCTAGGATGTTGAGAATCCTAGCCTTCTACCGTTGCTTATTTATTTAAAATAGAAAGAGTTTCAAGCAGGTTGTCTGCATGTACTTCAATCGTGTCGCCTGAAGCTTTGATTTTCACTTCTACGACACCATCAGTTGCTTTCTTCCCAACAGTGATGCGGATTGGCAAACCAATCAAGTCACTATCGCTAAATTTAACACCGGCACGTTCGTTGCGATCGTCTACCAAGACTTCGTAACCGGCCTTGATCAATTGATCTTCAATCTTGCTTGTCAATTCAAGAGAAGCTTCGTCTTTGACATTGACTGGAATCAAGTGTACATCAAACGGCGCCAATTCTTTAGGGAAGTTGATACCCCAAGCGTAACGGTATTCACCTTTTGGAGTCTTGTTAACAAAGAGGCGAGCGTGTTGCTCCATAATGGCTGAAAGAAGACGACTGACACCGATACCGTAGCAACCCATAATGATTGGTACAGCACGGCCATTTTCGTCCAAGACATCTGCTCCCATACTTGCTGAGTAACGAGTACCCAGTTTAAAGATGTGACCAATCTCGATCCCACGCGCAAAGTTGAGAACACCTTGTCCGTCTGGTGAGATTTCACCCTCACGCACTTCACGGATATCGACATATTCCGCAGTGAAGTCACGACCTGGGTTGACACCCGTCAAGTGGTAGCCATCTTCGTTGGCACCAACAACCGCATTGCGGCTATCTTGCACCTTGCGGTCAGCAATAATCTTAACATTTTCAGGAAGATTGACTGGGCCAAGAGATCCAAAGTCCGCTCCCAACAATTCTTTCACTTCTGCCTCAGTTGCAGGTTCCAAGAAGTCCGCTCCAAGGTGGTTTTTCAACTTAACTTCATTGAGTTGGTCGTTGCCAACGAGTAGGGCCACAACTGGCTCCTCGTCTGCGATATACACCAAGGTCTTGATGGTTTGCTCTTCAGAGATATTCAAGAAGGCTGCGACTTCATCAATCGATTTGACACCCGGTGTTTCCACGCGAACCACTTCTTCTTCCGTCACAACACGGTTGCTTGGTTTGTAGGCGTTGGTTGCCATTTCCAAGTTGGCCGCATAGCTTGACTCACTTGAGTAGGCAATGGTATCTTCACCAGAAACCATCCATTTGAGCAATTCTGCCTTGATTTCTTCTTGCACTTCTGCAGGAATCTCGTCAAATGACGCAACAGACTTGTCTAACACCACCCAACGGTCAAGGTCTGTACGAGTAGGGGTGATGGCCATAAATTCTTGGCTATCCTTACCGCCCATGGCTCCACCGTCACCGATGATGGCTTTAAAGTCCAAGCCACTACGAGTGAAGATACGCTCGTAGGCTGCCTTGTACTCATCATAAGTTACATCCAAGCTATCGTAGTTTGCGTGGAAGCTATAACCATCTTTCATGATGAATTCACGCGTCCGAAGAAGTCCATTACGTGGACGTTTTTCATCACGGTATTTAGGCTGGATTTGGTACAAGTTCAGTGGCAATTGCTTGTAAGACTTGACAGAATCACGAACAATCGCTGTGAAGGTTTCTTCGTGAGTTGGGCCCAAGATAAAGTCTGACTTCTCACGATTTTTCAATTTATACAAGTCTTCACCGTAAGTTTCATAACGGCCAGATTCGCGCCAAAGGTCAGCACTGAGAAGGGCTGGGGCCAACATCTCAACCGCACCAATCTTATCAAATTCTTGGCGCATGATCTTCTTAGCTTTTTCGATCACACGGTTAGCAAGTGGCAGATATGAATAAACACCTGCTGAGACTTGACGAACATAACCCGCACGGAGCATCAAAGCGTGGCTGATGACCTGCGCATCACTTGGCATTTCGCGAAGTGTTGGAATAAGCATTTTACTTTGTTTCATTCAGATTCATTCCTTTTCTATTTCAAAAATAATTTCATAATATCGTTCCAAGTAACGGCAATCATCAAGATAACCATGACCGCCACTCCAGCAAGGGTCAAGTAGGTCTCTACCTCCTGCTTGAGTGGTTTCCGACGAACCAGCTCGATCAGATTGATCAAGATTTTTCCACCATCCAAGGCCGGAATGGGGATCAAGTTAAAGATTCCGATATTGATGGACAACATGGCCATCAGGGACAGGATAGCTGGAAGTCCAAGCTCCGCGGCTTGCGAACTCGCTTTGTAGATCGCAACCGGACCACCCAACTTGTTCAAACTAAAGTGGAAGATGATATCCTTCAAGGCCGTTAAGATACGAGTTGCTGTGTACCAAGTATCTGTCACACCTGACAGAAGCTTATCGAGGAAGCCCGTCTTGACAGCATTGGTCACACCGATATAATAGCGTCCACCATCTTCTTCTGGTTGGACCGTCACTTTTTGAGTCTTCCCGTCTCGTTCATAGGTAATCGTTATTTCTAGATTTTTTCCTTGGTTACGGGTTGCCTTCTGAACAGAATCTGTCAACTCATCCCAGTTGGAAACCTTATATTCATTGATCTGAACGATCTGGTCATTGTCTTTCAAACCAGCCTTAGCTACCACTCCTTGAGGAACAACCTGAACATGGTTGCTATAGTAGTCCACTGCTCCTCCTCGCATAAAGGCTAGGAGAGAGTATACGACAATACTCAGAATAAAGTTGTTCATAGGACCCGCAAAGTTGGTAATGAGTCGTCCCCAGATACTAGCATTTTGATACTGCACATCTAGAGGAGCAATCCGTACTTCTGTCCCATCTTCCTCAACGATGGTCGCATCATGGTGGACAGGATAGGTCTTGGTCTCTTCGATGACGATTCCTGTGATTTCAAGTTTATCCTCAAAATCAAAATCTGTGACATTCATGGGAAGAGCCGTCTGGTCGATATTTTTCCCAGAAAGGTTGATCCGAACAACTGTTCCCTCAGGGTTCAAAGTTAGACTGACTGGCGTTCCTGTCTTAATCTCTGTCGTATCTTCGCCCCAGCCTGCCATTCGGACATAGCCCCCCAATGGAAGGATTCGAATAGTATAGGCTGTTCCGTCTTTGCCTACATGGGCAAAAATCTTTGGCCCCATCCCAATCGCAAACTCGCGAACAAGGATGCCTGATTTCTTTGCAAAATAGAAATGGCCGAACTCATGTACCAGGACAATGACGCCAAAAATGATAATAAAGGCAATAAATTGCATATACGCTCCTTCGTTTTATCTGATGATGGGATGATTTCTGTTTAAAACAGATCAAAGAATAGCATCAATGGGAAAACAAAAATCAAGCTATCAAATCGATCCAAGACACCGCCATGACCAGGAATAAAACGGCCAGAGTCTTTCACTCCAAAATGGCGCTTGATGGCACTTTCGACTAGGTCACCAAACTGAGCTGCTATACTGAAAAGAATGGTAAAGAGAATCATGGTCATCCAACCGTAATCCCCCGCAACGGTGCGATCTAGCATCATAAAGATCATCGTCACAACAACAGCACAAGCGATCCCGCCTAGACTTCCTTCAACAGTCTTGTTGGGTGACACTCTTGGCAAGAGTTTTTTCTTACCGAACTGGCTCCCAATAAAGTAGGCCCCTGAATCCGTCGCCCAAACAATAAAGAGGGCCAAAAGAATCTTATCTACACCTGCTAAGCGTGCTTGAATCAAGGCATGGAAGCCAAAACCAACATAAAAACTTGAAGCAATCGGATAGACAACCTCGTCATAGGTGTAGCCTTGTGCCAAGACAGTCGTCCCCATCAATAATAAGACCAAAAGGCCATAGGCGATAAAATTGCCACCTGCTGGCAAGAAGGGAAGGTAACTCTCTAGGGGCAGCGCCAATACAAGAGCTGCTAGCATGGCCAATGCCCCTTCGATGGTTTCAGTCTGCAGGCCTTTCATCTTCAACAATTCATGAACACCCAACATAGCGATGAGTCCCACTACAATCTGGAACACAAGGCCTCCCATAAGGACAACTGGGATAAAGAATGCTAGGGCGATTCCTCCAAAAATCACTCGCTTCTGTAAATCTTTTCTCATCTATTTCTCTCCTATACACCACCAAAACGTCGATGACGATGGCTGTATTCTTCTATTGCATCATGCAAGGCCTTTTCTCCAAAGTCAGGCCACATCACATCGGTAAAGTAAAGCTCACTGTAGGCTGCTTGCCAAGGTAAAAAGTTACTCAAGCGAAGCTCGCCACTGGTCCGAATAATCAGATCAGGATCTCGCAAGTCCTTGGGTAGACTACTGGTATACAAATAATTGGCAATGATCTCTTCTGAAATATCACCTGGATTTAAGTGCGCATCGAGAACTTCCTGGGCGATTTGTTTGACTGCTTGGGTCAGTTCCGCCCGTCCTCCATAGTTCAAGGCAAAATTCAAAATCAAGCCTGTATTGGAGTGAGTTAACGCCTCTGCCTTTTCCAGAGCCTCTAAGGTTTCCTTCGGAAGACGAGAAACCTCGCCAATCATCTGGATCTTCACATTATTTCTATGAAGTTCTGGAACAAAGCGATCGTAAAATTCAACTGGAAGATTCATGATAAAAGTCACTTCCTGTTGAGGACGCGTCCAGTTTTCAGTTGAGAAAGCATAGACCGTTAGGGCTTGCACTCCCATTTCTTTAGCTGCGATGGTTACTTCTTGCAGAGCCTCCATGCCAGCCTTGTGGCCAAAGACACGAGGTTGCATCCGTTTTTTGGCCCAACGACCGTTCCCATCCATGATGATTCCAATGTGCTTGGGCACTTCTAGGGGAACACTTAATTTTTCTTTCTTTTTAAAACGAAACATGTTTTTCTACCTATTTCACTGTTTTTATCGCTTCATTATATCATAAATCCGCTTAAAATGGCAGCCTAGCCCCTTTTCTAGGGGGCATCGAGCTAAAAATGAAAAAAGCGACCCTTTGATCGCTCTTTCTTATTATTCACCGTCGATGATAGAATCTGAGTCACCAGCGCCTTCAACTGCACCAGCTGTCACTCCTTCTGAAACTGGCAAAACTGTTTTAATAGCTGTCAATTCAAATGTGAGGTATACGCCATCCACATCCAAGACAACGGTTTTACGTTCAGTGTCTACTTCATCAACTGTTCCATACAAACCACCGATGGTAATCACTTCATACCCTTTTTGAAGCTTGTTTAAGCTCTCCATCCGTTTTTGGTATTGTTTCTTTTGGCTACGGCTCATGAAGAACATCATTCCGACCATTAGCGCAAGCATAAATAGCAAGGTTGTACCACTTTGCATCCCATTTCTCCTTTTTAAATCATATATGCTCTACTATAGCAAATTTTATAGGTATTTTCAATACGAACCCTGGATTTTCAAAAAAATAAGTCCTTAGATGGAGGTGTCCAGCCACTATCCGATCCGGATAGCTTTTCTAGTGCTTTCTTTTTTAGAAAAAGAAAAAACCATAAAAAATAGGTTTTTACTAATCGATTGTGATTCCATATTTTTCATGATTTTTATCATACCATTCAATCAACAACATCGCTGTTTGATAGGTAATGTTTTTAATTTTACTGGTTCCTTTTGTCAAGGTAGCTAGACTCATCTTACTAATATCTGTCTCAGTTGCTACTCTATAACTTGTCACCTTTCCATCCACCATCAATTGAACGACAGCTTCAACTTTCTTATAATCTTTTGTCGAATAAATATCAATTGGATTTTTCATAAAATCATCCTATCCCCTCAAATTTAGTCTTTTATATATTATATAATTTATTTGTTCATTTATATGGAAATCTTGCTTACAGACGCTTTCTAAGGCATTTTCATGCTGTATTTAGCATCAATTCATGAAAAAACATACCTATTTTTTATCATTTTTCACTTTCTGGGAAAAAAAACGATAAAACTATACCTTATATATTTTTCTTTTGTTGACATAAAAAAGGCTAAGAATTTCTTCTTAGCCTTCTTTTTCAAACTGATTTTCTCTCGGTTATGGTACTAGATGTCCTAGTTATTCTTCTGAGTTTGTATTCTCTTTAATAACCAATTCTCCATCTTCCATATCCGCTAACAAGTGTTTAGCCTCAAGGTGATCCAAGTGGAAGTCGGTCACTTTGTCACGGATTTGTTGTTCAACCACCCGACGGAGTGGACGTACGCCCATGACTTCATCATAGCCTTCTTCGGTCATGTATTCTTTGGCCGCATCGCTCACTGTCAAGTCGATATCTTTCTTCGCAAGAGTTTTGTTCACTTCTACTAACATCAAGTCAACAATCTTAGAAAGGTCTTCCTTGCTCAAGTGTGAGAATTCAATCACAGCGTTGAAACGGTTCAAGAATTCTGGACGGAAGAATGGTTTCAAACGATCCAAGAGTTCTGGTTTGTCCGCATCTTCTGTCAAGTTGGCTTCGTAACCAAAGCCAGCATTTGAAGTAGCGATAATTACGGTATTCTTGAAGTTGACCGTGTTTCCTTGACCGTCAGTCAAACGACCATCATCCAAGACTTGAAGAAGGAGGGTGATGACTTGAGGGTCCGCCTTTTCAATTTCGTCGAGAAGGACGATAGAGTATGGATTACGGCGAACGCGTTCTGTCAAGGTATTGTTGTTGTCGTCGTAACCGACATAACCGGCAGTTGTACCGATCAATTTAGACACGGCTGTACGGTCGCTGTATTCTGACATGTCCAAACGGATGATGGCATCTTTAGTACCAAACATATCAAGGGCCAATTGTTTAGCCAACTCAGTCTTACCGACACCAGTAGGACCTACAAAGAGGAAGCTACCGATTGGGCGGTTTCCTTCGTCAAAGCCTGCACGGTTCCGACGGATTGCTTTGGCAACGGCTTCAACAGCCTTGTCTTGACCGATAACTTTGGTTTGCAAACGGTGACCCATATCTTTCAAGCGTTCGATATCAGTTGCACCCATTTGTGATACTGGAATACCAGTCATCCGTTCGACAGACTCTGCTACGTCATTGACAGTTGCAGTCACCTTGTGATCTTCTGTATGGTTTGCAATTTGTTTTTCCAATTCTTCGATCCGAATTTTTGCATTAAGGGCTGCTTCGTAATCTTCTTTAGCAGCTGCAACTTCTTGTTTCGCTTTTTCTTCTTCAATTTCATGTTCCACAGCATGGACATCTGTCACTGGGTGTTGTGCTGCCAAGTGAGCAGCTGTCACATCGACCAAGTCGATAGCCTTATCAGGCAAGCTACGTTGTGGAATGTATTGAACAGAATAATCAACTGCTGCTTTCAAGACTTCATCTGGCAAGACAACATTGTGGTGTTGTTGATACAATTCGCGGATTCCTTGGAGGATCTTGAAAGTATCTTCAGCAGATGGAGCATTGACCTTGACTTCGTTGAAACGACGTGCAAGGGCAGCGTTCTTCAAGATGGTGTTGCGGTATTCGTCTTGAGTGGTTGCCCCAATCACGGTCAATTCACCACGTGAAAGAGCTGGTTTCAAGATATCCGCAAGACCTTTAGATCCTTGACCATCCCCTGTGCTACCAGCACCAAGGATTTGGTGGATTTCGTCAAAGAAGAGGATAATGTTTCCAGCTTCTTTAACTTCGTTGACCAAGTTTTGAATATTTTCTTCGAAGCTACCACGGTATTGTGTACCAGCTTCTAGACCAGAAATATCAATGGAGATGATTTCTTTGTTCTTGATAGCAGCTGGGACATCCCCATTCACGATAGCTTGGGCCAAGCCTTCTACAACGGCTGTCTTACCAACACCCGCATCCCCTACAAGGACAGGGTTATTTTTAGTACGACGAGAAAGAATTTCAGAAGTTTCTTGAATTTCTTTGTTGCGACCGATAACTGGATCCAATTTTCCTTCACGAGCTTCTTCAGTCAAGTTACGACCAAGCTTCGCAAGGATTCCATCTTGTTTCATGCCTTTGCCTTGTTGGTGTTGCACTGGCTCACTTCCTTCAGTTGGAAGTTGACCCGTTTGACGGTAAATGGCGAATTCTTCCGGTGTTACTTCACGACCATTGATCATGTAGCGACGGCTTTCAGAACGAAAACCACCCATGTTTCCCATTAGTTGATTGAAAAGATCATCCATATTGTTAAAGTTGTTGTTCATATTGTTTACCTCTAATTTACATAATTTTAATTTGTTCTTGAAAATGAGTAGCTGATTTAGCTACTTTAAATTTGTTTACATAATTTTATTTTGCTATTAAATGAATAGCCTCGAGGGCTAGGATCTTGTATTTCTTCTTTTATCAATTAGTTTTCTATATTTTGGAAATAGCATCTCACCATCTCCTTTCCACTATTGATCCTGTAAACTCTTGAGATTTTCTCAACCTCTTTTTGTTTACATAAATTATTATAACGCAGTCTGATTTCTTTGTCAACACTTTTTACATAATTTTTTATATTTTTTAAAAAAATTTTTTCCTAAGACTAAAACGTTCATATTTATGCGAAAATTAGCGGGTAATCTCTAAACCAACAACTTTTATACATGAGCCTTATTGAAATAAAACCTCGATAAGGCCACAGCCATAGCTTCTTTCAGCTATGGTTTTTTGCGTCTGGAAAAGAAACCATCCCTTCCGTAACTTCCTAATGATACTGCACATCCTTCCCTCCTAAAATATGATATACTAAAGAAAAAGGAGGTGCCTATGTCTTCCATTCGTTTAATTGTCAGTGATATTGACGGAACTATTCTGGATCAGCAGCATCAGGTCGATCCCGACCTCATCGAACTCATCCCCCAGCTCCAAGAAAAAAAGATTCCTTTTATCTTGGCATCGGCTCGTTCTCCTATCGGGATTGCTCCTATCGCAAGAAGCTTGGGCGTCCATCAGGAACCTATCGCTTGCTACAATGGGGCTCTCATCGTCAAGGGAGAAGAGATTTTATTTGAACACAGCCTGGACAAAGATGAGATCCGCACCTTCCTCCATCATGTAGACGAACTAGATCCCAGCATTTCAATTAATTGTTATAGCGGGGCAGTCTGGTTCAACTCCAGAGAGGACCAGTGGACCCAAGTTGAGGCTTCGATTACTGGTGAGACGCCACAGATGCAGCCACTTTCTCAGACTCTCTCTGACGATGCTCTCCATCTACATAAATTACTCTTGATCGGCGAGACTCAGAACATTCAAGAACTCTATCAGAAGCTGGATCCACAAGAATTTCCGCAGACTGCCTTTTACCTTTCAAAAGAAAACTACCTAGAAGTCACCGCCAAGTCCGTCTCAAAAAGAGATGCTGTCCTTGA
This sequence comes from Streptococcus sp. GS001, assembly GCF_021595565.1. Taxonomy (NCBI): domain Bacteria; kingdom Bacillati; phylum Bacillota; class Bacilli; order Lactobacillales; family Streptococcaceae; genus Streptococcus; species Streptococcus sp. GS001. Next base: position 79,198 of record NZ_JACSYJ010000003.1, read on the forward strand.
ACTGGCTGCTTATTACCAGGTCCCTTTGGAACAGGTCATGACCATCGGAGATCACTTCAATGACCTCCCTATGATTCGTCTGGCTGGACTTGGAGTTGCCATGGGAAATGCTCCTGAAGCCGTCCAAAAGGAAGCTCAAGTTGTCACTACCAGCAACCAAGAACACGGTGTAGCGCAAGCTATCCAAGAGTATGTCTTACCGCCATCAAACAAATAGCCCATGGAGCTCCTGCTTTCATGGGTTTTCTAACTCACTGTTTTTTAACCCAGCCTCTGATAAAAGAAAAAGAAGCTAGGACTTGATCCTATCTTCTTTTCATTTTTATTCTACTGTTACGGACTTAGCAAGGTTCCGTGGTTTGTCTACATCAAGTCCACGGTGGAGAGTTGCAAAGTAAGCGATCAATTGGGTTGGTACCACCATTGAGATTGGTGAGAGGTAAGGGTGGACCGTTGTAAGGACGATATCGTCTGTCTCTTTGGCAACATTTTCCTCAGCGATAGTAAGGACCTTAGCTCCACGCGCTGCCACTTCTTGGATATTTCCGCGAGTGTGGTTGGCAAGAATTGGGTCAGACAAGAGGGCCAAAACAGGTGTTCCATCCTCAATCAAGGCAATGGTTCCGTGCTTGAGCTCTCCAGCCGCAAAACCTTCACATTGGATGTAAGAAATCTCTTTGAGCTTGAGACTGGCTTCCATGGCTACATAGTAATCTTGACCACGTCCGATATAAAAGGCGTTGCGTGTTGTTTCAAGAAGATCACGAACCTTATTTTCAATCAGTTCTTTCTCTGAAAGGGTTGATTCGATAGACTGAGCTACGATAGACAATTCATGAACCAAGTCAAAAGCCTTGGTTTTTTCATTGCCATTTGCTTCACCGACTGCTTTTGCAAGGAAGGCAAGGGCTGCGATTTGCGCAGTATAAGCTTTGGTTGAAGCTACAGCAATTTCAGGACCTGCATGAAGCAACATAGTATGGTTGGCTTCACGTGAAAGGGTTGATCCTGGCACGTTTGTCACTGTCAAGCTTGGGATTCCCATTTCATTGGCCTTAACCAAAACCTGACGGCTGTCAGCTGTTTCACCAGATTGACTGATAAAGATGAAGAGTGGTTTCTGGCTGAGAAGTGGCATCCCATAACCCCACTCAGAGGAGATGCCCAGTTCAACTGGTGTATCCGTCAATTCTTCCAACATCTTCTTAGAAGCAAATCCAGCATGGTAAGAGGTTCCAGCTGCAAGAATGTAGATGCGGTCTGCGTCTTGAACAGCCTTGATGATAGCTGAGTCTAGGACTACTTGACCAGCTTCATCTGTGTAGGCTTGGATCAGCTTACGCATCACCGTTGGTTGCTCATCGATTTCCTTGAGCATGTAGTAAGGATAAGTTCCCTTTCCGATATCAGACAAGTCAAGCTCAGCAGTATAGCTAGCACGCTCACGGCTGTTGCCATCGTAGTCTTGCACTTCAACGCTATCAGCTTTCACAATTACCAACTCTTGGTCATGGATTTCCATATATTGGTTGGTCTCACGAATCATGGCCATAGCATCTGAGCAGACCATGTTGTAGCCATCACCAAGACCAATCAAAAGTGGTGATTTGTTCTTAGCTACATAGATGACATCTGGATTTTCAGAGTCAATCAAGGCAAAGGCATAAGATCCACGGATGATGTGAAGGGATTTTTTGAAGGCTTCAAGTACTGACAAGCCGTCTTCTTCCGCAAATTTACCAATCAAGTGAACAGCGATTTCTGTATCTGTTTGTCCCTTGAAGTGGTGACCTGCCAGGTATTCTTCTTTGATTTCGAGATAGTTTTCAATCACACCATTGTGCACCAAGACAAAACGTCCTGTCTCAGAGCGGTGTGGGTGAGCATTGTCCTCCGTTGGTTTCCCGTGAGTGGCCCAACGAGTATGTCCGATACCAGTTGTTCCCTCAACACCAGCCGTTTTAGCAGACAATTCCGCAATACGACCAACCGCTTTCACCAAATGGTTCTCAGCACCACCTAGGACAAAAATCCCCGCAGAATCATAACCACGGTATTCGAGCTTTTCAAGCCCTTGAATCAAAATATCCGTTGCATTTGTATTTCCAACAACACCAACAATTCCACACATAGTATATACGACACAGACAAGCTGTGCTTTCTCCTTCTATAAAAATGAAAGAAAATAGGTATCCGTACTTGAGTTCCCTTATTTTCTTAGCCAATTTATAAAATTGGTCTAGTCTGATTCGATAGAAAAATTATCAGCGGAGTCAGTATACAATGCTTTTTTCTGTTTGTCAACCTTCAAAATATCAAAAATTGGTCTAGTTAAGAAAGGATTAAGAAAAACCTACCAACTTTTTTAGTGATAGGTTAGGATGATTGGCTTATTTTTAGATCGTCATTGATGCCAACTGATCTAAATGCCTATCGAGTAATTGTATAAGTTTCACTTCATTTTTTGATCTTTTTAATCATCAAATCAACTCCCAGCAAAACAACTATAATAATGAAAATATAGGCAAACATGGACTGACTCGATAGATGTTCCCCACTCGCATTCTTCAAGATGACTCCATAAGACTCTTTGTAATTAGTTACTATTGAAGTTGGCGCTTTATCAAAGACTTTATTGATTGCATCTTTCATTAAAATCTGTTTCAAGAGCGCATTTACCTGTGTAAGAGGGAACCAGGTCATGACCTGTTGCAAGCTTCCTCCTACAGAACCAATAGAAAGATAAACACCTGAAATGAATCCGATAAAAGTTCCAACTATTGTACTCAAAGTTGTAAATGCTGAACTGGTTCGAATAAAAGCTAGGATTGGCAGAATAATAGTTGCAGATAACATCGTTCCCATTGTGACAACTCCTAAAATAGATAAGTAGTCCATCATAGAATAGTCAAGAAGAGCACTAAAACCATTAAACATACCAATTGCAAAGATACAAGAGAACATGGTCATAATAATCCCAAATAAAATCGCAAAGACCGCATACGATAGTTCAATTTTAAAGTTAGAAACTGGACTGACTTTAAAGTCCTCACTCAATTTCTTTTCTCTATCCGAAACCATCACTCCAAATGCACCAAGAGTACTGGTCATTGAAATAATGGTCGTTAAACCTGAGATTAACCAATAATTGACCATCTGGATGGTGTCCGTAGAGGCGGTATCACTATTCAAAGCCTCCTTGATGGCATCAATCTGAATTTGTCCTAAAAAGACTTGATAAACCAAGATCAAGATGATGACCGATAAGAAGGACATAAAGAAAGCTAAGCGATCTCTTGTATAGACTTTCCGATTTCTAGAGATTAATTCAAGCATTCCCTTCTCCTCCTTTAGATCTTAGTAAGTTCAAATAAGCTGCTTCTAAATTTGAATATTCTACATTAAATGTTTCAATAATTGATTTTCCTTGATTTTCTGCAATAATTTCCATCATCTCTTCAACGGAAACATCCTTACATACGACTTCTGCCTCCGAAAGGATCTGACACTTATTAGCAAACTTAGAGACAGATAACGAATTGACTGGTTTACCAGGTTTTAACGTAAGATTCAGGTTAGTGGTTGAATGCTGTTTAATAAAATTGGCAATATCTCCTGAATAGTACAAGTTCCCTTCAATTAAGACATTTAAGACATCACAAGCAGCCATCTCTTCTAAATAGTGTGTAATTAGAACGACTGTCATATTATCTTTCTTATTCAACTGATGAATCGCTTCCCATAAATCATGACGAGACTGTGGATCTAAACCAGTTGTTGGCTCATCTAACAAGAGCAAAGACGGTTGTGGCAATAACGCTCGGGCAATATCTACTTTTCGTTTTTGTCCTCCTGATAAGCTGCCATAGCTTTTCTTTTTAAGAGTAGCTACATCCAAATAGGATTGCAAATCTCTAATACGCGTTTGTACTTGTGATTTTGATAAACCGTACAAGGCCCCCCGAGAAATCAAATTTTCCTCTACCGTTAAGTTATCATCTAGACGATTGCTTTGAAATACAATACCGATATGTCGATAAAAATCTTTCGTTGACAATGATTTTCCATCTAGTTCCCAAAAAATCTCTCCTGAACTTGGCTTGAAATTCTGAATCAACAAATTAAAAAGCGTTGTTTTTCCAGCCCCATTCGGTCCAAGAAGTCCATAAAATTTACCTTCCTCAAGAACTAAATCAATTCCTTTCAAAGCCTCAAAGGAACCATAGCTTTTCTTTACATTGTGTAATCTAATTTCCATTTTCTGACACCAATATCCTTTTTTCTTTCCTTGTACTCTCAGTATATCCAATTTCTATCCTCTAACGTGAGGACATTCATGTCCAGTATAGCCATCATTTTCACCAAAAAACCTGTGAAACTTCACAGATGTTCGAGAATGGAGACAAACTATTGTTTTACATAAAACAGTTAGATGATTATCAAAAAATGACTTTTATTTTTTAGTTATTTAAGAAGATCAAAAACTTTCCGCTGTGAGAAAAATGCCTGAAACGTAATTGTTTCAGGCATTCGGAATTATTGAGACCTTAGGCTCAATAATTAGTCATGGAACTTTGAAAAAGTTCGCTGACGTCCGTACTCACCTAAGGAAAGTTTTTCAGAAGACTTTATCTTCAATCTGAAACACCTGTGAATCTTCACAGGTGTTCAATGTTTATTTTATATTTTTCAAGAACAACAGACGAAAGGAAAAATGCTCCTCTATACCTCAGTGTAGTTTAGACCTTTTTTTGCAAGGTCCTCTTTCCATTCTTCTTGCATGTTTCTCTTCACTAGATCCTCAGATAATAAGTCAGCCATTAAGCATACTTTTTGATAATCATCTTTTGCTTTTTCTAAGTCATCCTCTATAAATAAAGCAACTTTCCAATTTAATGCATAAACAAAAATATTATCCTGAAAATCATGTCTCTTTGTCATAATATCATTTAAAGCTTTAACAATGTCTGGCAACCTCTCGTATATCCCATAATGGGCTAACACGCCTGCAGCTGAGATAAGAGTGTTTTGTAGCATTTCCAATTCTGATAAGGGGAAATAATCTATCGCAAGTAGGATTTTCTCTACTAAGTGTATAAATTCATCTTGATCAAAGGCCCCCAAAGCCAAAGAAAGCAAGCGCAATTTGATAATCTCCACATCGTTGAGACTTAACTCTTTTTTCTTCATGGCTTGCTCTAGATACTCATCTAATAAACCTTGATCAAAAGAAGGATTTTTGGATCCAATCATATCAACCGTGGCTTGGGCGACCTGGACAGACAGTTTTTCTTCCTCTGGCAGATTATCAAAATAGTTCTCGTAAATATCCTCAATAATTTCTTCATGCCGATGAAGACGATCTTGATCTCCATAATGATATAAAGTCCGTAGTTGATACTTCAAATTCAGATATTCTGCAGGCAATTCTAAACTAGTTTGATTCGTTAACGTATCTAGGGAAACACCTAGTTGATCAGCAATATACTTCGCTGTTGCAATCGTTGGCAAAGACTGACCCTTTTCAATTCGCTGGAGTTGGCGCGTCGTTAATAGGTCCTCAATACCACAGATTGCTTGTCTACTTAATCCCTTACTTTCACGTAGAGTTTGTACTTTTTGTCCTAGTTCTGTTTTAAAATCCATCATACAAGCTCCTTTTCTTCTGATTTCATTATAGCACATATTGAAGTTGAAGGGTTTTGAACCTTTTCCAGCACTAAATGAAAAATCGGAAATGAAGAATGCCGTCAGAAACATCTGCATCTGATGGAGTTCCACACTTCCGAAAATAAAACCAGTCAGTCAACTACTGAAATGAACGGGTTCTATCCTACTTAGATATCAGAATCCTCAAAAACTTACTCTTCAAATCCATTCTGCTGGCTCAACTCACGGAACCAATGGCCTGATTTTTTCAGGCGTCTTTCCTGAGTGGCTAAGTCTAATTCGACAAGACCGTAGCGGTTTTTATAGCCGTTGAGCCAAGACCAGCAGTCAATAAAGGTCCACATGAGGTAACCCTTACAGTTGGCCCCTTCTTGAATAGCCCGATGCAACTCACGTAGGTGGTCTTTGACGAAGTCAATCCGGTAGTCATCTTGGATTTCCCCGTTTTGGCGGAATTTTTCTTCCCCTTCAACTCCCATTCCATTCTCTGTTAGGAGCCACTCGATGTTGCCGTAATTTTCCTTGATATTTTGAGCAATATCATACAAGCCCTGCACATAGATTTCCCAGCCTCTATGTGGATTGATCTTTCTTCCTGGCATGACATAGGGTTCGTAGAACTGTTCGACCAACATCGGAGACTCTGGATTTGGCGCATATCGAGGCGCAGATACCCGCATGGGTTGGTAATAGTTGACTCCTAAGAAGTCAACTGTATGTTTTTTTATCAGCTCTAAGTCACTTGGGTCTACCTCTGGCAAGAGAGCACGTTCCCGCAAAATCTCTACCAACTCTGGTGGGTAAGTCCCAAGCACAGACGGATCGAGAAAAGACTTGGCTTGGAAGAGTTCAGCGATCCGTGCCGCCTTGACATCTGCTGGATGTTGACTCCGAGGATAGGCTGGCGTCAAGTTCAAGACTACTCCGATTCGGTAACTTGGATCCACCTCATGGCAGACCTGAACCGCAAGGCTACTTGCCAACTGGGTGTGGTAGGCGACTTTGACGGCTGCAGCGGCATCCACCTTATGTGGGTAATGGGCATCATAAAAATAGCCAAACTCTACAGGAACAATGGGTTCATTAAAGGTGATCCACTGATCGACTAAGTCCCCATAGGTTTCAAAGCAGAAACGAGCGTAATCGCGATAGGCGTAGACCGTCTCCTTGTTCTCCCAGCCATCTCCCTGTTCTTGCAAGGCAAAAGGAAGGTCAAAGTGATAGAGATTGACCATCAAGTGAATGCCTTTTTCCTTAATGCGTTCAAATACTTGGCGGTAAAAAGCTACTCCTGCTGGATTGGCTTCTCCACGACCCTCAGGGAAAATCCGAGACCATTGGATAGAAGTCCGAAAGGCAGTATGCCCGGTCTCGACTAGAAGCTCAATATCTTCCTCCCAATTTTCATAAAAGGTCGACGTTAAGCCGGGTCCTTCTTGGAAGCGAAAGCGATGAGGCTCTACCTGGTACCAGTAGTCCCAGAGGTTGTCTCCCTTGCCATCTCCAGCAAAGCGCCCTTCTGTCTGTGGACCAGATGTCGAAGTCCCCCATAAAAAATCTTGTGGAAAGTTGATCATGTGTTTATCCTCTCTCATTGTCTTCCTCTCTATTATACTCCCTTTCAGCCCTCTTCCTAGAGACTATTTTCAGTCATTTTTACGCAGATTATAGAAAAAAACACGCTAGCGATCAGAAGACCCGATTTCTAACGTGTTTTGTTTCCATTATAGTTGATTGACGACATAGTCAAAGAGAGCCTTGTCTCCTTCACTTATCTGATAACGCAGTTCCGGATGCCACTGAACCCCGAGAAAGGCTGTCCCGTGGGATGATTGCACCGCTTCGATGATCTGATCTTCAGGGCTAAGAGCAACCACTTCTAGATGAGGGGCTAAATCCTTGATACTCTGATGGTGGTAGGAATTGATCTGACCAACTTCCCCGAATAAGTCCCGCAAAACGGTCCCTTCAACAGTTTCGATCGTATGACTAGCTTCGCTGGCAGGATTTTCTTGCCAGTGGTGGTCGATATCTTGGTAAAGTGTCCCGCCCATAGCTACATTGTAGAGTTGCATGCCTCGGCAAACCGTAAAGATAGGCTTCTTAGCAGCTACCGCTTCCTTGATCAAGGCCAACTCGAAAAGGTCGCGCTCGAGCAAGTAATCATCACTGACAATCTCTTTCTTCTCTCCATAAAACTGAGGAGAGACATGCTGACCACCTGTGAGAATCAACTTATCAATCAAGGAAATATAGTGCCCAGCCGATGCAGGGTCTCCAATCGGAAGGATCAGAGGGATGCCCCCCGCTTCTTGAACCCCCTGGACAAAGCCTGTCGGTGTGTAACTGAGGTACATTCCTTCCTCTTCACGAAAAGGGCGTTGGTTGCCCGTTATCCCAATCACTGGTTTCTTCATCGCTCATTCTCCAATCTCTTCATAGCTAATATAGTTCCTTATTTTATCACACTCTGAAGGTGACTTTCAACTTTTTTCATGATTTTTCAAATAAGGAGAAGTTTTCTAGAATTTTTACGAATAGTATAGATGAAGAAGAAATTTTCTTCAAAGAAAGGAGAAGATAGATGAACACAATTTCTATTCATTCTGATGACATCCTATCAGATCACGAACTAGCCACTATTCAAGGTGGATTTATCCCAGCTGTCATTGCAGGGGTAGCTACATGGAAAATTGCTGCAGCTGCTGTCGGTAGTGTAGGACTCGTTTTTGCTGCAGGAGCAGGCCTAGGATATCTAGCTAACCGTCCATAGGTAAGAACGATGAAAAAAAGACGCATATTCCATATCATCACGGTATCTACTTTACTTTTTTCTAGAATCTTTTTAGCAGTTCTACAAATCTTACACGACCTTCACTATCTCACACTCCCTTTTGAAACTTACGGAGTGAGTGACTTACTTTCTGGGATTCTTGTTATGTGGATCCTCATCATTGCATATCGGGAAATCAGAAAGGAGAAAAGCAATGAACAATTTACAACTTTTAACAACTGAAGAATTAGAAAACATCCAGGGCGGTGTTGGTCCAGCTGAAATCGTTGCTATTTGATGAGCCTTAACGGCCTCTCCCCCAAATACCAGAAGCTGATTGTCTCCTTGCTCCAAGAACTCAAAACAGCAGGAAAAACGATTGTCATTTCCTCCCACCATTTCGAGCAAATCGCTCCCATTGTGGAACGAGTTCTGCTCTTTTCTGAAGAGCACACCATTACTGGAAGCTACGATCGAGCGGATTGGGAACATCATCCAGATATTCAACAATCGTTTTCGTCATGTTAAAAAGCCTCGGTAGGGTTCTTCCTACCGAAGCTTTTTTGATGAAAGAGATAAGGGTTAATGTCCTTTATGCTTGTCTCTTCGTTTTTGCTGTTTGCGTTCAAATTTCTCTTGTTTGAGCAATTGCTTTTGGACACTAGATTGATGTTTTGAAATCTTTTTCCTTTCCTCATACTGCAACTGCAATAGTTCTTTCGACTTGGAAGAAACTTTTTGTTTTACTTGTTTCCTCACCATTCGCTGTAATCGTTTAGGATTCTTGATTTTTACATGTTGCTTAACTGTAGTTTCTGGACTAAAAGATAATTGAGTAAACTGAGTCTGTAAAATCTCTAGAATTTCATCATATTTTGGCTCCTTACCAAATGTCACACGACAAACTTGATAAGTTTCTCGATACACTTGTTCGAACAAACCATGCCAAAATCCATCTTCAAAATAAACTGTCAATCCAATTGAAATTGTTTCCACGACAGCACCTCCTTAAATCTATTCCTAAGAATGGACAACCAAGGAGGAAGGTTACTGATAGGCTTGCCTACGTCTGGACTACCAACCAGAACTGTGTTTTTATCTTAGTTGGAACTATTATAGCATATTTATAATCTATTTTTATTTCTTCTTCAAATGCCTATCAAAAAAATGAATCGTAGCTAGCCAAGAATCCTTACTCTCTCTCATCAATAAACGCCAATCTTTTCGATAACGGTGATTTGGTTGATAAGCCACTGTCAACATGTGACCTGTTTCATGATATTTTTTAAATGTAATGTGGCGTCCTTTATAATCTGAGACAATATCATCAATTGCTGACGAGGCATCCCATATTTCATCAACAGTACTTCCGAGCAATAAGATTGGTGAATGCATTTGACCGATATCTATCTTAGCAGAACGATCTTTAGGGAAGCTTTTTCTAAAAAGTTTGCTGAACAGATAATCTCCAAGTCGAAACTTTTGATAGGGAAGTTCTTTTTTCAAATTTGTCCAAGAAGAAGTGTGAGAGTTCCTTTTCCCTTTTATCCCTTCATATACCACATCAGAGGGTGAATTTAGTACCAAACATTGAACGTCATTAAAAAGGCTCTCCTCAGCTAAAACTAATTCTGCTCCCTTAGACCGTCCATAGATTCCAATTCTTTCACTATCTACTTGAGGATGCTGACGTAGATAATCCTTTGCTTCCACAAGGCACTCTAAAGGAATACGTTCCAAATATTTTGGCAACCCCTCTAAACCAAAGTAGGCAACTGCTAGGCAAATATAACCTCTAGAAGATAGAAGCTGAGCTATATTCTGTGCCTTTTCAATCCTTCCTTCACTGCCGCTCACAATAATCAATGCTGGTGTTTTTATTGCCTTTTGATCATAAAAAAGTCTCCCTTGAAAATGTTCCCCGTAAATATCTTGATGACTAATTTGCGAACTCATGTAATGTCTTGTGAAAGTTCTCTCTGCAATGACAGTATTTCCTTGCATAATTTTGATATCCACAAAAAAATGATCTAATATGGGAATTTCAGAAAGAGAGTTTGGAAGTTTCTTTCTCTGATTGGTCAAGGGCTTGGCATTAAAAAATAGTCCCATTGTTGAAATGCCTTCATAAGAGCCAGAACAAGATGGAGTTTGTGAAATATCAATAATACCATTCTTATCTGATACAAAAGTCCCTGTTGATCTCCATAAAACATCATGAGCTAAAAGCATGGGAGCATTGATACAATAATAATCAGATAGAAACATTTCGACTCGATATGTTTCTCTTGGTTTTAAGCCATTGATGACAATATTAAAAGATTCGTCTGCTAACTCAGACTCTGAAATCAGTTCAATTTGTATATTCATATCTTCCTCTTTTTTTGTTAATGTGATTAACAATGTAGTTATAAAATTACCGTGATTTTTACCACGGTAATTCTTGCCAAACCTGTTCAACATCATCCATCAATTTCATAATCATTTGAAGATCCTCCTCATTATAGTTTTTTAAAACTGAAAAAATGGCTGTCTCAATATGTTCTTGCTGCTCTTTATGAATGTTAAAAACTTCAACCCCTTTTTTGGATAATATCAGATATTTATTTTTTTCATTATCCGGTGCAAATTCAAAAGCAACGAGGTCTTTCTTGGTTAAACGTCTAACACTCTGAGTAATGGCACTCCTAGACACTTCAAGTAACTCAGATAATTTCACTAGATTCACAGGCTGATTGCGGCCTATCAGGTCGATCAAATGGACTTCATTAATAGTGATTGATTTATCAATACTGTTCCTATGCTGAGCTTTTTTCAACTGTTCAAAAGCTAAAGCAAAGCTGTTAAAACGATTATTAAACTTATGCAGTTCTTTCTTATTCATGGTTTCCTTCTTTTTGTTAACTATATTAACAAAATACCAATTTCTTGTCAAGAAGAGTCAAAAATCCTCCAGAGCTGAACTCTGAAGGATTCATTTTTATTTCACAACAATATTTACAAGCTTGTTAGGTACACTAATCACTTTTACGACTTCCTTGCCATCGATCTCGGCCTTAACTTTTTCGTCAGCCAGAGCGACTTCTTGCAATTCTTCGCGTGACAGATCTTTCGCAACCATGAGTTTAGCACGGACTTTTCCTTTGATTTGGACGACGATTTCGATTTCGTCTTCAACCAATTTGCTTTCGTCCCATGTTGGCCAAGCTACGTAAGAGATAGACTCACCTGTTGCTGCGACTGTTTGCCAGAGTTCTTCTGCCAAGTGAGGGGCAAATGGGGCGATCAATTGGATAAAGCCTTTAGCGTAATCCACATAGAGTTTTTCTTCCTTGTTCGCCGCATTGACAAAGACCATGAGTTGGGCAATGGCTGTGTTGAATTTCATAGACTCGATTTGCTCTGTGACAGCTTTAACGGTTTCGTTATAAACCTTGTCTAGAGCACCATTGTTTTCCGCAACGATTTCTTTACTTGTGATCAAACGGTACACACGGTCAAGGAATTTACGGCTTCCTTCCAGACCTTCTTCAGACCAAGCGATGGAAGCATCGAGTGGTCCCATGAACATTTCATAGACACGAAGGGTATCCGCACCGTATTGTTCCACCACATCGTCTGGGTTAACCACGTTCTTGAGGGATTTAGACATCTTAGCTGGTGCTTGCTCCAACTCTTCTCCTGTTTCCACATGGAAGAAGGAACCATCACGTTTTTCAACCTTGTCAGTCGCCACAAGTGCACCACGGTGGTCACGGTAGCTAGTTCCCAAAATCATACCTTGGTTAAAGAGTTTTTGGAATGGCTCTTTGGTTGGAACAACACCGATATCATAGAGGAATTTGTGCCAGAAACGAGCGTAAAGCAAGTGGAGCACGGCGTGTTCTGCCCCACCCACGTAGATATCGACTGGCAACCATTGTTTGAGGAGATCCTCGTCAGCCAATTTCTCAGTGTTGTGTGGATCGATATAGCGGAGGTAGTACCAGCTTGAACCTGCCCATTGTGGCATCGTATTCGTCTCACGACGACCTTTGATACCATCCTCACGAGTCACTTCAAGCCAGTCTGTCAAGTTAGCCAATGGGCTTTCACCAGTACCTGAAGGGCGGATGTCCTTGGTTACTGGCAAGACAAGTGGGAGTTCACTTTCAGGAACAGTTGTTGAAGTTCCATCTTCCCAATGAATAATTGGGATTGGTTCACCCCAGTAACGTTGACGGCTAAAGAGCCAGTCACGAAGACGGTAAGTGACCTTTTCTTGACCGCAGCCTTTTTCTTCCAACCAAGCCACGATTTTAGCAATCGCTTCTTCTTTGTTGAGACCGTTCAAGAAGTCAGAGTTGACGTGAAGTCCATCTTCTGTGTAAGCAGCTTCTGCTACGTTTCCACCTTCAAGCACTTCTACGATAGGAAGGTCAAATTGCTTTGCAAATTCCCAGTCACGCTCATCATGGGCAGGTACAGCCATAACAGCACCAGTTCCATAGCTAGACAGAACGTAGTCGGCAATCCAGATTGGAATTTCTTTGCCATTAACAGGGTTGATAGCATAAGCACCCGTCCAAACCCCTGTTTTTTCCTTGGCAAGGTCTGTACGAGCCAAGTCTGACTTGAGGCTTGCTTGATGCTTGTAGTCCGCTACAGCCTCAGCTTGTTCAGGTGTCGTGATGGCATCTACTAGTTCATGTTCAGGCGCCAAAACAGTGAAGGTCGCACCGAAAAGAGTATCTGGACGAGTCGTAAAGACGGTGAATTCCTTGTCTGTTCCTTTTACTTTGAAGGTGACATTGGCACCAGTTGATTTCCCAATCCAGTTGCGTTGCATGTCCTTGATAGATTCTGGCCAATCCAACTCATCCAAGTCAGTCAGCAAGCGCTCCGCATAGGCAGTGATTTTGAGCATCCATTGGCGCATTGGTTTGCGGACAACTGGATAGCCACCACGCTCAGAGGTTCCATCTGGAAGAACTTCTTCGTTGGCGATAGCTGTTCCTAGTTCCTCAACCCAGTTTACAGGCACTTCCGCTTCATAGGCCAAGCCTTTTTCATAAAGCTTAGTGAAGATCCATTGCGTCCACTTGTAGTAGTTTGGATCTGTCGTATTGACTTCACGGTCCCAGTCGTAAGAGAAGCCAAGCGCATTGATTTGGCGTTTGAAGTTGGCAATGTTTTCTGCTGTGAATTCCGCTGGGTCATTTCCTGTATCCATAGCGTATTGCTCTGCAGGCAAACCAAAGGCATCCCATCCCATTGGGTGAAGGACATTGTAGCCTTGCGCACGTTTGAAACGGCTGAGGATATCCGTCGCTGTGTAGCCTTCTGGGTGTCCTACGTGCAGACCTGCTCCAGATGGGTAAGGGAACATGTCCAATGCATAAAACTTAGGTTTTGAAGCATCTGTTCCTGTCTTAAAAGTGTGATGGTCAGCCCAGTATTTTTGCCACTTAGGCTCGATTTCTTTATGATTGTAAAAACTCATGCTGTCTCTCCAATTTTCGTGATGCTCCTATTATACCATTTTTAAGGGATTTTTAAAGGTTCTATCCATCAAAAAGAGGCTGGGACAAAAGTCCTAGCCTCTCAATTGTCTTTGGATTATCGAGCAAGACGCAGTGGTTGAGTGGGCTCTACTACGCTGATTTCATCAGCTTTTACAGCCCTACTCAACTGTGCGGAGGTGGGACGACGAAATCGAATTCTAACGAATTACCGATTTCTGTCCCATTCTCTTCCCTGTTCAATAGACAATTGCTCTTAAATTCCTAGTCTTTTACGTGACTTTCTAGTTCTTTTTGAGCTTTCTTATTGGATTCTTCTTTTTCTTTCTTCCATTGTTCACGCGCTTCATCGTACTCTTTGGCTGTCAAGACTTTGTCTTGTAATTCCAAGTACTTGTAGTTGAAGGATTGACCCTTGTGTCCTGTCCAAGCAAAGGCAGCTGAGTATGGAACTGTCTTACGCACACCTGGAGAGGCACCATCTGAATGAATCGGGATCAAGAGGGCACTATCTGTCAACCAAGCCTGAGCCTTAGCATATTTTTCATAGCGGGCATTGACATCTTTGGTTTCATTGTGCGCATCTTCGATCAATTGATCATATTCATCAAAACCAGCTTCTTTGGCTGCGGCATTATTGGTACCCGCATCAAATCCAAAGTAGGCATTGGCATTTTCACCCGTCTTAGAGTTTGTGATATCTAGGTAAGAAGATGGATCGGTATAGTCTGGTCCCCAACCCAAGTTATTGTTCAAATCCCAGTCTTGTTGAGAAGCATTTTCAGCAAAGTAGGTCACTCGTTGAAGATCATCCTCAGAAACCATTTTTAGGTCGATAACAACATTTTCTGACCCTAGGGTTGATTCAATCGATTGTTTAAAAGATTGGGCCTGTTTAACGCCTACAGTATAAGTTGATGCTACTGGAAGATCCAAATGAATTGGGAATTCAACTCCTTGACTTTGAAGTACTGTTTTAGCCTTAGCAAATTCTTCTTTTGCCTTATTTGGATTATAAAGAGTATCTTTTCCATCTGTAACAGATACTCCTTGCCATTCTTCCCCATGTTCTCCTAGATATTTTTCTACCGAGTTACCAAATTCTTTTCCATCAATTTGAACAAAGCTAGGTGGAACAAAAGTATTTCGAATAACCTTATCGGCAGATGCCTCACCATTAGCTTGAGCTACATATGCCTGACGATTAAATGCAAACAAGACTGCTTGACGGAAGTCCTTATTCAAGATTGCTTTCTTGGTTGAGCTCTTTTGAGCATCTGTCGTCTTCGTCGTAATCTCATAAGCTTGACGGTCAATATTGAAGGACAAGTTATAAGTAGAAGATCCTTGGTCACTAAAGACGATGTCATCTTTGTGTTTCTTCTCTACACTCTTATAGTTGGAACCATTCGGAAAGACACGGGCAACCGTAAAGTCTCCGTTATCAAAGCCACGAATCAAAGATTCTGAATCTTGTCCATCATAATAGGTTAGCTTGACCTTAGAAATTTTTACATTATCAGCATCCCAATAAGAGGGATTTTTTTCAAGGGTCACAACAGATTTAGATGTGATGGATTTAATCAAATATGGGCCACAATAAAGAATACTAGAAGGGTTAGTACCTTGACCGTAGTCATCCCCTTTAGAATCTAAGAATTCTTTATTAACTGGCATCAAAATGCCCATGGTGGTTTTAGAATTCCAGAAACTTTCAGGCTGACTCAACGTATACTCAACGGTATAATCATCAATAGCCTTGACTCCAACAGTAGAGAAATCTTTGGATTTTCCAGATACATAATCATCCAATCCTTTCACTGACTTCTGGACCAAGTAAAGAGCTTGAGACTTTTTATCCGCAGCATGTTGAAGCCCCGTCACAAAGTCTTGAGCCTTAACTTCTCCGAATTCTTCCCCCTCAGCGGTTACCCATTTAACCCCTTTACGGAGCTTATAAGTGTATGTCAAACCATCCTTTGAGACAGACCAATCCTTAGCAAGAGATGAAATTAAGTTCCCATACTGATCCACTTCTAATAAGCCATCTTCAGCATTTCCTGTAAATTCTGAAGTTGATTGCTTATTGGACAGAGAATAATCTAATGTATCTGGATCAGTAGTGTAAACATAGCTAAAAACTTTTTCACCCGAACTTGAAGATTTCCCTCCTTGTGAGCAGGCTACCAGTGCGCTTACAGACAAAAGTAGAGCGCCGGTGGCTAAGAGTAGCTTCCCTTTTTTCATATGGATCACCTCTGTATAAAATGTTATTCTTCATATTAAATTATAGCACTTTGTGGAAAAATGTAAACGTTTAACTGTATAATATTTCAAAAGTTAAGAAAAATAGTAGTTTTGATTCCATACAAAAAAGCAGTATTGAACTGCTTTTTTGATGATGAATAAAAGCCCCTGACACTAGCTCCCTTTGCTTAAATCCCACTGACCAGGAGGGATAAGAGGGTAAGGAAGCTATTCCAAGAGGCATGCTGAAGGATGGCCCAGTAGATCGATTTGGTATAGCGCAGGACCGCACAAAATAGCAAGCCCGGTACCAAGTAAACGATAAAGCTTGGCAAATCCCAACCATGCTGCCAGACATGCGAGAGGCTGAACAAGGAAGCAGACACCAGCATATCCAGCTTATACTTCTGATAAGATGCCAACGCCGTCATGACCAAATCACGAAAGACTAGTTCCTCCACGATAGGAGCCAGCAAGCAGGCATAGACATAACGTATCAATACCAAGGCCCAGCCTGACAAACCACTAGATACTTCTACAAGGGCTATGGAATTCTTAGTTGGTGGAAATACCGCAGCAGAAAACATATCCCATAAAAAGTGAGCAAGAAAAACAAGCACAAAAACCGCAAAATAAGAAGCTTTAAAAGTAAATTTCCCGTACAAGTCCCAACGACGACTCTTTACCAAGAGTGTAACGGCTAACCCCCCAATCAATCCGATCAACAAGAGGAGCAAGCCATAATAAGAGTCATCCGATAGGTGGCCCACTAAATCCGTTGGGAGCCCAACGTTAAAAAGCGCAAAATTGATGCAGAGAATCCCTAGTGTCGCGAGTTGAAACGGTCTGTCTGTCTTTCTCATTGCATTCACCTTTCTATCTTACTTTCTTTTTCTACTAAATATTGGGGCAATTTGCTCCAGCCATCTAAAACCGCCACCTGAAGGTGACATTCCTTGATTTCCCCAACCCGGGTAAATTCCAGGGGTTCCCCAACCACCGCCACCATACGTTAGTTCAGGGCTTCTGATTGGAGTAATCACCCCTCCTACTGTTTGTTCGAGTTCATTTGTCGTCAATTCTGTTTCTGTATAGATTTTCATTTTTTCTCCTATTCTTCCTATCTAGATTTCAAAACACCATGATCAAGATTGCTATCATGTCTTAAATACGAGCGAGCGGTGGTCGCTTCACAAAGCCAGGACGTCCAATCTCAATCTTATCTGACTGACCTGGAATCACATTTGGGCGAGAACCCCCACCTCCTACAATTTGTTCCAATTCTTTTTGACTACATTCTATCATTTCATTTCCTCCAATTTGTATTTGTAACGCTACCTCCTGAGTCTATCAAAAATCGGAGCATTTGCCTTTGATCCTTCTATATGGTTGCATTTTTCAGCTATGTGGGAGTGAAAAGCTATTCATTCAGAAGGATACACCTCCAAATCAAACGAAACGTCCAATCATCAAAAAAACCATCGCCAACAGACGATGGTTTCTATATTTCTTTGATTAGCCTAAGGACTTGACATAAGCATCTACTGCTACAATGGCTTGGGCAATATCAGAGGCTTGTACCTTGAATGGCATTTGATGGATGGTTTCTCCTTCGATGGTGGCTTGTTGGCCAACCTTGAGAAGGTCTTCGTAGCTTGCATTTTCAAGATGCATTTCTTTCAGAGTCGTTGGCATGCCAATTTGTTGATAGAAACGAATGTATTTATTCAATTCTTCTTTAGGACGGTTTTCCAAGAACAATTGAACCAAGGTTCCATAAGCAACTTTTTCACCGTGAGTCAAATGGTGAATGTCTCCAGTGAGGGCAGTAAAGCCATTATGGATGGCGTGAGCTGCTGCCAAGCCACCACTTTCAAATCCAATCCCACTGAGAAGGGTATTGGCTTCAATGATGTTTTCAAGAGCAGGCGTTACCACTTTGGCTTCACAAGCAGCCATGGCTTGAAGTCCGTCTGCAAATAAGATTTCTTCACAACGTTGCGCAATCGCGACACCAGCTAAAGTTTGGTGTTTGCCTAGCATGGTTTTTCCGTTGGCTTGCATCACCGCACGCGCTTCAACCCAAGTCGCTAAGCCATCTGCGATACCAGAAGCGAGCAAACGTTTTGGTGCTTGAGAGATGACTTTGCTATCCACCAAGACCAATTCTGGGTTTTTAGAATAGAAGATATAGCGAGCAAAGGCACCTTCATCCGTGTAGATAACTGACAAGGCTGAAACCGGAGCATCTGTAGAGGCAATGGTCGGAGCAATGACAACTGGTGATTTTAGAAGATCGGCAATGGCTTTTGCACTATCGATGGTCTTTCCTCCGCCAAGTCCGATGACTAAGTCACAGCCATTTTCTTCTGCCAGACTGACCACACGATTGATTTCATTATCAGAAGCTTCACCATTGAAGAATACTGGCAAGACTGTAAAGCCATACCGAAGGAGATACTTTTCAAAACGTTCCCCTACGATATCATAGACCACTGAATCACAGAGTAAAACAGGATGACTCCCCAGTTCTAAAATAGGTTTTGCATTTTCAAATAAAGCATTTTCCCCTTGAATGTAACGAGATGGGCTTGCAAAATTTCTCATACACTCCTCCTTTATCAAATTGTATTCTTATGATGAACGGCTGACCAATCTGCCTCGAAGTCATCTACTGCTTTTGCAATAGAAGGCATTCCAAAAGCTGCTTCAAAGACATCTGCCCCTGCCGTAATTGCTTGTGTTCCTTCTTTAAATGCTCGATTAACTTGAGCCACATTTTTAAAGGAAGCTGCTAGAATTTTGCTTGATGAATGATCACGCTCTATGGCACTCGCTAACTGAGAAATAACCTGAGCTGAATCAATGTTTAAGTTTTCCATACGATTGTAATAAGGTGCTAAATAGTCGGCTCCTGCCTCAATCGCTAACAGCCCTTGAAAAACAGTATAGATTGCTGTTGCAGTAATTTTGTAACCCTCTGCTTTTAACACTTTAATTGCAGCAAGTCCTTCAGGTGTTACTGGGACTTTA
The DNA here is from genome assembly GCF_021595565.1 of Streptococcus sp. GS001. Taxonomy (NCBI): domain Bacteria; kingdom Bacillati; phylum Bacillota; class Bacilli; order Lactobacillales; family Streptococcaceae; genus Streptococcus; species Streptococcus sp. GS001. The sequence continues at coordinate 98,422 of NZ_JACSYJ010000003.1, forward strand.
ATATAGGTGTTTTCATCGCATTGTTCGCGAATTTTAGCCGCATCTTTCAAAATTCCTTCATAATCTTTTGCGACAACTTGAACATGGATGGAAGGAGAGCCCCCAATGATTTCTCGCACCTTATGGATACGATCAAAAAAATCAATGTCCCCTTCTTTTTTAGCAATTGTTGGGTTCGAAGTTACCCCAGCAAGGGGTAACACTCGTGCCCATTTTTTTATCTCATCTAAATTTAAAGTATCAAGCATAAATTCCATATACATACCTCTTTACTATAGAGTATGCTCTGTCCGTCCAATAATATCATCTTGTGTAGCTCTTGATAGTACATTGAAGAAAGCTGAGTAGCCTGCAACACGTACAATTAAGTCACGGTGTTTTTCCGGATGTTTTTGAGCATCTAACAACGTTTCTCTAGAAACCACATTGTATTGAATATGGTATCCATGTAGACGATTAAAGAACGTACGGAGTAAAGCAATAAGTTTTAATTTATCTTCTTCTTTGGCTAAAGTTTGTGGGTTTACTTTTTGGTTCAGTAAAACACCACCAACAATTTCATCTGTTGGCAATTTAGAAACAGATTTTAGAACAGATGTTGGGCCATGTTGGTCCATATTGTGGGATGGAGAGCATCCTTCTGCTAGTGGAGTTCCAGCATTACGACCGTCCGGAGTAGCTAATGTTCCACGACCTTGTCCTACATTGGCTGAAATAGAAGATGTACCTGAGTAACGGATACCACCGATTGGCCCACGTCCATAGCGAGTATTTGGATATTTAGCAATTTCATCCACATAAATATCGTATGCTTCTCGAACTAAGCTGTCTGCATAGTCATCATCGTTTCCATACTTCGGCGCATCATGGATAAGCATCTCTTGGATTTCTTTTCCACGTTCGCCCTCGTAATCGGTTTCCAGAGCATGCCATAGCTCTTGTGGCGTTAAGCGTCCTTCTTCGAATACCAGTTTCTTGATTGCTGCAAGTGAATCGGATAAGTTTGCAATACCCACTTGTAGACCAGAAATATAATCGTAGACAGCTCCACCTTCTTTTAGGTGTTTTCCACGTCCAATACAGTCATCTGTCAAAGCTGAACAGAGGATATCTGGCACTTCTCTTTCAAGAGATAGGTCGATCGAGTTTTCTACGATCACACTCATGCGGGTTAAGTGACGCAAAGTCTTGTCCCAAGCAGTCTGCAATTCATCGAAGCTCTTCATATCTTTAAAATGGCCGAAGCTTGGTGCAAAGCGCTTGCCAGAAGCAGGATCGATTCCATCATTCATCGTGATGAGCAAAACTTTAGGGAAGTTCATATAACTCATACCTGTACAGCGATAGCCCCATTTACCTGGAACAGCTGTTTCTACACAACCAATTGCACTGTAATCATAAGCATCTTCTTCAAGAACACCTTTTGAAATAAAGGATGGAATAATGATCTCATCATTATTGAAAGCAGGCATACCGAATCCGAGCTTCATAACTTCAATACATTCGTTCATGAAGCGGGCATCCAAACCAGCATGGTAACGAACAGTTAAGTTTGGTTGAGGAAGGTGAGTTTGAGCAACAGACTTCAACACTAAATAAGACAATGGGTTAACGGCATCTTTCTTATCACGCGTTTGACCACCAATCGTAACGTTTTGATATAGCGGACTACCTGCAGATGAGAAGGTATGTGCTTGACTACGTACTTTGTTAATTGTAATAGTCTTAATCCAAAGGTTGGTCAAGCGTTCAACAATACTCTCTTCAGTTTCCCGTCCACTTTCCAAATCAGCTTTAACGTATGGATACATATATTGGTCAAAACGGCCATATGAAAGTGAGTGTCCATTTGATTCAATCTGAAGAATACATTGGATAAACCAAACGGACTGAACAGCCTCTGCAAATGTACTTGCAGGCTCGTATGGAACTTTTGAGCAAATCTCTGCAATTTCAAGCAATTCCTTCTTACGTTCAGGAGTTGCTGTTTCAGCAAGTTGTTTAGCAAGTTCCACAAATCGTTGAGCATAGGTCTTAACAGCATCAACTACGATAAAGATAGAATCGTAAAAATGGTACTTATCAATGCTAGCTGGATCCGTTAGATCTAGTGCTGCTTTAGCTTGGCGAGCTCTTTCTTCAAAACCTTTCAAGCCATATTGCAATAATTTTTGATAATTGACTGCTAAGTGGGCATCTCCTGAATTCATCTTCCCTTCCATACCGAAGAATCCTGTTTCCATATAGACAGATACTTCTTCAGGTAGAAGAGCTCCAGCTCTTGCACGTAAGTTATTATTTTCCCAGAACGGTGCGATACTACGGAGCTGCTCTTTCGTTTCTTCCGTAATATAGAAGACGTCACCATCCCGCTTTTCAAAAAGATCCAATTCCTTCAGAACGAACTCTAAAGTATATTCTGGGAAGATCGGAGCATCTTTATTAGAGGATGCCTGATTTCCAGCAATCATGGATTCATCCTCAATATAGATTGTCATATTTTCAAGAATCTCTTTCAACATATAGGCACGTTTAAGAACATTTGGTTGTTCCTTATAACGATCATATGCCTTAGTTGCAAGAACGGCACGTTCAGCGTCGATATAAGGCTTCTTGTTTAAGACATCTTCACGATACTTATTCATGCGTTCAGTGAGGCTTCCAAAATATTCTGTTTTAATGCTTGTACTTGCTACTTCTACTTGTTTCATTTTTTCAAAACCTTTCTTTTGAAATTATTTTGTTTTCTTTCGTAACTATAGTAGCATTAAATTTTACGAATTTCAATGAATTATGGATAATACCTATAAATTCTATTCTAGTCGCACATCTGTGCATTCCTAATAAACGCACTATTTTTCAGCTTGTAATTCGTTGTTATAGGCAAGATTATCTTGGAATTTGAAGAATGGGAAATATACGACAGTCGAGGTTGCAAGAACCAGCACTTGAACGAAAGCACCTTGCCAACCTCCAACCATAAATCCAGAAATAATGGCTGGTGTACTCCAAGGAAGGGTCACACCTGAGAATGGATGCATGAACCCAATAGCAATTGAAGTATAAACAATTATCGCTGCTAAAATTGGAACGATAATAAATGGAAGGAACATCACTGGGTTCATTACAATTGGGAAGCCAAATACGACGGGTTCATTAACATTGAAGATTGCAGGAAAAGCTGCAACTTTCCCAAGTGCCTTATATTGTTTTGACTTAGCAGCAAATAACATAGCAATAACCAAACCAAAGGTTATACCTGATCCAGACAAAATAAGGAAACTATCTAGGAATTGTTGGGTTACAATGTGGGCACCATTTTCAACGGATAGCTTCCCAGCTGCCAACATTGATTTATTGGCATCCAGGTTAGAAAGTAGTAAGGCTGTTACTACACCATTGACAACTGATTGTCCGTGCACACCAAACCACCACAAGAACGAAATAAAGAAGGCAATTCCAATCGCTCCATAAAGGGATCCTGTTAGACCTTGTAAAGGAACCTGAATGACATCATAAATCATTTCAATGAAGGTACCGCCACTTGTCACTACTTTTGATACGATATAGACAATCATTGATAGTAAGAAAATCACGAAAGCAGGAATCATCGCTTCAAATTGTTTGGCAATGGCTTGAGGTACTTGTTCTGGCATTTTAATAACAATGTGTCTTTGGATAAACACAGTATAAATCGCACCAACTACCAGACCAATAATAATAGCACCGATAATCCCTTGACCACCAAACCATACTTTTGCAATGGCATCGCCAATCGGTTCTCCCTTAGCTGGTACATAAGAAGATTTTAACAAGATAAAGAATGAAGATAGGGACAGAACTCCCGCTGGCAAAGGTTCTACTCCACTGTTTTTAGCATATGAATAACCAATGGAGAAGCAAGAAATTAATCCCATGATGGCGAATGTTCCTGAATAAACCTGCATAAATGGCTCTGTCCATGTATCACCAAATACACTAGCAATAGCCTGATTAAGACCTTCAAATGGTAATTGCCCAATAATCAGAAACAAACTACCAACTACCGTTAATGGAAGGATCGCCAACATCCCATCTTTAAGAGCAATAATTCCTTTCATGTTTACAAAACGCATGATTGGAGCGATAATTTTCTGAGAATTAAAATTAGACATGGGAAGCCTCCTTATTTTTCTCCTAGCAATTCTAGAGCTAGATTTAGTACTTTCTTACCATCCAACATCCCATAATCTGCCATAGGGATGACAGCAATAGGAATATGGTTTGCCTCACAAATCGCTTTTGATTTATCCAAAGTATAAGCTACTTGAGGGCCCAACAATGCAACATCGATTTCTGGGGCAAAATCTGCTAATTTCGCTTGAGAATAGGCATCGATTTCAGCATCAATCCCTAATTCCTTAGCCGCCACCTTCATATTATTTACCAACATTCCTGTTGAAAATCCTGCTGCACAAAACAATCCAATTTTCATCTTCTTTTCCTCCTTATTGTTTCGCTGAAAGTTCTTTACGTAAGTCAATCATTTCTTTAATCAAGTTAATCTCTGTGATTGAAGTCATTAAGTGATCTTGTGAGTGCACAAACAGAGCTGTAATATCTGTCTTTGTCCCACCTGCTTCCTGGGCTAAAAATTGTGTTTGCAGGTTATGCGCTTCTAGCAATGCTGCATCTGCTTTTGCAATTTCGCCTTCAGAAGATGTAAAATCGCCCTCCTTAGCATATGATAAAGCTTGGTAAATATGCTGTTTAGCATCACCCGCATTTAAAATCAATCCCATAATAATTTGGTCTGCAACAATTATTTCCATGTGCACTACACTCCTTTGTCAATCTACTGAAAGCGCTTTTTCTATTGTCAATATACCATTTATATTTTTGCCGGTCAATAAAATCGCAACATTTGATTGTTGTTTTTATTTTTTGCACATTTGTGCTATACAGCTCAAAAAAATAAGGACCGCATTTCTGCTGTCCTATTTTTTAGTAAATTGCTGATCACCATCTAATTCTAAAACTTTTAAGATCGTCGCTTCATCTGTGACTAAATGATTGATATAGTTGGCTTTCAAAACCGATAAAATAGCTTTTGCTTTCTGATCACCGTAGGCTAAAGAGATGGTGTTTGGTACCTTTCTCAATTCCTCCAATGTGATAGATATTGTTCTTTCCTGTAATTCAGGATAAACGGGGACACCTTCTTGATCAAAGAAACGACAGCATACTTCTCCTACAGCATGTTCTGACTCCAATTTCCTAAAATCATTTGATGTCAGCATATCAAACCACTGAGGATTCTTGCTATCTGCATAGCCACCAATCCCCACAGCCGCAACATCCAAACAACGCCAACTAGCTTTCAAATCCTCAAAATACTTAGAAGATAAGATACCTTCCGTCACCTCAGAATTTTCTTGAATGACACTCGCGTTTATAAAATGACATTCCCCATGAAATTTACTCGCCATACTGTAGATTAGTGTATTGACATGGTAGCGGGCATGGATATGACTTGGACCTCCAGCTAGGGGATAAAATTGAACACCATCCAAACGCTTCGTTCCAACTTGTTCTACCATTAATCTGAGAGACTTGCCCCATGAAAATCCGACTGTCATTCCATCTTCAATCAAATTACGAAGCATGACCGCACTTGCTTGCGCCAGTCGCTTTTCAAGGCTTTCTCGAGGCTCATCAACTAGATTCGGTATAATCTCGATAGCTTTTAAGCCATATTTTTGTTTGATATAATTTTCTAAATGGAAGAGGCGAGTATCAAAGTTTTCGATTTCAATTTTTACAACTCCCTCTTTTTTAGCCTCTGCTAGCATTCTGCTGACAGTTGTACGGTAGATTCCAGTTTCTGCTGCGATTTGCGATTGACTTTTGTCTTCAACATAGTATAGATAGGCTAATTTAGCAAGTAACTTTTTCCGTTCATCTTTCAATTGGCTTCTCCTTCTTATACTAAAGTTAAAATCGTTTGCGAATCCTCAAGTTTTTCTTTCGCTTCTTGAGATATATTCTTATCTGTTATGACTCTCGAAACTTGTGAAAGTGCAAATCGTCTGACGGTTCCACATTTCCCAAATTTACTTGAATCTGTTAAGACAATCACTTCCTTAGAAACATCGGACATAGCTTGAACAACTTCACTTCTCATCATATCTTTCCCAGTAAAGCCAAGTTCATCATCATATCCGTCAACCCCTACAAAAGCAAAGGGAACTCTAAACGAGCGGATTAATTCTTTCAAAAGCGGACCTACAGTCACTCTCGATTCTTTTTGAAATTCACCACCAAGTAGGATGATTTTACAAGAATCATATTCCTGAATATAATCTGCAATAAAATAAGAATTTGTCACAATCTTGACATTCTTTTTTGTTTGGCAAATTTCTTCCGCTAGCAAGGCACAAGTAGAGCCCGATTCAATCAAAACCGTGTCGTTATCCTTAATTAATTTAGCAGCTTCCCTGGCTATTCTTTTCTTGGTATCATATTGAAAGGACAATCGAACATTGATATCATCTCCACTATTTAAAACAGCATAGCCGTGTTCTCTATGCAATAATCCTTTGGATTCTAGCTTGTCCAAATCCTTTCGAATGGTCACTTTAGAGACTTGTAATTTCTCAGACAAGCTATTAACATCAATCTTTTCAAATTCCGATACTAATTTCAATATTTCATCTAAACGTTGCATTGTTTTTACCTCTTCTCTATTTTAGCAAATTTTCGAGTGAATTCAAAACAAAATAAACTTTCGTTCGTAATTGAATTAGTTTCTTAAATAATGTATAATGGACTTACTAGATTGATAGGAGAGCAAAAATATGGAACAAAATCGTGGCATAATCTTTAATATCCAACACTTTAGTATCCATGATGGCCCTGGAATCCGAACTACTGTATTTCTAAAAGGATGTCCCCTACGTTGTCCATGGTGCTCCAATCCTGAATCCCAGCGTGCAAATCCTGAAAAAATGTTGGATGCTGTTACTAAAAAGGAAACCATCACAGGAGAAGAAAAAACAGTTACAGAAATCATAGATGATGTCTTAAAAGACGTTGACTTCTACGAAGAATCTGGTGGTGGCCTTACCCTGTCTGGTGGAGAAATCTTCGCTCAATTTGAATTTGCCAAAGCAATCTTAAAAGCTGCGAAAGAAGTTGGACTTCATACTGCAATCGAAACGACAGCTTTTGTTGAACATGAGAAATTTGTCGATCTCATTCAGTATGTTGATTTTATTTATACAGACCTTAAACATTACAATACACTTAAACATAAGAAGGTTGTCGGAGTCAACAATCATCTGATTATTAAAAATATTCATTATGCCTTTGCTCAAAACAAAACAATCGTTTTACGTATTCCAGTCATTCCTAATTTCAATGACTCTTTAACTGATGCTGAAGAATTTGCTTCCCTTTTTAATTCTCTCAACATCGATGAAGTACAACTGCTCCCATTTCACCAGTTTGGAGAAAACAAATACAAGCTTTTAGGACGTCGCTATGAAATGGAAGGAATAAAAGCCCTGCATCCAGAAGATTTATATGACTACCAGCAAGTTTTTTTAGATCATGACATTCACTGTTATTTCTAATCCACTCAAAAATCCCCAAAGCTAGTTTCAATTTACTGAAACTTGGCTTTGGGGATTTCTTATTCTTTCACGAGCATCGAGAAAAAGAGAGATTGCCTGGTGAGCATGGCCCACATGGTCAATATCCTATTTTCTTCTCGCTTTTTTTACGGGCTTAGTATCTTAATTTACCAAATAATCACACGGTCTTCTGGTGCGCGCCACATGCCGTCGCCTTCTTTGACATCAAAGGTTTCAAAGAATTCGTCAAAGTTTGGTAATTGGACATTGGTGCGGAGTTTTCCTGGTGCGTGGACATCGACACTTGCGAGGAGTTGCATGTACTCTGTTCGGGCTTTCATGCGCCAGATGCGAGCAAAGTTGGTGAAGAATTCTTCTGCTGAGAAATCTTCCTCTTTCTTAGCGGCTTCAAGAGCTGCAGCGATACCACCGAGGTCTGCTACGTTTTCAGAAACGGTCAATTTCCCGTTGATCTTGGCACCGTATGAGTCTTGTCCTTCAAACTGATCGATGACTTTTTGAGTACGAGCGGTAAAGGCTTCGTAATCTTCTGGCTTCCACCAGTCTTTCAAGCTACCGTGCTCGTCAAAGGAGGCTCCATTGGTGTCAAAGGCGTGGGAGATTTCATGGGCAATGACCGCACCGATTCCGCCGTAGTTGGCTGATGATGATTGGTGAAGGTCATAGAAAGGTGCTTGTAAAATCGCTGCTGGGAAGACGATTTGGTTTTGTTGCGGATCATAGTAAGCATTGACCATATTAGCTGGCATGTGCCATTCGCTCCGATCGACTGGTTGGTTCCACTTGCTCCAAGTATGGGCAATGGAAATTTCATAGAGAGCTTGAGCATTTTCCACCAAGGTCTTGCTCTCGTCGATAATCTTTTTGGCGTATGTTTCTGGTAATTTTTCAGGGTAGCCAATATGCGGTGTAATGACATTGAGTTTGACAATGGCTTTTTCACGAGTTTCAGGAGCGAGCCAGTCTGCTTTTTCTAAGCGCTCCTTGTAGACGTCAATCATGGTCGCTACTTTATGCTCTACGTCTGCTTTTGCTTCTGGTGAGAATTTTTCTCCCGCATACCAGAGTCCAAGCGCTTGGCTATAAGGTCCTTCTGCCAAGGCCAAAGCGGCTTTTTCTTTTGGACGAGGTTCTGGAATCCCCGTGATGATCCGTCCATATTCACCAGACAAGACACGGATTTCTTCGGTCAAGAAAGACGTCCAATCTAAGGCTGCACCGAGTTTCAATTTGGCATGAATGGTTTCCCAGTTGGCTGCCGAGTAGTATTTTGGTGCAAATTCTTTCCAGAAACGCTCTTCTGGCACGATGATTTTATCTGGTGTTTGTCCGATCACTTCAGTAAAGAAGGCATCGAGTGGCAATTCTGGAACCAAGGCCTTGAAATCTGCCCACTCATAAGGATGGTAGAGTTTGTTGTACTCTGATCTTTCTTCATTTGACAAGACATATTTGGCTAATTCTGCGTCCGCTGCAATGACCTTATCCAGGATATCTTTGATTTCTTCCTCTGAGAAATCAAATTTTGGCAAGAGTTTTTCCATCATTTGGCGCCAGATAGCCAGCAATTCTGGTCCTTTTTCGTTTCCTTCTTCATAGTAGGTCGTATCTGGCAAGATGAGAGCAAGAGACTCTCCCCACAAGACATTCATTTGAGCATTCATAAAGTCTGGTGACACGCTAAATGGCATGAGATTTGGTTTACCAGCTAGTTCATAGGTCCCCAACTTGCTGGTATAGTCTTCAAAAGAAGACAGAGCCTTAATTTCATTGATCAAGGGCATGACTGTTGCTACACCAGCTGCTTCCCGCGCATCAAAATCTGCCACCATTTTGTGGTATTTGACAAAGTTTTGCAGAATGCTGTCTTCAGGCAATTCTTCTCCCCGTTGCCATTTTCCGGTAATATCCAACATCAAGTTTTCGATATCTTGGATCAAGTCCATAAAACCACCAGTTGACGGTTTGTCATCAGGAATAACAGCTGTCTCAGCCCATTCCCCATTGACGTAATCATAAAAATCATCTTGTAAACGTACCATGATCTTCTCACTTTCATTCTTTTCTATTAACCTTATCAAAAATAGGTCTATTTTTCAATGATTACAAGCGAGTTAATCTAAATTATTTTTAAAATTAACTTGACTTAATTTTTTCATTCATGTATATTAATGGTAAAGGAGAAAAATCATGATTCAAATTGAACATCTAAGTGTTGCTTACCAGCAAACACTGGCCTTGGAGGATCTTTCCCTCACCATCCAGGGTCCAACCATCCTAGGCATTCTTGGACCCAACGGAGCTGGAAAATCAACCCTGATCAAGGCCATGCTAGGACTTCTCCCTCATTCGGGAAAGGTCCAGCTCGATCAAAAAGACCTCGGCCAAGTTCTTCAACGAGTGGCCTACGTCGAACAGAAATCCGCTATTGATTTCCACTTCCCCATCACGGTGCGGGAGTGTGTCTCGCTGGGGCTCTATCCCCATCTTTCTATCTTCAAGAGAAAAAGCAAAGAGGATCTCCAAAAAGTAGAAAATGCCTTGAAACTTGTCAATCTTCTTGATCTAGCAGATCGCCAGATTGGCCAGCTTTCAGGAGGGCAATTCCAAAGGGTTCTGATCGCCCGCTGCTTGGTTCAAGAAGCAGAGGTCATCTTCTTGGATGAGCCCTTTGCTGGGATTGACTCTGTTAGCGAAGACATCATCATGCAGACACTCCAAACCTTGAAAAAGGAAGGCAAGACCATCCTGATTGTCCATCACGATCTGAGCAAGGTCCCAGCTTATTTTGACCAGATCCTGCTCCTTCATCGCAAACTGATTGCTTTTGGGAAAACAGAGGAAACCTTTACCAAAGAGAATCTTCACGCAGCCTACGGTCATGAACTTTTTATAGGAGGTGAAATCAGATGATTGCAGAATTTATCGATGGATTACAACAATTTCATTTCCTCCAAAACGCTCTCATTACAGCTATTGCCATCGGGATCGTCGCTGGTGCAGTCGGATGTTTCATCATTTTGCGAGGCATGTCTCTCATGGGAGATGCCATCTCACACGCGGTCCTTCCAGGTGTGGCCCTTTCCTTTATCCTGGGCATCAATTTCTTTATTGGCGCCATTACCTTTGGACTTTTAGCTTCCATCCTCATCACCTATATCAAGAGCAACTCCATCATCAAGAGCGACACTGCAATTGGGATTACCTTTTCTTCTTTCCTCGCCTTAGGAGTCATTCTGATTGGAATCGCTAAAAGTTCCACCGACCTTTTCCACATCCTCTTTGGGAATATCTTGGCCGTGCAAGACCAGGATATGTGGATGACCATCGGTATTGGGGTGGCGGTCTTGCTGGTGATTTGCCTGCTCTTTCGACCCTTACTGCTCACATCTTTTGACCCCGTTCTGGCTCAGTCCATGGGCGTCCGGGTCAAGGTCTATCACTACCTTCTCATGGTGCTCTTGACCTTGGTTTCTGTCACTGCTATGCAGAGTGTCGGGACCATTCTCATCGTTGCCATGCTCATCACACCCGCTGCGACAGCCTATCTCTATGCCAATAGCCTCTGGTCCATGATGCTCCTTTCATCCGGATTAGGTGCTCTTGCATCCATCCTGGGACTCTTTATTGGCTACAGCTTTAACATCGCCGTTGGGTCTTGTATCGTCCTCACTTCTGCCATCTTCTTTCTCATCAGCTTCTTTATCGCTCCTAAGCAGAGAAAGAATAAGCACGCTCTTTCACCTCATTAAAGGAGAAACACATGAAAAAAATCGCTTCTGTCCTTGCCCTCTTTGTGGCGCTCTTATTCGGCCTTATGGCCTGTAGCAAAGGCTCTTCTTCCAAGTCCTCATCTGATAAATTGAAGGTGGTCACCACCAACTCCATCCTCGCAGATATCACCAAAAATATCGCGGGGGATAAAATCGAGCTACACAGTATTGTCCCTGTCGGCCAAGATCCCCATGAATACGAACCACTCCCAGAAGATGTCAAAAAAACTTCACAAGCAGACCTCATCTTCTACAACGGCATCAACCTCGAAACGGGTGGCAATGCTTGGTTTACCAAGTTGGTCAAAAATGCTAATAAAGTAGAAAACAAGGACTATTTCGCTGCCAGCGATGGCGTAGAGGTCATCTACCTAGAAGGCCAAAACCAAGCTGGAAAAGAAGACCCTCACGCTTGGCTCAATCTCGAAAACGGGATCATCTATGCTAAAAACATTGCTAAACAATTGATCGCCAAAGATCCAAAAAATAAGGACTTCTACGAAAAAAATCTAGCAGCCTATACTGAAAAACTGAGCAAGCTGGATCAAGAAGCCAAGCAAGCATTCAATAACATCCCAGCAGAGAAGAAGATGATCGTAACCAGTGAGGGTTGCTTCAAGTACTTCTCCAAAGCCTACGGCGTCCCATCTGCCTATATCTGGGAAATCAACACTGAAGAAGAAGGGACACCTGAACAAATCAAAACGCTGCTAGAGAAATTGCGTCAAACCAAAGTACCGTCCCTCTTTGTCGAATCCAGTGTCGATGAGCGTCCTATGAAAACTGTGTCTAAGGATAGCAATATCCCTATCTTTGCAAAGATCTTTACTGACTCGATCGCCAAAGAAGGCGAAGAAGGCGACAGCTACTACAGCATGATGAAATGGAATTTGGAGAAAATCGCAGAAGGTTTGAACAAATAAGATTCCAAACTGATTAGATTCTCAAACAAATCAGTGGCTCTTCCCCCTTCATTAATGTACAATGAAAAGAAAAAAGGAGTCTTTGCTATGACAACATTTTTAGGAAACCCTGTTACCTTTACCGGATCTCAACTTCAAGTTGGCGATACTGCTCATGACTTTTCACTGACTACACCAAACTTAGAGAAAAAATCTTTGGCTGATTTTGCTGGGAAGAAAAAAGTCCTCAGCGTGATCCCATCTATTGACACAGGTATCTGTTCCACCCAAACACGTCACTTCAACCAGGCCCTCTCTGACATGGAGGACACTGTGGTCTTGACGGTTTCCGTCGACCTTCCTTTCGCTCAAGGTAAATGGTGTGCTGCTGAAGGGATCGAAAATGCCATCATGCTCTCAGACTACTTCGACCATTCCTTCGGGAAAGCCTACGGCCTCTTGATCAATGAATGGCATTTGCTCGCACGCGCTGTCTTGGTCCTAGATGCGGACAACAAGGTCACTTACGTTGAATACCTCGACAACATCAACAGTGAACCAAATTACGACGCTGCAATCGAAGCCGTCAAAGCACTTGGATAATAAAAAGAGGTCTACGACCTCTTTTTCATTACTATAAAATTCGTTCAGAGACTTTCCTTAAGAGAATTTCTAAGTGTCCTTTTTCTTCAATCCGAAAGAGGACTACTATAAAATCCGATGGAGTCCATTCTGGAAGAGAACCCGCCAGCGTAAGCGTGGGATGCCTCTGAGGAAACTCCGCACGCGCTTTGCTACTTGTTGCTTATAGCTCTTGCCTCCTTGTGCAAAGGTTCCCTTCCGACTCCAGTAGCCTTCAATACTGCGATCATTCTTCGGAGCTAGATAGCGAACACCTTGCTGATAGAGAACCTGCTTGCGAAATGGCGGATCCCAAAGTTTAACAGGATCAATATCCAAGTCCTTATGGGTCCGGCCCTTGGCTAAGCCATAGTTGAAACTGGCTCCATTGACAATGCCATTTTCAGAAATCTGATTCGGATCCACTTCATTGAGAAACTGGCCACCCTGATCCAGGATATACTCTGTATGGAAGTTGAGTAAGACCTTAAAATTCAACTGGGCCTGAGCACGAGATGGGAAGGCGAGCTGGCCGTCTTGATCCACATAGACCTTATTATGGAGACGAGCCGCTGCATAAGCATCGATTTTAATTCTTTTTGTCTCCTGCAAGTAAGCTTGTAGCGCCTCTTCATCCGTCTGTCCAGTTTTGGCATAATGCTCCCGAATCCACTGGGTCTGATAGGCAGAGAGCAGATAGCGGAACTGGTGGACCTGGCGTTTTAAGAGCTGGTCTCCCTCTTTGCTAGCCAATGGATCCTGAGCAAATGCTACTTGGACCACTCTTGAAAAAGAGGACCAAAAAGACGAATGAGGCGGGCAATCTGGCCAGAACCGCTTCAGTAAGAAGGCAGTCTCCTCACAGGTTCCCGATAAATCCCGTGGCATGAGACAGAGGTGCATGACCCCTCTTAAGAGGGCCTGGGCACGGCCTTCCGTCAACCCTTGCAGTTCTCTCTGCCACATCTCTTGGAAAAGAGGACTGGCAAAGACGAAGACAGAGCGGTAAGAGTCTTGCCTTGTTGCTTCATCTTCGCAAGACTGCAGTTGTTTTTCTAAGTAGCTGAGACCTCTGGTCGTCCAGCCCAGTTTTTCCAATTCCTGTCGCTGCATTTGCACCCTCCTTTCCATATTGTTCTCGGTTTATGCTTCTATACTATCATCTTTCTCCCTCCCAGACAATTCCTATCCACTGGCCAAGCCATTTCGCGCTTTTTTTGATATACTAGAAGAAGCGAAGAAAAGAGGACCCTATGACACCAAATAAAGAAGATTACCTCAAGTGCATCTATGAAATCGGCACGCAACATGAAAAAATTAGTAACAAAGAGATTGCGGCCCGGATGCAGGTTTCGCCTCCAGCCGTGACTGAGATGGTCAAACGCATGATCTCGGAGAATCTCCTCATCAAGGACAAGACCCACGGCTATCTGCTAACCAAGCTCGGCCTCCAAACGGTTTCCGATCTCTTTCGCAAGCACCGCTTGATTGAAGTGTTCTTGCTCAAAAAACTGGGCTATACGACTGAAGAAGTCCATGAAGAGGCTGAAGTGCTCGAACATACTGTCTCCGACCGCTTTATCGATAAACTTGACCAGATGTTAGACACTCCCAAAACCTGCCCCCATGGAGGAACCATTCCACCCAAAGGAAAACTTCTCATCGAGGCTTACCAGGACCGTTTGAGTGATGTCAGCGAACCGGGAACCTATCGTTTGCGAAGAGTCCAGGATAGCTTTGAATTGCTGAATTTTTTAGACCAGATCCAGCTGACCATTGGAGATGTCATTCTCTTCAAAGGCTATGATGATTACACCGGCCTCTATCATCTCCAGATCAAAGACCAAGACATCCAAATCAATCATCTGATTGCCCAACAACTTTACATAGAAAAACATGCCCTTTGATAAAGGGCATGTCAGATTGAAGAAATAGTATTCCTAGAAACTTTCCTTAGGTGAGTACGGACGTCAGCGAACTTCTACGAAGTTCCATGACTTAGTTTTGAACCTAAGGTTTCAAAACTCCCGAATGCTTGAAACAACAATGTTTCAAGCATTTTTCTCACAGCGGAAAGTTTCGGATTTACTTTGACAATCCAGAGTAATATAAGAATTTTTTTGAAAAATTATCCAGCTATCCTAAGTAAAAAGTAATTTGTCTACATTCAAACATGCCTTTTAATCAAGGGCTTGTTTTTTTATGGATTTTTCGTATCGAGGATGATGGTCACTGGGCCATCATTGATGAGTTCAATTGCCATATCTGCAGCGAAGACCCCTCGTTTGACAGGGACTTCCTTTTCTAACAAATCATTAAAATCATCATAGAGCTGGCTAGCCATCTCTGGATTGGCTGCCCCAATAAAGGCTGGACGATTGCCTTTTTTTGTCTGGGCAAAGAGGGTAAATTGAGAAATCGAGAGGATTTCTCCTTGAATATCCTTAACAGATAAGTTCATCTTCCCTTCTTCATCCGAGAAAATTCGCATTTGCGTGACCTTTCGTACTGCGTATTCCAGGTCCTTTTGGTCATCATCCGGACCCACTCCCACCAAGAGAAGAAGTCCTTCTTGAATCTGACTATAAACTTGACCATCAATAGAAACCGAGGCCCTTTTGACCCGTTGAATTACTAATTTCATCTTATTATCCTATTATACAATCTATTGGGCTCACCACTAAGCTTCAAAGAACATCGACTTCAAACAAGGCGATGAAAAGCAGGCAGACTATCCGAAAACCAAAGGCTGTTCAGTTGCTTTTAGGGCAAGGCAGCGAGACGAAGACAGTACTGGAGTACGGCGAGGCGAGCTAACGAAGCAATAAAAGATAACTGAGCAGCCGACTAGCCGTTGGTACGCTTAACAGAGTACACCTCCGGCACACTCTTAATCTTATCCACAACCGTTGTCAACATAGACAGGTTTGGAATCCCGAAGGAAATGTGGATATTGGCAAATTTCATATCTTTGGTTGGTTGGGCATTGACAGTTGAGATCATCTTAGCCGTGTTGGAGAGGACTTGAAGGACATCATTGAGAAGGCCTGCACGGTTGAGGCCGTAGATATCGATATGGGCGATGTAATCCTTGGTCGTGTTATTGTCTTCCCACTCGACGTCGATCAAGCGTTGCTCGTAGTTGTCTTGGGCCCGCAGGTTCATACAGTCTTGACGGTGAATGGCAACCCCACGTCCTTTGGTAATGTAACCGACAATTGTATCTCCTGGGACGGGATTGCAACACTTAGCAATCCGGATCAAGAGACCAGAAGCCCCTTGGATGACCACGCCACCTTCATGGCGGACCTTGAGGGTGTCTTTTTTGTTTTCAACCTTGACTTCGCCACCTTTGACCAGTTCTTCAGCTTCTGCACGCGCCTTGGCCTTTTCCTCTTCTCGACGCTCTTCCTCCGTCAAACGATTAAAGACAGAGATGGCTCCGATTTCTCCAAAACCGATGGCCGCAAACAAGGCCTCTTCGGTCTTGTAGCTGGTCTTTTGCAAGACCTTGTCCATGTGCTTCTTATCCATGAACTTGTTGGCAATCATATCATGCTCATGGAATTGGGCCATGAGCAACTCTCGTCCACGGTTGATCGAGAGTTCCTTGTCTTGGTTCTTAAAGAATTGGCGGATCTTATTGCGGGCCTTGCTGGTCTTGACGATATTGAGCCAGTCACGACTTGGTCCAAATGAATTTGGATTGGTGATGATTTCAACCTGGTCACCCGTTTTCAGCTTGGTAGTCAAAGGAACCATACGGCCATTAACCTTGGCACCAGTCGCTTTTTCCCCGATCTTGGTATGAATCTCATAGGCAAAGTCAATCGGTCCAGAATCCTTTGGAAGAGAACGAACCGCTCCATCTGGGGTAAAGACATAAATCTCTTCGGCTAGATAGTTTTCTTTGACCGTATCTACAAATTCTTTGGCATCATCCGCCTGATCTTGGAGTTCCATCATCTCCTTGATCCAGTTCATCCCAATAGCCGATTCTTTGCTATTGACTTGGCCCTTGATTCCTTTCTTATAAGCCCAGTGTGCCGCAACCCCGTACTCAGCAACCTCGTGCATTTCCTTGGTACGGATCTGGAACTCGATGGGACCTTTTGGTCCGTAAACAGTGGTATGGATGGACTGGTAACCATTGGCCTTGCGATTGGCGATGTAGTCCTTGAAACGGCCTGGCATAGGCTTCCACAACTCGTGGATATAGCCCAGCATGGCATAGACGTCACTTGGTGATTCTAGGATACAGCGAATGGCAATCAAATCATAGATTTCATCAAAGCGCTTCTTCTTATCCTGCATCTTGCGGTAGATGGAGTAGATATGCTTAGGACGACCATAGATTTTCCCGTAGAGGTGGCGTTCTGCCGCATAGGACTCGATCTTTTGGACAACTTCTTCTACCAAGGCTTCCCGCTCGCGACGCTTCTCCTTCATCATATGGGAAATTTTATAGAACTCGACTTCATTCAGATAACGGAAGGATAGATCTTCCAATTCCCACTTGACGCTGGAAATCCCGAGACGGTGGGCTAGCGGCGCATAGATTTCCATGGTCTCCTGGGAAATCCGTTCTTGCTTGTCCTTGCGTAAATGCTTCAAAGTCCGCATGTTGTGCAAGCGGTCTGCTAGCTTGACCAAGATGACACGGATATCCTGAGACATGGCCATGAGCATCTTGCGGTGGTTCTCTGCCAGCTGCTCTTCATGGGACTTGTATTTGACCTTCCCGAGCTTGGTCACTCCATCAACAATCACTCGGACATCGTGCCCAAATTCACGTTCTAGATCATCTAGGGTCGCGTTTGTATCCTCGACAACGTCGTGCAAAAAACCACAAGCAACCGTCACAGCATCCAACTTCAATTTTGCCAAAATGCCGGCAACTTGAATAGGGTGGATGATATAGGGTTCACCTGATTTACGGAATTGCCCACTATGGCAGTCGACTGCATAAAGGAGAGCTTTTTCTACAAATGCAACATCCTCTCCCGACAAGTATTTTTTGGTAAGGGCAATAACCTGGCCCCCTGTTAAAGGTTCTTCTTTCGGCATCTAGTTTTCTCCACTTTCTTGCCTTCTATTCTATCACTTTTAGCTCTATATGAAAACTAGTCCGATTGACTTTCATGCTATTTGAAGAGCTTTCCAGCACTATCAGCCAGAAATCCCGAACTTAGGTTCCCTTTTTATACAAATACTCCATTTTTTATAAAAAATTCATTAATTTGTAATATATAAAAAATAATAAAACGAATAAATTCTGAATAAAATAAGATATAAAAGAAACGCGTGAAGATCTACCTTCACGCGTTTTTCATTAATTCTGTGACAACACTCACTGCGCTAAGGGCATAGAGTGGGGCGGTTTCTGCACGGAGAATCCGAGGACCAAGGCCTGCAAGGACTGCTCCTTTAGCTTCAAAACTTTCAATTTCAGCAGGTGAGAGACCTCCTTCTGGACCAAAGATAAAGAGAACCTTGCTCCCTTTTTCAAGACCACTTACAACTTGTACAAGAGCAGCGCTTTCGCCTTCTTTGGCCGACTCTTCATAGGCCACCACGATGCGGTCAAACTGGTCGAGTTGGGCTAGAAAGTCTGCCTTTTTCTCAAAAAGGGCAATGCTTGGAACAAGATTCCGCTTGCTTTGCTCTGCTGCTCCAAGGGCAATTTTTTCTAGTTTTTCAACCTTTTTACCCAATTTCTTGCCATCCCACTTGGAGACGGACCAATCGGCAGGAAAGGCCCAAATTTGACTAGCACCCAGCTCTGTTACTTTTTGAGTGATAAACTCCAGCTTGTCTCCCTTGGGAAAGCCTGAAGCGATGGTCACTTGAATAGGTAGTTCCACATTGTCAGCTAATTCTTTGATTAGCTCCAACTGACGAGTCTCTACATTTACCACGCGCGCCAAGCGCTTAATCCCATCATCAAAAACTAAGGTAACCTCGTCATCCTCCTTCAGGCGCATGACCTGAAACATGTGCTTGCTGGTCTCCTTGTCCTCGATAGTGACAGGTGAGCTAGCCAAACCTTTTACAAAATACTGTTGCATGCTAGCCTCCAATCACACCAGAGATATCCTTAGTTTTTTTGAAGACACAGGCATTCCATTCCCCTTGGATCATATGGGTTTCAAGGAAAAATCCAGCTGCTTCTGCTGACTCACGGACCATGTCCCACTTGTCCTTGATAATGCCACTCATGATCAGATAGCCTTCATCCTTGACCAAGCGATAAGCATCATCCGTCAGATGAATGAGGATATCCGCCAAGATATTGGCCACGATGACATCTGCCTCAACCTCAACACCCTTAAGCAAGTCTCCTGCTGCTACATGGATGTTTTCCATACCAGGATTAAGTTCAATATTTTCCTGAGCGACACGAACCGCCACATCATCCAGGTCATAGGCAAAAATTTCTTTAGCACCAAGTAGCGAGCTGGCAATAGAGAGAACCCCTGAACCAGTCCCCACATCCAGCACCGTTTCCCCACCACGAAGAACCTGCTCCAAAGCAAAAAGGCTCATCTTAGTGGTTGGATGCGTTCCAGTCCCAAAGGCCATACCTGGATCCAGCTTGATAATCTTTTCTCCAGCAGTCGCCTCATAGTCTGTCCAAGACGGCACGATGGTCAAATCATGAGTAATACGAGCTGGCTCATAGTATTTCTTCCAATTGTCCGCCCAATCTTCCTCAGCCAAGGCAGTTGTACCCATCTTGACCTCTCCCAAATCCATGAAGTCTGTCAATTCTGCTATGCGAGCCTGCAAGTCCGCTTCAACTGCTGCTACATCAACCGTTTCAGGGTAGTAGGCTGTCACCACGATTTCTTCCTCTTGCTCAACCTCTGGGAAAATCTCGCCAAAGCGATCGACATTTCCCACATAGTCCATGCTATCTTCAATTGCTACCCCTTGGGCGCCCAGCTCAATCAAGAGATTGGAAACTAATTCCTCTCCCTCACGCTTCACTGTAACTTTTAACTCTTGCCATGTTTCCATTTTATTAATACTCCTCGTCATATTCTAATCCAAGTTCCTGAAATATGTAGAAACGTAATACCTCTTGACACAATGTACGAAGGTCATACATTTCATTGAAGTCTGTCACTAGATTTTTATATTTTGATTTCTCATCTCCATGAATATAGTAGTTACGACTGTCATACAACTTTTGAACAATACTAGAAATGGAGGCCTCAGTAAGTTTATTCTTCCCTATTTTTCCTGGGACATTAGTAAATAAATCCAGTAATTTCTTTCTCAAGTCATTATCCTGTCTCTGATATTTTAACCTATTTCTAAAGATATTTTTAAAACGATCATCAATATTTTTATTAATAAAATCAAAAACTCTTTGTTTATTTATTTCTTCTTCTTTAGAAACATCAGCTCGTTGTTCACCGCGAAAATTTCTAGCGAATACTTCTAAATTACGAATAGAATCAATAAAACTATCTTCAAGATAGGGAGCCCCATGCAAATTGGCAGTAAAACTTCGAACAATAAATTCTAATTGCTCACTTTTATCGAACCAATTATTTATTATAACTTCAAAATTATCATCAAGTTTATTCAATGAAATTTTGTGTAGTTTATGCTTATCCCATTTAATGTTTTTTCTTGAATGTTGTACAAAATATTTCCCTTTAATTATAGGCCAGTTGTTATCCTTACGTTGTTTACATAGAAATTCAATGGTTAGAAAAGACAAAGGCTTTTCAGACAATATCTCGACTAATTCTCTAATTCTTCTCGAAGCCTCATAGCATTTCTGCAAAGAGACCTTTTCATTTTTAGCAGAGGATAAACGAATTTTATAAAATTGTTCTAAGCTTAATGCGTCATATGAAAAGGTATAGCTTGCTACATCTTCAAACTTTAAATTTTCTGATTTTATCAAAATTTCCGTAGATTTATATCCAGAAACATTTACAGCAATATTAAAATTTTGCTGTTCGAAATCACGTTCCGCGCTTATAATTGATTTGCCAATCCAATCTTCTAAATGATCAAAAGAGAATTGATAATACTGGACTTTGGTATCTTCCAATTCGTCAATCAATTCAACTATCAACTCTTTGAAATTATTCTTAATTGGAAGCCATTGATATTTTATTTCAAAAATTTTAAAATTCTTTATCCTATATTTTTTCATTGGGAATCCCGAACTACTATCTGTCCCATACGGACTGCCATAAGATTCCAAAATTAATAGATTCCCTGAGGAATCAAATCCATATATTTTATCAACAGGATTACCAAAATTAATGGATATAGCCTCATCATTTGGAAATTCACCAAAAATTTCTAATATAATTTCATTTGGTGAATATGTCAAAATTCCACTATTTGCTTCATGGTCAACTACTTTTGATTTATCATCGGAAAAATAACCTTTAATTTCAAATTCTTTATCCCACGAATATGATTTATATGATAGTTTACTCATATCTTGTAGTTACTCTTTCCTTCCACATAATCGCGCACTCGTTCTTGCAATTTGGGAACGACCTGATCTAAAGTAAGAAATTCCTCAATATTCATTAATTTGAAGCTCTGCCCCTCATCTCCAAAGACAATACTGTCAAACTGTTCCTTCGTCAACTGCCCAACTAAAAAGACGGAGTTTTTGTTCTCATCTAACATGCTGGGGTAGATCCAAGACCAAACTATATCATCTTTCAATAGTTGGATGCTCAATTCTTCATAGACTTCACGCGCTACACACTCAAAAGGACTCTCGTCCCCTTCGCGGCCACCACCTGGCAACTCCCACAGATTAGGCCAAGGAATGGTTGGTTTGTCATCGCGTAAGATGGTCAAAATTCGCCCATCACAAATCAAAGCAATCTTACAACCCGTAAAATCCAAGTGTTTATCCAATAATTCCATGATGATGACCTTTTCTTATCATAACTACTACTCTATAGAAAACCCCTAGCTAGCTTTCTTCGATTACTTTTTTGCACTCTGCATCCCAGTATGCTTGCCATCTGCCATGTTTTTTCGCAAAATAAACCGTAAACTCATCGTTTACATAATCTGCAACATAGCGAAGATTAGGCGGGTTTTCCTCACCACTTAATATCCAAGGATGGAAGTAAAAGGTTTTCTCCCACCTCTTCTGAGTATAGCCGAGATCCTTGGCATACTGAGGGATGGGTTGTTGCATCTCACTTTCCAAATAGGACTGAATAGCATTGTCAATACTATTTAAACGAGCTAATAGTTGCTTAAACTGGTCTTCCTCTTCCGTATTAAAACCAACTAGAAATTCAAATTCCGCAAAGGCTTCAGGAAATTCAAGTTCTGTGACTGTACCATCTTTTGCATAGCGCCCCTCCTCATCGACAAGGCGACGAGTTCCAGACTTCAATATTCGCTCGAAATCTAGATCCGCAAAGCGATTGCGGGGAAGAATATCAACTGACGGCTCAGTTTTAGCTGACCTTCTCCTGAAAAACTGTTTGACTTTTTCTAGCATAGTCTCCCCCCTTCTCCTTGAATTCATTATTTAAAAATGTCCACTTAGAATCTTTTCTAATACCTCGGATAAGGATAAAAAGTGCTCTCTTCCAGACCGACTTTCCCTTCTTCAAAGACTTCTTGGTTCCAGACGATCTCAAAGCTCTCTGCTTCTTCGTCTGCTAAAAAATCCATAAGGTCATCCAAGGCTAGCTCGGCTGTATCTTTGAGGAAGGTCGCAAAATAAGCTAGAAACTCTCGAGACAAGCCTTTTTTCGGCTCATATGGAAGGGCTGTTAAATAGGCATCTTCTTCCACATGCGACTTGGCTGGATTGTAGAAGATGACGGCTTCTTCAAAGAAGATATCCTCGTCAGACTCCTCCCCCGACTCATCGACTAGGGCTACCCCTCCTGTGTTTTGCACTTCCAAGAGAAAAGCCACTTCTACCGCATGGTTCTTCTTATCCCAATTGATCTCAAAGTCAAAGGGAAAGACCTTTTCCATTTCCTCTTCCAAAACATCCAAAAATCCATATTTAGACATCGTGTCCTCTTTCTAATTTCCCACTCTTAGAGCGGAATATGATACAATAGTTACTACAATCTTACCATAAAAACTGCCTCATTTAAAGGAGACAAAGCTAGAAAGGAGACCCTCATGCCGGACAATCTCGCCTTACGCATGCGTCCCAAAACCATCGATCAGGTCATCGGACAAGAGCATCTCATCGGGGAGGGGAAAATCATCCGCCGCATGGTGGAGGCTAATCGTCTCTCGTCCATGATTCTCTTTGGCCCACCAGGGATTGGCAAGACCAGTATTGCTTCTGCCATCGCTGGTACAACCAAGTATGCCTTTCGAACCTTCAATGCGACTGTCGATAGTAAAAAACGCCTCCAAGAAATCGCAGAGGAAGCCAAGTTTTCAGGCGGCTTAGTCCTGCTTTTGGATGAGATCCATCGCCTCGATAAAACCAAGCAAGATTTCCTCCTGCCTTTGCTCGAAAGCGGTCTGGTCATCATGATCGGCGCAACGACTGAGAATCCTTTCTTCTCCGTGACGCCTGCCATTCGCAGTCGGGTACAGATTTTTGAGCTGGAACCCTTGACCAATGAACAGGTCAAAGAGGCTATCCAGTTGGCGCTGAGCGATCCAGAGCGGGGCTTTGACTTTCCTGTTACCCTCGACGAGGATGCCTTAGATTTCATCGCTACTTCGACCAATGGAGACCTTCGTTCCGCCTATAATTCTCTCGATTTAGCCGTCCTCTCTACCAAGGAAGGCGAGGATGGCGTCCGCCACATCAATCTCGGAATCATGGAAAATAGCCTCCAGCGGAGCTATATCACCATGGACAAGGATGGAGACGGCCACTACGATGTCCTCTCTGCTCTTCAAAAATCTATCCGCGGATCCGATGTCGATGCTAGTCTCCACTATGCGGCTCGTTTGATTGAAGCCGGCGATCTACCCAGCTTAGCTCGTCGCTTGACGGTCATTGCCTACGAAGATATCGGCCTAGCCAATCCAGATGCCCAGATCCATACGGTGACAGCTCTCCAAGCAGCGGATCGGATCGGCTTCCCCGAAGCCCGCATCCTCATCGCCAACATCGTCATCGACCTGGCCCTTTCACCTAAGTCCAACTCGGCCTACGTCGCCATGGACAAGGCCTTGGCTGACCTTCGGAAGTCGGGCAACCTTCCCATCCCTCGCCATTTACGGGATGGCCACTATGCCGGAAGCAAGACCTTGGGGAATGCCCAAGATTACAAATACCCCCACAATTATCCTGGCAATTGGGTCCAACAGGACTATTTACCAGACAAGCTTAAGGGTGTCTCCTATTTCACTCCTAATGAAAATGGCAAATACGAGCGAGCCCTAGGAGCGACAAAAGAGAAGATTGATCAACTCAAGAAAAGGTGATATCGGTTCCAAAAATTTGAGATTTTCTCTTGAAATTTTTTTGAAATATGGTATCATATACATATAGAAACGCTGTGGTGTACGACTTCACACTTAAGTGTTGACCGACTATTTTTTGTATTATTAGGGAAACAAAGGACTTCTAACAGCATGCAGGCCGTATCACGCGGAAGCAGCTACAGTTAGAGCAAGTTGCCCACCTGCTTAATTGCGCGGGTTCAATACAAACCGTGAAGTTTCGGCACCAATACAGCTTTTTTTTGCCTCCTTAGCTCAGTTGGTAGAGCAACGCACTCGTAACGCGTAGGTCACAGGTTCGATCCCTGCAGGGGGCATCTAAATCAACAGGAAAAAGCCTTGATTTTAAGGCTTTTTTTGCTTGTCATTTTGTTTTTTGTACCAAATTTTGCACCAAATAATTTATATTCACAAAATAAGTGAGTCTCATCCAAAGACTCGCTATTTATCCAACATATCGTTTTCATCGAAAAAACCACCGCGAGGGTGGTTCTTTTTTATCAATCGTCAAACACTCCGCCTGTAAGTTGGTACATAAGGTAGATGTGCTCCAAGGTTTTTACTTTCTCCATGTGATCTACATCTTTAAAGCCTCCCAAAGCTAGCAAAGGAACAAAACCGAAACATTCATCGTAGGCCAATTCACCATGTTTGGCAACAGCTTTTTTGTAGAGTGGAATATCGAAATATCTTAAAACATATTCATCATCCAAAAAATTCAAAAAATGTGACAGACGCTTAATTATAATGTTACAATCCTGAATATTATATTGGACAATCAATACATAGGCGTTCTCCTCCCAAGTAATAACATCTCCAAATGCTGTTACGAACATAGGAAAAGCGATATCTCCTCTGAAATAACTATCTTGGAGAAGCTCTAGATAATCGTCTGGATTGATGACTTTTAGATAACCATCTAAGAATGTTCCTAGGCCATCCTCTTTCCAAATTTGAATCAGCTCAGCAGGGACTTGGTCCTTGTATTTTTCAATTACTTCTTGGGGCATATCTGCCACTTTTACAAAGTTTTCTAGCATGTTTTCCTCCGATTTAATTTCCTATTCACGTTTCACCCTGCCTCTAGTATACCACATTCCATATGTATCAGAGTCTACTTAACAAGAAGAATAACAGTCTCATAGGCATTTAAGTATCTAAAGGAAAGATAATAAGAATAATGTTTTTGAAACACTCTACCAAATATCAGCCTCCTATTATCCTCCCACTTGTGGTATGATGGTATAATATGTTTAGGTGCCAAGCTACTTGAGCACCTCCGTGCCAAAAGGAGAACGAATATGAAAATCGCATGGAATGAAATCAAATACCAACCTAAGAAGTTTATCCTGATTGAACTCCTCATTACCATCCTCATGTTTATGGTGGTGTTTTTGTCCGGACTGACAAATGGACTGGGGCGTTCGGTATCGGCCCAAATCGATAACTATGGGGCCCTGCACTACATCCTTTCGACGGATTCAGAAGGGATTATCCCCTTTTCAACCATTACGGCGAAAGATTTAGAAGAGATCCAAAAGATAGAGGGAATGGACTATTCTGGCTTGTCGATCCAGCGGGCAACTATCTCAAAAACAGAGGATTCCAATACTCTGGACATCACCTACTTCGCAACCGACCACAATGAAGAAGAGATCCTCAATCCAATCATGGAAGATACAGACCTCAAGATCTCCGACTTAAAGAAAAACGAGGTCATTCTGGACCATTCTTTCAAAGAGGATGAGGGAATCCAAGTCGGCGATCAAGTGATCGATAAAACTTCTAAGCAAAAACTCAAGGTCGTGGCCTTTGCGACAAATGCTAAATACGGCTATAGTGAGATTGGCTTTATCAGCTCGGAGACCTACACAGGCATGCGGCAAAAAACAGATCCAAGCTATCAATGGCAAGCTCAAACCCTTGTGACCAAGAAAAGCATCACTTCTAGCAATCTAGCCAGTAACTTAATGGTGGCAGATAAGAAGCAAGTGATCGATAAAATCCCTGGCTACAAGGCTCAAAACCTGACGCTACGGATGATTACTTGGGTGATGCTACTCGCTTCTTCTGCTATCCTTGGGGTCTTCTTCTATATCCTCACCCTGCAGAAGTTGAAACAATTCGGCGTCTTAAAGGCCATTGGCATGTCCATGAGCCAGATCACCTATGTCCAACTATCTCAGCTCACCATCATCTCCCTCATCGGAGTACTGCTGGGGCTTGGCCTGGCAACTATGATGGCGCCATTTTTACCCAATAGCGTCCCTTCCTTTATGACCCTGAAAGACAACCTCACCATCTCGGTTAGCTTTATCCTGACCTCTATCTTGTGTGGTGCCTTGTCCCTTGTCAAAATCAAAAAAGTAGATCCAATCGAAGTCATTGGTGGAAATGGAGAATAAGATGGCCATTATCGCATTAGAAAATATCAGAAAATCCTACGCCGATGGCAGCCAGATGCACCATGTCCTCAATCAACTGAATTTAAGCGTCGAACCCAACGAATTTGTCGCGATCTTGGGCCCTTCAGGATCCGGTAAATCCACTCTCTTAGCTATCGCTGGTTTACTCTTATCAGCGGACGAGGGGCGGATTTCTATCGCTGGCCAAGACCTAACCGGCCTCAACCAAGGCCAGTGGACGCAAAAACGTCTGGAATTGCTCGGCTTTATCTTTCAAGATCACCAGCTCCTCTCCTATATGAAAATCGGTGACCAGTTAGAACTGGTAGCCAAATTGAAGGGGGAAAAGGACAAGAAAAAACGCCAAGAAGAAGTCAAAGCCTTGTTGGCAGATCTGGGCATCGAAGCTTGTTACCACCAATACCCGAATCAGATGTCCGGTGGGCAAAAACAACGGGCAGCCATCGCTCGGGCCTTCATCGGAAATCCGCAGGTCATTTTAGCCGATGAACCAACCGCTAGCCTAGACCCAGATAGAGGGAAAGAAATCGCCCAGTTGATCCAGAAAGAAGTCAAATCCAAAAACAAGAGCGCCATCATGGTGACCCATGACCGCTCCATCCTGACCTATGTGGATACCATTTATGAATTAAAACACGGCCAATTACTAAAGGTCGAAAAAGTTGATTAAATACAAAAAGAGGCTGGGACAAAAGTCCTAGCCTCTCAATTGTCTTTGCATTGTCGAGCAAGACGCAGTGGTTGAGTGGGTTCTACTACGCTGATTTCATCAGCTTTTATAGCCCTACTCAACTATGCGGAGGTGGGACGACGAAATCGAATTCTAACGAATTACCGATTTCTGTCCCTCTCTCTATTTTTTTATTCTTGAGGATCTTTGGGCAGTTCCATACGGAAGCGCAAGCCCATAGCCGTTTTATCAAATTGGTAGGCCAGTTCTTCATGGTCTAGCAAGTGTTGGACCACGAAGAGTCCCAAGCCGCCTTCCTTCTTCTGGCGACTAGCGGTCATTGGAATTTCAGCGGTCTCTACCATTTCCTGGCTGGTATTTTCAACCGCCAAGTGCGTCCCTTCTTCTTCGAGACGGAGCTGGATCTCTCCACCGGCATCCGAATGCTTGACGGCATTACTAATGACATTTGAGAGGACCAATTTCAGAATGGCTGGGTCCATATAAACTGCTTTGTCAGGGATTTGATTGTCAATCGTGAGCGCGCGGGATTGAGCCAAGACCTTGTACTGGTCGAGGATCTGCTCTAAGACTTGATCCAGCTGGATCCACTCCTTGTCTCCGGCTAGTTCTTGGACAGAGGACAGAGATAGAATTTCCAGGACAATCTGGTTCATCTCATCGACGATATCGAGAGAGACCGACAGATAGCGGTCCCGATCCTTGTAGCGGCCGATCTTATCCCGCATATTTTCTAGGATAATCTTCAAGCTGGCCAGAGGAGTCTTGAGCTCATGCGAAGCCCCTCTTAGAAATTCGACCTTCATCTGCTCCAACTTCAGATTTTCCTGTTTCTGCTGCTCTAGATTGTCGATCACCTCTAAAAGATGGTGATAGAGGTCGTTGATCTGTTGCTTGAGAACGCCGATCTCATCCTGCGAATGAATGGGAAGACTAGCTGTCCGATCCAGCCGTTTCATTCGTTTGGTCATCTGCTTGATCTCCAGGATCGGAGCAGAAATAAGGCGGGCATAGAGATAGGAGGCAATCAGTGACAGAACAAAGGAAGCAAGGAGACTATAGGGAAGAAAGCCCAGACTGATGTCCCGCGCTTCCTTTTGCGAATCGACGGTCGCGAAGAATTGCAAGGTTAAGTCTTTCCCTTCCTTGGTCTGAATCTTTCGCTCTTCAATGACCAGGGAATTGTTCTGGCTATCAGGGTTCAGGAGCAGGTCATCCTTGACCTCTAGGGCATTTTGTTTTTGCTTTCCTTTGATAGACACCTTGATATCATTGGTCTTGGAATAAAGGTCGATGACTGACTCAATGGTCCCTTCTTCCTGGCCCTGGAAACTCTTAGCCAGGGCTTGTGATTTCTTCAAAATCGTCTGGCGCTGGGACTCGATATAGGTCGATGGAAAAATAAAGTAAACCGAAGCATGTAGAAGGATGACTAAGCTACTAAAAAGGGCAAAGGTAATCAGAAAGATTTTTGCAAAGATACTCCGTTTGGTCATGGTCTCTCCAATTTATAGCCGACATTGCGTACCGTAACGATACAGTCCAGCTCCAGTTTTTTTCGTAGTTCCTTGATATAGACATCGATCACCCGGTCAAAAGGAATCTCCTCCGTCTCCTTCCAGACGGCATCGAGGATTTGAGAGCGGGTCCGGGCCTTGCCCTCATGCTGGAGCAAGTATTCCAAGATTTCCAACTCCTTGGCATTCATGGAAATGGCTTGGCCTGCTAGGCTGGCTGTGTAGCTCTCAAAATCCACCCGTGCCTCTCCATAGGTGAAGACCCGGGAAGGTTGAAGCTTTTTAAAAATAGCTTCGATACGGACCTTCAAGAGGGACAAGGAGAAGGGTTTTTCCAGGTAGCCATCTGCCAACTCTCCAAAGGCTGTCAACTTATAGTCTTCGTCATGGAAGGCCGTCAGCATAAGGACAGGGACTGAGCTGGTCTTCCGGATGATCTTGAGCACTTCCAAGCCATTGAGGATAGGGAGCTGGATGTCCAGCAAGACCAGATCTGGTATCTCTCTGAGAAAGAGGTCCAGGGCCTCCTGCCCATCACCTGCTTCAAAGACCTCATAGCCACATTCCATGAGATAGTCGCTCATCCCTTCGCGGATCAGGACTTCATCTTCTACGATTAGTATCTTCATACACTTTCCTTTTATCTAAGAAACTTCTTCTACCTCCTATTATACCCTATTTCTATTTTAGGAAACAATCTCTTATTCGACATCCACCAAGAGTTCCTTTGGTTTCTTATGCAAGAGCCATTGAGAAGAAAGGATGGAAACCAGGATCAAGAGGAGCCCACCGACCAAGACAATCACCAACAATTGGCTCGGTTGGATATCCATATGGATATCAGTCAGGGTCTTACTGAAGCTTTCTGCCTCAGCTCCTCCACCAAGGTTGGCTGCAGAGGATTCTTGAGCCATTTGTTTAGCAATGCCACTGGTTACGTTCTTAAGCACCGTATCTCCGACTCCTTTGGCAAGAAGTCCTGCAACTCCATAGGAGAGGAGGAAGGCTGGGATGGAAATCATGACTAATTCTGCCACGAATTGTCCCGCAATCTGCACCTTAGAAAGTCCTAAAGCCAGCAAGATACCCACTTCTCTGCGACGGGCATTGAGCCACAAGACGAGGAGAAGGGTGAGAAGCAAGCTAGCAAAGATGAGGCTACCGATAAACAAGTAGTCCGCCACTTGGAACATGCTGCTGATCGATTTTTGCAAGGCTGGGTAGTTGGAAGAGCTCTTAACCAAGTCAAAGTAATTCCATGGGATATCCAAGGCTTTGATTTTTTCGATTAATTTATCGAGGTCTTGATCCCCTTTGGCAAAGAAGGTCGCATCCTCATAGGTAGCTGTTTGGACAGTATTGCCATAGAGCTTGGCAGCTGTATCTAGGTCAGAAATGAGGGTATCTTCATACAATTCTTGGGCGTAAGTTAGAGGAGCTTGGTTCTTCCCTGAGAACAGACCTTTAATGGTTACTTCGACAGTTTCATTAGCCCCTTTTTCATTGTCAGCATCGTAGAGATTGGACTTGAGACGCACCTTATCGCCCACCTTGAGACCATTCTTTTTCGCCAAATCTTCGTGCATGAGGATTTGGTTTTTGTCCTTGTCTGTCAGGTGCTCTCCTTGGACCAGCTTGTAGGCTCCAGAGACAAACTTATCTTCTTTAGAAGAGTCATTGACCCCTGTCACCATCAAGGTGTTCTTAAAGTGCTTGGCCCGCTCTGGAGATTGATTTTGCAGGGTTTCTTCAGTCTCAATAATCTCGTGGTCTAGGATATCTGCGATGGCATTGATCCGCTTGATGGAGGAGGTGATCCCCTCTACCTGGCTGATTTTTTCGATATCCTCTCCTCTGAGATTCCCTGCTCCCCGAGGGGTTCCTGGATTGGTCCTGCGGTTAATTTGCATGGAGAAGCTATTGGTGATGGATCCCAGGCTTTCCGATGAAGCTTGTTGGGTCGCTCCTTTCATGGAGAGTCCAATCAAGCTCAAGGTCCCCATGAGGAGAATGATGGCAAAGAGCAAGAGAGACTTGGGCCATTTACGTGTGATATAAGCAAAAGCATTGCGCAACATAGCATTCCCTCCTTACTTGCTCTTCTCAACGAGGCTACGGCGACTCAATTCCAAGACCACATCGGAGGCCTCTGCCACTTCCTTACTGTGGGTGACGACAATGACACATTTTTGGCGTTCCTTGGCCAACTTCTTCAAAATGGCAATAATGTCACCGGCTGTCTGTTCATCTAAGTTTCCTGTCGGCTCATCTGCCAAGATGACAGGTGCTTCTGAAACGAGCGCACGCGCAATGGCCACCCGCTGTTGTTGTCCTCCAGATAATTGCAGGACATTGCGTTTGATTTGCGTTTCGTCCAATCCCAATTCCAAGAGAATCTCTTTCCCAGCCTGTTTGTTAACCAGACGGACATTTTCCAGTGGCGTCAAATAATCGATTAGATTGTAATTCTGGAAGACCAGGGAGACATGGTGCTTGCGGTGGTAGCTAGACCCTTTGGTCTGGATGTCCTCCCCATCAAAGAGAACCTGACCCTTCTTGGGATTGTCCAGACCAGCCAAGAGGGAGAGGAGGGTTGATTTCCCAGTTCCTGACTGACCAATAATACTGTAAAATGTCCCATTTTCGAACTGATAGTTCACATTTGAGAGGATATCTTCACTATAGCTTTGGTAACTATAGGCTACATTCTTGAGTTCTAACATATGTGTCATTTCTCCTTAACTCATTTTTGTTAATATTTCTTTTGGGGTCTTGCGCCAGATCATGCTGGTCGTTACACCGAGCGACAGAAGGATCAAGCACAAGAGGCTAGCATAGGCGATTCCTAAGGAAAGGCCTTGAGGGACTTGGTTGAGCAAGTCTAGGGTCTGCTGTTGACCCGTCTGTCCGACAAACTGCTCTAAGAAACGATGGCTGACCATCCGCCCGATGAGAAAGGCTGGGATCACTGCTAATAAGGATACCAGCACCACTTCCAAGAGGAACTGTCTAAAGATCCGGCCCTTGCTCTTCCCAATGGATAAGAGGACTCCGATTTCATGGATCCGCTCCCGTGTCCAGAGACTGAGTAAGAGCGATAGGGCACCGGCTCCCGTCACCAGGAGGACGATCATCATGATCCGCACCAGGCCTTCTAGGGTCTGAGAGGATTCCTTCATCTGGTCAAAGGCCTTGCGATCTTCGACCACGCGTAGAGACTGCCAATCCAGATCCAAGCTTTTGACCTGCTTCAAGAGGGCATCGATTTTCTCAGGATCTTTGACCCCAAAGGTGACCTGGGTCACTTCTTGCTGACTGAGACCAAGGAGCTTGGTCGCATCCTCATAAGGGAGGTAGACTTGATTTTCACTCAAATCAGAGGTCATTCCTGTGAATTTTTCCTGTTTCTTACCCGAAAAGATCCCTACGATTTCAAATGTTTGCTCTTTGGCGGGAGTCTCTCCCATCTGAAAGCTGGATAAGGTCAAGGAATCTCCGACCTTTAGCTTGTTCTTCTTAGCCAACTCTTGGTGGATCAAGATCTGGCCGCGAGCCTGATCGGATAAGTGCTTGCCTTGCACCAGTTGGAAACTGCTACTCCGGAAATCCAGGTGCTGGTCTGTCTTCTGGGTGAAAACAGCGCCTAGCGCTTGCTTGGCTTCCTGACCCAAATCATCCCGCTCCACCGACTGCTGTCCCGTCACCGCTTCTTTACCAAGAATGCGAACGGGACTTTCATATTGAGGAACCATGCCTCCCACCCCAGCTAGTCGCTGCACCTTTTCAGCCTCCTTCAGCGCAAAGGGAGTATTCCCCTGCTTACTGGTCAGGGCAAAACTGGTCCCAGCCGACTGTTTGATATGTTCCTCCAGCCTTCCTCCTACTTGCATCAGTGAAAAACAGAAATACAAGCAAGAGAGGATCAAGAGGAGAATCAGAAAGAGAACCAGATTCCTCGTTCTTTTTCGAGTAATATAGGCAATTGCCTGTTGTAAGAGCATGAACTCACCCTCCATTTCAAAGCCCACAGCAATACAAAATGGGCGCTTTCATCATTTGTTATAGTTATTATAGAAAAGAAATGTGAAATGTTTATGAAATAGAAAAAAACTCCCCCAGAAAAATCTGGAAGAGCCTTAGCAAGGGGTGGATGAAAAAGTTTAATATGAAAAAGGTCGATAAAAATTAAGAATCAAAAAGTTTTAATTTATTCGATCAAGTTTTTGTCTTTAGACATGTATGTGGGAAGTATTCCCCCCTTGCTCTAGTGTAGAACATTTATCTACTTCCTATATTTTAACGCATCTTTGTTACAAAATAAAGGAATTTGTATTGCATTTTTGTTCCAAATATCGAACAGGCAGGTCACTTCAAAATACCAACTATCTATCCACCAGCTTCAAAGGTTATTCTTCCCTTAACATCACTATATGTAAACAAAAATCCGCACCTCAAATAACTGCTCTGATCCTCATCGGATTGATCTTAGTTTCTTCAAGAAAGGAAACCGAACTGTAGAAAAAACAGGCTTCAGCCAAATTTATTTCACAAACTTTCGTAATATATATAAATATGCATCCTTCTGCCACAAAGAAAAGATTAGAATAATCAGTTCATCCAATGATTGATTGAGGATTGGAGACTTGCCAACCTCTTTGAGCTAGTAAGATGATTAGGCACTTTAGTACCAATCTTTTACACAGGTTACGACGCGAAAAAGGGAGGAACGATACTTTCCTCCCTTTGAGCTAGTAAGACGTTTAGCCAAACCGCCTGATAGCGGTTGGCGTCAAATGATTAGAGGCATAGTCTCAATCAAACACACAGATTACGACAGAAAATAAAGAAGGCCGATAATGCCTTCTTTGTTTTCTTAGTAAGATGATTAGGTAGACCGCGACATAGCGGCTACCGTCCAATGATTCGGTGCTTTAGCACCAATCATTGGTATCAGATTACATCATCCCACCCATCATGCTTGGATCCATAGCTGGTGCTGCTGGAGCTGGTTCTGGTTTGTTGGCTACCACTGCTTCGGTCGTCAAGATAAGGCTCGCTACGGAAGCCGCATTTTGAAGGGCTGAACGGCTCACCTTCACTGGGTCGATAATTCCTGCTTCAATCATGTTGACCCATTCACCTGTTGCAGCATTGAAGCCTGTTCCGACTTCTGCATGTTTCAAGCGATCGATAACGATTGATCCTTCATAGCCTGCATTGTGAGCGATTTGACGTACAGGCTCTTCCAAGGCGCGAAGCACAATGTTGCGTCCTGTCGCTTCGTCCCCTTCCAATTCAAGGGTTGCAACTGCAGAAATAACATTGGCAAGGGCCGTACCACCACCGGCAACAATTCCTTCTTCAACCGCTGCGCGTGTCGCATTGAGGGCGTCTTCGATACGGAGTTTCATTTCTTTCAACTCTGTTTCGGTTGCAGCTCCGACCTTGATGACTGCAACGCCACCAGACAATTTTGCCAAGCGTTCTTGGAGTTTTTCACGGTCAAATTCTGAAGTTGTGGTTTCGATTTGTGATTTGATCACAGCCACACGGTTAGCGATAGCTTCAGGATTTCCTGCACCTTCTACAATGACTGTGCTATCTTTGTCCACTGTCACCTTACTTGCTTGACCGAGCGCCTCGATGGTCGCATCTTTCAACTCAAGACCAAGATCTTCTGTGATAACAGTACCACCTGTCAAGATCGCGATGTCTTCTAGCATAGCTTTGCGACGGTCTCCAAATCCTGGTGCCTTAACAGCTACGACATTGAAAGTTCCACGAATCTTGTTCAAGACAAGCGTTGGGAGGGCTTCTCCATCCACATCATCCGCAATGATCAAGAGTGGACGGTTGCTTTGAAGGATACTTTCAAGCAATGGCAAGATTTCCTGGATGTTTGATACCTTCTTGTCGGTGATCAAGATATAAGGATTTTCAAGGTCTGCCACCATTTTTTCATTATCAGTGACCATGTATTGAGAGAGGTAACCACGGTCAAACTGCATTCCTTCAACGACTTCTAACTCGGTTTCCATTCCACGAGATTCTTCAATCGTGATCACCCCATCGTTACCCACTTTTTCCATGGCTTCTGAGATGTATTCACCGACTTTTTCAGAGCGAGAAGAGACAGCTGCAACCTGGGCGATAGCCTCTTTATTGGCAACTGGAATGGCATTGTTTTTCAAGGCTTCAACAGCAGTCGCAACCGCTGCTTCAATCCCTCGACGGATACCAATTGGATTCGCACCCGCTGTAACGTTCTTGATCCCTTCACGGACGATAGCTTGGGTCAAGACAGTCGCAGTGGTTGTTCCGTCTCCAGCGATATCGTTGGTCTTAGAAGCAACTTCTGATACCAATTTGGCACCCATATTTTCGAAGTGGTCTTCCAATTCGATTTCCTTAGCGATAGTCACCCCATCATTGGTGATCAAGGGTGACCCAAATGATTTTTCAAGAACCACATTGCGCCCTTTAGGTCCTAAGGTCACCTTAACGGTATCTGCTAGGATATCCACCCCACGGACCATGGCTGCACGAGCATCTGATGAAAATTTAATTTCTTTTGACATACATCTTTCTCCTTTCTGATTCTTTAGGCTTCAACAATGGCAAGAATACTTGCAGTCCCAACAATCGTGTACTTCTCATCGCCGTCTTTCACTTCAACGCCTGCATGATTTTCCACCAAGACCGTATCACCGACTTTGACACTTGGTGCTACCAACTCGCCACTGAGGGTCCGAACTCCCTCACCTACAGCGATAACTTCTGCTGTTTTAGTTTCAGCTTGACTTGCTCCTGCGATGACAAAGCCACCGACTGTTTGTTCTTTTTCTTCTACTTTCAAGACCACTCGGTCTCCTAATGGTTTTAACATGTCATTCCTCCGTTCTTGTATTTTAGCACTCTTCAGCAACGAGTGCTAACTCATGCTTCTATTGTATCACTTGGTCAAAAATAGTCAAGAAAAAAACACCTCAATCTCTTCGAAGTGTTTTCGATTTCTAGCCAACCAAATTTAGTTTTTGTTGGTAAGCTTGGATGACTTTTTGTAAGTTGGCTCGACCACGATACATCCCATACCCCACTAGCAACATCCCTGCTATTCCAATCAGGGCAATCAAGCTACCTAAGATCAAAAATAGGAGGGAAGTCTTGTGAAAGAAATAAATCAGCAGTCCACCAATACTGGCCATGAGAAAGAGCACACTAAACCAGCGACCCAAGTTTTCCAACATATGGCGTTGGTAGCGAATTTCCGTCTCATACCCTTTTATTAATTCTTGTCTGGTGTGCATAGATGCCTCCTTCAATAAAAATTGAGAATGAAGTATTCGTAAAGGAGGTCACGTACTTCATTCTCAATGCTCCGGTTGCAATAAACTGTTTCCAGTTTTCTCTTAGTATTTGAGACCTGGGTCAAAGATTCCAAGAGCTACCCCAGCTAAGGCGATGATGACTAAGAGAAGCATGACCTTGTTTGGTGAGACTTTCTTCTTCGCCATGAGCCACCAGCAAAGCGTGATAAAGGCAGCAGTCAAGAGACCTGGATAGACGCCATCAATCTTTTCTTGGATTTTAAGGAAGGCTTCTCCATCAGCATTTTTGAATTCGAGGGCTGTTGTAACAGAGACCCAAGTCGCTGCTACAGCACCGATGACCATACCACCGACCACACTAATTGCTTTACGAAGGGCTTGTCCTTTTGGTCCTACAAGGAATTCAACAGCCTTGTCCCCTAAGTGATAGCCTTTGAAGAAGGCGAAACGCATGCCTAAGTAGACCAAGAGGTTCCAAACGACGATATAGAAGAGAGCTCCTGCAATGTTTCCGCCTTTAGAAAGACCAAGGGCAATCCCGAGAAGTACAGGAATTAAGGTCCCAACAACCAAGGAGTCCCCAATCCCAGCGATTGGACCCATCAAACCAGCACGCATCCCGTTGATGGTTTCGCCATCTACTGCTTCTCCATTGGCACGCGCTTCTTCCAAACCAGCTGTGATCCCTACAACCAATGATCCCAATTGTGGTTCCGTGTTGAAGAAGGCTGTATAGGTTTGCATGGCTTCTTTTTGTTCTTCTTTGGAATCATACATTTCTTCCACGATTGGAAGCATTGAAGTCAAATACCCAAAGGTTTGCATGTGTTCTTGAGAAAAACAAGTCAAGTGACCATAATACCAATGATGGAATGCTTTGGTTAGCGTTTTCTTTGAAATTTTCTTTTTATCAGCCATCTTAGATATCCTCCTCATCATCGTCAAAGTCATTTACTCCAGCAGGGACGACTTTCATTGTTTTAATCACTTCAAGTTCATAGTAGATCACTGCAAAGATCAATGAAACTACCGCACTCGCTACCAAGTTCAAGCCAAGAGATTTTGCCAAGGTAAATCCAACAAAGAATGGAATGAAGTCTCTTACTTCTGTAACGATTTGCTTCAAGAGGATGGCAATACCGACACATGGAAGAAGGGCACCGACTGTAAAGAGGGCTTTCATCCAGTAACCATCCATTGGAAGGTATTGTTTCATCAAATCCACCATGTTTTCACCGTATTTGGTGATAATCATGGTTGGAAGGAAGGAGAAGAGGAAGTGAGAAATCCATGGGTAAACCCAATCAACTGCGTAGAGTTTTTTGAAGTTTCCTTCTTCAACGGCTTTCCAACCGATATGTTGCCAAAGCAAGTTCATGGTTGCAGTACCGTAGAAAAGAACGGTACCGATAGTCCCAACGGCTGCACCGATTGGGGCTGCTGCCGCTGCAATTGCTGCCTCACCCGTGATATTGTTAGCATGAACAAATAAGATAGAAAGGGGAATTCCGATATAAGAAATAGCCCGTACATCAGCAGATACAGTTCCACCAGGTGTTACCAAGGCGATATAAACGACCTGAAGGGCAACCCCGACCATGATACCGGTTGTCACATCTCCAAGGATTAACCCTGAGATCAACCCACCAACTAGGGGACGACCAAGTGTATAGTTCCCGATACTGGAACCACCCATACCAGGCATTGAAGACAAGCTGGCGAAAATACCAAGCAAGATTGCTTGAATCCATGAAATTGTCATAACAAACGCTCCTTTTGTTTGTAAGTATAGTTTAGTGACGAAGAGCTAGGATGCTCCCCTCTCTAGAATCCGAATTTTGATTTAAAATCATCCCAGTAACCGATGGATACATCTGGAAGCAACTGGAATTTCACCTTGTAGCCTGCAGCCTGAATGGCTTCGATGGCTTCTGCTTCTTCCTGGGTGATGGATTGGTTATTTCCCAATTTCACAGCACCCGGACGGTCATTTGCAGGACCGACAATGATTTCTTTGACATCGCCTGGGACAAACCCTTGGTCTACCAAAATTTCTTTCATATCGATGGGGTTCTTAGTAATCAAGAAATAGCGAGTTTCTGATTCCGTTACTTTGGCAGATTTTTCTTTGAAAGCTTCCTTGGTCCAAACAAAGGTTTTCTTATCTGAAGCCCCTTTATAGGCTTGAATCAAGACCTTGTTGGAAGCTGCTGCGTCGTTGACGGCGATCAAGCCATCACAAGGCTTTTCTTTAGCCCATCGAGTTACTGTTTGACCGTGGATCATACGGTCGTCAATCCGTACAAATGATACTACCATTTTCTAACCTCCCTTAGTTAAATATCATCTTCTTCATCATCGTCACCCTCTACCGGGGCAAGGGTAAATTCTTGCAAGGCTGTGGAAGCTTCGGATAAAATCACCTGGGCTAAATCAGCCCCCTCCATCATGTCCTTCATCACAACTGCTGTCAGCGCCATGGTCAAGTTCATTCCACCTAAGATCAAGGCTGTACTCAGCTTTCCTTGCTCCTCTAGCACTGTCGTTGCCGTTGTCAAAGGACTGCCACCTACAATGTCTGCTAGAACTAAGACAGAGTCCTCATCTGTTAAATGGGAAATCGCCTGACGAAAATCATGAGCAAAATCATCTACCGATTTGCCTTCTTTCAGTCCGACCGCAATCACCTGATCTATCTTATCCCCAGCAAACATTGCCAGCGAACTTTTCAGACCTTCTGCCAGTCCACCATGACTGACCAATACCAGATACTTCATCCTTTCTCCTCCTTTATGATGACCTTATTGTATTGTTTTTAAAAGCGTTTTACTATTGTCATTTGTCACAAAGAAAAGTTGACATCTGTCAATAAAAAAATGACATCTGTCACTTGACAGATGCCTAGTTGCTCTTAACGAAACTTCTCCCGAAGCATTTCCTCAATAATCTTTTGAATTTGAGGCAATTGATTATCAATATCCTTTGCTTTTAGAGCATTATGAATCAAATAATCCAATCGATCCCAGATATCATCGGGTAGGTTGCCAGGAGTACTTAGGACAGCCTTTTTCATAATCTGGTCCAGGGTCCGATTCGTCAAGGAATCAACCCCGAAATCATCCGCTTTAAGAAGGTCCCGACTTTCCGAACTATTGACCACCGAAGGGAGGACAGAGGTCCCCTGCGACTGCCGGAAGAGTTCCTGCTGGACCTGCTGGTCCTGGGTCAAAAATTCCATGAATTCCTTGGCCTCCTTGCTAGCACTGGCCCGAGAAGACAGAGCAAACAAGGACGTATCCACTAAGGTTGACGGAGTTGATCCAGAAGCCCCGGGCATAGGGATACAGGTCCAAGTGAAATTTGAATATTTGGCAACATGATAGGGATAAGGTTTATAAGTTCGGTACTGGGCCAAGGTCATCGGATAAAAAGCGACCTTGCCTTCATCAAAATCCTTAGAAGTAACATTGAAATTCCCATGAAGGGCTTCGAGTTTTTCGACAAAATAGAGCGAGCGCTTCATTTCTTTACTCGTCAGATTAATGTTATCCTGACTGAAAAGCTGGCCACCATGGGCTGCCAAGGCCTCCCTCCAGGTATAATCTGTACTTCCAAACTGATCTAGCTCACCATCTCCATCTGTATCCCGCGTCACTTTTTGACAAATCGTATAAAATTCCTCCAAAGTCCACCCCTCTTTCGGAATAGCAATCCCTTCCTTTTCCAATAAATTTTTATTGACACACATCAAAACAGGATTGCTCTCAAATGGGAGGGCATACTGACGGTT
This sequence comes from Streptococcus sp. GS001, assembly GCF_021595565.1. NCBI lineage: Bacteria > Bacillati > Bacillota > Bacilli > Lactobacillales > Streptococcaceae > Streptococcus > Streptococcus sp. GS001. Next base: position 138,540 of record NZ_JACSYJ010000003.1, read on the forward strand.
CTTGTATTTACCTGCTTCTAGGGCAACTGGATAAAAATGAGAAGGATCGACCTGTTTGTCCATCAAGGGGGTCAAATCTTCTACCGCCCCACGCGCAGCTAACACCGGGAGCTCAGTACTGGATACCATATATAGATCTGGCTCCTGTCCATGGAGGATCTGATTGGCTAACCAGCTCGCATACTGATTCTTCGGAATTCCGCTTTCGTAGACAATCTTTACCCCTGGATGCGTTTTTTCGAAACGAGCAATCGCTTGGTCCAAGACTTTTTCTTCCGTTTGGGTGGGCACATCCCAGCTAGATCCAGCGTAGACCCCCAAGCGGACAAGCTTAGGCTGACGCTGCCACCAAATCCCTCCAGCAAGTAAAAAAAGAAAAAGCAAGCCTAGAAACAATCTGGAGCCTCGAATCTTACGTATTTTCTTCATCGGCTATCACTTTCTGTTCCAAAATCCTTAGTGGTCACACCTTTTTGAACAGACCAAATAGCCAACTGGGTCCGATCCCGCAGGTTCAACTTAGACAAAATGGTTGACAGGTAATTCCGAATCGTTCCCTCAGACAGGAAAAGTTTGGCTGCGATTTCCTTATTAGACTCCCCAAAACCAACCTGCTGGATAATCCGCCATTCAGTCAGGGATAAGTCGCTCACATATTCTTCAGAAACAGAAATTGTGTAATTACTCTGAGCCATCTGAGAAAAAATCTGGAAAACCTTACTAGCAATATTCGGGTTAATCATGGCTCCCCCATGATAGACAATTTGAATGGCTTGGTAGAGTTCCTCAGTTGAAGCCCCTTTAAGCAAATACCCTGAAGCTCCATATTTCAAAGCACGAAAGATGAAATCATCATCATCAAAAGTGGTTAGAATGATGATTTTAACCTCAGGGAAGCGTTCCTTGACTTCTTTTGTCGCCATCACGCCATCCATCTTGGGCATACGAATATCCATCAATACGACATCAGGTCGATCCTGAGGGATTCTCTCTAGCACCTCATGACCGTCTGCCACTGCAGAAGTCACCTGAATATCTTGATGAGCAGACAAAATAATTTGGAGCGACTCGCGAATCAGTGCCTGGTCATCCGCAATCATTACTTTGATCATAAGACCTTTCCTCCTTTTTCTTTGGGTAATTCAATTCGTGTATAAAATCCATTTCGATTGGCAAATTCTATCCTTCCTCCCAAGATAGAGACCCGCTCTCGCATTTGTTTCAAACCATAGCCGACCTGCAGTTGGTCAAAGCCGACTCCATTATCTTGAAGGATCATGACATAGGCATCTTCCACCAAAAAAGAGATCTTCAGATGGCTCGCATGACCATGGCGGACAGAATTGGTCATGGACTCCTGAATCACTCGAAAGACGGTATCCTCCACCATGACATCTAGATCAACCTCATCCCAGTCATAGCTTAGCTCGACTTGTAGGTGGGAAATAGCTTGGTATTCGTGAACCAATTTCAAAACCGCATCCCTCAAGGTATGATCCTCCAGGGCACCTGGCCGAAGCTTGTTCAAAGAGCCTCGGACGTCCTTAATTCCATCTCGTACCACCGTAGAGACCGATTGAAGCTGGGTCTTGGCACGACCAGGGTCAATATCAATCAGAACCCCAACTGCATCAATCCCCGCCGAAATACCCGTCAAGGCATGGCCCAGAGTATCATGAATTTCCCGTGCTATCCGCTTGCGCTCCCGATCCTCCGCAATCTTTTCCGAAAGGGCCATGTAGCTATTTAATTCCGTATTGACCTGCGAAACCATTTCTAACTCTTTTTCGATCCGATGGTGCTCTGCCACTACCGATAAAATGTAAAAGAGAAGAGAAATAATAAAGACAACCATATTTAAGGAAGCTAGCGCATTTTTAGCAAATAGAATGAGCATCCGAATTGATGAAGGATAGAAGGCGATATAGGTATCTAGCGAAGGCAACTGCACGACTAGAGAAAGGATGTCATAATTGGTCACAAGGAGGACTATGAAACTTAGAAGGATAAAGGCAAACCAGTAGCGTCTGTCCTTGGAACTACTAAACTCTTTCGAACCGTAAAAGATATCGGCAAATACCAAGAGGATGATCCCATTGTAGGAGAAGCTGAGGGCCATCATGACGCCTAGCATCAGCAGTATTTCTAGAATATTCCATTTGTCAAAAACCGACCACTCCTGTGTCCCTTGGCACATCCGATAAAAGGTAATGAGAAGAATCCCTCCAAAGAGAAGGATGGAGAGCCAAAAATTCTTAGCTGGTGAACTCGGTATTTCTCTTAATTGCTCCAATAATTGATAACCCTGCCCCTTGGCAATGATGTAATTGGTCGCATGTAGGTAGAGTGAACTGCTAAATAAAATGGCGATGAAATTAATAATTTTTAATAAAATCAAACTATAACGAATGCCACGAAGCTTGGTCATTACTGCCACCCGTTGACATCGTATCGGTCAACATTATCCTTATCAATCATCTCTACTGGAATCTTATATTGCTCCTTGTAGGATTTACCTGTCCTCATGCACTCAATCACTTGCATCACCTGTCTCCCCATTTTAAGAGGAGATTGAGCAACCGTCCCTTCGATATCATCCGTCGTTGAGAGCAAGACCTTCATATCTGGAGAGCCATCAATTCCATAGATAGAAATCGGCGTAGCTAGTTGATTTTCCTTGATTGCTGCTAGAGCTCCGATGGCCGCTCGATCATTTAAGGCTACGACGGTGTCAAAATCAAGACCGCCTTGAATAACTTGGGAAACAGCTGGCAAGGCCAATTCTGTTTGACCACGAGTCTCTTCTCTCCCAACCACGTGATAGGCAGGCTCCGACTGAATCGTATCTAAGAACCCTTGAATCCGTTGCTCTGCCGATACCGTCCCCTTATGCTCTAAGAGAAGGATTTTCGCCTCATTTTTCTGCTTCATCAGGCGCTGGGCTACCAAGACCCCTGCTTGGTAATTATCTGACACCACACTGGCATCCACCTTGAAGTGGCTGAGCTGACTATCCACTGCAATGATTTTAATCCCTGCCTGTTGGGCCCTCTTCAGGGAAGCAATGATTTTAGGGCTATCTCCTTTTACAGGATTAATCACAATCACATTAACCTTTTGTTGACGAAAATAATCAATCTGTTGACTTTGTTTTTCTTCGTCTAACTCTGGATTACGAACTAGAAGCAAGTCCCCTTTTTCGTCAGCCACTCGTTCAATTTCTGCATTAAGTGTTTGATAGAATTCATTGTTCATGGTCATGTAGGTCACGCCAATCCGCATCTGACCACGTACAGGCTTTAGTTGACTCGCATTCAAGTAGATGACCACTACCACAAAAACCAGGCTCCAAAATATCGTATAGATCATCGCTCGATTGCGCTTCTTTTGAACAGCTTCCTCTTCCAACCCCATCTCTTCTCCTCTTAAAAACGAATTATTTTACAACACCAAACCTTTTCGTTCGTATTTAATATCTTTTATTATAGCATTTTTCACCAAGAGCTTGAAGGACTTACGGAAATGAATGCGTTTTACTCCTCTATCTAGACGATAACTTTTCCCTGCAACTTCAGCGAGACATTTCGAAAAAGAAAAAACGACACAGCTTAGCAACTGCACCGTTTTCTTCTTTTAAAATGGAAGTTCTTCCTCTTCCAGGATGAGATCCGCTAGATCCCCTCCCGCTCCATTGGCTCGCATCGCTCGTTGAGCACGACTTTCTAAGAGCTGGAAGCCTTGACAGAGCACTTCTGTCACATATTGGGTCGTCCCATTCTTCTCATAACGTCTGGTTCGAAGTTCTCCATCCACAGAGAGCAAGCTCCCTTTATTGGCATAGGATACAAGGGTCTCTGCTAATTTCCCCCAGACTACTAGAGTGATAAAATCCGCCTCACGGTCGCCATTTTGATCCTTGTAACGCCGATTGACAGCCAGCGTTGCACGGGCAACGGACTTGTCCGTACTGGTCTTATGAAGCTCTGGGTCTGCCACAAGGCGCCCGATTAAAATTACTTTATTGTACATATTTTTTCCTCCTACTTATATAATTCGTAGTTTTTTAGTCATTTGGAGAAAGAAAATAAAAAAGAAGCTGGGACAAAAGTCCTAACCTCTCAATTGTTTTTGGATTTTCGAGCAAGACGCAGTGGTTGAGTGGGCTCTACTACGCTGATTTCATCAGCTTTTATAGCTCTACTCAACTGCGCGGAGGTGGGACGACGAAATCGAATTCTAACGAATGACCGATTTCTGTCCCACTCTCTATCCTTGCCAGTGACGGGCGGGGTCAAATGGAGTTCCCACCTCTTCTGTATCTTGCAATTCAATAATCCCACGTTTTTGTGGAGCATTTGGTAAGTGCAGTTCGCGTGGGCTACACATCATCCCAAAGCTCTTTTCTCCACGAAGGGCCCCTGGGAAAATCAAGCTCCCATCTGGCATCATCGCACCTGGTAGAGCCACGATTGTCTTCAATCCTTCACGCGCATTTGGCGCACCTGCTACGATCTGAACCGTCTTGTCTGGTCCGACAGCCACTTGGCAGATGTTGAGGTGGTCACTATCTGGATGAGCGACCATTTCAAGGATTTGTCCCACGACAAACTTAGGCTCCTTGTCATTGACCAAGACCTCTGCAAATCCTTCCGCTTGCAACTCTTGATTGAGGCGTGCAACTTGCTCATCACTCAAGAAAATTTGCCCCTTTCCTTCAAGTGCAAATAAAGTCGAAGCCTCAAAAATATTCCAGGCCACTGTTTCTTGCTTGTCTTCACGGTAGACACGAGCTACTTTGCCTTTGCGTTCTACTGCTAACTTGGCATCCCCACTGTTTTTCAAGGTGAGCATTAAGACATCGCCGACTTGTTCTTTATTATAGGTTACAATCATTCTTTCTCTTTCTCCTACTTCAATCTTGCTAAAAATTCTGAAATTTGAGCCTTGGTTTTGCGATCGCGATTGACGAAACGGCCCAGTTCCCGATCCTTGTCTAGAACCACTAAACTCGGAATGCCATAGATATCCCAAAGCTTAGCCAGGTCTAGATACTGGTCACGGTCGACCAAAACGAAGGTAAATTCAGGGTTTTCCGCTTCAATCTCTGGCAAAAAAGGCTGGATATACCGGCAATCACCACACCAATCCGCTGAAAAGAAGAAAACCTTCTTTCCTTCTTGTTCGACATAGCTAGCTAATTCCTCTAAGGACTGTGGTATGATCATAGTTTTTCCTCTTCATACTGAAGGAGACCCTCTTCATAGACAAAGCGATAGTGGCGCTCATCCTCAAAGACAAGCCCTCCGACCAGGCGTTCTTCGCTTGATTCATAGAGTTCCACATAAAGGGTCGCAATCTTCCCCATATTCTCCATCTGCTCACGGACTTCTGCGACTAACTCTTCTTGCGTCCGCAAACGTTTTTGATCTTTGGCAATTTTATAGGCCCCAAGGGCAAGAGCACTTGCACTAGCTGCTGCAAGGCTGGATAAAATGATTTTTTTAGCTTTCATACCTCATATTGTAACACAAAATACAAGCTGGGACAACGAAAGGAGAATGCTACTATCAACAATTACGTTCTACTTTCATTCCCTTCAACTGCCACTACCATCTCGACTGAAAAAGTGATAAAATAACAATCAGAAAGAAGGTAACTTATGACTGATTTATTTTCTAAAATCAAAGAAGTAACAGAACTTCCTGCCATCTCTGGCCACGAAGCGCCTGTTCGCGATTATCTACGCAAACAGATCACTCCACATGTGGATGAAGTGGTCACAGACGGCTTGGGAAGCATCTTTGGGGTACGCCACTCAGAAGCGGCTCATGCTCCTCGCATCATGGTCGCAGGCCATATGGATGAAGTTGGCTTTATGGTCAGTGAGATCAAGGCAGACGGCACCTTCCGTGTGGTTGAAATCGGTGGTTGGAACCCTATGGTGGTCAGCAGCCAACGTTTCACCCTTTTGACACGCGATGGCCGGTCCTATCCTGTCATTTCCGGCTCTGTTCCCCCTCATTTGACCCGTGGCGCAAATGGTCCTGCTCTTCCAGCAATTGGGGATATTGTATTTGACGGTGGCTTTGCCAACAAAGAAGAAGCAGAAAGCTTTGGGATCCGTCCGGGCGACACCTTGGTCCCTGAAAGCACTGCAATCTTGACAGCCAATCAGAAAAACATTATTTCCAAAGCTTGGGACAACCGTTATGGTGTCTTGATGGTCAGCGAATTGGCACAAGCCCTCTCTGGACAAGCCCTAGCAAACGAACTCTATGTCGGAGCAACTGTCCAAGAAGAAGTCGGACTGCGTGGTGCAGGGACTTCTGTGACCAAGTTTGACCCAGAAATCTTCCTGGCTGTTGACTGTTCTCCAGCGGCAGATGTCTACGGAGGTCAAGGGGCCATTGGTGAGGGTACCCTCCTTCGTTTCTTTGACCCAGGTCACCTCATGTTGCCAAATATGAAAGACTTCCTCCTAACCACTGCTGAAGAAGCTGGTATCAAGTACCAATACTACTGTGGAAAAGGCGGAACGGATGCTGGAGTGGCCCACTTACGAAGTGGTGGAGTACCATCCACTACCATCGGAGTCTGCGCGCGCTACATCCACTCTCACCAAACCCTTTATGCCATGGATGACTTCCTTCAAGCCCAAGCCTTCCTTCAAGCCTTGGTTAAAAAATTGGATCGTTCAACCGTTGATTTAATTAAGAATTATTAATATTTTTCCAAAATAATTGTTTTAAATCCCCATTTTGGGGTTTTTTTGATATAATACTGAATGAATATTGCAACGGGTGTTCTTTTGCACTCCCCTTTCCCTATGTGAAAGGCGGAGCACCGCTAAAGATCACCCTCGCTTCTTTATTGGAGGTTTAAATGAAGAAACAAGCTTTTAGTTCCGAAAAGTATTTGAATTTGCAGCGCGATCACATCCTCGAGCGCATCAACCAATTTGATGGCAAACTCTACCTAGAGTTTGGAGGAAAAATGTTGGAAGATTTCCACGCAGCTCGTGTCCTTCCTGGTTATGAACCAGATAACAAAATTAAGCTTCTCCAAGAACTTCGTGACCAAGTGGAGATTGTGATTGCTATTAATGCCAATAACATTGAGCATTCAAAAGCGCGTGGTGACCTAGGGATTTCTTACGACCAAGAGGTCTTCCGCTTGATCGATAAATTCAACGAATTGGGCATCTATGTTGGCTCTGTCGTCATCACTCAGTATGCTGGTCAACCAGCCGCAGATGTTTTCCGTAAACAGTTGGAAAAGAATGGCATCGCTTCTTATCTCCACTACCCAATCAAGGGCTACCCAACGGATATGGATCACATCATTTCTCCTGAGGGAATGGGGAAAAACGACTACATTCAGACTAGCCGCAACCTCGTTGTCGTGACAGCCCCTGGTCCTGGTTCTGGTAAATTGGCTACTTGTATGTCCAATATGTACCATGACCAACTGAATGGCATCAAATCTGGTTATGCTAAGTTCGAGACTTTCCCAGTTTGGAACTTGCCATTGCACCACCCTGTGAATTTGGCCTATGAAGCAGCGACAGCAGACCTAGACGATGTCAATATGATTGACCCATTCCACCTCCAAACCTATGGCGAAACAACGGTCAACTACAACCGAGATATCGAAATCTTCCCTGTCTTGAAGCGGATGTTGGAACGCATCCTCGGAGAATCTCCTTACGCTTCCCCAACGGATATGGGGGTAAACATGGTCGGCTTTGCCATCGTGGACAATGACGCAGCGATTGAAGCCTCTAAGCAAGAAATTATCCGCCGTTACTACCAAACTATTCTGGATGTGAAAGCGGAGCGTGTTGGCAGCGGGGCTATTAAGAAAATTGAACTCTTGATGAATGACTTAGGTATTTCACCAAAAGATCGCCAAGTCACCATCCTTGCCCGCCAAAAAGAAGAAGAAACAGGGGATCCTGCCTTGGCCCTGGAATTACCGAACGGAGAAACCGTGACAGGTAAGACCTCTGACTTATTTGGTCCAACGGCAGCTGTTCTCATCAACGCCATCAAGAAATTGGCCAATATTGATAAAGAAACCAAGTTGATTGAGCCAGAATATGTGAAACCAATCCAAGGCTTGAAGATCAACCACTTGGGCAGTCGCAACCCTCGCCTCCATTCAAATGAAATCCTCATCGCCCTAGCCATTACAGCCATGAACCATCCAGAGGCGAATCTTGCCATGCAAGAATTGGGTCGATTGAAAGGAAGCGAAGCCCATTCAACAGTGATGTTGACGGACGAAGATAAAAACGTCCTTCGCAAACTGGGTATCCATGTGACCATGGATCCAGTCTACCAATACGATCGCTTGTACCGCAAATAAAGAAAAACAAGGCTAGACCGTTGGTCCTAGCTCCATATACAAAAAATCCCTTGGATGCCTGAAACAGTTGGCACCCCGGGGATTTTTCATATGTTCGTTGGATGGAGAATTACTTTTCCTTAAAAAGATAGAGGCCTACAACCAGCATCAGGACAAGGAGGATTGGATACACTTCTTTTGGCAGTAGGTCTGTTTCCAAACTCAACCAAAGGAAAAGAACAGCTAAGACAATCGCGATCAACCATTTTATAAGATAAGATTTCATCAGTCCCACCTTCTCTTCATCGAATCAAGCTCAGTATACTCCTGCTCAAACAACTTGTCAAGGTGAAAAAAGGTAGTTGACCCTTGGATCAGCTACCTCTGATTGAATACAAAGTAATCTTAGAAACTTTCCTTAGGTGAGTACGGACGTCAGCGAACTTCGAAGAAGTTCCATGACTTAGTTTTGGATCTAAGGTTCCAAAACTCCCGAGTGCTAGAAACACTATTGTTTCTAGCACTTTTTTCACCGCGGAAAGTTCCTGTACATGTTTGAATAAACCTAATAGTATAGAGCATTTGCTTCTTTTCAATATCAGTTAGGTTGTTTTATATCAAGAAACAGTTTATGTATCTTTTGTTTCTTTCACAGCCTCCCACAGTTGTCGGATCTGTCTTCTTTGGACAGGATCCACAAAGTAAGGAGCAATTTCGTTTAAGGATTCTAGGACAAATGCCCGTTCTGCCACATAAGGATGAGGGAGAATCAAATCTGGACTATAGAGGATCAGATCCTCCATATAAAGGAGATCTAAATCGATGACACGTGGTCCCCATTTCACCTCACGGACCCGGCCCATTTCTCGTTCGATTCCGAGTAGCGTTTCAATGAGATCTTGAGGCGTAAACCAAGTTTCGACCTCTACGACTTGGTTAAGGAAGCTATCCTGCTCGACTCCTCCCCAAGGCGCTGTCTCAATCTGAGAAGAGGTTTGGAGAATAGTGATCCCCTTTTCTTCTAGTTTAGATAAGGCCGTCGCCAACTGGTGTCCCTTATCGCCCATATTGGTTCCCAGCCCAATAAAGGCCCGTCTTTTTTCTCGTTCAATCGTGACCGAACAAGTATCCAAAGGCAGAGGGACTGGAGCCCAAGGTTTTTTCAACTCGAGTCGAACCTTTCTGACAAAGTCATAGGTCGCAAAAATCTTCTCCACTAGCTGAAAAGCCACTGTCTCAATCAAATCGATCTTCTCAACTTGAACCCAGTCTGTCAGTTGCTCAGCTAAGATTCCATAATGGATCGAAGCCGTCAAATCACCCGTCCGTGCAGACTTTGTCATCTCATAATCGACACAGACATCCAGGACAAAACGCTGCCCCAATTCCTTTTCAGCGGAAAAAACACCATGATAGGCATAGATTTCCAAATCTTTGATCCGTAATTGATCCACGATAGTCACCTCAGTTCATCTAGGGGTTAGTGGCCCATCAGTTTATAGGCTTCGTTTTTCAGGTCTTTATCTGTCTCTAACAAGCCACGCGCCGCTGTCGTCACAGTAGCCGTTCCTGGTTTCCGCACTCCACGCATGTTCATACACATGTGCTCTGCCTCTACCCAAACAAGGGCTCCCTGCGCTCCCAGATACTCCATCAAGGCATCCGCGATTTCCACTGTCAAGCGCTCCTGTATTTGAGGTTTTTTGGCGTAAACTTCCACCGTCCGAGCTAGCTTAGAAAGGCCCGCTACGCGCCCGTTAGGGATATAGGCAATGTGGGCCTTGCCATAGAAGGGCAAGAAATGGTGTTCACACATAGAGTGGAAGAAGATATCCTTTTCCACCACCATATTATTGTCCACAATCTCAAAAGATTTTGATAGATGGACTTCCGCAGTTTGGTTGAGACCTGCAAAAATCTCTTGGTACATCTTGGCAATGCGTTCTGGAGTTTCTTGCAAGCCCTCACGGCTTCCGTCTTCACCGACTGCGTCGATAATCATCTTCACGGCTTCTTGAATTTTCTTTGTATCCATGTCATCTCCTACTGATTTCTTCGATTAGAAAGGCTCTCACTTGAGCCAAAAAGTACAAGGATCCCGTCACTAAGAGGAGATCAGCTTGTTGCGATTTTCTTTCTAGATAATGGGTTAAAAATAACTTCCATTCTTGATAAGGCAGGCCTTGTTGATGGGCTATTTCCTGCATTTCTTTTGTGGAATAAGCCCGTGGATCTTCAAAGGTCGTCAAGGTCAACGAACTCTTTTCCAGTCCACTCCACAGTTCCAGCATCTCCTCAATCGCCTTGGTCTGGATACAGGTAAACAAGACTTGTTTGTCCAACTGTCCATAACGTTCTTTCATGGTGGTTATAAGAGGGGCTACTGCATGCGGATTATGGGCGCCATCTAGAATGATGAGAGGCTGGCTAGAAATAACCTCTAAGCGTCCCGGCCACTGGACGCCCTCCCAAGCTTGGAGGATTTCTTCTTGGCTCAAGAGGGAGAGTCCCTTTTCTTGACAGAAGGTATCACAGAGAGCCAAGGCCAGACCAGCATTGTCGACTTGATAAAGCCCTAAGAGCCCTGTCTTCAATTGCAGTTCTTCCCGATACTGACTCCGATAGCAAAAGACTTCTCCATCAGCCAAAGACTCTTGGTAGCCAACTAAAAAATCCTGTCCTAGCAACTCTACTGGTGCTGATAAGCGATGGGCCTGTTGTACAATGACTTCTTGGGCTTCTAGTTCCATCCGACCTAGCAAGACTGGGATCTTTTCCTTGATGATTCCTGCCTTCTCTCTAGCGATAGAGGCCAAATTCGGTCCTAAAAGAGCCACATGATCGAGGCCAATCGTCGTGATGGCTGTCAAAATAGGCTGACAAACATTGGTACTATCGAGACGACCGCCCATCCCCACTTCCATCACGACCACATCCGGTTTTTTTGCTGCAAAATAATCAAAGGCCATGACCGTCATCAACTCGAACTCGGTCAAGCCACGTAATGTCTGGTCAGAACTATTTTTTGCAAGCAGCTCCTGATAGAGGGATAGATAAGTCTCCACATTTCGGTCCGAAATGGGAATCCCATCGATACTGATTTGCTCATTAAAGGAAACTAGATAGGGGGAGGAAAAAACACCAACCCGCAAGCCTTTAGCCTCTAGCAAAGACCGTAAATGAGCTAAGGTTGATCCTTTCCCATTGGTCCCAGCTAGATGGATTACAGGACAGGCGAGGTGAGGATTCCCCCTCAAGGCTAGCAGGGCCTCCATTCGCTCCAAGCCAAAATGGGGCTCGGAAGAACGATACCTAGCTAACCAACTGAGATCTACTGACATATCTCTTCTCTTTTCTTTAGCGATATTGTTTTAAATGAAGGTCCTGCGCTTGATCGGCTTGGTAGATTGCACTACCAATAGCTACTGCCATCTTATGGAGAGGGATATCATGGACGCGAACGATTTCTACCCCTTGACTGGCAGCCATACTCGTTAAATGGCTAGAGGCCAAATCCCGATTGTAGAATCCTTCTTTCGTTTCAGGGTCGGTCTCAAATCCCTCTTCTTCCAGAATATTGACCACAAAGCGCTTACGAGAGACTCCTAAAAAGATTGGATAGCCTTTGGCATGAATGGTTTTTAAGTCCTGCAAGAGTTGAAGGTTTTCCCGCTTGGTCAAGCCAAAACCAATCCCCGGATCTAAGAAGAGTTGATCCTGACTCAATCCTGCTCCCGCCGCCCTCTCAAGACTCTTGTCAAAGAAGGCCCACATACAGTCTTGGATAGAAAGGCCTTCAAACTGCGCCAGCTCTTCCGATGAAAAGGCCGGCTCAAAACCAAAGGTTGGAAAAATCACGGAACTTGGATGATGAGGACGAGCCATGACTGGATTAAACATAAGAATGGCTCCAGCACTAGCTTCTGCAATCACCCTCGCCATTTGTGGATCCCCAAGCAGGCCTGTAATATCATTGACCAAGTCTGCGCCAGCTTCTAGAGCTGCTAGGGCCACCTCTGACTTCCAAGTATCAACCGAAATCAAGATATCACTCTCTGCTCGAATCGCTTCAATCACTGGTACGACCCGCTGGATCTCTTCTTGGATCTCTACGAAGTGGCTCCCTGGACGTGTGGACTCCCCACCAATATCCAGCATCCTTGCTCCTTCTGCAATTAGCTTTCGCGCTTGTTCTAGAGCTCTTTCTACCGTTTGGTAACGCCCCCCATCTGAAAAGGAGTCGGGGGTGACATTGAGGATGCCACATAGAAGGGTCCGATCCTTTCCTAGTTGTCTCCATTCGCTCTTTGACATATCTTCCTTCATCTTTCTAAGAAAAGCCAACCAAGCATAGAAAAGAGGTTAGAATGATTCCAACCTCTGAGTTTGTCTCTATCTGCGCCTAGATGCTTCTTTGGTAGCTTACCAAAGCTTCTGAATAAAACCCATTGGTCCTATCATTCTACCATATTTTAAGCGGGAAGAAAAGAAACCAGAACAGTTATCAGAAAGGCAAAAGCATTCATGGTAAAGTGCAATAAAATCGAATATTCTACTCGTTTGTAGCGGTAGGCAACCCAAGTCAAGATGAGGGACATGCCACCATAGATGACCCAGGAACCAAGATTACTTGGCGAGTGTAAATAGGCAAACACCACAGCCCCAACCAAATAGCCAATTTTTTCATATCCCTTAAAGATTAGGCGGGGAATAACAGCCCGACAGATAATTTCTTCTCCTAAAGGCGCCACTACGACAATGAGCAAACCCATTGCTAGCTGTGGGGCCACCGAAGAAAGCCCCTGAATTGTTTCCTGATTGGCTGTAGTGGTCTCTCCTATATTCCGAAGCACTGTAGCCCCCACAATATTATTTGCTAGTAGAAGCAAAAAGAAAAGGAAATTTCTTCCAATATCTCTGCCTGTAATCCGTGAAAAATCTAGTGAATCAAGTGGACTCCATTTCATAAACCACCAAAGCAAATAGACGAGGAGCATGGTAACTCCAAGGACCAGGCTATTGATTGTCCAATTTGACCAAGCATTTTCAATCCCCAAGATCAAAGCGACCATCGGTAGTTGAGTTGCAAACAATAGCGGTATTCCGATTAGGAACCATAAACCATTCGAAACCCATTTTTTCTCCATCCAATTTTCCATTATTTTACCTCGATTATCAAACTATTTTTCTAGTATAGCATAGATGGGCAACAGGAGCAAGCCCAAGCAGAAATCACAAAACAGAAAAAAGAGGCGTTTCGAATCAGCCTCTTCTTTCTTCTTTCTTTAGAATAAAAGTCTTATCCCTTGTTTTTAAAGCGTTCGACATCACGGGCAATGACTAACTCTTCATCCGTTGGGATGACCAAGACTCTCACTTTCGCATCTGGTGTTGAAATATCCCCTTCTGCACCAAAGACATTCTTTTCTGGATCCACAGCACAGCCAAACCAAGTCATCCCGTTAATGACTTGTCCACGGATTGTTTTAGAGTTTTCCCCGATACCAGCTGTAAAGATGATGGCGTCTGCTCCATTCAAGACAGCAAAGTATTGACCGATGTATTTCTTAATACGATCAACAAAAATATCGTTTGCCAAAAGTGCCTTATCATTCCCATTGCGCATGGCTTCGTGAATATCACGCATATCACTAGAAAGTTCAGACACTCCTAGAAGACCAGATTCACGGTTCAAGATACGACTGATATCTTCTGGATTTTTGAAATCTTCTGTGTGCTCCATTAAGTAAGGAATAATGGCAGGATCAATATCCCCTGTACGTGTTCCCATCATGATTCCACCAAGTGGTGTGAAGCCCATAGAAGTATCTACTGAAATTCCTTTGTCTACCGCTGTAATAGAAGCCCCGTTCCCAATGTGGCAGGTGATCAATTTCAACTCTTCGATTGGTTTCCCAAGAAGCTTGGCCGCTTCGTGGGCTACATACTCATGACTGGTTCCATGGGCTCCATATTTACGAACCTTGTTTTCAGTATAATATTTAGTCGGAAGAGGATAACGATAAGCTTTTTCAGGCATTGTTGTATGGAAAGAGGTGTCAAATACAACAACGCTAGTAATATCTGGTAGCAATTCTTTGAAGGCACGGATCCCAGCAGCGTTAGCAGGGTTGTGCAATGGCGCCAACAAAGAAAGTTCCTCAACCTTTTGAAGCACTTCTTCATCTACAAGAGCAGACTCTTTGAAGTACTCACCACCTGCAACGACACGGTGTCCTACTCCAGTGATTTCATCGTAGGAAGCAATAATATTAAAACGAATCAAATCATCTAGAAGAATTTTAACCGCTTGTGTGTGGTTCTCAATATCTAAAACCTGTTTCTCTGCTCGACCATCAAATTTTACTGTAGAAATGGAATCTTTGAGTCCAATTCTCTCAATGAGCCCTTTTGCCAAAACTGTTTCTTCTGGCATTTGGTATAATTGCCATTTCAAACTTGAACTACCTGCATTAATTGCAATTGTTTTCGTCATTTTTTTACCTCTTTAAGCGTTTTCACTCCTATTATAGCAAAATTTTGTTTAAATTTCACTTTCTTTATTCCAGTTTTGAAAACTTTCACGGAATTTCATGACGTCTTCCTGATCTTGCAAATCGGTCAAGGGATAGACAAATGGTTGGACCACCGCTTCTTCTTGCTTGCGCAAAACAAAGATGGTTTTTGCTAGATTGGCTGATCGAAAGAGGTTCTCTGGCAAGGTAACCATGGCCAAGACCTGAGCATGATCCTGCATCCATTTTTTCAACAGAGGGCTCTGCTCGCTTGTCAACAAATCATTCGGAGCTAGAAAAATTGCGACCCCACCCGGTTTTAAGTATTTTAGCGATTGTTCGATCAATAAATGATGGGCATAGGTATGGCCCTGAAGGGAAGCGACCTGATAACGACTCGCAATGGCATCATCTGGATAATAACCGACAGGTAAATCACTGATAATCACATCACTCTCTTTCAAAACCTGTGGACGAACGGCATCACCTTGGGCGAAATTCACATCCGCCTTCATCACTTCTGCCATACTGGCCGCAAGATCAATCAAAAGATCATCGATTTCCAAGCCCAAATAATCTAAGGAGCGCTGGCAGTTGTTCATTAAGGTTTGGGCTAAGTTTCCTGTTCCACTTCCAATTTCTAGCACATCTACTTTGTCAGAACTAGCCAACTGATCCACTAGAAAGACCAGAAGAAATCCAATCCCATCTGGTGTAAATTGGTGATTGGCCTGTAGGGGCTCTGTTTGGGCCGCCTTCATCAAAAGATATTGGAAAGAGCGACGCCACTCTTCTTTGTTCAAGTTCAAGTCCTTCAGCCGCTGGTTGTTTTCCTTCACTAGAGTCAACTCTGTCTGCCCATCCAGATAGATTGCATTCTGCTCCACTAAAGCATCATAAAAGTTGGTCTGCAAATCATTTTGGATGGTTTGGGTATTTTCTAATAGATAGCCATAGGCTTTCTCAATTTTTTCGAAATTCATGCTTTCCTCCATCTCTTAATCATATCAAATTTTAAGAGTTTTCGCTATGCTTTTCGAAGACTTCCTCACTCGATTCCTCTCTTGTAGTTGGGAGGTCTGTAGCCGAATCAGGAGCTTGCTTCTCCTTTTTCTTCTTGTCGGTTTTTTTCTTCTCACTTGAGGAAAGAGCAAAGGTGAAATGGTAGGTCGTGCCATCCTGTAAGTGACTGCTGACGTTGGCAAAACCAGATTTTTCTTCCAGATCGACTCGCCCTGTTGAGAAGGTCATTGTCTTCTCTTTCCGATCCCAAGTATCAACAGCCAATTGGGCTTGCGCATAGGCTTGGATACGTTTTTGACTAGCAAGGAGGATTTGTCTCTCTGCTACTTGTCTATTCAGATAAAACTGAAGCAAGAGACTAAAAACTGCTGACATAAAAAGGGCATAAAGGAGAATTCCTGCCTCAATCCGCTTCTTTTTTATCCTTTTCCACCACACGGTAGACCACCTGCCTTTCTAATCCTTCTGCAAAGCGAAGTTGAATAGACACCAAATCCCCTCTTTTTTCAATCAAGGCGGATTCGACTCCGTCTATCATCGGTTGATAGCCACGACCCGTCGCATCTGTCTTTCGGATATCTCCCCCTTTAGCCAATCCAATGGCTATGGGTTTCTGATCCTGAACAAGATAGAGTTTATTGTCTCTGACCCCTTCAAATTGGCTACGAGATAATTCAATGTCCAGTTGGTCCTGAAAAAGCAACCACTCTTCTTGCTTGATTTGACTTTGGTACTGGAGTTCTTGACGCAAGAGGCTTGTCAATCCTTGAAACACCAATAAACCACCGCTAATGACGAGCAGGGCAACCAGGGCCTCCAGTAAAGTAAAGGCTGGAACTTTATTTCTTTTCAACAGCAATCACAACCTTTCCTTCTTGGTAGACCTTTAAGGACTTAGCCGATTTCTCCACTTGAACACTGACCTGATTGATGGTTAATTGATCCTGCCTTGTCTGGATGGCCATTTTTGCGACTCTCAAGACTTCTGCTTGCCTCAATTCTTCTAAGCGTTGCTGTCGTGACTGGCCCAGCTCTCCCAGCACAAGGGTCGTGAGGACGCCGAACATCGCTAAGGCGATTAGTCCTTCTAACAAGAGACTAGCGGGGAGCCGTCGATTTCTTAATTTTTCCATTCCCAATTGCCAACTGATAGGTCACCACCTCTTTCTCTGTCTGAAATTGAATCTTGGTCAAGCTTGAATTGCCTCCTGCTGGATCAAACGTCAGTTGCTTCTCTTTAATCAGTTCCACCCCTTTTGGAAGTGGCAGTTCTTGATAGGGACTATGAACCCCAAGATGGTCGATGGAAAGGGAAGTTCTCTCCTCTTTTGCAATACTCATCTTTTGTGTCTCTTGATAGACCCGTTCAAATTCTGAGAAAAACAATGTTTCTTCCACCTGCCCAAAGGCTTGATGGACGGACCCAGCTAGTAGCCAGCATAGAAGGCTGACGACACCTAGAGTTAGTAAGCTCTCTAGAAGGGTGAAAGCCTTAATCTGCAACCGCACGGTGATCACCTGCATTCTTCACATAGTGAGCACGGTAGGCTTCTGCTTGTTTTTGAGTGATTTGTCCTTCTGCGACAAGCTTAGAAAGACTGGCTTTTTCATTCTGATGATTAAGTTCATAGAGCTCAGCCTGGCTCTCCACCACTTTGACAACTGCTCGATTTCCTGTATCCGTTACCGAATCTTTCTGCTTGGTCAAGTTCGGAACAAAGAGCAAGAGGAGAACACTGATAATGAGCAAAACAACTAACATTTCAATCAGCGTAAAAGCTTTTACTTTGAGTGTACGCAATGATTTCATAAAGGAACCTCCAAATTTTCATAAATAGGCAGCAACATGGCTGCATAGAGTAAAACAATCATAAGGGCGACAAAGACAAAGACCAGTGGTTGGACGACATTCATGGCCTTGTTCAAGCGATGGAAAAAGCCTGCCCAGGTCTTGTCTGCATAGATCTCCAGCTCACTACCGAGCTTGGACTTGGCCTCCCCATATTCAATCATGAGGGCCAACTCTCGCTTAAAGAAAGGATAGGTCTGAATATGGTCAGAAAAGGAAGTCCCCCGAGCCAAGGCTACTTCCAAATCCTGTCCAATCTCTCGAAACAGACGAGAACGTTGCCCCTGCATCATAGGAAAAATTTGATTCAGCTCCAACCCTTGGGCAATCATACTCCCCCATTCTCGAGCATAAAAAGCCGTCAGATAATCCTGTAAGAAGGGACGAAGAAAAGGAAGGGTAGCCAAAAATGAAACAAGGGCCAGACGCTTGGCTCGACGACCTAGGAAGAGGAGAATCAAGACTCCAACCGCTAGCAACACACTTCCTACCAAAACATACTGGGGAAAGACACTGATCAATCGTGTCGCACCATTTTGACTCTCCAACTGAGGCAAAAGATAGTTTTTCAGACCCAGCATAATGGCCATCAAAAATCCCAACAATAGCACTGGATAGGTCGCTACCTCAACGAGTTTCTTTCGAACCTGGGTCAGATTTTCCAGGTAGCTACGGATTTTTTCTAAACTTAAGGTGACATTTCCATGCTGCTCTGCCAGTGCTAATTGAGTCGTTACCTGATCGGAGAAGCCTAGATCAGAGAGAATGGCTGACAGGGGCTTGCCGTTGGCAAGTCCGACTTGCATTCTTTCAACAAAATCTGCCTCTACCAAATGACTCCGACGTAGAAAGTCGATGACCTCTGATAGATGAAAGCCACTACTGTAAAGATTGTGAAAGAGCTCAATGACATGCTCTTGCTTAGCAATCGATAATTTTTTCGGCTTGCGCCTGATCCAGCTCAATATGTCCCGCTTCATAAAGCGCGTCCATTTGCTGGTTCCACTTTTGACTGGAGTGGTTTTGGTAATCTTGGATGGCAAAGTCAGTGACACCTCCTCCCTTTATCAAACGCTGGTAACATATCCCTTGAAGGACAATCCGTAACTCCTCCTCACTCACCCCCAACTCCAACAGGCGTTCATAGACCCCAGGAACGCTCTTGGCATGGATGGTAGAAAAGACCGTCACACCTGTCAGACTAGCCCGAATAACTGCACGAGCTGTCTCCGTGTCACGGATTTCTCCGATGAGGAGAAGATCCGGGCGATGACGCAGAGACAGTTTAATCAAGCTATCATAGGTCATGCCAATCGCTTCATTGAGCTGCAGTTGCAGCATCTCTTCCTGCTTAATTTCTACGGGATCTTCAATCGACATGACTTGTTGCCCCGAAAATTTCTTCTTGGCTAGGGCATGCATCAGTGTCGTCTTCCCCGATCCGACTGGACCTGCAAATAAGTAGAGCCCCCGCTTACTCACCTTCTCTTCTAGCTCTTGAAGTTGGTCGAACCAGAAACGGAGCTCCCGGTCCTCATTGTGGAGCAGGCGAATGACCAAACTCTCATATCCCCTATAGTCTCCCACAGTAGACAAGCGTAAGGACAAGACCTTATCCCCTAGAGAATAGTCACAGGAGCCCAATTGACTCCGGCGCCTTTCCCCCACATTCATCCCTGCCATAAACTTAAAATGGCTGACGACCGCTACCATTTGTTCTTGTGAATAGGTCTCGATAAAGCGTCGCTCATCCCTAACCCTTAAAAAGAGCTGATAGTCTGACGATCGAGGAACAAAATAAATATCCTGAGCTTCGGCATTCGATGCCATTCGAATTATGGATTGTGCAATTTCTTGAACCATATTTCCTCCTTTCACTATATAATTCGCAAATAATTGGCCAACTAACGCTGAATTTAGAAAAAAGAGCAAAAAAAAAGAAACTCAACTGCATATTGAATTTCTCTTCCTATAGATTATTGCTCTCGTAGTCTAGCTTACAAGAGCGATGAGCCGTGTGGGCATTCTCTTTTTCGTAGCCTGGACGGCGCTTGCTTCTCGGTATCTTCTGATCGTTTTCTAGCAAGGCGACTGAATGATATTGTTGCACGTATTCCGCACATTCTTCACACCAGCGCTGATCCTCAGGATCCCAAAAAATCGTCATTAAATCACTTCTACTTTTAAATAATGGAGATTGCTCTCTTAAAAGTAACCATTGGCGTTTGTAGTATTTTAGGGCTTCATAATAGTCATCAAAACTCTGACTAGTGACAATGTCCTTCTCCCAATCTTCTAAAAACCACCAGGGTTCGTAATCCCCATACATTTCAATTACTTGATACATATTTCTCTCCGTCCTTTGTATCCAATATTATATATAAAATCCTTTGATAATAAAAGAATTCTGCTTATGAAAGAAAAATACAGTGAATTTTCCGAACGTTTTCTCCATTTTATTTCAAAATATACCCCGACGAAGGAAAGTCAGGCTATTTTTTGACACAAATAAAAAGAAGCCCTACTGATAATCAGTAAAGCTTCTTTTAGGATTAATTTTCTTCCACTACAGTTGCTTCAACCATTTCGGTTGCTTCTTCTGTAACAGGAATTTCTTCGATAATTTCGACTTCATTGACTGCTTGTGGTTCCAAGTTACGGTAACGAGCCATACCTGTACCAGCAGGAATAATCTTACCAATGATAACATTTTCCTTAAGTCCAAGGAGATGGTCTTTCTTACCACGAATCGCTGCGTCAGTAAGGACACGAGTTGTTTCCTGGAAGGAAGCCGCTGACAAGAAACTATTGGTTTCAAGAGAAGCTTTGGTGATTCCCATAAGGACAGGACGAGCCGTCGCAGGAACCCCACCAGAAATAACCACATCACGGTTGGCATCTGTAAAGTCTGTGATATCCATGAGGGTACCCATGAGAAGGTCTGTATCTCCTGGATCCATAACGCGAACCTTACGAATCATTTGACGCACCATTACCTCGATGTGTTTGTCGCCGATTTCTACCCCTTGGCTACGGTATACTTTTTGTACTTCCGCAAGGAGGTAAGTTTCAACTGACAAGACATCACGAACGGCAAGGAGACGTTTTGGTTGGATAGATCCTTCTGTAAGAGCCGCACCACGAGAGACTTGATCTCCCACTTCGACTTTCATGCGGGCTGTGTAAGGGACAACGTATTCTCCCTCTCCAGTCGCACCACGAACAAAGACTTTCTTGGTCCGTGTAGAAGCATCTTCTTCAATAGCTGTGACTTCCCCTTTGACCTCAGTGATGACCGCTTCCCCTTTCGGATTGCGGGCTTCAAAGATTTCTTGGACACGAGGAAGACCTTGCGTGATATCGGTATTTGAGGCAACCCCACCCGTGTGGAAGGTACGCATGGTCAACTGTGTACCAGGTTCCCCGATCGATTGGGCAGCAATGGTTCCGACTGCTTCACCAACTTCAACCGCATCACCAGTCGCCAAGTTGATACCATAACAGTGACGGCAGACACCATGACGAGTGTTACATGTGAAGACAGAACGGATGGTCACTGCTTCAACACCTGCATTGACGATGTCACGAGCGATATCTTCTGTAATCAAGGTATCTGGACCAACGATGACTTCTCCTGTTTCAGGATGTTTAACAGATTTCTTGGTATAACGACCTGTCAAACGCTCTTCCAATGGTTCAATCATTTCTTTACCATCTGTAATAGAGGTAATCAGAAGTCCACGGTCGGTTCCACAGTCATCTTCACGAATGATCACGTCTTGGGCAACGTCAACCAAACGACGAGTCAAGTAACCTGAGTCGGCTGTCTTAAGGGCCGTATCGGTCATCCCTTTACGCGCACCGTGAGTAGAGAAGAACATTTCGAGTACTGACAAACCTTCGCGGAAGTTTGAAAGGATCGGCAATTCCATGATCCGTCCGTTTGGAGCGGCCATCAAACCACGCATACCGGCAAGCTGTGAGAAGTTTGAGATGTTACCACGGGCTCCAGAATCCATCATCATAACGATTGGGTTCTTCGGATCTTGGTTATCAATCAGACGTTTTTCCAATTTCTCACGGGCCGCACGCCATTCAGCTGTAACCGCATTGTAGCGCTCATCATCTGTAATCATCCCTTTACGGAACTGTTTGGTGATTTGTTCTACACGTTTGTGAGATTCTTCAATGATTTCAGCCTTGTCTTCAACAACTGGAATATCGGCAATCCCCACTGTCAAACCAGCAAGGGTTGAGTGGTGGTAACCTAAGTCTTTCAAGCGGTCCAAGAAAGCAGATGTTTCTGTTGTACGGAAGCGTTTGAAGATTTCCGCGATAATATTTCCAAGGTTTTTCTTCTTGAATGGAACATTTAATTCCAATTTCTCAATCGCCGCTTTGACATCTTGACCAGGCTCCAAGAAGTACTTAGCTGGAACGCCTTCTGTCAAGTTAGCATTATTTGGCTCTTGAAGATATGGAAGTTCTGCAGGCATGATATCGTTAAAGAGAATCTTACCAACAGTTGTCAAGAGAATCTTGTGCTGTTGCGCTTCTGTCCATGGCTTGTTCAAGCTATCCGTTGCAATTCCGACACGAGTATGCAAGTGAACATAACCATTGCGAAGAGCCATGACCGCTTCATCACGGTCTTTGAAGACCATGCCTTCGCCTTCACGACCAGCTTCTTCCATAGTGAGGTAGTAGTTCCCCAATACCATATCCTGAGATGGGGTAACGACTGGCTTCCCGTCTTTCGGATTCAAGATGTGCTCAGCAGCCAGCATCAAGATACGAGCTTCTGCTTGGGCTTCTTCTGAAAGCGGTACGTGGATAGCCATTTGGTCCCCGTCAAAGTCGGCATTGTAGGCTTCACAGACAAGTGGGTGCAAGCGAAGAGCTTTCCCGTCAATCAAGACAGGTTCAAAGGCTTGGATCCCCAAACGGTGAAGGGTCGGTGCGCGGTTCAAGAGAACTGGGTGTTCTTTGATGACTTCTTCCAAGATATCCCAGATGCGTTCATCTCCGCGTTCGACCAAGCGTTTTGCAGCCTTGACGTTTTGCACGATGTCACGGGCAACGATTTCACGCATCACGAATGGTTTGAAGAGCTCGATGGCCATTTCACGTGGCACACCACATTGGTACATCTTAAGAGTCGGACCAACGGCGATAACGGAACGTCCTGAGAAGTCCACCCGTTTACCGAGCAAGTTTTGACGGAAGCGTCCTTGTTTCCCTTTAAGCATGTGGCTCAATGATTTCAGTGGACGGCTACCTGGTCCTGTGATCGGACGACCACGACGACCGTTGTCGATCAAAGCATCAACGGCTTCTTGGAGCATCCGTTTTTCGTTTTGCACGATGATACCAGGGGCATTCAACTCAAGCAAACGCGCCAAACGGTTGTTCCGGTTGATCACACGACGGTAAAGGTCATTCAAGTCAGAGGCGGCAAAACGGCCACCATCCAATTGGACCATCGGACGAAGATCTGGTGGAATAACCGGAAGGATGTTGAGAACCATCCACTCTGGCTTGTTGCCAGATTTGTAGAAGGCATCTAAGACATCCAAACGGCGAACAGCCTTCACACGTTTTTGACCAGTTGCAGTCTTCAATTCTTCTTTCAAGACAGCAATTTCAGCTTCCAAATCCACTTGTTTCAAGAGGTCTTGGATCGCTTCTGCCCCCATCTTAGCGACAAAAGAACCTGGTCCGTATTCGCGCAAGCGTTCACGGTATTCACGTTCTGTCATGATGGACTTGTGCTCAAGCGGTGTATCTTTTGGATCGATCACCACGTAAGCTGCGAAGTAGATGACTTCTTCAAGGGCACGAGGACTCATGTCCAAGGTCAACCCCATACGAGAAGGGATGCCTTTGAAGTACCAGATGTGTGACACAGGTGCTTTCAATTCGATGTGTCCCATGCGTTCACGACGAACCTTGGCACGTGTTACTTCCACACCACAGCGGTCACAAACGATCCCTTTGTAACGGATTCGTTTGTATTTTCCACACGCACATTCCCAGTCTTTTGTCGGTCCAAAGATGACTTCATCAAAGAGACCTTCACGTTCTGGTTTCAATGTACGGTAGTTGATTGTTTCAGGTTTCTTGACCTCTCCATAAGACCATGAACGGACCTTGCTTGGAGAAGCTAGGGTGATTTGCATACTTTTAAAACGATTTACATCAACCACTATTTCTTACCTTTCTTTATGTTCATTATCGATTGTATGTTCTTCTGCTTTTTGGTGAAGGAGAGAAGGAACTTCCTTCACACCTTCAAGCCTAAAGCTTGGGGATAGAGAACCTTCTCAAGTTCCCCCCTCTTGAACTACATATTTTATTAATCTTCTTTCCCTTCAGCTTCAAAAGCTGCGCGAGCTTCCTTGGCTGCTTTTTCACGTGCTTTTTCTAGATCATCTACGTGGATGACATCGTCGTCTTCCCCTTCGTCAAGATCGCGAAGTTCGACTTCTTTGTCATCTTCATCTAGGACACGCATATCCAATCCAAGTGATTGCAATTCTTTCACGAGTACTCGGAAGGACTCTGGCACACCTGGTTTTGGAATTGGTTTTCCTTTGGTAATCGCTTCATAAGCTTTCAAACGCCCGTTGACATCGTCTGACTTGTAGGTCAAGATTTCTTGAAGGACATTAGACGCACCATAAGCCTCAAGGGCCCAAACTTCCATTTCCCCGAAACGTTGTCCACCAAACTGAGCTTTACCTCCGAGTGGTTGTTGGGTAACCATTGAGTATGGTCCGACAGAACGAGCGTGGAGTTTATCATCAACCATGTGGTGAAGCTTGATCATGTACATGACACCGACAGAGACACGGTTATCAAATGGCTCACCTGTACGACCATCATAAAGAATGGTCTTGGCATCGCTATCCATACCTGCTTCACGAACAGTATCCCAGAGGTCTTCTGAGCTTGCTCCGTCAAAGACTGGTGTTGCGATGTGGATGCCCAAGTTACGAGCTGCCATACCAAGGTGAAGTTCCATAACCTGACCGATATTCATACGTGATGGCACCCCAAGTGGGTTCAACATGATATCAACCGGTGTACCATCTGGAAGGTAAGGCATGTCTTCAACAGGAACAATACGGGATACAACCCCTTTGTTTCCGTGACGACCAGCCATCTTATCTCCGACGCGGATCTTGCGTTTTTGTGCGATGTAAACACGAACCAACATGTTCACACCCGATTGCAATTCATCTCCGTTTGCACGCGTAAAGATCTTGACATCGCGAACAACACCATCTCCACCGTGAGGTACACGAAGAGAAGTATCACGCACTTCACGAGATTTATCTCCAAAAATAGCGTGGAGGAGACGTTCTTCAGCAGAAAGGTCTTTTTCACCCTTCGGTGTCACCTTACCAACTAAGATGTCGCCTTCTTTTACTTCCGCACCGATACGGATAATACCCATTTCGTCAAGGTTTCTGAGAGCATCTTCCCCAACGTTTGGAATTTCACGAGTGATTTCTTCAGGGCCTAACTTAGTGTCGCGCGTTTCTGATTCGAATTCTTCCAAGTGAACAGATGTGTAGACATCTTCTTTCACCAAGCGTTCGCTCATGATAACGGCATCCTCAAAGTTGTAACCTTCCCATGTCATGTAAGCGACGATTGGGTTTTGACCAAGGGCCATTTCCCCTTTTTCCATCGATGGACCGTCTGCGATAAAGTCTCCTTTTTCAACAACGTCACCAACTTTTACAAGAGTACGTTGGTTGTATGCAGTACCTGAGTTTGAACGACGGAATTTTTGGATGTGGTAGACATCAAGAGATCCATCTTTACGACGAACTTCTACCTTATCCGCATCTGCATAGCTAACTTTACCATCATGTTGCGCAATGACTGCAGCTCCTGAGTCATGAGCTGCTTGATATTCCATACCAGTACCCACGTAAGGCGCTTTTGGATCGATCAATGGCACAGCCTGACGTTGCATGTTGGCACCCATGAGGGCACGGTTGGAGTCATCGTTTTCCAAGAACGGAATACATGCTGTCGCAACAGCAACTACTTGTTTTGGAGATACGTCCATGTAGTCCACTTGATCAGATGGGAACTCTTGGTTGTTACCACGGTGACGTCCCATTACGATTGGCTCAGCAAAACCACCTTTTTCGTTCAACTTAGAGTTGGACTGGGCTACGATGTACTCATCTTCTTCATCAGCTGTCAACCAAACGATTTCGTTGGTGACCACACCTTTTTCACGGTCTACTTTACGGTATGGCGTTTGGATGAAACCATACTTGTTCAAGTGTCCGTAGGATGACAAGTTGTTAATCAAACCGATGTTTGGTCCTTCAGGTGTTTCAATCGGACACATACGGCCATAGTGGGTGTAGTGCACGTCACGCACTTCATATCCAGCACGGTCACGCGTCAAACCACCAGGTCCTAAGGCAGACAAACGACGTTTGTGAGACAACTCAGAAAGCGGGTTGTGTTGGTCCATGAACTGGGACAACTGTGAAGATCCAAAGAATTCTTTAATCGCTGCAGTTACTGGACGAATGTTGATAATTTGTTGAGGTGTCAAGACTTCATTATCTTGAACAGACATGCGTTCACGAACATTACGTTCCATCCGTGAAAGGCCAAGACGCACTTGGTTGGCAAGCAATTCACCAACGGCACGAATACGACGGTTTCCAAGGTGGTCGATATCATCCACGCGTCCAAGACCTTCAGCCAAGTTAAGGAAGTAGCTCATCTCAGCAAGGATATCAGCTGGAGTGATGGTACGAACCTTATCATCTGGATTAGCATTGCCGATGATAGTGACAACGCGGTCTGGATCCGTTGGTGCCACAACCTTGAATTTTTGAAGAACGACTGGTTCTGTCAATACTGCTGAATCATTTGGAGTGTAGACAATCTTGTTCAAATCACCGTCCAAATGTTCTGAGATGCTGTCGATGACATCGCGTGTCATCACGGTACCAGCTTCTACAAGGATTTCTCCTGTTTCAGCATCTACCAATGGTTCTGCGATCGTTTGGTTCAACAAACGGTTCTTGATGTTGAGTTTCTTGTTGATCTTGTAGCGACCAACTGGGGCCAAGTCATAACGACGTGGGTCAAAGAAACGGGCTACCAACAAGCTACGTGAGCTTTCCGCTGTTTTTGGCTCACCTGGACGAAGACGCTCATAAATTTCTTTAAGGGCTTCATCTGTACGAGAATCCATTGGATTTTTGTGGATATCTTTTTCAACAGTGTTGCGAACTAATTCACTATCCCCAAAGATATCAAAAATCTCGTCATCCCCAGAGAAACCAAGGGCACGAACTAAGGTCGTAAATGGAATCTTACGCGTACGGTCGATACGAGTATAAGCAATATCTTTTGAGTCTGTTTCAAGCTCTAGCCAAGCTCCACGGTTCGGAATAACCGTTGATCCATAGCCAACCTTACCGTTCTTGTCCACCTTATCATTGAAGTAGACACCTGGTGAACGTACGAGCTGAGATACGATGATCCGCTCTCCACCATTGATGATGAAGGTTCCCATCTCAGTCATGATTGGGAAATCACCAAAGAAGACTTCTTGAGTTTTGATTTCGCCTGTTTCCTTGTTAACCAAGCGGAAGGTTACAAAGATTGGGGCAGAATAGCTCGCATCATGGATACGTGCTTCTTCCAAGGTATACTTTGGTTCTCTGATTTCATAGCCGACGAATTCCAACTCCATTGTGTCTGTGAAGTTCGAAATTGGCAATACATCTTCGAAAACTTCTTTCAAACCATGATCCAGAAAATCTTTAAATGAATCCGTTTGGATTTCAATCAAATTTGGTAAATCAAGAACTTCTTTGATTCTTGAAAAACTACGACGGGTCCGATGTTTCCCGTATTGAACGTCATGTCCTGCCAAAGTTTTAACTCCTTTTCTATACTAGGATACCAGCTAGGGGAAGGCCCTCTCTGAAAATCCGGTTTCTAGATCGCTTCTGACCACATCAGAATAGTTCTGATCCAGTCGAAACGATGTTATGAAGGGGGTGTGATCTACATCACGTGAGAAGAAATCTCCTCCGTATCATTCATCCTTTTTGGAATTTTTAGAAAGATTAAGTTTGTATGACAAATCTGTTTGTTTCTAAAAATAGGCACAAAAAGAGCAGCTAAATCGACTTTTATAAAGTTTGATTTAACTGCTGTAAGCTTCTATTTGGACAATATTTCAAATAAAGCACACGACAAATTACTTGTCCTTATTATATCGTATTTTCACAAAAAACACAAGGTTTTCTCTAGACATGAAAACGATTTTATGGTATTGTCCCTGATAATTTTTACCGGTTTTGTCCACTCGATGATGAACTGCTTGGCGTACTAGTATTGCCTGTCCGATTGCTATTGCGATTCCCATTGGAAGTCCCCGCTGAACCTCCTAGCATTCCAGCCCAAGCACTAGCATAATCATTATCTGATCCACCAATAGCAAAACGGTAGGTCGTTTGTGGAGCACCATTTTTAGCCCAATAGCTGGTAACTGTCGCACCCGACACATCGATGTCACGACCATTGACATTGACACGACCAGGTCGTTGTCCTGTAGCTTTCAGAACAGTCGATGAAATGACACTACTATCTAGGGTGAAGCGGTCTTGCACTCCCCAAGCATTTGGATCCGCCTGGTAGATAGCATTGGCTAAATAGGCCATGTAGCTTGCGTTGTTGTTGTAACCTG
Organism: Streptococcus sp. GS001; assembly: GCF_021595565.1. Taxonomy (NCBI): domain Bacteria; kingdom Bacillati; phylum Bacillota; class Bacilli; order Lactobacillales; family Streptococcaceae; genus Streptococcus; species Streptococcus sp. GS001. The sequence continues at coordinate 167,017 of NZ_JACSYJ010000003.1, forward strand.
TCAATGGAGCCATAGAAGCATTGTTATCGTGTCCAATCCAGCCACCTAAGGTGAGATTTGGAGTAGACAGCATGAGCCACATATCTCCATTCTCATTGGTAGTTCCGGTTTTCCCGATCCAATCGGCATTAGCAAGGGTTGGGTTGACCTGGCTGATCCGGCTCTTGAAGGTCGTTGTTGCACCGGAGCTGATGACACCTCTTAACAGATCCTGCATGATAGTCGCAGTTGCTGCTGAGTATACTCGAGTTGGTTTGCTTTCGTGCTGGTAAACAACTTTTCCGTTTTGGTCCATGATTTTTTCAATCATGTAGCGTTTTTGGTAATTCCCATTATTGGCAAGGGTTTGATAACCGTTTGTATGTTGGGCAACGCTTACTTCGATCCCGCCTCCCATTGGCAGACTTTCAATGCCGTACTCAGCGATATCGTAGCTCATTTTTTCCATATAGCCAGGTACATCGACACCCTTTTCACGGAGAGTACGATAGGTCCAATAAGCTGGGATATTCCATGAGGTATTGAGGGCCTCTCGGAGGTCCATCATACCAGTTCCTCGGTTATCCACGTGCATAATTGGCTCTCCACTAGAGAAGTTGGTTGGGTAATTGGAGACGATGCTATTGCTTCCCATCAAGCCTTGGTCAATGGCGATTCCATAAGCCAGCAAGGGTTTAATGGTAGAACCTGGAGAACGCTTTGTATCAAAGGCATGGTTATTTTGATTCCCGTCAAAATTCCGTCCCCCAACAAAGCCAAGAATCGCTCCTGTTCGGTTGTCCATAAGGACATTCCCAACTTCCACCGTACCTGTTCCATCATCCAAGATACCACCATAATTGGCAACTGCTTCTTGCATGGCATTGTAGATAGCTTTGTTGATAGTGGTTTGGACCGTATAGCCACCCTCTCTCAATTCTTTCTTCGCTAACTCTTGATAAGACTTAACCGTTGAATTGTTTTTTAGGTCGTGACTAGAAACGTTGTCTCTCTTGATTAGATACTCATACATAGCATCTTCCGCTTCACTAACAGCTTGGAAATACAAGTAGTCGTGTGGTGTCTTCTCGATGCCATTTGAAGGAAGGAAATCCTTGCTTAGATCATATTGACTATATTGGTCGTACTCTTCCTTGCTGATAGCACCCGTCCGATACATATTGTACAAGACATCCTTGGCACGATCCAAGCCTAAAGCTTGATTTTCCGGAGTCTTGAGGCTGCCATCAGAAGCGTAAGGTGAGTAGACAATTGGACTCTGTGGCAAACCAGCAATAAATGCCGCCTGTGGGATGGTCAAGTCTTTGGCAGAAACACCAAAAATCCCTTGAGCTGCAGCTTCCACTCCTGCGATATTTTGTCCCCGGTTGTTTCGACCAAATGGAGAGACATTGAGGTAGGTCGTTAAAATTTCGTCCTTATCCATTACCCGCTCCAGAGCAAGGGCATCGATAATCTCAGCGGCCTTCCGTGAGAAGGTCGGTGCATCTCCCACAACTTGTTGTTTGATCAACTGTTGGGTCAGAGTCGAACCACCACTAGAGGACCCTACTCCAGCAACTGAACCCAAGGTAGCCCGGATTACCGCTTTCGGAACAACCCCGTTATGGCTATTAAAATTTTCGTCCTCAGTTGCAATAACAGCCTTTTTGACATTGTCCGAAATCGCATCCTTTTGGACAGGAATCCGAATCAAGTCACTGTCAATATCAGAAATGATGCTTCCATCTGAGTAGGAAATCTTTGAAACGCTCGAAATATTTCGCACTTGTTGAACCAATTGGGTCGGATCCGGTGTCTCTGTCTCATTAAATAGGCTGGCTGCATAGCCAATTGCAATCCCTACACCAAACAAGAGACCACCTATAGCAAACACCAATAACACATCCCAAAGGAGTTTCATCGTCCGGAGAATGGTTGCTAGGAAATCTCCTAGTGACCAGCCCTCCTTGTCTTCTTTCTCATCGACCTCAACAGTCATCTTGGCAAAGAAGTCTTTTATTTTCTTCCCGCACTTTGTAAAAAATTCTCTCATTTGACTCACTCTATTTCTCCTTGTCCTTCCTATTATACCAAATGGACCACTTCCTTTTCAATTCCTAAAGTTGAGAACACTGCTTCCGATTGGATTTTTTTCGTCCTTTCATTGCTATTTCAAGTCATTATGGTAAAATAGAGAGAAACCATACAGATACTGGACTGTTTTCATCGATCCGGCCAGTAGCTTAGAAAAGGAGAGAACGATGCACATTTTTGATGAGCTAAAAGAACGTGGTTTGATTTTCCAAACGACTGACGAAGATGCTTTGCGTAAAGCCCTAGAAGAAGGACAAGTATCGTATTATACTGGCTACGATCCAACTGCTGATAGTTTGCACCTTGGGCACCTTGTTGCAATCTTGACTAGTCGTCGCTTACAATTGGCAGGCCACAAACCTTATGCGCTTGTCGGTGGTGCGACCGGACTCATTGGAGACCCTTCTTTCAAAGATGCCGAGCGCAGTTTACAAACTAAGGAGACTGTAGACGGTTGGGTCACTTCTATCCAAGGGCAATTGTCTCGTTTCTTAGATTTTGAAAATGGGGAAAATAAGGCTGTCATGGTCAATAACTATGACTGGTTTGGCAGCATCAGCTTCATTGACTTCCTTCGCGACATCGGAAAATACTTTACTGTTAACTACATGATGAGCAAGGAATCTGTGAAAAAGCGGATTGAAACAGGGATTTCTTACACTGAATTTGCCTACCAAATCATGCAAGGCTACGACTTCTTTGTTTTGAACCAAGAACACAATGTCACTTTGCAAATCGGTGGTTCTGACCAGTGGGGAAATATGACAGCTGGTACAGAGTTGCTTCGTCGGAAGGCTGACAAGACCGGTCACGTCATCACTGTTCCCCTCATTACAGATGCGACTGGTAAGAAATTTGGTAAATCTGAAGGGAATGCGGTCTGGCTCAACCCTGAAAAGACTTCTCCATACGAAATGTACCAATTCTGGATGAATGTCATGGACGCTGACGCTGTTCGCTTCTTGAAAATCTTTACTTTCTTGTCACTGGACGAAATCGAAGAGATCCGCAAACAGTTTGAAGCTGCGCCACACGAACGCTTGGCTCAAAAAGTCTTGGCTCGTGAAGTCGTAACACTTGTTCATGGTGAAGAAGCCTACAAGGAAGCCCTTAACATCACTGAGCAACTCTTTGCAGGGAATATCAAAAACCTTTCTGTTAAAGAACTTAAACAAGGCCTTCGTGGTGTGCCAAACTACCAAGTCCAAGCAGAAGACAACCTCAACATTGTTGAACTCTTGGTCACAGCTGGCGTGGTCAACTCCAAACGCCAAGCCCGTGAAGATGTTCAAAATGGAGCTATCTACGTCAACGGCGACCGCATCCAAGACCTTGACTATGTCTTGAGCGATAGCGATAAATTAGAAAATGAATTGACCGTTATCCGTCGCGGTAAGAAAAAATACTTTGTTTTGACTTATTAAAAAGAAGACCTCTGAAGCTATGACTTTCAGAGGTTTTTTGGTACACTAGATGTATCATGACGATCAAACCAAAATTACAACGATTTCAGACAGCCACTGCTTTTGCCTGTCCCATCTGTCAAGAAGCCCTCGACCTAGTCCAACAAAGCTTGGCCTGCACGAACCGCCACTCCTTTGACCTTGCTAAGTTTGGCTATGTGAACTTGGCTCCACAAGTGAAGGCTTCGAAGGACTATGACAAGGAGAATTTTCAAAACCGGCAACTCGTTTTAGAGAACGGTTTTTACGACCATATCCTCACTAGCCTATCAGAATGCTTGTCTCCACTGGACCATCCAGCCAACATTTTAGATATTGGTTGCGGAGAAGGCTACTATTCGCGCAGCTTGCAAGAACGGTATCCAGACCATTCCTTTTACGCCTTTGATTTATCTAAGGAATCGATCCAACTGGCTGCCAAAAGCGACCAGGAATGGAAGGTCAAGTGGTTTGTCGGAGATCTGGCTCGTCTCCCTCTTTTAGACCAGAGCATGGACCTTCTCCTAGATATCTTTTCACCAGCAAATTATCAGGAATTCAAACGAGTCCTAGCCCCAGACGGTCGCCTTATCAAGATCATCCCAACAGCCGCCCATCTGCAAGAGATTCGTCAGAAGGTGAAGGACCTCCTGGATCAGGCCGATTATTCCAATGAGCAGATTATTCAACATTTCTCTGATCATTTTACGATTGAAAACACCATCCATTGCCAGGAAACCTTCGAGCTCACACCAGCATTGCGGGAGGCTCTTCTGAGCATGACGCCTCTCCTCTTTCACGTCGATCCAGCTCAAATTGACTGGAACGATCTAACTCAGGTCACCATTTCTGCTACGATTTTAATCGGAAGAAGCAACTAAAAAACACCCTCCATTTTTTAATCAATGGAGGGTATTTTTCATGTTTACAGATTAGTCACTTTCCTCTACGCCGATTTGTTGACGGTAGGCTTTAGGAGACTTGCCACACAACTTGCGGAATACTTTATAAAAGTAACCGACATTGCTGTAGCCAACTTCATAGCAAATATCTTCAATGCTTTCCGTTGTGGATAAAAGCAACTGTTGGGCAGCTTTGATCCGTTGTTTATTCAAGAGCTCTGCAAAGGTGGAATTGGTCTCACGTTTGATCAATTGCCCTAAATAAACAGGATTGATATAGAGATCTTTGCTGATATCCTTGAGCGACAGTTCCTTCCGATAGTCGCGTCCAATTACTTCTAAGACGGTCGCCACATTATTGTTCATCCGATATTGAGAGAAGAAGGTCTCCAATTGATTCCGAACGCAGGTAACAAGATCCTCGAAAGTCGTTGTCTCATGAACGGCTTTCACAACTTCTGTCAGGTTATCTCCCTGCAGGTGTTCAAACAAATGAAAGACATCCATAATGAACTGAATAAAGAGTTGCTTGGCTATCGCCACTTTTGGGGTATGGCTTCTCACGGTTTCTTCCAACCAGTTCAACTCCTCCAAAATCTGTTGGATATTTCCCTGAATGATGACACGGTAGATGGGTTCGTAGTAATTAAAGACACCATCTTCTTCCTCCAAAGGGAGATCCCCATAAAACAGACTTCGTTCAACAAGCTCTTTAAATTGTTGAAAATGTTCCTTATAAGGTGCTTGGAAACGGCGCTGTAGGAAAGCTCCTTCATCCTCATCGGAAAGATAGAGTTGAAGATTTTTTCCTAAGACCTGATAAGACGAACTGGCAAAGCCCTTCCTTTCCTTATCCACTCCAATCCAGAGTTGTTTTCTTCCTCGGATGGCTTGTTCGAACTCTTCTTCTGACCAATCTTCATGAAGGAGCCGATTGGCCGTTTCTTGGTCTGGTTTTTTTAGAGTTTGAGATAACTTTTCTAGGATATTCCCCAGCTCCACCTTATTGACAGGCTTTAACAGGTAGTCTGCCACCCGGAGGTTTAAGGCTTTTTTTACATAAGCAAAATCCTGGTAGCCCGACATAATGATATAAGCCGCATGGGGAAGAATGGACTGCATTTGATCAATCATTTCTAGACCAGTTTTTCCTGGCATATTGACATCCGTAATCACGATATCCACTGGATAATCCGCAACATAGGCCAAGGCTTGATCTGCATCCTCTGCTGTGTAAACAACCTCCATGTCCCATTTTTCAAAGGGAATCAGTTTTTTCAACCCCTCAGTAATCATATATTCATCGTCAACCAATAAGACTTTATACACGATTCTTTCCTCTTAAGTGTCCTCGATGGTAATCGTATAGAGAACACCTTTTCCTTTTTCTGATGTAATTTGAATGTGGTAACGATCCCCAAAGTAGAGAAGGAAACGCTCGTGGACATTGACAATCCCAATCGATTGTCGCCCCTTACTCTCTTCTACTTCTTCTCGTGGATCCCTATGACTCAATATTTGTTGGATCCGTTGCAGTTGGCTCGGTCCCAGTCCTCTCCCATTGTCTTGAACCCGAATTTCCACAGCTCCTCCAACATGACGGACTTTGATACTAATGACATTGTCCTTGCGCTTGTGATCAACTCCATGAACAAAGTAATTTTCCACTAGTGGCTGAAGAGTAAACTTCGGAATAACCATCTCTTCTAGACCGGGTTCAATTTTAAAGCCATAAGCAATCGATTTTGGATAACGCACCATACAGAGATAGCTGTATTTTCTACAAAATTCCAACTCATTTTCGATGGTCGTTTCTTTCTCCTCTGAAATATTGTTTCGAAGGAGACTACTAAATTCGTAAATAATATCAGCTAATTCTTCTTGATCCTGCATAACTGCATACATGCGAATAAACTCCATGGTATTATACATAAAATGCGGATTAATCTGCGCTTGCAAGGCCTTCAAATTGGCATCTTTTTGGCTCAGTTGTAGCTGATAGATATCACGGATAGACTTGTCCATATTGTCTAACATGGTATTGGTCGTTTCTGCAACTAAAAGGAGCTCCTGCTCTTTGGTATCCACATTGATCCGTCGCTCAGAATCCCCCTGGCTGATGGCTTCCATGGTATCTACCAAATCCAAAACTTGTTTTTGGTAATTACGGAAAATTCGTTGAAGCAAGAGATACAAGACCAAGACCAGGATTAAGGCGACCGAAATCATCCAGGTAAAACTAAACAAGGCTGTTCGAACCGTGTAAGAGGTCGGAATCCCAACCCAGATTTGATAGCCGTAAGCAGTATCTCGCACAATCCACTGGCTGTGATCTTTAGGGTTGATATCCCCTCTGTGGTAAAAAACCTTGCCCAAGGGATTATAGATTTGGACGGCAACTGGAATCGTGTCTTGAATATTGTCAACGACAGAATCCAATAGCGCTGGATTGATTTTAATATAAGCCAGTCCAATATCCTCGCCAGTCGTCACATCCGTTAAGGAGACTGGGATGGCTTGCGAGCTGGCCTTGTACCGATCCGCTGGAACTTGTTGCCCTCCTTTTTTATTTTTACTGGAGACAAACACAGTCGTATAGTCATTTAACACCAAATCAATTTGATCAATAACATCGTGTTCCAAATACAGAGTTTCAACATTACGGTGCAGCGAAACTTGAATATAATTGGAGAAATAATTATCCAATCGCCAGCTTTCGTATTCAGAAGGCGTCATTGAAAAATACTTGTAAACTCCTTCGAGCTTGGCAGGATTTTCTACCAGACTCTTTCCCCATTGAGAAGATCTCTTATAAATATCCTCTACCTCAACAGTCAAGCGCGAGGAAATCAACTGAGCAATCCGTTCTGTTTCTGCTTTCTGATTATGCCAATAGACCAAGGATACCGTCACGCCTAAGGTCGTGATGATCCCCACCATGATATAGGCATAGAACTTCAAAAGAGTCGCTAACCATATTTTTTTCATAATTAAGAAACCACTTTAGAGCGAATTGTTTCATAGACTGGTTGAAAAATATCATTGACAAAGAAATGCCACAAGCCCAGTAAAACAAAGAAGAATAAAGCCGGAACGAAATGGGTAACAACCCCTAACAGAAAGGTCCCCAAGAGAAACTTGGTCACTGCACGAATATCCAGAAAAGCACCAATGAAACTCAACTTCAAGCTATTAAGATAGGACAAGTCAAAATGGACTTGAAGCTTGAGATAGACTGCAAAAGTCAGGGGAGCCACCAATAAGAAAATCAAATTGACCAATAAGATAAAAATCTGAAACAGGGACAAGTGGGGCAATTGAACCATCAGATACATGCCATAAATAAGAATAGCTTCGATTAAAAAAAATGTATAGAAAACCTGGTTGCCCCGACGGAAATTTTCTTTATAGAGCGACCAAGCCTCAGACCAACCATATTGCTTGTAATCAGATCCATGTTCGGCATATAGACTCATAATCGTTGCACTAGCCGGCCCAAATCCAAATAGAATCCCTCCACAGAAGGTTAAAGCCCAAAAGATCCCTGTTGCCAGCATGGCTAAATAGACCCTTGTAAAAATTAATTCAATCATTCTTCCCATAATGTGTCTCCATGTTCATTTGTTGTAGAGGGGAGCGTACGACTTAGTATAGTTTCCCTAGTACAACTGATGATTATACCCTATATTATAGCACATTTCCTCTGATGGTTTCGATTTCAAAATCATCAACAGAAAAGACTTTGAAGTGCGAAGACCTCAAAGTCTTTTGATAGACTTAAGCAAGTATTGTTAGCTTATTTCTTAGCAGCAAGGTACTCATCGTATTGTTTTTGGATTTCATCCAAGACTTTTTGGTAGGCACCTTCTGATTTCAATTTTTCAAGCATCTTAGGAATTTCAACTTCAGGATCTACTGTACCTGTATTGATGGCACTTGTGAATTGGTTCAAAGTGTTTGTAAGGGCAGTGATTTCTGATTTCACGTTTTCAGTGTTGAAGATGAATCCAAGTGCTGGAGATTCTTTTGCAGTTTCCAAGTCTTTCTTAGATTGTGCAATTTGTTCATCGGTTACGTTTTCGTTGATGTAAAGGATCCAGTTGTTACCAGTGTTCCATCCTGACATGTGAGTGTTTCCGTTGTAGCCATCCAAAACTTTCACACGGTTTTCTTTACCTTCAACTTTTTCCCAGTTCTTGCCTTCTGGACCATAAACAAGACCGTTCAATAGTTCTGGGTTTGTGTTCAAGAGGTTCAATACTTCCATTGCTTTTTCTTTGTTCTTAGAGTTGTTTGAGATAACAAAGTTTGCAACTTGAGTAGTGTTGTTCTTCTTGTAAAGTTGAGTGAATGGTTTGATCTCGATCTTACGGTTTGCTACACGAGTAAGCAAGCTGTTACCGTAGTCAGCAGGTCCTACTGTTTCTTCACGTACCAACCAAGTATCTTGAGAAAGGTCATATCCAGTGTCGCTTGTAGCTACGTCTTTTGGAATGTAGCCAGCTTCATAGTATTTATGAAGAGTCTTCAAGTTTTCAACATAACGTGGGATTGTATAACGGTCAACGATCTTAGTTGTGTCACCTTGCAAATCGACAACGAATGGAAGTCCATCTACTGCGATGTAATCGAAGTCATCAGAAGGTCCACCGTAGCTCTTGTTCATTGCGAATGGAACAACGTTTGGATCTTTTTCTTTGATCGCTTTCAAGACTGGTTCAAGAGAAGCATAGTCTGTGACGTTTGAGATGTCGATACCATATTTTTCAAGAAGTGGTCCGTTGAAGGCAAAGTTTTGTGAAGATGCAACGTTGGCTGCAACTGGAACTGAGTAGATCTTACCGTTGACAGTATTCCCTTTGATGTAAGCAGGGTCAAGTGCTTCATAAAGCTCTTTTCCTTCTTTCTTGTACAAGTCTGTCAAGTCAGCGTAAGCACCTTTTTGAGCGTTGATGACATAGTTGTTTGCGAAAGCAATATCGTAGCTTTCACCAGATGAGATCATAACGTTCATCTTCTTGTCGTAGTCACCCCAACCAAGGTATCGGATGTCTAATTTAACGCCAGCTTTTTCTTCGATGATCTTGTTCGCATTTTCTAACAAGGTATCCAAGTTATCCGGTTTGTCACCGATTTGGTACATTTTGATAACTGTTTTACCGTCTTCACTCTTAGATGATTTTTGGTTATCACCTGTCAAGTTACCACAAGCAGCAAGAGTTGCTCCAAGTGTGAGAACGCTAGCAGAAGCTAAAGCATATTTTTTCCAATTTTTCATGAGAAAACTCCTTTTTTATTTTTCTTTATTAACATTATGAAGGGTGGGTGAGAAAAGTTCGCTTACTCTTTCACACCACCGATGGTCAATCCTTTTACAAAGTAACGTTGGAAGAATGGATAGAGGATAGCGATTGGAACTGTTGCCACCACCACCATGGCCATCCGTCCAGTTTCCTTAGGAAGGGATTGGACTGCACCAGCGATTTGGCTAGATGCACCGACGGATTTAGAGATGTAATCCATATTATTTTGGATTTGCATCAGCAAGTATTGAAGGGGATAGAGGTTTTCACTCTTGATATAGAGGAGAGCGTTGAACCAGTCATTCCAGAAGGCGAGGGCTGTGAAGAGACTGATGGTAGCAATCCCTGGGAGAGAAAGTGGCAAACAGATCTGGAAGAAGATCCGTGTCTCACTGGCTCCATCTATCCGAGCAGACTCAAGAATGGCTTCTGGGATCGTCCGTTTGAAGAAGGTCCGCATCAAGATAATGTTAAAAGGACTCAATAACATCGGAATGATGAGGGCTCCAACGGTATCTCCTAAATGAAGCAACTGAGTGGTAACGATATATCCTGGTACCATCCCTGCACTAAAGAGCATACTCAAGAGGGCAAAGACAGTAAAGAAGTTTCTGTACTTAAAGGTTCTACGAGAGATCGCGTAGGCGTAGGTCGTTGTAATGAAAACATTACATGCTGTCCCTACAATCGTTACAAACAAGGTAATGAAGAGGGCTTGAAGAATCTTATCCTTAAATTGAACAAGGAAAAGATAGCCATCTGTACCGAATTTAGCAGGCCAAAATTGGAAGCCGTTAATTGCCAAACTTTGTTCATCTGTCAAGGAAATCATGACAACGAAGATGAAGGGCAAGATACAGGATAGAGCAACCAAGCCGACGATGCTACTAAAGAAGATGTCTGCTTTCTTACTGAAGGAGTGGATCCCAACATTATCAACTTTTTCTTTTTTAATTTTTGATTTTGCCATGGTATCCTCCTTTCTAGAAGAGCGCTGCATTCTTATCAATCCGACGTGCTACAATATTAGAAAGTAAAACGAGAATCAATCCGACAACTGATTGGTAAAGACCAGCCGCTGCGGCCATCGCAATATCTCCTGATTTAGCAAGTCCGTTGTAGACATAGACATCAATTACGTTTGTCACACTATAAAGGGCACCTGAGTTATGTGGGATTTGGTAGAACAATCCAAAGTCAGCACGGAAGATATTTCCGATGGCAAGGATGGTCAAGACCGTAATCAAGGAAGCCAACTGAGGAATGGTAATGTGGCGGATTCGCTGCCACTTAGATGCTCCGTCCACTGTTGCGGCTTCGTAGAAGGTTGGGTCAATCCCCATGATGGTTGCATAGTACATAACACTGCTATAACCAAAGCCTTTCCAGATTCCTAAGAAGAGGAGAAGCGCTGGCCAAATGGCAACCTCTGTATAGAAGTTGATTCCTTTCATCCCAAGTGATGTTAAGATATGGTTAATCAAGCCTTTATCGACGTTTAAGAAGGCATCTGTAAAGAAGCTGATGATAACCCATGACAAGAAATAGGGGAACAACATTGATGTTTGAAACACTTTAACCAACCGTTTGGAACGCATCTCACTAAAGATAATGGCAATCCCAACGGAAACAATCAAGCCCAAGAAAATAAAGGCAAGGTTGTAAAGGACGGTATTTCTTGTAATGATATAAGCATCTTTAGAACTAAAGAGAAATTTGAAGTTATCAAATCCTACCCACTTACTCTTCATTACACTATCAATAAATCCCTCTCCGGTGATATGATAGTCTTTAAATGCGACAACGTTTCCCAAAACAGGTATGTAGAAGAATAAAATCAACCACGCTGCACCTGGTAAAACCATCAAGAAGAAAATGAGATTTTCTCTCAAGGTCTTAACAAACTTTTTCATCTGACTCCCCCCTTTGTCATTTTATTTTTTTGGTAACGTTTACATTTTTTATTATAAAACTCTATGAAAACTTTTTCAAACTCCTAATTATAGAAAAAATTCTACAAATTTATGACATAGCCTTAAAAATGGAGAAAAAAGGAGAAGAAATTCCTCTTTTCATAGGAAATCCTTCTCCTCCTTAAAATTCATTTTCTTTAAAGACAGCCTTTTGGATTAGGTCGTATAAATGGTTGAAGCTGTCGCAATAGTATGCCACTGGTTGGCCGTCGTCGCTGCGAAGTCCTTGTCTCCGTAGAAATCATTAAATGGCAGGATGTCTACTTCTAGTTCGTCGATACGAGAGATTTCGCCTGCTAGGTAGTTTTCAATGCGGCTTTCTGCGCGCTTGATGCGTTGCAAGAGCCCACCCATACGAATGTCTACTGTATCCAAGCCAAAGACCTTGTTTTCTTTCAACCATTGGTGGCTAAAGAGCTTGTGGAAGTTTTCAATCTGGCTTCTGAGTTTTGGTAATTCTTCCCTAGCAATTTGTTGCAAGCTCTCTTTATCACCTTTTTGATAGGCTTGACGAATGCGTCGGCCCACATCCACTTTACTGCTTAAAATCTGGTTCAACTGGGCCTGAGTTTCGAAAAGATAAGAATAAGTGCCCGCTTTTTCTTTAATGTCAGAAAGAATCTCAGCTGCTTGGGCAAAGTGTGGCTTGTCCTGTTCAGGTGTCATGTGCTTGTCAAGAATTGGGCAGAGAACATCCTGATAAAAGACATAGCGGTTGGGGTTGATACCACTGAGATTATCTGGTAGGTCTGGCAAGAGGTTGGCAAGATCAAGTTGCATAAAGTCCTCAACCGATAAGCCTGTGTTGGTCTTGAAGTGAGCTGATAGACGCTCTAAATCATTGCGGTAGCTGAGCTCTGCCCAGATTTGCAAGCTTGGCAGAATAGAGAACTGGGCTGTTTCCCCACCATTGTCCCCCCAACCCGTCACGATGACTTCCTTGATCTGGTTGGCACGACAAGCTTTGTTGGCTTCAAGAGCGATAAGGCGACTGAAATGGTTGTGTGGTGTAAAACCAATCCATTTCCAAGCACCACCTGCAAAGGCAATATCCTGGCTAATCTTGTGGTGATTCCGGAAGTTACGATTGTATTTTTCTTCGCTATCCTGATAATAATCCCAGTAAACCAAGGTCACACGGTCTTTGAGACGGTCTAAGTAAACACGAGTTTCTTCTGGAATTTCGACATCACGGTCGTACTGGCCATCTGCTGACATGAGTTTGAAGAACATATCGCTCCACATCTGGCAGTGGAAACCATACTTGTCCGCAATATCCAGCACGCGCTCCAAGTGTTGGCACATGAGGAGGCTGCGGTCAACCACACCGTTTAGGATAAGGTAACGTCCCAAACCAACCAGGTGAGCTTCATCCATCCCGATATTGACCTTGCGAGTTTGTAGCTTAGACAACGTCGCAAACATACCATCAATCAGCTCGTAAACTTTTTCTTCGCCAATGAGGAGGATATCTTCTACATCGCGGAGTTGCTGCACTTCCTTGACACCCCATTTGACAAAGGCTGACAAGTGTGCCAAGGTTTGGATGCATGGGACAAAAGTCATGTCAAACTGTTGGGCGTAGGCTTCGATTTCCTGCAACTCTTCAGCAGCATAAGCTCCACGGAAATAACCAAAATAAGGTTGCCCTTCAATCTGATAAGTGTCTTCCATGTAAAGCTCAAAGGTTGAATAACCCATGAGAGCCAAGACTTCAATCATCTGCTTGGCCGATGCGACATTGAGCACGGCGTTGCGCGAACAGTCTGCCATGTAGGCTAGATCTTCATAGGCAGCTTTTTCCTCAATCTCTACCTTGTCCCCTTCTGCTAAAGCTGTTGCGAGCACAGACAAGGCACGGTAGAGTTGATGAGGTTTGCGGTAGGTCAGTTGATACTGCCCATTATCACCCTCGATAGAGATAGAAGCTTGGTCAGACTGAGCGACCGCTACTTCTACATCCGGTAGAGAAATGTGATTGTTTAAGACTTCGATAGCTTGGGCTTGTTTGGGACTAAGTCCTGTAAAAGTTACCATTGGTTTTCCTCCTGTAACCAGTTGACAAGGGCACCGTAGAGATTGGCATCTGCGTGATAGGTGCAGGCTTGAATGACTGGAGCGATGGTATATTCTTCATATCTTTCCACAAAGGCGTCTACCGCTTTTTGCACCCCTTTGATAAAATCTGGGTTCTGACTGATAGAACCACCTAGGCTAATGACATCTGGGTCGATTAGGTACTGGATATTGAGCAGGCCTTGAGCTAGGTTACGGTTCATGCGTTCAATGGCTTCTTGGCAGAGGGCATTTCCTGCTACTGCCTCTTGGTACACCTTGCGGCCGTCCCAGTCAGTCTGACCAGATTTTTCGATGACATAGCGAACCATATTTCCTGTAGAAGCGAGTTGCGACCAGTTGTTGAGCTTTTCTGCCGGCTCGATGGTGGTCATGTAGCCAAACTCACCGCCCAAACCATGACGACCACGGTGTAGCTTGCCATTGATGATCATGGCCCCACCGATCCCTGTCCCAACCACGACACAGGCTGCATTTTCAATCTCAGGATGAGCTAGCAGTTCACTCAGTCCGACACAGTTAGCATCATTTTCTAGATGGACAGGAAGTCGGTGATGAGCAAGAACCTCATACCAAGAAAAACCATGAATGTAAGGAATGGCACTGATTCCTTCAATCACCCCGGTTTCTTGGTTAACAGCCCCTGGCACACTCATAGCAATCCCACGGTAGTCACGTTCTGACAAGCGTTGCTCCAACCAAGCTAGCAACTCTTCCAGAGTCTCTGGCGTTGGGGTGCTGGCCTTATCTAAAATTTTTCCATCAGGAGTGATACTGGCAAACTTAATCCCAGTCCCTCCGATATCAATCGTTGCAAGGGTCATAGCTTTTACCTGTAAAAAGGAGCGAGTCAGCAATCGATTCTTACTTTGTCGCTCCTCCTTTCTTGTTATGTTTACTTTTTGAAATTAAATTTCTTCTTTTTTGATCAATTCTGTACGAATTTCTTGTGGTGCCAATAGTCCTGAATGAACTGGATATGGGCGTTCCAGCAAGTCAAGAATGGTTTGTTGTTTGTCAGACACGCGAACATTTTCTTGGCTCATGTTGTAGTAACGAAGGACGTAACCTTCTTCATTCTCAGCAACTTTAAAGGCTGTTGGGCAGACTTGTGGCAAATTCAGTGCTGGATGGTTGAAGAGACTACCTGTTGCTGCAACGCTACCCTCTTGTTTTGCAACTTGAAGAGCTGTAAATGGCACTTGGAAGGCTTTGGCACGACGAAAGGCTGAGAAACGATCCTGAGCCTGATGGCATTCTACTGCAAACTCAACTTCGATAGCTCGCAAGCACTGGGCTTCTGGTGTTGGGAAGTAGCCCCAGTCACCGAGTTCCCCTGAAGCACGGAGAAGGGTTACAGCTATGGTGTCGTCTCCAAGAATTTCGTATTCATGCAATCCTTTGTTGGCTACGGTCACTCCTTTAACATCATCATACAAGCTGACAAAGGCTTGTTGGTGTTGTGGATTTTCAGGATTTTCCCAAGAAGCTGCTGGTTTATTCGGCCGTGTCACGACCTCATAAATGCTTTCCGAGTCATTGCTTGGACGAGTGTTATGAGTTTTGACCAAGAGACGAATGCGGTGATCCTTAGCAGTATTGGTAAAGCGCGTCTTGAAGCGAATTTGCGGGTCATCCACAAAGACGGTCATCACTGTTTCCAACGGAATGGTTGTCAGCTCTTCTGACCGTCCTGCTTCTCGGTTCATAAACTCGATAATGCCTCTTTGTTCCGCATCCAATTGTTCATCCGCGCTGACTGGGATGGTCAAGTCATGCTTGAGCAAGATTTTGGCATAGCGAGCATTATTTTCCAAGACCTCATGAGCTTTCAGCTCCGCATAGATGGGTTCTGTTCCTTTTGGTTGGAAGTAAATGTATTCATTGCCAATATCACCGCGGTCTTCGAAGCCAAGGAAGTCCTCATAAGCCTCATTGGTCGTCTTGTCGTAAAGGGTCAAGCCATCATCAATACTGAGGGTTACGAACGGCGTATCGAGAACCCCATTTTGGTAAATCCCATCATGATGGGAAGCTTTTCCTTCCAAGAGCTGGAAGGTGGTCCAAGAAAGAGGCGCTAGGTGAACCGGAACCGTCACGCGCACTTGACGCGCAATATAGGGTTGGCGGAATTTATCCTTAGGCAGGGTATAGCCAAAGCTTGCCCCCAAGTCTTCAATCTCCGCCTCTACAAGATGACCCTCTAAATCCTCTACGTGATAGTCTGGCAAGGTCAAAGCGGCCATTTTCTTGAAGCCCTCTGTCGGATGCAATTCCTTAAATGGACAAACCGCTACATCGACAATCGTGCTGACAGTGTCCACCTTGCTATGCAAGCCAGTGTTAATAACTGTAAAGAGATGCTCACTCTGAGCTTTCTGAGTCGCGAGTTTATCTTTCCATTCATTCAGAAGGTTGGTCTTGACAAAGTTTCCAACTTGGTTGACCTTGGCAAAACGAACTTCCATTTCACGGTGAACTTCGTCAATACTACAACCACAGATACTATCGTGTGGCGCATTTTGTAAGAGCATCTTCCAGGCATAGGTCAATTGATCCTTGTGATTGTGGCCACCTGTAAGGATGGTCAAAGGTTCCACCACTTGCTCTAGCAAATTGCTGTTTTCTTGAAAGGCTTGTTTGAGATAAACACGTGAAGAAGAGGTATTAGCAAGTGTGTACCAACCATCGGTTTCCTGACTGGTCAATTCTCCCGTAACCGTTGATAATTGTTCAGGAAGCGCACTTTCCACTGCTTGAACATATTCATCAAAGGAGCTATGAATAAAGGTCACGTCAGGGAAAAGCTCATTGGCCACGCGAATAGCTTCACTCAAGTTTCGTTGAACCGGTTGGTGGTCGCAACCGTTCATCATCAACCATTGGTTGGTTGAGGCATAGTCACGAACATCTGCCAATTTTTGTTTCCAAAAAGCTAAAGCCTCATCTTTATCTACTGGAATTTCGTTCCCGTTACTGTACCAGTTGGCAAAGAGAATACCTAGCACACGGCTACCATCAGCACCCTGCCAGTACATCTCAGAAAATTGAGAGGTAAACTGCTCATCTTCGAGGACTTGGTTGTCAAATCCGATTGGTTTGACCCCACGCCCAAAGGCTGCTACGTGAATCCCTGATTTTTGAAGGATTTGAGGAGCTTGTCCCATATTTCCAAAGGTATCAGGGAAGTAACCAATTTGAGTTGATTTGCCCCATTTGGCACATTCAGCTTGACCAATCAAGGTATTGCGGACGTTGGCTTCACTGGAGATTAGGTAATCATCCTGCAAGATATAAAAGGGACCAATCTTAAGCTTGCCTTCGTCGATATAACGCTGCACCTTGTCACGGTTTTCAGGGCGAATTTCTAAATAGTCATCGAGGACGATGGTTTGTCCATCCAAGTGGAAACTTTTGAATTCAGGGTCATTTTCAAAAAGATCAAAGAGATTGTCAAAGAGTTCTACCAATTGCATGCGGTGACTTTCAAAAGGTAGATACCACTCACGATCCCAGTGGCTGTGAGAAATAATATGTACAACAACATTTTCCATGAGTAAAACCTCATTCTAACTTAAATTTAAAAATATATTTGTGATTCTTTACAAGAATCAATGAAGCTAAAGCGTGCTCCTTATACTCAATGAAAATCAAAGAGCAAACTAGGAAGCTAGCCGCAGGTTGCTCAAAGCACTGCTTTGAGGTTGTAGATAGAACTGACGAAGTCAGTAACATATATACAGCAAGGCGAAGCTGACGTGGTTTGAATTTGATTTTCGAAGAGTATTAGCGAATATCCAAGTAATCCAAGACTAATTCACAGAACATCATGTTGGCCCAAGAGAACCATTCACGCGAATATTTGGTTGGATCATCCACGTGGAAACTTTCGTGCATGACACCTGTTCCACCATCGCAGGCAACCAACTGATCCAGCAAGAATTTCTTCTCAGCTTTATCTGTCGTTGTCAATCCTTGGATGGATAAAGCAATCGGCCAGATATAGCGATAGAAGGTATGAGAACTTCCGAGTCCGCTTGCGTACTTCCCTTCATAGAAGTAAGGATTTTCAGAGCTCAAAATAGTCCGACGAGTAGCTTGGTAGACCTCATCGTCGATCGCGCAGTAGCCAAGATAAGGAGCAGCTAACAAACTTGGCACGTTCGGATCATCCATGATGCTAGCATTTCCCAAACCGTCTACCTCAAAGGCATAGATTTTCTCGCCCTTGCTGTTAGTGGTGTAGGCGTAGTTTTCGATCCCTTCTTGAATCTCCGCTTGGAGGCGTTTGGCATCTGCAATGATGCTTTCACTATCGGCTAGATTCAATGCTGCAAAGATTTCTTGCACATAGCCCAAGACAACTACTGCAAACATATTGGATGGAATCAAGTAGCTATACTGACAGCAGTCATCACTTGGACGGAAGGCTGACCAGGTCATCCCTGTCACAGCGAAATCTGGCCCAAAGCCGTCATTGACCAGAGTGTCCTCCTTACGATCGGTATCACGGACGAAACGGTATGGTGAGTTATTGTGGTCTTGCTCCACTGTCCAGAGATGAAGGATTTCCTTGGTCGCTGTAACAAAAGTCTCATCAAATTGACTAGTTTCTCCTGTTTCTTTCCAGAGAAGATAAGCCAACTGCAAAGGGTAGCAAAGCGAATCCACTTCATACTTACGCTCCCAAATCCAGCCATTGAGGTCTGTATGGTCTGTTTCGTGGTGACCTTTCCAGTTTTCCTCAATATTGAAAGAGTTAGCATAGGGATCCTTGAGAATCAAGATCATCTGACGTTTGACCAAACCTGCAATGGTCTGACGCAAACGAGGATCTCTTTTTGCCACATGGAGGTAGGGTCTCAGCTGAGCAGTTGAGTCACGAAGCCACATAGCTGGGATATCTCCTGTCAGTACAAAAGTTGAGCCGTCTTCTAAGATCTCAACTGTATTATCCAAGGTGTCTGTATAGCAACGCTCAAAGACATCCACCCACTCCGGGTACTCCTTGGCACGTTCTGCTACTTGGTCCAGCCATTCTCTGACGATTTCTTTTGAATAAGTCATTCCTTTTCCTCACACTTGTCGATTCTTTCCTATTCAGTATAAAAGATTTCAGATGGGAAATACATACGCAAATTATAGCCCTTTTTCTACAAACTTTTCTAGTTTTGAAAAAGACTTTCCCATTTGAGGGGCTTCTGCTAAAATAAAGAAAGAAAAGGGCTTGAAGGCCCTCGTATGACACAGGAGGTCCCACATGAAGACCGTTATTACTCACATTGATACCCGCTTAGGAACAGACAATCACTCAGCTTATTCTAACGGCAACACCCTCCCTTACACAGGAGTTCCTTTTGGGATGAATTATTTCCTCCCGCAGACGACACATGAACAGGGGGCTTGGTTTTTCAATCCCAACCTTCCTATCTTTCAAGGTATTCGCTTGACCCATCAGCCTAGCCCTTGGATTGGAGATTTTTCCTGGTGTCTCCTCACCCCACTGACAGACATCCCGACTCAAGAAGACCTCTATTTCAGACAGAGCAGTTACCGGGTCCAAGAAGCTGTCTTTCAGCCCCATTATTTAGCCCTCACCTCAGAGCGCTATCAAATCCACACAGAGCTGACACCCAGCCTCTACGGGGCTATTCTCCGTTTTAGAGGGCCGTCTGCACTTTCACTGGCCATTCATTGCCCAAATGGACTAGCTGAAGTAGAATTCGGAGAAACGAATCTACATTTCTACATCCTAGACCAAAATCATACCGACCAACAAGACTTTCCTTTCTATCTTCATGTTGAATTTGACCAAGCCATCACTCGCACTCACTGGCTAGGACAGGATTTGATCCTAGAATTTGACAGCCCTAGGCTAGAAGCTCGATTAGGCACTTCCTTTATCAACCCTGAGTTGGCCAAATCTCACCTTCCTACAGCTAGCTTTGAAGAGATGAAAGAAAAAGCGAGCCGCAAATGGCAAGAGCTAATGGACCGATTTGACATTTTAGATACGGGCGGAGAGGATCGAACATTTTTCGATCACTGTCTCTACCGTAGTCTGCTCTTTCCTCAGACTTGTTATGAAGTAACCCCTGAGGGGAAAGCAGTCCATCGCGATTTCGCCCACAACCGCATTCAAGAAGGAAAATACTTCACGAGTTTGGGCTTCTGGGATCTCTTTCGGACCACCTTTCCTCTCTATAGCCTAGTCTATCCCGAGATTTACCAGGAATTTCTCGAAGGCTTCCTCAGCCATTACCGAGATACCGGTTTCCTCCCTAAATGGCTAGCGCCTGACGAAAGAGGCATGATGCCTGGAACCCTCATTGATGGGGTCATTGCCGATGCCATTCAAAAAGGCCTAGCTCCCGACCTCCACACGGAGCTTTTTGAAGCCATGTTGGATACAGCTAGGAAAGAGGATCCAAATGGTCATTACGGTCGACGAGGAGCTAAAGAATACAAGGAATTAGGCTATCTATCCACTGACTATCACGAAAGCGTGAGTCACACCATTGACTTCTCCTATAGCGATTTTTGTATCGCCCAAACTGCCCAGCTACTTGGCAAGGAAGAGTTGGCCAAAGAATATGCTCAATCTAGTCTTTCCTATCGAACCCTCTTTGATCCAGAAACAGGTTATATCCGGGCCAAAGATAAGAAGGGCCATTTCAGACCAGACTTCTCGCCCATCAGTTGGGGACGCGACTATGCCGAGTGCTCTGCCATTCAGGCAACCTTAGGCGCCCTTCACGACATCGAGGGCCTCAAGCAACTCTTTGGAGGAGAAAAAGGCTTCACCCATTACTTAACTCGACTAGCCACTCAAGCACCGTATTATGAAGTGACGGGCTATGGCTACGAAATTCATGAAATGAGTGAGATGGCCCAAGCTCCTTTTGGACAAATTGCCATTTCAAACCAACCGAGTTTTCACATCCCCTATCTCTTCCGCTATAGCCAACACCCGGAATACACTAGCATCCTGATTCAAGCCCTTCGCAAGGAAGCCTTCCAGCCAAGCTTCAAAGCTTATCCAGGAGATGAGGATAATGGCAGCCTATCCTCCTGGTATATCTGGTCGGTTTTGGGACTCTATCCGACTTGTCCAGGCAAGCCAGTCTATGACCTAGGGATTCCCCTCTTCAAACACTTGCGCCTTTACCTCCCTCAAGAGAAAAAATGGCTGCATATCCATAGCACAGCCCACACAGCCCAGGCACACTTTCTTCAAGATGTTTTTCTTGATGGAAAAAGGATCGACAGAGTGAGCCACCAAGAGCTCTTGAAAGCGGAGAAGCTAGACTTCCACCTTTCTTGGCTCCCTAAAATCTAAAAAAGAATGAAGAGTAGGACACTCTTCATTCTTTTTCATTACACCTATACTAGTTAATCCCCGACCTTATAAAGGAAAGAACCTTGTTCCGTAAAACTGTACATCCCAGTTCCGGTCCAGAGACGATCCTTGCTGGCATCAGAATCATCATGGAAGATGACTTCTCCATTTTCATCCGTTTGGTCATCAATCGTAAGCCCGGCAGGAATAAATTCCATCAGAAATCCACCTGTGATTCCTCCGTAGACTCCTCCTGAAACAGTCCCATAGTCTGTCAAGGAAAGACCATAAGACTCATATTCGTTAGAGACCAAACCATTTTGATCAAAGACGAGTTTATTCCCCTTATCATCTTGCCAGACACCAGCTACGCTACTATAATCCCCTTGAGCGATTGCTTCAATATCCATCTTTGTTTTCTCTTTCTTATCACTCGAACTCTCAGCTTTCTTTGTTTCACTAGTAGCTGAGCTATCCTTCGATTGACGAACTGTACTTTCTTTACTTTCAGATCCTGTCTCCTGCTTTTTATCACCACAGGCTCCAAGGAAAAACAGTAGAGCAGAAAGCAACAATAGCAAACGATACTTTTTCATCATGAATCTCCCCACATTCAATCTATTCTATAAGCCTAATTTTATCCTTTTTCTAGCAATTTGACAAGTTTCTGTTACTATCAATAAAGGAACCAACTGGTTCCTTCTTGAATGCAGACAAACTATTGTTTTACATAAAACAGCTAGATGATTTTCAAAAAATGATTATATTTTTTAGTAATTTAAGAAGATGAAAAACTTTCCGCAATGAGAAAAGTGCCTGAAACAGAGTTGTTTCAGGCACTCCGGAGTTTTGGAACCTTAGATCCAAAACTAAGTCATGGAACTTCTTCGAAGTTCGCTGACGTCCGTACTCACCTAAGGAAAGTTTCTAAAATTACTTTGTCTTCAATCTGAAAGGAACCAACTGGTTCCTTCTCTATTTGATTAGTGGGCCAACATTTCCTGCGCAATTTCGAATCCGGATAGGTCACTTGGGTAGTAAGTAGGCCAATTTTCCAATTCTTTATAAAGAGCCTCTTGGCTTTCCCCACCGAAGAAAATATGGAAGTGAGCTGCTTTATTAGGAGCAATTTGGTGGTCACTGAATTGAACATACTTGAATTCACCCGCATTTGGATCAGTTGCTTCAAAGAGATACCGCACTCCACGATTCCCTTTTGTATAGGTCAGCGTATGTTTCCCAGCATAGCGGTATTCGAACTTCTTCTCTTCGCCATTCTTATAGAAGGTCATGGTTTTGTCTGTAATGACAATCCGGTCGACATCTGTTTTATAACCTGTGGTGTAGTAGGCTTTATATTCTTCAGCTGTTTTGGACTTGGTTAATTTGGCTTTGTAGTCAAAGACTTGATCCAAGGTTCCATCTTTTAGATAAGGATACACAGACTGCCAATCACCTACATAGTCTGAAAGAGTTCGATCCTTAATAGCACTGTCTTCAAAATAGCCATTGGCTACTGTTTTGGTGTCTTCTTCCTCTTCTGGAGCAATTTCTTTTCCGGCTTGAGTCGTTGTTAACTCCAAAGATTTGAGGTTAGCTCCCATGATAGAGATGTAGTCTTCACCATCTTTCATCTGCTCATCTGTCAAGCTCTCTAATGGATTCAAAACAGCTAGATCCACACCGGTTTCAGCAGATAAGGTTTTCGATAAGGATTTAGAAGCATTTTCTTCAAAGTAGATGACCTTGATGTCGTTCTTCTTGATATACTCTGTCAATTCACTCAAACGAGTCGCAGACGGTTCACTATCTGGTGACAAACCTGAAATAGAGACTTGATTCAAGCCATAATCCAAGGCCAAATAACGGAAAGCTGCGTGTTGAGTGACAAAGTTTTTCTGTTTCGCTGCAGATAAGCTCTTCGTATAGCTGTCATCCAATTTTTTCAACTTGGCAATATAGGCATCTGCATTTGCTGTAAAACTAGCCTTTTTATCCGGGTACTGTTTCACCAGTTGATCACGAATCGTTTCCACCATTTTAATGGCTCTCTGTGGAGAAAGCCAGACATGGGGATCGTATTCATGATGATGTTCTTCCCCTCCCTCATGGTCATGCTCTTCTTCACCACCTGGTAAAAGAAGCATATTCTCCGTCGCTTTGACAACCTTTGTTTTCTTGCCATCCATTGATTTCAACAACTGAGGTACCCAAGTTTCCATATTCTCGTTCTCATAGACAAAGACATCTGACTCTTGGATTTTTGCGCGACCCTTGGCAGACAATTCAAAATCATGGGGTTCCGAACCAGAGCCAATCAAGAGCTCCACATCTCCCTCGTCTCCAACGACTTGCTTAGTAAATTCATAGACAGGATAGAAAGTCGTCATGACTTTCAATTTCCCTGACTGATTTTGACCACCACTACAAGCTACTAAAAGAAGACTACAAAAGGCTAACACGAGCCATACAAGTTTTTTCATAAGATCACCTATTTTCTAAATTTAACAAAAAGATTTGAGAGCAAAAAGAAGGATACAAATAAGAGAGTAATGGTCGCACTAACCGGTGTATCCGGGTAATAAGAAAGAATGAGACCACTGACCATCCCCACAAAACCAATGACCACTGCCAGAAGCATAACCGAACGGAAGGTCTTTCCTAGCTTTAAAGCAATACTAGCTGGTAAGACCATAATAGTAGATACCAACAAGGAACCTGCAGCCGGAATCATCAAGGCAATAGCCACCCCTGTCACAATATTAAACAAGATAGACATGAGACGCACGGGTAAACCATCTACATAAGCTGTATCCTCATCAAATGTAAGGATATACATGGGACGAATAAAGAGAATCGTTAAAACTAAAACAATGGCTGCAATGATAAACAAAGCAAGCACTTGCTCATCCGTAATGGTCAAGGTAGAGCCAAATAGGTACTGGTCCAAACTCATGGAACTTTTACCGCCACCCTTCATGATCACCAAAGCCAAGGCTAAGCCGGTCGACATGAGAATCGCTGTCCCAATTTCCATAAAATCTTTATAGACTGTTCGTAAGTACTCTAGAAATACCGCAGCTATGATGACCACAATGACTGTAGAAATAGTTGGAGAGAAACCAAGGAAGAGGCCAAAAGCAACCCCTGATAGAGAGACGTGGCTCAGTGTATCACTCATTAAGCTCTGACGACGCAAAATCAAAAATACACCTAAGATAGGGGAGAAGAGACTCATGGCAACCATCGCTAACAAAGCCCGTTGCATAAAGTCATATTGAAATAAACTAAGCAAGCTCCTCACCTCCATCTTTCTCATGGACATTAAAGCAACGCCATGGAGAATTTTGTTTTCTCACCAAATGGATATTGCGATCGGCAAAATGACTCACTTCTTCAGGATCATGCGTGATCATTAAAACAGCCTTTCCGTGGTGATGGGCACTATGGTGCATCAATTCATAAAACTCATCCTTGCTACCAGCATCCATCCCTGTAGTTGGTTCATCCAACACAAAAATATCTGGATCTGACGCAAACATTCTTGCAATGACAGCCCGTTGCTTCTGACCACCTGATAGAGCTCCTAAAGATTTATCTCGATGCTCTAACATTCCAACAGCCGTTAAACTAGCTAAAATATGTTCCTCATCATGATGATTCAAGTGACGAAACCATCCTTTGCGAGGATAACGACCTGATTTAACAAACTCATAAACAGAACTGGGAAAACCTGCATTGAAGCTAGCAATCTGTTGCGGAAGATAGGCAATACGTAATTTCTTTCCAGCTACATTCTCCTTGGAAATTTCAACAGTTCCCATCTTAGGTTTCAAAATACCAAGACTTGCCTTAATCAAAGTAGATTTGGCTGCACCATTCTCACCAGTCAGCGTCACAAACTC
This sequence comes from Streptococcus sp. GS001, assembly GCF_021595565.1. Classification (NCBI taxonomy): domain Bacteria; kingdom Bacillati; phylum Bacillota; class Bacilli; order Lactobacillales; family Streptococcaceae; genus Streptococcus; species Streptococcus sp. GS001. The sequence continues at coordinate 192,033 of NZ_JACSYJ010000003.1, forward strand.
ACCACTGTCCAAGTAGTAATTAACTCCCTCAAGAACAGGCTCACGATCATAATAAAAAGAAAGATCTTTAACAGTAATATAACGCATTAACGAAGATCCTCCAATAATCGAGTAAGAAAAGAGGAAATCACAAGTTGTTCATCCTCAGAAAAATTACTTAATACCTGATTATAGACTTCTAAGGTATGGTCGTGATGATGGGAATGTTCTTCAGCAACAGGACGCCCTAAATCTGTTAACCGATACAAAACAATACGAGCATCATTCTCATCTTTCAAAGCTTCCAGCATGCCAAAAGAAAGTAATTGTTTAACTGCTTTGGTCACAGCAGCTTGACTGACATTTAGTAATTTAGCAAGCTCAGAATTTGAATAATTATCCTTTGAAAGTAACATTAAAATATGCTCTTGCGTATTGGTTAAAGAAAAACCACTCGTACAAGAACCAATCAAAACTTCATGCTGATTCTCAGAAATAAGTAAAATAGAATTTAAAAACTCATCAATTTGATTAGCCACTTTCATACGTTTATCCTCTCTATTAATCAAAAATTACTTTACCGGTTAATTATAACACAGTAAAGGAAAATAGTCAAAGTGTTTTCAGAAAACAATGACAAAAATATTAGTAATAAATTAGTAACTGAACGTTAACAATTTAACAAATAAAAGAAAAAGACAAGGTCCGAAAACCTTGTCTTTAATACTATACCGGCGGCCGGGGTCGAACCGGCACGTCCTTGCGGACACTGGATTTTGAGTTCCATAACTCCATTATTTAAATCTTACAACCCTGATTTAATAGGGTTTTAAGCCTTTTGAATCTTGCAAAATAGACTCATTTTTCAAATTTTAGTAACTTTTTGGTAACACTCCATACCTTATCGTTCTAAGAGCATCATCAGAGAATAGACGATATGTCCCAACAGGTTATATTCATCCAGAGGTATTCAAGACACTTGTACGATTAACAGTTAATGTAATCATTTTATTTTCTCCTTTAATTAGGGTAAGTGTTTTTTATTATTTTAACAAAAATAACTCTTTAGCCCAAGAATTTGATAATTCATTTTCTAACAAAACTTTTTTTTTAAAATTTATCTTATGATATACTAAACTTATCAGCTATTGGTTCTGAAAAAGTGTCTGCCACAGTTTTACTACAAATTCTCATGACTTGTGCCAAGATTTATAAAAAACGGATAGCTATAATAGCTCTTAGAGCAAAAACATGACATATAGGAGGTTAAAGACATGTCATACTTTTATCTTTTTATCGCCATTGTAGGAGAGATATTGGGAACTAACCTTTTGAAATTATCAGACGGTTTTACAAAGCCTATTCCAACCGTTTCTGCCCTACTTAGCTATGGCGTTTGTTTCTATTTCCTCTCACTAGCAATGCAAAAAATTCCTTTAGGAATAGCTTATGCAACATGGTCAGCTGTCGGTTTAGTTTTGACAGCCTCTATCGCAGTAATGATTTTCAAAGAAACACTAAATGTTTATAGCATTATCGGTTTAATTTTGATTATCATTGGTGTTGTCATGGTTAACTTATTAGGAAATGCAGGACATTAATAAAACCGGCTCTATACTATTTGTAGTGGGTAAATCCCCTATGGATATTATGGAGCCTATTTTGTTGTAGAAAAAAAGTTCCATAAGAACTATAATGAAAAGCTAGAATTCTGTCAATATTTTGGACACATTTTGGGAGGGAATTTTGAAGACTAGCGTCCTCCTAATTTTCCCAATAAGTTTTAACTTCTTCAAAAATCTTATTCAAAAGTTCTGCATCTTTTTCTGACAACTGATTTTTTTCTATAACTCTATCTTTTAGTTCTGTTGCCTTTATTTTATTTCTTGCCACCGAAACTGCTATTGAATGTTTCAAAATATCAAACTCATCCTTTGAAAAGTTTGCAATATTGGTAAGATCTAATTGTTCTAGAGGTAAACTACTGATAATTGAATAAGGTTTTTGTCCCAGCAAATAATCTGTAGTAGTCCCAAAGATATTTGCTAATTTCACAACGAATTCTAATCCTGGTTCTAACGTTCCATTCTCCCACCGAGAATATGTCCCTTGTTGAACTCCAATTAATTCCGATATTTGTACTTGAGTTAACTTTTTTGATTTTCTGAGAGTTTTTAACCTCTCTGAAAATTTATAATCCTCTGTATACATAATTCTCCTATAGATATTCTTATTCGTATATTTTAGCTTGACAAAATATTCTAAACGGTATAAAATAGAATTATTCCATAAGGAATATTTATTTTGAGATTGAATATTCCATTGAGAATATTATAGCATAAAAGGAGGTAAAAGCGTATGTAACTAGTAGTCGATTTAAAAAATTTTAATAAAGGAGGTAGGATTCGACAAAATAAAAAATCTTGAAACAAATGTGCCGTTCGTTCCAAGATCAAAACATATTATGTAACAATTATACCACAGAAAACTCTTCAGTTGCACAAGAAAATTTCGGAGGTTTCACAAAAAGATGACCAATAAAGAGTTAGTCAATCAAATTTCTGGCCTAAACTCTACCTCTACTCTTAAAAATTGGATTCAACTGATTAAAGAGATAAGTGGCAAGGAATTTAAGAAAATTAAAGTTCCTATCAGTAGAAATCCCAGAACTCATCAATTAAGTTATACAGTTGCCTATGATTTTACAGACGAAGACCTTAGACAATTTCAAAAGTTAGCTAAACTAAAACTTGAAATAGGTCTAAAAGAGGCTATACAAGCCGTATTTGGGAGTCTAGCAGACAATGAACATGAATCCCTAAACCAAGTAATAGATGAGCTCTACGATGAACTGAGCGCCTTAAAACAGGAATTTAAGCGAGAAATGCGACTGATAAAAATTGAGAATTCCAACCTAAAAAAGAAAATCCAAGATATTGAAGAGTCGATGCAAACCGGCTTACTAGGGTTTGTTAACAAGAGGTCAAAAAATAGGTTCGGCTAATAGCGAGTTTTCGGCTGAGCCATGAGGCAGAAAGCCGAAAATGAGCGTAGATGCGGACGGACCATTTTTGACCGATAGGGTGTGTAGTAACACCACCCTCTGCAAGTTAGGTGTACCATCGAAAAAATTCAGTATTACCAAGGGTTTTGGAGATTTTAAGGGTGGCAAAATTAGGCAAAAAGTTGAATCAAAATCTATGGCAAAAAATGAGCATTTACGTTCTGTATTTGACTGGATTCAAATTCAGTTTGATAAGACTGAATTTTCGCCAAAAGAAATAATCGAAGATATCCTATTTCTTGACTTTGACCTATTTATTGAGAATAAGGGGAGCCTTAAATACTATAACTATGATAGCCAGCTTCATTATGGGAATATCCGTATCTACTATGGATCGAAAGAGTCGTCCTACATGCTTGTCATGTCAGGACAGGCACTAGAGTTCTATAGAGATATGGTATTAGATCCAAATAGTCTCTCCGAAAGACAGTTTCTGAACAACCTCTACTACAATTACATTCATTTTTCAGTAAGACGAATTGATATTGCAATAGATGATTTTAATGAAACACCCTATTTCACTCCTAATCAACTTCTAAAGATTTGTCAGAAAAAACGCTTTATATATGGAAAAAGCACCTACTACAATACCTACGGAGATGAAACAATCGGCCAGACCTTATATTTGAGAAAACCCAATGATGATGAAAGACTTAGAATTTACGATAAGCGCTTAGAACGAGCTGAGAAGCTCGGTATCAGCAAGCGGTATATAGAAAATTGGATAAGAACTGAGTTAGAACTTAGGAAAGAAAAAGCTCACTACTTCATTCAAGAATGGTTGCATTCAGAAATAGATCTTCTCAACTTTACCAAGGGATATCTCAAAGAAAAAGTGAGATTCTATAGTGATAGCCATTTCTCAAAACCTTTGAGATCTTGGGAAAAGTTTTTAGGTCACTCAAAACCTATCTCTATCATTATTTCAAAACCAAAAACAGAACTAGAACAAAAATTAGAATGGTTTACCTATAAAGGTTCAGGGGCTATTCTAAAAGCGTATAAATTTCTATACGACAATAATTTACTGCATGAGTATGAGAAATCTAACTATCTCGCACTCAACAATATGGAATATCCACCAGATTTAGCAAGTGGATTAATAGAAAGGGCAATTCTCTTTAAAAGAGAGGATTTAATCCCTACAATCAAAGAAAATATCAAAAGGAGAAATTAACTATGGCAAAAATGCTTTCACAAAATGACTGGAATTTTAATAACATTGGAACAAAATTTGAATTGGATGAAGTTATTCCAAAATTTGAAACGGAAGTCCGAGCAGATGCAAACGGAGAAATTATCAAAAACCGAGATGGTAGCGAAAGACGTTTTAATACCGATAAAATCATTGGTTGGAAATACAATGTAACGATCAAGGATGGACAATTCAAAAAGAAATCAACCCAAGTCTCAGTAGACAATCCAGAAGCTTTAGTTGATAATGACTATATCCAAGCAATGGATGAAGTACCAGTAACATTTGACAATTTACAAGCTACTATGATTAGTTCGACAATGTATTACAAAGCAGATGCTATCCATTTAGTAGATGTAAAACAAAAATAAGTATCAGACAAGGGGAGTTAATCCTCCCCTTACTTAACCTAATTAGAAAAGGAGATCACATGATTAAAACTGTAACAAAAGATGACCTTATCGAACTTGGATTTGCTCCAGGAACTGCAAGAAAGATTATCCATACTGGCAAATTACTATTAGTGAATCGTGGTTTTAATATCTACGATAACAAACGGATTGGTACTATTCCAGCCAGTGTCGCAGAAGAACTATTAGGAATTGAACTCCAGAAAGAAGCATAATGAATGACTATTCGTAAAACTAAAAGTGGTAAATGGACCGTTGATGTTTCTAATGGTTTCCACCCAGTCACACAAAAAAGAATACGTATCATTCGAAAAGGATTAAAATCTAAAAAGGAAGCACTAGAACTAGAACAACATATTCGAGTTGTAGAATTAAAAGAAAAACAATTTGACTTTGTAGTAACAACAGATATGTTATTCCAGTTGCTTGAAGAAGACGATTTGAAAAATGGCAGAAAAATAAGCTATACAAGTACACAAAGAAACAATTATGAGCGTCATATTAAGCCTTATTTTAAAAATACAAATTTAAATAAATTAACGTATGACCATATATTCGAATTTCGTGAATACCTAAAAACAAAACCTAAAAAACAAAATGAAAAAGAAACCTTAAGTTATAATACAATTAATAAAGTTCTAATTCTACTTAAAAAAATTTTTGATACTGGTATAAGAAAATCCCTTATTGATAAAAATCCTGTTGAGAATCTGAGAAAATTACCAATTAGAAAGCCTAATATCAAATTTTGGAGCATAGAAGAATTCACGAGATTTAGAGAACTTATTCGAGATGATGAAATAAGCTATGACCTGTTTTTCGTGATTGCTTTCTTTACTGGGATGAGAATGGGAGAAATACTCGCATTGAACTGGAATGATATAAATCTTTTAACAAATACAATTTTCGTTACCAAAACGGTATACTTTGTAAATAATACAAGCTACATTAATACAACAAAAACACGATCAGGAACTAGAAATATTACAATCAATCAGAAATTAGCAGAAATGCTAAAAGATTGGAAAGAAAAACAAAAAGAAAAACTTAAGGAATTTACCAAAAATACTGACGAACTACAAATAATACAGAGTACACCAATAACTATTACAAAAAATATGATTGATAAGAAGTTTAAGCAAATACTAGAAAGGGATAAAGATTTAAAGAGAATAAGAATTCATGATTTAAGACACTCTCATGCATCATTACTTATAAATCAAGGGGAAGATTATCTTGTTGTTAAAGAAAGATTAGGACACGCATCTATTACGACAACAATTGATACTTATTCTCATTTGTACCCTAGCAAACAGAAAACATTAGCTAATAAACTTGATGATTTATTTTAAAATGGAAAAAATTGGTAACTCGACATACAACAAAGAAAAAAAGACAAGGTCCGAAAACCTTGTCTTTAATACTATACCGGCGGCCGGGGTCGAACCGGCACGTCCTTGCGGACACTGGATTTTGAGTCCAGCGCGTCTGCCAATTCCGCCACGCCGGCAAAGTATAACTGGGGTAGCTGGATTCGAACCAACGCATGAGGGAGTCAAAGTCCCTTGCCTTACCGCTTGGCTATACCCCAATAATATAAAATAGGCGAGTGATGGGGATCGAACCCACGCATGCCAGAGCCACAATCTGGTGTGTTAACCACTTCACCACACCCGCCATATTCTTATACACGGGCAGTAGGAATTGAACCCACACTGAAGGTTTTGGAGACCTTAGTTCTACCTTTAAACTATGCCCGTAAAGGATGGAAGGGGAGGGATTCGAACCCCCGAACCCGAAGGAGCGGATTTACAGTCCGCCGCGTTTAGCCTCTTCGCTACCCTTCCGAAATTATTAAATTATGGCGCGAGACGGAATCGAACCGCCGACACATGGAGCTTCAATCCATTGCTCTACCAACTGAGCTACCGAGCCAAAATTGCGGGAGCAGGATTTGAACCTACGACCTTCGGGTTATGAGCCCGACGAGCTACCGAGCTGCTCCATCCCGCGCTACTATTAAGGAGGATGTGGGATTCGAACCCACGCACGCTTTTACACGCCTGACGGTTTTCAAGACCGTTCCCTTCAGCCGGACTTGGGTAATCCTCCAATATAATATAGTCCGTACGGGATTCGAACCCGTGTTACCGCCGTGAAAAGGCGGTGTCTTAACCCCTTGACCAACGGACCATAATTTATAAAATGGGCACGAGTGGACTCGAACCACCGACCTCACGCTTATCAGGCGTGCGCTCTAACCACCTGAGCTACGCGCCCAAGTTCTAAAACTTGGTAATGAACAATCGTTCAAAGCGGGTGACGAGAATCGAACTCGCGACAACAGCTTGGAAGGCTGTAGTTTTACCACTAAACTACACCCGCTTAAAAAATGGGAGTTAACGGGATCGAACCGCTGACCCTCTGCTTGTAAGGCAGATGCTCTCCCAGCTGAGCTAAACTCCCAAAAAAGGAAGTCTTCTAACTTCCTATCTTGCTAAGCGACTACCATATCTCACAGGGGGCAACCCCCAACTACTTCCGGCGTTCTAGGGCTTAACTGCTGTGTTCGGCATGGGTACAGGTGTATCTCCTAGGCTATCGTCACTTAACTCTGAATGATGAACATTCAAAATTGAATACCTATATTCTAACAAAAATCTAACCTGCTGTAAATATCCTCAGTTACTTTTTGGATAAGTCCTCGAGCTATTAGTATTAGTCCGCTCCATTGCTCACACAACTTCCACTCCTAACCTATCTACCTGATCTTCTCTCAGGGCTCTTACTAACAT
>NZ_JACSYJ010000004.1:0-72510 GCF_021595565.1 Streptococcus sp. GS001
GAGTTGTTGACTCTGGAGTTGTTGACTCTGGAGTTGTTGACTCTGGAGTTGTTGACTCTGGAGTTGTTGACTCTGGAGTTGTTGACTCTGGAGTTGTTGACTCTGGAGTTGTTGACTCTGGAGTTGTGGTGGTTGTAGTTGTTGGTTCCGGAGTTGTGGTGGTTGTAGTTGTTGGTTCCGGAGTTGTGGTGGTTGTAGTTGTTGGTTCCGGAGTTGTGGTGGTTGTAGTTGTTGGTTCCGGAGTTGTAGTCGTTGTAGTTGTTGGTTCCGGAGTTGTAGTTGTGGTAGTTGTTGGTTCCGGAGTTGTGGTGGTTGTAGTTGTCGGTTCTGGAGTTGTAGTCGTTGTTGTAGTTGGTTCTGGAGTTGTGGTGGTTGTAGTTGTTGGTTCCGGAGTTGTAGTTGTGGTAGTTGTTGGTTCCGGAGTTGTAGTTGTTGTAGTTGTTGGTTCCGGAGTTGTAGTTGTGGTAGTTGTTGGTTCCGGAGTTGTAGTTGTGGTAGTTGTTGGTTCCGGAGTTGTAGTTGTTGTAGTTGTTGTAGTAGTTGTTGTGGTTGTAGTTGTGGTTGTAGTTGTGGTTGTAGTTTCCCCTTCACCTTCACCAGACGCAGTGTAGATAAGTGTTTTAGCAGGGTAGCTACGTTCGTTAGGGAAGTTTTCAGCTTTCCACTTGATGACATTGTTAACTACATCACCTTTTTTCTTAGTTTCAGTCAACTCAGTAGTGTACTCCAAGTACATTGGCCAGTTCCAGTTGTCACCAAAGTTGATAGTGAAACCAGTGATTTGACCTGCAGCGTTCGTAGTATACTCAGCTTTCTTAGTGAAGTTGTCAGTTGGGTCAAGTTTTGTAAGTTGTTCTTCGCTTTCGATAGCTTTAGGTTGAGTTGCGTAACGTACAGCACGAAGGCTTCCTTTTACCAATACTTGTCCGTCTGCAAGCTCATCTGTGATAACCATCTTGTTCAATTTATCTTGACCAGCGTTCAAGATAACTTTCCACTTGATACGTTTTGGATTTTGTGGGTCTTGGTATCCATACTTGTACTCGTATTGACCAATTGCAGTAGAATCTGGATCATATGTCAAATTATAAGTTTGCTCACCATACTTAAATGTCTTTTTACCAGACTCAGTTACAGTACTAGCATTTACAACCACATCGTATTTCAATGACATTCTCTTATTGTTAGGATTTTTAGAGAAATAGTCAGTGAACGTTACTGTTGTTTTACCAGTAGCTGGGTCAGCAACTGCATTACCAACGATTTCAGATCCGTTTTTGATTGGGAATTCTGACTTAACTGGCCAGTTCAATTCTTTTGGCAAGTCAAGAACAAGTGTATCACCTGCATTGATAGCTTGAGAATCTGGGAAGGTAATATTGTTTGTAGCTTCCATGGCTTGACCTCTGCCTACTTTTGTATCAGCAGTAATGGCTTTACCATCGAGGGTAATAGTCGTGTTGTTGGTATAGTTTGTAACTTCGTCAGCAAAAATCGTTGTTACGACTGTCAAAGCCAAAACTAGTACACTAAAAAACGCTAAAACTCGCTTAATGCTCGTTTTTGTGGTTTGCATAATAAACTCCTTATTATTAATTTTTTATCATTGTAACATAATTGTTTCACTTTGCAAAGTAATTTTTATCTTTTTTCACTTATCGTTCGTTTTTTTGTCGATTAAAGAAACGAAAAGTGATAATTGATAAGATGAAGCCTAGGATAGAAAGGATCCAGCTCTCTTCTGTACCTGTATTTGGCAAGCGATTTTCTTGAATTTCCCCACTATCTTTTTGGCTATTTATTATAGACTCAACTTTGGTTTCCACTTTTGGATTTGTTGAAACATGATTGAGCTCCTCAACTTTATTACCAAGTTGATTTTGAGGTTGGTCATTTTTCTCGCTCTTCTTCACTACTTTTGTACCAAGTTCAGTAATTTCAGGAACAGGTTCTTCGATCAATGTCACTTGGATTAATTCTTTCTTGATGACACGACCTTCTTGAATAGTCAAGCGGTATTTGTATTGACGCTTACCTGTTTTTCCTTCCTGCAAGAGGGCGACTGTCCCTTCTGCTTTATTAGGATTCTCGACAATAGTCTTGTCAAAGGCGACATCTTCTATCTCAATTAGCTCCTCTGTTGTAATCGTAGGAATTCGTTTTGTCCCTACCAAAATAACACGAGTAACTGCCTTTCTGATAACCTTGGTATCTACCAAGGTAGAAGAGCGTTCTTCATCATTGAAGTAGTATTTTTCAAAAGTCTTATGGATCAGTCCATCTTGGCCTTCTTGGAAGACTCTAGTTTCACCTTCTGCTAAGCTTTCGTCATTGCGATATTCTGTCTGATAAGTAATGACCTCATCCTCAGTCACCAAGACTGTACGCTCAACTCCAGTACCCACTACAACGACTTTGTTAACAGGGTGAGTCGTGATGACAGTTCTTAGATGCTCACGTTGAGTTTCTTTACCATTGACATAGGTTACTTGGTAGTAGTCAGTTTGACTTCCTTCTTGGCCTTCTACTTCGACCAAACGATAGGTCACAGGTTTAGACTTATCTTCCCGAACGATGGTGTTGTATGGGATTCCACTTGTGAAGCTGATCTCCTTGGTTTCAGTAACTTGAGAACCGATATGGATAATCTGTTCGATTGCTGGACGCAACTCTTTGACGCTAATCAAGTCCGTCTTGACTAAGACACCATCTTTATAAGTTAGCTGATAAATTTTTTCTACTAAGCCCGCACGACCTTCTTGAACAAGCTTACGTTCACCCTTTGGAATGTTTTCATCAATAACGGTAACTGTTCTAAAGTTAGTCTCTTCAGTTCGCGTTTCCTGCTTCACTTTAATATTTGGAACATGTTTTGTCCCTACTAAAATGATGGTCGGTACTGCTTCTCTGACAGTTTTACTTTCGATCAGTTTTGAAGAACGTTCTTCGTCATTGAAGTATTGTTTCTCGATCGTCTTACGGATCAATCCATCCTGACCTTCTTGGATAATCTTTGTTTCACCTTCTGGAAGAGTGTCGTCATTACGGAATTCCGTTGGACTTGTGATTCGCTCTTCCTGAATTTCAAACATGATACGCTCGATTCCAGAACCTTCAACTAAGACTTTATTAACAGGCTGAACTGTAATGACCGTTCTGAGGTGTTCACGTTTTGTTTCCTTACCATTGACGTAAGTTACTTGATAGTAGTCTGTTTGAATTCCTTCTTGGCCCTCTACTTCAACAAGGCTGTAACCAACTGGCTTGGTCTTGTCCTTACGAATAATGACATTGTAAGGAATTGGACTTGTCGTGTTGATTTCTTTAGTTTCAGTGACTTGAGTACCAATATGGATAATCTCGTCTTGGACTTTCTGAATTTCCTTGCTACTGATCAAGTCTGTCTTAATCAAGACGCCGTCTTTGTAGGTTAGTTGGTAGATTTTTTCAATAAGACCAGTTCGGCCTACTTGGACCACCTTAGTCTCACCTTTTGGTAGATCTGGATCTTCGATATTTTGAGTCTTATAAGCAATCTTCTCAGTTTGAGTATCCTGTTCTACCTTGATAGTTGGTACATGTTTTGTACCTACTAAGATGATCGTTGGCGTTGCTTCTTTGATTAGTTTGCTGTCTACTAATTTCGTAGAACGCAATTCGTCATTGAAGTATCGTTTTTCAATCGTCTTACGAAGGAGTCCTTCCTCACCAACTTGAGAAATCTTCGTTTCACCTTCTGGAAGAGTGTCATCATTTCGATACTCAGTTGTGCTTGTAATCTTATCTTCTTGAATTTCAAAGAGGGCACGTTCTACTCCGGCACCTTCGACAATCACCTTGTCAACAGCTTCTTTAACGACTGTTGTCTTGAGGTGTTCACGTTTTGTTTCAGTGCCATTGATGTAGGTTACTTTATAGAGGTCTGACTTCTCACCGTCTTGACCTTCTACCTCAGTCACTCGGTAGCCAATTGGCTTCGTAGTGTCTTTGCGAACCTTAATGGTAAATGGAATTGGACTTGTCTCGCTTGCTTCTCTAATTTCTTTGATACGAGTTCCAACTTGGATGATCTCATCTACTGGATCTGTAGTGATGTTAGATTCTACAAATGTACGAGATGTCTCTTCTCCATTCACTTTCGTTACAGAGTAACGATTTGTTTTCTGGCCTTTCTTACCTGCCTGGATAACCTTAGTTGTCCCTGCAGGAAGTTGGTCTGAAAACTCTTTGAGAGTATTGTAATCGATTGACTCTGTCTCATCTACAAGCTCAGTTGTTTCCACGATAGGTGTCGCATTTCCGACACGAACGACACGGTTGACTGCATCTGTAATCTTATGTTCAGAAACGATGGTACGGCTGATTTCTTTACCATTTCGATAGCTTACCAAGAAAGTACGGATAATTTGTCCTGGAGTTCCTTCTTCATCGACGACACTTTCTCCTGCTGGAAGTGTATTGTCTGAGACATAAACCGTCTTGAATGGAACATCAACTTGCTCATCCACTGTACGTTCTGTCATCTTAGAAGTACCGATTACTGTGATTTCGTCTACAGCTTTTGGATCCTCAACTTTTGAGATTTCTTTACGAGCAACTTCGACATCGTCCTCATAGGTAACTTCATAAGTTGTTGTGATGGTACCAGGAGATCCAACTTGAGTAATCTTGCTGTAGCCTTCTGGTTGGGTTTCATCTTTTTCAATAACCTTGTTGAAGTCTTTTTCTTCGACAACAACTACGGATCTGATTGACACAACCACCCCTAGACCTTTAACAACGATCTTGTCCTTCTTCTCTTTAAGGACATTTTCATTGACCAAGGTACGGTCAACGAGTTCATCATTGAGGTAAGTAAGTTTGTATTGACTTTCAATACGACCTTTTTCACCTTCCTGACGGACTTCTTCGTAGCCTTTTGGTTTCGTGTAGTCGTATTCGATTACAGTTTCAAAGTCTACATCCTTGACATCAGTAGTGTATTCTACTTTTTCTACTGCACTACCAACTGTGATAATGCGTTTGACTGGTTGGTCAATCACTGTTTCAGACGTCAACGTCTTACCAACTTCCTTACCATTCAATTTTCTGATTTGGTAAGTCTTTTCAACAGAACCATTCTTACCAGCTTGATTTTCAAATTGATAAGTCTTAGGTTTTGTTGGGTCCGTTCTGATCTCAGTTTCGTATTCAACAGTTTCTTTCTCAGTAACAGTTTCAAATGTTTCTGTCGCTGTACCAATCAAAACGATTTCTCTCGTAGGCTCTTGAATTACTTCCTCAGATTCAATCTGACGACCTACAATTGTATCACCAACTTTGGTAATCTTATAAACATTAACTTTCTTACCAGGAACACCTTTTTGAACGGTTTCTTTAAATCCGATAGGAAGTTCATCTGTCTCACGAGTTTCGATGATGTACTCTGTCGTTGTTGTTGTACGAAGTGTTTCAACCGTTTTATCACCAACGATATCTACTGGAGCTAATGGCTTGCCATCTAGAGTGTTACGTCCGAGGAAGACATTATTACTCTTGGCATTCAAGTTCACCCACTCACCATTGTATAGTCTAAAGAAACCATTTTTGTTTGGTGTGTCTGCGATGAATTTGTTATCTGTAGCTGTTACTTTAACAGTATCGTTGAGACGGTTGATACCAAAGAAAGCTTGCATTATGTCTTTGATAACTGCTCCATCTGATCTACGAGTGACATCGTAACGTTGCCATGGCTCATTGTCTTTATACTTGAAGGTATTGCTATTAACATCAATAGTAGATGCGTTAGTACTTTCAATAGCAACTGCATTTTTCCATCTAGACTTAATCTTAGAAACGGTCAACTCATTGTTGTCAATGTTGATGCTTCCTCTAGTCTTGGTAAATGGTACTTTTGTAACCTTGTTGACACGTTTACCAGTTGTACGGTCAATAACACTTGCTACATAAGTCGTATCATCGTTGATGTAAATCGGTAACTGCTTGATGTCATCTACTTCAATCTTGTTTCTTGAAATAGTGATGTCACCTGAACCACCACCCTCAACACCTCTAGATGCTTGGGCTGTGTTGTTGTTAACAGAGATGATATAGTCTGTTGAATCACCAGTGATGGTATTACCTTCGATATTCAGGCTATAATCATTTGAACTTTCATTATTTCTAAAGAGAATACCAAAGGTTCCTAGTTGTCCATTTTCAAATGGTTTTGTCAAACCTTCAATGGTGTTATTTGAAATGACGTAACGACCTTTATCAAGAGGTTTGGTCCATTTATGGTTTTTCTCATTTGTCAGGATAGAGATGGCTGTGTAACCACGGTAACGAGCTGGATCATCATCATCGTTTTCCAACTTAGAGTTTGGATCTTGTGTTACCTTGTTGTTACGAATAATGACATCTGTCATAGGGTTAGCACGGTTATAAACCTCGATACCATTCAAACGGTCTCCGAGCGAAACGTTGTTTTCGATGAGGATCTTATTCCCGTCGTGAATATCCAAGCCTTTACGGTAGTTGTAGTTGGTGTAGTTACCAGTATAGGTAATGCCATCGTTATAAGACCCTGCCATTGAGGCCGCACCATATCCAGTACCACCATCCAATACATGACCGTTATATGACAAGATATTGTTGTCTACAACAAAATTACGTTGGTAACCAAACATAACACCCGCAACACGGTTGTTATGAAGGAAAGAATTGGTTACCTTGTTACCGTCCATGATTGGAACATCTGGATCTCCGATAGACTTGACTTCGTTTGAAACCTTTTCAGAAATACTGCTATAACGGATTGGTCTTCCATTGCTATCATACTCTTGAGCCGTTGCCTTACTTGAACTAAAGAAGACACCGGCTCTGTTGAATTTCATAGCACGAACATCATTGATCGTAACATTTGAAGAATCGTTTACATAGATACCATTTGAACGTCCAAAGTAAGATTTCCCTTTACGGTAAAATTCATTATCCTTAGTGTAGTCTGATGAATCATAGGCATGCTCAACAGTTAAGCGACCCACAGTAAAGTTATTCTGATTTTGAATGAGGACCGCAGACTCGTAACGGTTATCCGTCAAGTTTGTTTCAGGATCATGTTCTCCGTCTTGCTTCTTATTAAATAAGATTTTTGTGTTGTTACGACTTGGACCACTACCAATCAAACCTTTTACATTGGCATAGTTTTCATCAATAACCAAGGTATTCTTCAGCAGGACTGTCCCTGATAGCATAACAGAAGCGCCACCCTCAACCTCGTTGGCCGCAGAGAGCGCCTTTTTGATTGCTTCACTCGCTTCAACTTTTCCTGTCGTATCAAGACCAAAATCCGTTGCTTTTACATATTTACCGTAATCCGCATCATCGTATACTTTTGTATTGCTAGCTGCAGCTCTTCTACGACGAACTTTAGGAATTGGAGTTGTAGCCGTTTCAGCTTCATTTGTACTTGTATCGGAAAGTGTAGCAGGAGCAGGAGTTGGATCTTCCTTCTTTTCTGCACTATTAAGAGTTGGATCAGTTTTACTATCTTTATTAAGACTTGCTTCGGCTTCACTGTCTTTATTAAGAGAAGTTTCGGCTTTACTATCTTTATCAGAAGAAGAGGCTTCCGTCGAAGTATTCTTAGCATCCTCCTCAGAGCCTTTTGTTTCCTTTTCCGTTAAAGCTGGAGCTGGATATTTCTTATCTCCCTGATCAACTGCCGGCTTTTCTTCTGAATTTGGCTCTGTAACTGCTCTAGTTTCAGATTCTGGAATAGAAACTGGCGTATTCAATGCAGGCTGGTTTTCATCCTGATTCTTAATAAGACTTTCATTTGAATTTTCAAAAGAATCCGCACTGGCTTTTACCTGGCCTAATTGAAATGTTGTTAACACCCCAATTGCTAACAAAGAGTACTTGGTTGTTTTTTTAATATTCATGAATCCTCCTCTTTCATTTAATTCTTCCCACTTTTCTCAGTCTATACGTTTCAACTAAACCAACCTTTTAACAAAGATTCAATTATTTATTTTATAAGGTGGATAGAAATGGATTTTACTTTAATGATACTTATTGTTTGATAGAAAGTCAACTATTTTATTCTATAAATTTTTACCCAAAAGAATTCCCTTTCTATTTTCCTTTTATCCTCTATAAAATGGAAGAAAGTTCACTATTTACCTTGTATCAACCCACTATTAAATAATAAAAAGCTGCCGTATATAACCGACAGCTTTATTCAAATGTCATTAGTGATGTAACAGCATTCAAGACACTTGTATTTTGCTCTAAAGTTAAGAAAAGATTCTTCAGATTACTTCTCTAACACAAGAACGTCTTCTGTAGAGAAAAAGCTTTCTTTATAGCCAGAAGCTTCATATGCCTTCAAGATATCCGCCTCAAAAAATCCTTTGCCTTCTTGCCTTGTTTCTCTCGGTACAACAACATAATCAATATTTAAGTCAACTTTTTTATCATTATGATAGTAGATATCATATAGTTTTTCATGCTGTCGAAGGCTTGGAGTATAACTCCCCGTCGTTACTACTGAAGACTCAATTGGCAAATCTTTTAATACTGATTGTATCCCTTCAAAATAATCCTTTCGATTGTGGTAATATTTAATTTCAAAGTTCCATTTATGAGTGTAGCTATAGAGGATCCCTCCTGAAATCACTAAAGACGAAGCAACGAGAGCAACAAGGGCCTTCTCCCCTACTACTTTATAATTACTCAATTGATCCAATGCCAATATTCCCATAATGAATAAAAGAGTAACTGATCCATAGCTATATTGGAAATTAATATCATATTGATAAAGCCAATCTGTTAGTAAATTAATCGCTAGCAGAGGAAGCATAAGGAAATAAGTTGATAGGCGTCGTTGGACAAGTGGCAAAAAGCCTAGAGGAAACAGAACTAAAAAGATATAGCCAAGTTTCTTAGCCGTAAACAGACTACCCAGAACATAAAGCGGATTTAAGATAGTGTTTTTCATCACCATTAACAATCCATTCTCCCCAGACATTAACAAATGACTATATCGAGAAACCATTGCACCTTCACCATATTTTGTCAATAGAAACATAGCAAATCCAAAGTAAATTACCGGCAAGACAAATGTACTAGCATATAACCACTTTTTGAATCTCGGAGATATAGAAAAACGATTCTGAAAGACAAAATAGAGTCCTAGCGATAGTACGTAAATAAAGGAATCCTCTTTTACAAAAAGGATGAGGAGAGCAAACAAGATAGTTCGCAAACGCCATTGAGAGATGATGGCGTAAAAGAGCCATAGAATTAGAGGGGGTAAAAAACAGTTCTCATGAATGTGGTAACTGCCACTGGTTGTCATTGCTGGAGTAGCAAAAAATAGTGCAATGACTAGAGGATTTAACAGTTTTGGCAATTGTAATTTCTTCAATACCAGCCCGAGGGGGATTATAGCAGAAAATACAATAAGAATTTGTAAAATTTCTAATGTTTCTACATAAGGAAACAACATGTAGAATGGAAGAATCGCATAAAAGATTGGAGAAATATGGACAGCAAAGTGCGATAAAGCCTTATCTCTCTCAAGCGTTGTTATCTGTGTGAAGTCTGTCTTCATCCTCTCAAACATTTGAGAGAAAATCCCAATATCAAATGTCGAACCTGAATTTGCCTTGACTTTATAATACACTACAACAGATAAGTAAAGGACATAACAAACTCCAATAATTAAAGTCATCAAGGTAAGTCGTTTAACCCATACTTTACTGATTTTGTCTACAGCCAACCTACTAATAATTAGTCCGATTAATAATGCAATAACAACTGAAGTCAAAATTGGCCAAATTAAAGAAGTAAATTTTGATTCAGCGATATTAAAAGAGTGAATTTTTAGGGCTTCATCTTGAAATTTCCCACTTGCTTGAAGGAGAAGCTTGGGAAAAGATAGCACCACTAATACTGGAAAGACAATTGCAAACCTTATATTGTCTAGATAGAAAAATAAGAATAGAGCAACTGAAATCATAATCAAGCCCAGAGATAAGAATAAGGTTGGACTTTTAAGAATTGCTACAAATAGAATCAAAGCTATCAAAAAAGTATTGAGAACACCAATATCAATGAGTTTCTTATACTCACCAATAAACCAAAGAAATGGGTAAATGATGACAACCCCGATAATTGTCCCAACAATTCCTACTTCTCCTAATTTTAGAAAGAGCGCTTCAGTCGAAAATCTAAGCAAATTAAACAAAACGACAATAAAGTAGGATCCTAACAGTAACCATAAATAGTTCATGTTGGCTAGATTCTTAATTTTTTTCATTTAAACCTCCCGTAATTATAAAATATTTTACCATAAACTGAAGAGCTTGCCTATTTAAAGATAAATAAAGGAGATAATTTTTGACTGCGGCTTTCTCTTTTGAATTGGTTAATAAAAAAACTTATTTCTCACGAAATAAGTTCCCATAAACAGATAAAATTTCTTAGGTCACCTCAGTGATCAATCCTGTATCGACATCATAGACAGCTCCTGAGATAATGACATCGTCTGGAATCAGCGGCGATGCTTTTAAGAGAGCGACATCCTCCCGGACGCTCTCGTAGATATCTTGAAAGGGTAGGAAGTCTTGGTCTCCAACATCAACTCCCAGTTCCTTCTTCAGATGCTGACGGAAGCCTTCATTCTCAAAGGTTTGTGCTCCACAGTCTGTGTGGTGCAAGACCACGATTTCTCGAGTCCCCATCTGTTGCTGGGAAATGACCAAGGAACGAATCATGTCCTCTGTCACGCGCCCTCCTGCATTCCGCAAAATATGGGCATCCCCCAGAGCAAGCCCTAGTGCTGGTGCGACGTGAAGGCGAGAGTCCATACAGGTCACAATGGCTACTTGCGTTTTCGGTTTGATGGGGAGATGAAGGTCTCCGTGCAATTCAACATAGGCTTGATTGGCTTTTAAAAAATTCTCAAAATAGGACATTAGGAACTTCCTTTCTGGTCAATAAATAGTTTGAACACCAAATTATTTACACTCTATCTTACCATCTTTTTCCCAGATTGTCAGTTGTCAGCCTACATGAAAAAGAGGCTGGGACAAAAGTCCTAGTCTCTCAATTGTCTTTGGATTGTCGAGCAAGACGCAGTGGTTGAGTGGGCTCTACTACGCTGATTTGATCAGCTTTTACAGCCCTACTCAACTGTGCGGAGGTGGGACGACGAAATCGAATTCTAACGAATTACCGATTTCTGTCCCACTCTCTTTTATGCATTAAGACCGTTTTGGTAAATAGCGATTCAACAAGCCAGCAAAAGTTTGAAGGTTGAGACTTTGAACATAGATCTCACCAGTCCCTCTAAAGGTATTGACGACTCCTTCACCCGTTCCGATGGACTGCCAGAAACCATTCTCCAAATGAATATTATAATCCAAAGACTGGCTCCAAGCAACGACATGGGCGTTATCGATGGTGATTTCTTGATTGTTTAACTCGATTTTTTTAATAGAGCCGTAGGCATTCACCAAGAGGGTCCCTTGCCCTTGGGTCGTCATGACAAAGAAGCCGCCCTGACCACCAAAGAGAGCCTTACCGATCGATTGGGTTTCCATTGTATAGTAAGCTGTACCATCAAGTGCAAGGAAGGCACCATCGTTCAATCGATACTGCTTTTCGCCCAAGTAGAGAGGTACAACCTGACCTGGTGAGTCGGGTGCCAATGCTAGATAAGCATTATTAGACTGGGCAAATACCTGAGTAATAAAGGTGCTTTCACCAGAAACCATTGACCGTCCAACTGCTTTCACAAATCGTCCCACACCAGAGCCACTCGCGTTTAATTTGGTGTTAAGGGTTACATTAGGTGTATGGTAGACCATACTCCCCCGCTGAATATAGACAGTCTCACCTTGATTGAGAGATAGCTCGACCAAAGGGAACTGCACATTGTTATCTGTAAAAAATTGCATGATAATTAACCCCTATCTTTAAGTAAGTATAGACAAAGTATAGCACAGGAAAAACCTTTTCGCAAACGATTCCAAATTCTGTTAAGAAAAGACTCTTTTAAGAACCTCTCCTACAGTGGAGACCGCTATCACTTGAATACCATCTGGTATCGCGATCCCTTGGAGAGAATTTTTTGGCGCGTAAATCTTAGTGAAACCAAGTTTGGCCGCTTCGTTAATCCGCTGCTCAATCCGAGTCACGCGACGAATCTCACCAGTCAAGCCAATCTCACCGATAAAGGCCTCTTGAGGATTGGTTGGAAGCTCCTTGTAGCTAGAAGCAATGGCCACCGCTACGGCTAAGTCAATGGCTGGTTCGTCCAGTTTGACACCACCAGCTGACTTGAGATAGGCATCCTGATTTTGGAGAAGAAGTCCACAACGTTTCTCTAAAACAGCCATAATGAGGCTAACCCGGTTAAAATCAAGACCCGTTGTTGTCCGCTTGGCATTTCCAAATACAGTCGGTGTCACCAAGGCCTGAACTTCCGCCAAGATTGGTCTGCTTCCTTCCATGGTGACGACAATGGCAGAGCCAGTTGCCCCATCCAAACGTTCTTCTAGAAAGACCTGACTCGGGTTGAGGACCTCAACCAGCCCGCCTGACTGCATCTCGAAAATCCCAATCTCATTGGTGGAGCCAAAGCGGTTCTTGACCGCTCTCAGGATCCGGAAGGTGTGGTGGCGCTCGCCCTCAAAATAGAGCACCGTATCCACCATGTGCTCCAACATCCGAGGCCCTGCCAAAGTCCCTTCCTTGGTCACATGGCCGACGATGAAGATAGCGATGTTATTGGTTTTGGCCAGTTGCATGAGCTCAGCTGTTACTTCCCGCACCTGAGAAACCGATCCCTGCACCCCTGAAATTTCAGGAGACATAATGGTCTGGATAGAGTCGATGATAAGGAAGTTAGGCTGGATGCGTTCCACTTCTGCTCGCACGCTCTGCATATTGGTCTCAGCATAGAGGTAAAACTCACTGTCGATATCCCCCAAGCGCTCTGCCCGAAGTTTGATCTGCTGGGCCGATTCCTCGCCACTGACGTAGAGAACCGTTCCCACTTGAGACAGCTGGGTCGATACTTGAAGGAGCAGGGTCGATTTCCCAATCCCTGGATCTCCCCCGATGAGGACCAGACTTCCTGGGACGACACCGCCTCCAAGGACGCGGTTGAATTCCTCCATCTCCGTCTTGGTCCGATGGACATTGATGGAGGTCACATCCGCCAGTTTCATGGGTTTGGTCTTTTCACCCGTTAAGGACACACGCGCATTCTTAATCTCGGTGACCTCAACTTCCTCGACAAAAGAAGACCAAGACCCACAGTTAGGACAGCGCCCTAGATACTTGGGTGAATTGTAGGCACAATTTTGACAAATAAAAGTCGTTTTTTTCTTAGCTATGATAAACCTCTTTCTAAATCTCTAGCTCACACTCAATCACTTGGCAAAAATCAATCTTCTCATTTGGTACAAACTGGCGCATGAGCATGCGATGGGTTACAACTACCACCGTTTGATATTCCCGATACTTAGCCATGCATTCTAGAAAACGAGACTTCATCTTTACAGCTGTCTCATATTGAACAGGAGAATTTGGGAGCAACTCCCCCTTGTTTTCTAAAAACAGACATCTAGCTGTTTCAAAGTTCTCTATACCTGTTTCATAAACCTGCCATTCATGCAATAATGGCTCTACCCTCAAAGGAAGGCCAGTAGCACAGGATACATAAAAAGCCGTTTCTAAAGCTCGCGTCACTGCAGAAGACACCAGGATATCAGCTGAGCCAAACAAAGGATTTTTGCAAAGTTCCTGAGCTTGTTGTCTTCCTTTCTCAGATAAGGGTGCCAAATCTATCCCGAATCCAGTATAGGAACGCTCCTCTAACTCACGGTAATTTGGCTCCCCGTGACGGATAAAAATAATTTTCATATTAAGATCCCCATAAAACTATCCAATCTTGATTCCGCAATCTTGCCACTGCTTCAGTGTTTTAGAGAATTTCTTCTGGTTGGCAACTCCGACAGCAGACAAATCGACAGAAACCTGATAATTCTCCTTAACAGCTGCCAAAATGGAAGCCTTGACACATCCATTGCCATCTACCCCTATAAACTCTATGCTTTTAGCACCGTTTCCCTCTAAAAAATCTTTTAAATCTGGATTAGTAAAGCAAGAAGCCCGACGCTTCTCAAAAATACGAGAAGATACAACCAGCAAGCCGGTCGCAAATTTCTTCTTTCTATCTTTTCTCTCCCAGAAAAAACGATTGAGAATATAGATAACTCGGTCGCTAGGATAGGTAGCAATTTTGTCATTTACAGCTGCAGTCAGTTCTTCATGATATGCTTTTCCTACAGCAACATAATCTGACTGCATGTCTACAACTAATAAATAGTCTGCCATTTTATTCCTCTATTTCCCTGTTGACCCAAATCCACCGGTCCGCACGCCGTCTGCTTCATCCCCATCTGCAATCAAGAATGGAGCAAAGACAGCCTGAACCACACGTTCACCGACTTCAAGGATGACTTCTTGGTCCGTAATATTTTTCATCTGAGCAAAGATATGGCCTTCATTTCCTGGATTGCCGTAGTAGTCTCCATCGATAACCCCAACAGAGTTGATCAAGACCAATCCCTTCTTGCGAGGATTAGACGAGCGGTCATAGAGATAGAGCACCTCAGTCGGTTGCATATAGGCCTTGACCCCAGTTGGGACGAGGACGATCTCTCCTGGTGCAATCACTGTGCGCTCTGCCACCTTTAAGTCGTAACCAGCTGCGTGTGCTGTCTCCCGTTTTGGCAACAAGTCCTGATTGGTATAGCTTGATACAAGTTCAAATCCACGAATTTTTGTCATCATGATTCCTCTTTCATTCTAAATAGTTTCCATCTCTTCTATTATACCATCACTTCGCCCTAGCGTCTCCCCTCTACTACTATTCGTATTTTTTCTGACAAACACACAAAAGCCCCCTCAAACGAGGAGACTTTTGCAGGAGATTATATGAAAAAAGTAAACTGTATCAAACAAAGTTAGGAGGTCTTTGTTGATGAGACTAGTTTACCTCTTTCTCCTTAAAAAATCCTAAAGAGTTTACAATTCTTGTAAAAGATAACGAAAGAGTTCGAGATTGCCTTTTTCTTCTTTGACTAGGAACTCTGGATGCCACTGCAAACCGATGATGCGATGACCATCCACTGCTTCGATAGCTTCAATGGTCTGGTCGCGTGGGTCAATGGCTGTCACTCGAAAGTTAGGCGCCAAGTCCTTGATGCTTTGGCGATGCACAGAATTGATCTGGCTAGCTTGTCCAAAGAGACGCTCCACCACGCTGCCTTTTTTGGTCTCAATGGAATGAGAAGTACCAAAAGGAAGCCCTTGCCAGTGTCCTTCCACTTCTTGATGGAGAGTCCCACCGAAGGCAACATTGACGAGCTGAACTCCTCGGCAGATAGCTAGGACCGGCTTGTTTTGACGGACTGCTTCTTTCAACAAGGCCAACTCAAACTGATCGCGCTCGAGATTGTAGTCATCACTCTCGATGGCGATCTCTTCTCCATAAAAGCTAGGATGGACATTTTGCCCCCCACTGAGGATAAGCTTGTCCACTGTCTCGATATAATCTTTGGCAAAAGACGGGTCTCCCACAGGAATGACCATAGGAAGGCCACCTACTTGCTTAATGGTTTCCGCAAACTTACAAGATACAGACGAATGGATATTTTTCCCATCTGGATCCACTGCGCATAGATTGGCAGAGACTCCAACAATCGTTCTACACATGGCCTTCCCTCCTTTGATATTTCTATTCCCTATTTTATCATCCCGCCCTTAGAGCGTCTAATATGTATTTTTTAAGGGCCTGATAAAATTTTTTTATCACCGAAATCATAATTGTTTTCCCTTAAAATCTTCCTATGTCAAGTGAGTTTTTTTCCTTTTAGTATGGTAAAATAGAAATGAAATCTTCACGAAGGAGAATACTATGGATAAACAAACCGTTGCGGTCATCGGTCCTGGTTCTTGGGGAACTGCCCTTTCTCAAGTCCTCCACGATAATGGCCATGAAGTGCGGATCTGGGGAAACGTCTCAGAACAAATCGACGAAATCAATCAAGAACATACCAACAAACGCTACTTTAAGGATGTCCTGCTAGATCCAGGGATCAAGGCTTACCACAACTTGGATGAAGCCCTTTCTGGAGCAGATGCTGTCCTCTTTGTCGTCCCAACCAAGGTGACCCGACTCGTTGCCAAGCAAGTAGCTGAACTCTTGGACCATCCTGTTAAGGTCATGCACGCATCCAAAGGATTAGAACCAAACAGTCACAAACGGATTTCTCAAATCTTAGAAGAGGAAATTCCTGCTTCTCTACGTAGCGAGATTGTGGTCGTGTCTGGTCCAAGTCACGCTGAAGAAACAATTGTTCGCGATATCACTCTGATCACAGCAGCTTCTAAGGATTTAGAAACAGCTCGTTACGTTCAAGAGCTCTTCAGCAACCATTACTTCCGCCTCTATACCAATACAGATGTAATTGGGGTAGAAACGGCTGGAGCCTTGAAAAACATTATCGCAGTCGGAGCTGGAGCCCTCCACGGACTCGGATTCGGAGACAATGCCAAGGCTGCCATCATCACGCGCGGACTAGCTGAAATTACCCGTCTAGGAGTGAAACTTGGGGCTAGCCCATTGACCTATAGTGGACTATCGGGAGTTGGAGACCTGATCGTGACAGGAACTTCGATCCACTCTCGGAACTGGCGAGCTGGGGATGCCCTTGGTCGCGGTGAAAAACTAGAAGATATCGAAGCCAACATGGGCATGATCATCGAGGGGATTTCCACCACTAAGGCTGCCTACGAACTGGCCCAAGAGCTTGACGTCTATATGCCGATCACACAAGCCATCTACCAAGTGATTTATGAAGGGCAAGACATTCGTGAAGCTATTAACTTCATGATGAACAATGAATTTAAAGAAGAAAATGAGTGGAACTAAGGGATCGTTCCTTACCAATTAGATTAACAACCAATTATTCTTTAGTTAGAAAGGAATTATTATGACAAAAGTTAGAAAAGCAGTCATTCCTGCGGCCGGACTTGGAACGCGTTTCCTACCTGCAACCAAAGCCTTGGCCAAAGAAATGTTGCCAATCGTGGATAAGCCAACCATCCAATTCATCGTTGAGGAAGCCCTTAAGGCTGGCATCGAGGACATTCTCGTTGTCACTGGTAAGTCCAAACGTTCGATCGAAGACCACTTCGACTCAAACTTTGAACTTGAGTATAACCTCAAGGAAAAAGGAAAAAATGATCTGTTGAAACTGGTCGATGAAACTACCAGGATGCGCCTCCACTTCATTCGTCAAAAACATCCGCGTGGCCTTGGAGATGCTGTCCTTCAGGCCAAGGCCTTCGTTGGGAATGAGCCTTTCGTTGTAATGCTGGGTGATGACCTCATGGATATCACAGATGATACAGCTACTACTCTCACCAAGCAATTGATGAATGACTATGACGAGACACATGCTTCAACCATTGCCGTCATGAAAGTTCCCCATGAAGAGGTTTCTGCCTACGGAGTCATTGCTCCTCAAGGGGAAGGCATCAACGGACTGTATAGCGTCGAAACCTTTGTCGAAAAACCGGCACCTGAAGAGGCACCGAGTGACCTTGCCATTATCGGTCGTTACTTGCTGACTCCAGAGATCTTCCAAATCTTGGAAAACCAAAAACCAGGCGCTGGAAATGAAATCCAATTGACTGATGCCATTGATACCTTGAACAAGACCCAACGAGTATTTGCCCGCGAATTTAAGGGCAGACGCTACGATGTAGGGGACAAGTTTGGTTTCATGAAAACATCTATTGATTATGCCTTGAAACACCCACAGGTTAAAGATGATCTCAAACAATACATCATCAACCTTGGAAAACAATTAGAAGAAACAGGAAAAGGTACCGAGGAGTAAAAGATCCTCACCCCGACTTTCGATTATAAAGCAAAGAGACCGGACTAAATGTCCGGCCTCTTTTCGTTTCTTAAAAAATTATATTTTAAGCTTTGTTCTGTTTGCGTTTTTCTACATAGAAGGCAAATCCAAGGGCACTAATCAAGACACCGCCGATGATACCAACCATTGAAATGGTTTGTCCAGTAGATGGCAATTTCTTGCTTTCTGTTTTTTCTTCTACCTTAGCTGCTGTTTTGTAGACAACTCCATAAGATGAGAAGTGATTGGTTGTGAAGGTTACCTTGCTCTTGTCTTCATTCAAACTGAACTGGTAGGTTTCAACCTTGCCATCTTCTCCAATGCCTACAACAGATTCTACTTCTTTCGTAGGATCAACTGGCATAGTCACCACAGTTGGGCTGAATTGATGAACGGCTCCATTTTGATTTGACAACTGAATGTCATAAATCTTATAATCTTTACCTTTCAAAGCTTGGACGTCCTTCAAAACAGAAACTGCCAAATTAAAGCCACCTTGGGCAAAATCTGGGTTTTGTAGGGTGATTCCAGTAAGAGGATCTACTAAAATGTAAGAATTCGTCGGAAGAACTGGACGATTGTTTGTAGTTGGAGCAGGGACAATCTTAGTTGATGTGTTTACATCCTTGTTTGGCTCAGTACTTGGTTGAGTTGGCTTGGTTTCGTTCTTGCTTGGCTCAGTACTTGGAACTGTTGTTGTGGTTGCGTCCGTACTTGGCTCATTTGTCGTGGTAGCATCCGTGCTTGACTCGACACTTGCCTCTGTTGTCGTAGTTGCGTCAGTGCTTGGCTCGGCACTTGCCTCTGTTGTCGTAGTTACGTCCGTACTTGGCTCGACACTTGCATCTGTCGTCGTAGTTACGTCCGTACTTGGATCGACACTTGGCTCAGTTGTTGTGGTTGCATCCGTGCTTGGCTCGACACTTGGCTCAGTTGTTGTAGTTGCGTCAGTGCTTGGCTCGACACTTGGCTCAGTTGTTGTGGTTGCGTCAGTGCTTGGCTCGACACTTGGCTCAGTCGTCGTGGTTGCATCCGTGCTTGGCTCAGTACTTGGAGCTGTTGTTGTGGTCGCGTCCGTTGGTTCCTTGTAATCATCTGGGAGAGATGCCCGATACGGATCATCTGTTCTACCCGCTTCTTTCAAGGTTGCTGAAAGCTCAGCTTCATATTGTTTAAATTGTTTGAAAAGACGTTCAGAACGCGCAATTGCTTCAGCAGTTACTTGATCCTCCGCCCCTTTTGCAGCTGCTTCATCAGCTTTCAAGGCAGCGTATTTTGCATCACTCACTTTTTGTTCAATAATGAGCTGTTCTTCTAGTGCTTTCCAATGATTTTGGATAGATTTTCCAAAGAGATCTTGGTTATTGATGGCCATTTGGTCAATGTGCCAAACTGTCCAATACCATGAATTTGGATCATAAGTAGCTGTTTGAGGTTTAAAAGCTTCGTAAGTATCCTTTACATTTCCATAGAATGGAACATAAGGGGTATTCCGTGAAGGTCCCATACCTATCCATACAGTTCCACCAAATGATTTTGGAAGATTTGGATTGATTTGATAGACATGGGCATCGATTACATTTTCGTTTCCTAAAGCATATTTGTATTGGTCTTTACGAACAGTATCGTTGCTACCATCGTCACCTTGTTTCTTCACGCCAATTTGATCATCTGGTACAAAGCGTCCATTCAAGTGTTCAAAACGGTTCCGTTGCAAGGCAAAAGCATCTTCTAAAGTGTATTTTTTGTTTGGATCGGTTGGTGAACGGAAGAGCTCATACTCATCATCCTCATAGGTGACTTTAGAGTCTGGATCTAGCAAGGTAATACCTGCATAGGTCCGTGAGCGGTCTCCTTCAGCATATTTTTCTGGTCCATAAGATTTAGCAATATGGAAGTTTCCATCTTTATCGGTCTTGTAGTTGCCAGATTCCTTGGCTACTTTTTCTACATCTTTAGAGGCAATGACATTTTCAGTGTCATTCAAATCAACATGACCTAGGTAGTAGGTATTTGCAAAGACTGCGTATTTATCTTCTGGCACCTTCACCGCTACATATTGGTGACCAGATAGAATTTCCATATACCAAGTTTCATTTTGGTCTGCAAAAACGACCACGTTCCCTTCAGCTGAACCTTTTTCTTCAATGACTTTAGCCAGTAATTCAACCCCTTCGCGGGCAGTTTTAACACGTGGCAAGATGACATCCAGCATAGCAGCTTCTGGAAGTCCATCCGCTTTCAAAGGATCCGTTGTCAAGACCTTCTTATTTGGAATAGCTGTTACTGTCGCAGTCATGGATACACCGGCCTCATTAAAACCGTGTTCCCCGAAAGCACCATTACTACCGTCACCACGAGCAGAATCATAAGTAGCTGTGTATTTCATTTCGTTGGCAGCATGCGGGTAGGTAAATCCATTGGATTCATCCTCGATTTGATCTCCCTCATTATAGGTCTTGGCATCGACAACAACATAGTTTTTGTTGTGTTTTCCACCATTTGGATAATAAGGATAGTCCTCAGTCCGACCAAAAAGGGTGGTACCATCCTTGGTCAACTGGCGGCCAATGATAAATCCACAACAGGCCTGAACGGCTTGAATTGGTAGGAGTAAGAACGTCATCGCTACCAAAGCTAGTTTAAACAACCATTTCTTCATTGCAAATCTCCTTTTTGCTTATTTTATGTCCTCAAACGGTTTTTGGACACAAGAAGGTTTTATATACCACCAGTCTACTCCTTTTGAATCAACATTGCAAGCGCTTTCTTTTTACGTTTTTATTCATTTATTGGTAATATTTTTTGCTTTCTCTACCGTTTTTGAGAAATATATACAAAAAAACTGAGACTTCACTCAGTTTTCAGATAATTTACAAATGTGCTACAAATCAAAAAAAGGGATGAAAGATAAAAGGCCAAGCACAAAGAAGGATAGCCCCAACTGTATAAAGGATCAGGGCTCCCCAGCGCCAGCTTTTCTTCACGCTATCTCGCTCACCATAGATGGGAAAGACAAAAGCTAGAATCCCTCCTCCCACCAGGCCTCCTAGATGACCGGCTAGACTGATCCCCGGCATGAAACTAAAGAGGATATTGATCAAAATCAAGGCAGTGTAACGTTGGCCCAGATAGCGAATATAGGGACTTCGAGCGATGAAGCGTAAACTGACAATGGCAGCAAAGAGTCCAGCTAGGGCTGTAGAAGCACCTGCTGCGACGACTTCTGGAGAAAAGACCAAGACAAAAAGATTGCCCATCAAGCCAGATAAGAGGTAAAGGGCTAAGAAGGCCTTCGAGCCAAATAGATCTTCTGCGATTCTACCGATAAAATAAAGGGTAACCATGTTCAAAACAAAGTGCTGCAAGCCAACATGAACAAACATGGCAGCAAGCAAACGCCAGCTCTGGCTCGGATCCACCTGGATTTCATCTCCTAATACACCTCCAAAATCATAGACAGCTTGGACCGATTCATAATCAAAGCCACGAAGCAATAACATGGATAGAAAAACGCCGGTTGTTAACAGAAGCAAGCTACTGGTCACTGGGTATTTCTTATCAAATAGTTGATTCATCCACAAGAACCTCCTGTACTGGAATATCATGAGGGGCAGGTGCAAAGTCTACTTCCTGGCAGGCATAGATGGTGCTGACAGTCGCTCCGTCGAAATCTGCCAAATAGCGATCGTAATAGCCTCCTCCATAGCCCAGACGGTAGCCATCCTTTTGAAAGGCCACTCCAGGAACATGGATCAGGTCAATCTTCGACTGATCTACCGCTTGAGCCCCATCCTCTGGTTCCAAGAGGCCAAAGGCGGTTGGTTTCAATTTCTGCGGATCGTAGGTTGCAAATTCCATGCGCCCTTTGGGATAGGTCTTTGGGATGACGACCTGTTTGCCATCTTCTTGAGCTGCATCAATGAGAAAACTTGTATCCACCTCATGCGGGAAGGACAAATAGGTCGCAATCACGCTTGCTTCTTGGTAAGCTGACAAAGAGCGTAACCGCTGGATCAAGGCTTGATCAGCCTTTCGCTTGTTCTCCGGCTCCAAGCCTTTCATCTTCTTCAATACACTTTTTCGAATACTTGCTTTCATTTACATCTCTCTTTATTGGTTGGCTTTCATTTTTAAGAAAGGACTAATAGCCTTGACACCAAAGTGCAGGGCTTCTTCCTTAGGACTCATCTGAGGGTGATGAAGGGCATAAGGACTGTCCACTCCCAACCAGAACATGACTCCATCCACTTTTGACAAGAGATATCCAAAATCCTCTCCAGTCATGGCGGGTAGGATATCAATCAAGGTCACATCTTCTGCTTGATCAAAGAAGGTCATCAGTTCATCTGCCAAGTCTGGATTGTTTTCCACCGGCAAATAGCCCCCTTGCTTGAGTTCCAACTCTAGGTCCATATCAAAAGCATCTGCAATCCCTCTCGCAATCGTCTCGAGTCGTTTCTGGGTCAAGAGGTTCATTTCCATGGTCAGGGTCCGGATGGTCCCATGCAGAAAGGCCGTCTCTGCAATGACGTTATTGGTCGTCCCCGCATGCATGGAACCGAAGGTCACAACTGCCCCCTCGATAGGATCAACATTCCGGCTAACAATGGTTTGGACCTGGGTGACAAAATAGCTGGCAGCGACCAGGGCATCCTTGGCTTCATGGGGAAAGGCGGCGTGTCCTCCTTTTCCTTTAAAGGTCAGCTTCACTTCACAGGTCCCCGCAAAGAGCGTCCCCCGATTGGTCGCGATCTCGCCTACCTTTAAGTCTGGACGGACATGGAGGCCGTAGAATTGATCGGGCAACCAGTCTCCAAAGGCCCCATCCTCATACATGAGCATGCCTCCAGCTTCATTTTCCTCGGCTGGTTGAAAGAGAAACAAGAGATTGTTCTTCGGTTGTACTTGGACCAGTTGCTCCAACAAGCCCAAGGCTAGGGTCATGTGAACATCATGGCCACAGGCATGCATCCGACCTTCGTGGCGGGAGGCAAAGTCAAGGCCAGTTTGCTCGATAATGGGCAGGCCATCGATATCGGTCCGCCAGCCAATGGTCTTTTCTGGATTGGAGCCCTTCAAAAAGACTAAGATTCCTGTCCGCCAGGTCCGCTGCTCGACGAACTCTTTTCCTTCGGTAATTTCAGCGATACGCTCCAAGAGATAGGCTTGTGTTTTGAATTCTTCTAGTCCAATTTCTGGGATTTGATGCAGATCCCGTCGAATTTTTACTAAATCAAGTGTCATATCCATCTTCCTCTTTTGAGAAGAAGCCGAGGTATCCCCCAGCTTCCTTTTCTTATTCCTCTATTAAAGGTTACGCAAGGCATCCTCAAGTGCTGTTTTTTGTTGCGTCTGTTCGTCAATCGTCTTGATCACGCGCGCAGGCACACCTGCTACTACTACATTTTCAGGCACATCTTGGGTAACAATCGCACCCGCAGCTACGACGGAGCCATTACCAACTTGAACCCCTTCTATGACGACGGCGTTGGCTCCCACCAAAACGTTGTCCCCGATACGAACTGGTTCTGCAGAGGCTGGCTCAATGACACCTGCAAGGACTGCTCCTGCTCCGATATGGCTATTTTTACCAACCGTTGCACGGCCACCAAGAATAGCCCCCATATCGATCATGGTCCCCGCACCAATTTCAGCCCCGATATTGATGACGGCTCCCATCATGATTACCGCATTGTCTTCAATGGTCACCTGATCTCGAATGATCGCACCCGGTTCAATCCGGGCATTCAAATAACGCTTGTCCAGCAAAGGTACCGCTGAATTGCGACCATCTTGCTCTACGATATAGTCTTTGTTTTCTGTTAAGTTGGCAAGAAGGGGCTCTATCTCTTTCCAGTCTCCAAATAGGACATTGCCTAGCTTTACAACGGATGCTGGAAGCTCTCCTGCCAATTCCCCTTCAAAGGTCACTTTTACGTTGGTTTTCTTTTCTGCATTGCCGATAAAGGCGATAATTTCTTGTGCAGTCATTTTTTGTGCAGTCATGGCGATACCTCTTGTTCTATGTAGTCAGTCCTCTAGGAAGATAGGCTCCTTTTGAACTCTTTGATTTTACTATTATAGCATAATTTAATGGACACACTAAATCGCGACCTAGTCAAATGGTTACAGTTAGTTCCTGTCATTTTGGTTCCTATTGGACCACTATTTTTTTCAATCGGTATTGATCCGAATTTTCGTTAAAATACAAATAGACTCGTTTGCTATCTGTAGTTGAATAGACTAGAGCGATGGTATCCACTTCTCCAGGATTGAGAATAATAAAAATCATGGAATCTGGATTTCCCAATTGAGAAGCTGCTTCTCGGATCTCCATCCCTTCTTGCCCATCCTGAGGCATCAGAGCTTGAAATTCATCTGTGGTTTTGGTAGGTTCACCTAGCTTACTTTTATTGTTACCTACACTTAAACTAGTTATCTTTTCTGTATCATCAATCTTCTTAAAACTAATATAAACAAAACCAAATTGATCTGGCTGTTTATAGGTTAAATGTGTGCCTTGTTGTTCTGGGCTAAAATAGGAATAATTACCATTCCAAGCTTTCCCAAAGTGTTCAACCGTTTCCTCCGGCGTTACAAACTCTAATTTCTTATGATGGATCAAGTTCAGCAACTCGTCCAAACTAAAAGAGTGAACGCCATTGTTTTCATCCACATAGGGAGAATTTTCGGATGTCAGCTGCTTCGATTTCTTTTCTGACTCACTCTTCTCTTCCTTTGTTTGGCTAGAAGATTCTGATGGTTGGCTAGAGGAGGCAGATGATTGTTTAGAGGATGTTGAACTGAAAGAATGACGGTCCTGTTTTTTACTTACTGGGCTATCCTGCTCTGTCTTATTGAGAAAACTGCTTACATAACCAAGCGCTATAATGGAGAGACTAAAGACGATAACCATCCCCACAGCAACTGCAAAAAGAGAACCAAAACGGGGCAAGCCCGCTCCTCGAAAAGCATCCTCACGGACACTTCTCTTTACCCCTTTTTGATAGCTCCGAAGACTGGGACTTTCAAAAGCTTCTCCTTCAGGCCCACGATCCGAAAAGACCTCAGACACTTCCCGATTCCTACTTGGGAACCTAGTCCATTCTCTTTGAATCTGTCTACCTTTTTCCATTCCATTTTCCCTTCTTTTTACTTAACTTTGTTTCTTAGGATCTAGTTGACTCTTGCGCAACAAGGAATAGGAACCGTCTACATGTTCCAGCTCCAATAAATAAGTTTTTCCCTTCTCATCCTGATAGGATAATTGAAAACCTTCCTGTTCAGGCCCGATCTGGCGTCGGACGAAGGATTGTAGGCCCTGATAGTTGGCTAACAATGCCTTAAGATCTATCTTTTCCCCAGGCTCCAAACCTTGATAAACCTTTTCTGAAAAAGCTTTTTTCCCCTCCCGATTTAGATTGGCCAGACTCGCGTCAATCTCTTCTAGCAGATAGCTCCCATCTGCCCCCTTGCTAAAAAGCAAACGGATGGAGGCTCCCTTTCCTCTGTCGTCCCATCGATAGAGAAGAGAGAGACTGGGTTGCTTGCTTGCTGTAGATTGAAAGAGGACTTTCTCTTGGGGGTGGCCCATCTCCTTCAGAAGGGTCTCCAGGCGACTTCCAGTCTGCTTCAGGCTACCGTTTTGGTTCTTTATCGATAGAGGAATGTGCTCGATCTGTTCCAAGGTCCATGACGAATCCTTTTTTTCATTCGTTTCTTTTAAGAGTCGCTCCCCTTGAAATTCTTTCGCTTTAAAAGTTGACAAGTTCCTTATTTCGCTTATCGCTGTAGAACTTTTCGGTGGATGACTAAGGACCTCTAACCCCATCCCTAGGAGGAGCGCTAGCAGCAGGAGACTAGGAATTGTTAACTTCTTGATGACTGTATCCATTTACTCCTCCTTATTCGACCTTGACTAGATGATAGCGAGCATCATTTTGGGCTTGCAAAGTGAGAAAGACGAGCCCCTCTTGTGCACGGTAGGTCAGGACTAAAGCCGTTTTGCCATCCTTATGATTCAAAAGCAATGATTGTGGCAAGCCTATCTTTTGTAAAATGTCTTCAAGCTTCATGCCGGTTTTCTCTTTCCCACTAGCAAGATTGGTAAAGGCTACCTTTTTCAGCTGTTTACTTTCCAGATGATCCTTAGAAGTTGGCTGATAGCCCTGAATAGCCGTTAGATAGTAGCCATCCTTCATATGGGTAAATTCAAATTGGTATCTATCTCGTCCATCTTGTGTCGTTCCATAGCTTAGACGAAGGAGCTGCGTTGTAGCTTTTGACTCGAGTCGAGCTTGCTTGGCTCCCCCTAATTTTTTAACCAGAGCCTCTGGTGTCGTCCCCTTGGTGCTTGGACCACCAGTCGCATCTCCTATTTTAAACTCCAGCAACTCCTCCAAATTCACCCCAACTTCTGGGTGATCTGATTTCGCCAGGAAGTCCTGCAGATAAGCTTCTTCCTGATGAAAGGTCACTTGCTGGTCTGTATTCAGCTGTTCTTGTGGCCTCCCAGAAGCAGCAAGCTCATAGCCTACTCCCAGCATTGCGAGGATTCCTAAAACAATCCCTCTTTTTTGGATGAAAACCAGGAGGGCCTTCAGATGTTTTCTTATTGTTTCCTTTACATTATCCATTCTGTGATCGAATCTGTATCCCTTTCCGTCCAACTGTTCACGCCTATTTCCTTTAGCAACATATCCTACTATACCATAAATAGCCAGTCCTAGCTAGAATAGAGAAGAGAGTGGGACAGAAATCGGTAATTCGTTAGAATTCGATTTCGTCGTCCCACCTCCGCACAGTTGAGTAGGGCTGTAAAAGCTGATGAAATCAGCGTAGTAGAGCCCATTCAACCACTGCGTCTTGCTCGACAATCCAAAAATAATTGAGAGGCTAGGACTTTTGTCCCAGCCTCTTTTTCTAGCTTTAGGAAAGTTGAGTTTCTTCCTTTCTTTTCCCTACCATTGTGAGGCAGGAAAGTGACCAATCTTAGTCGTCACCTTTTTTAGCAAGAAGGAAATCGCCGTCTGATTGTTTCACAAACGTTAACTTATATTGGTCTGAAGTTGAAGATTTAAAACGGATTGTCATGGTAGTCACAATATCATTAGTTTTGTAGTCTTCATCTGCAGACAAGGAGAGAGAATAAATGGTATTATCTTTCAACACTTCCTTGTAAGAAACGCCATCCTTACCAGTTTTGGAATCCCCGACTTTAAGCTTGTCATAGTAAGAAGAGGTCATGAAATTGTCCTCAGCTTCGTTATAATCCCCTGAATAATAGAGGTCCTGTAAATAATAGGTATCCCCCTCTTTCTTAAAGGTCAATCTCATATCACGAACGGTATGGTATTGAGAATAGGTATCATCCTGATCTTCTTTTAACTCGCCCCACTCTAAATCAATGAGATCTCTTCTAAATGAACCTTGTAAAGCTTTTCCGTGCTTATCCACAACATCTTCAATGGATGTTCCCAAATTTGAAGTTGAGTAAGTACCAAGCTCGAGGTCAGCCAAATCAGTAATGTTCCATGTAAAATCAGTATCTTCTGGATCAATATACTTTCCAGACTGATCGCGTTTTGATTCCCCTGCATCAGCTTTCGGATGAAGGGCAGGATAGGAACTTTTAGCACTATTTGCTGCACCCATAGAATGGCCGACGAAGAGACCGATAATGACTCCTAAGACCGCAAAGCCACTAATACAAGCAATTAACAGACCTTTCCCTGGCTTCTTTTGATCACCAGTTTCTGGCACACCAAATGGTGCCTGTGATTGATTCGTATTCATCTTTCATCTATCTCCTCTATATTAAAAACGTTCTGGACCAATGTATAAGAAGTCCCCATCTGGTTGTGCTAAGAAGCGTAATGTCTTATAATCGTCTCCCACTTTAAGGTTGATCTTTGCAACCACTCGAGTAGAGTCATACTCTTCTCCATCAGCAGTGATTTTTGTCTCTGTACCTATTTGAACATTTTGTTTATGTTTCTTCAAAACTTCCAATAAGGAGGTTCCACCTTTACCAGTTTTCTTATCTCCTTTTTTCAGATCTTTGAATTCTTTCGTGCTCATCTCACGATCTGTAGAAGTATCTTCATCTTCGTCGTCTTCACTCGCATAGACTTCTTCCAAGTTAAAGGCTTCTACAGATTTCAAATAATAGTTGCCATCCACTTTTTCAAATTTGAAATAAACATTCTGGTGAGAGGCGTTCTTTGCACGATCCCAAGTAAGAGTCATGCCTTTCTTTTCATAATCGACACTGGTAGCCAATCCATAAGTTTCAACAATCTGATCAGCAGTCAAGCCATAACCGTCCTTGTTGCTATAACTTAATGCAGCAAGGTCTTTTAGGGTCCAAGTAAAGATAACCTCATCCTTTTCTGTAATAAAGCCTGTCTTTGTTTTCTTAGCTTCTTCACTAGCACGGTCTAATCGTTTGGTACGTTTGGCATCTGCTTGAGGCTTAGATGAATGTCCCCAGAAATAGCCAGCTCCACCACCGATCAAGCCACCAAGAAAGAGGGCAAGAATAGAAAAGACGATAAAGTTAGTCCGTCCACTCTTCGGTTTTGGCTGAACATTCCATTGTGATTGAAAGGCTTGAGGGTTCCCTTGTTGGTAGAAAGGATTGTTTTCTACCTGTGGCGCTTGATTTTGGAAAAATTGTTCCTGTCCTCCAGTTTGTGGTCCTTCTACTGGAGAAGACTGTTGGAAGCCTTGCGCTCCTGGTGCACCAAATGGCTCATAAGCTGTTTGGCCATTTTGTACTCCAAAAGGGTCTTGGAAGTTTTGGCCCATTGAATCTTCAAGAGGTTCTTGAGCAGCCTGCCCCCCTTGTGCTCCAAAAGGGTCTTGGACGGTTTGACCCGTTTGGGCTTCAAGAGGTGGTTGAACAGTTTGTTCGTTTTGTGCTCCAAAAGGCTCTTGAACAGTTTGTCCCTCTTGTGTTCCAAAAGGCTCTTGAACAGTTTGTCCCTCTTGTGTTCCAAAAGATGTCTTGTCTTCTGTTGTCATAATCTCTCCTTTACTAACAACCTTCGCTTATCGTTCTTTCTACTTTTTTGTGATCATAGTTTGACGTGCAAAGTATAAATATAGTAGTTCTACTATATCATAAAACAGTCTATTTTTCCACCTCATTCTGAGATATGGAAAGCGATTAAAAAACGACCTCTTTCGAGATCGTTTTGTCTGTCTATTATAGACGAGCGTTGAGTTCTTTGCTCAATTCTTCAAATCCTGGTTTACCAAGAAGGGCAAACATGTTACGTTTGTAAGCTTCAACACCTGGTTGGTCAAATGGGTTGATAGCGTTCAAGTAACCTGAAAGGGCGATGGCCAATTCGAAGAAGTAGATAGTGTATCCAAGAGTGAAGGCATCTTGCTCAGGAAGAGTCACGTACATGTTTGGCACGTCACCGTCAGTGTGGGCAAGAAGAACACCGTCAGTCGCTTTTTTGTTAACGAAGTCAACGTCTTTTCCTTGGAGGTATCCAAGTCCGTCAAGGTCTTCTTCCAATGTAGGGATAATCACGTTCTTACGTGGTTTGTCAACACGAACAACTGTTTCAAACATGATACGAGTTCCTTCTTGGATAAATTGACCCAATGAGTGCAAGTCTGTTGAGAAGTTAGCTGAAGTTGGGTAAATACCTTTTTGGTCTTTACCTTCTGACTCACCAGCCAATTGTTTCCACCATTCTGAGAAGTATTGAAGAGATGGCTCGTAGTTTACCAAGATTTCAGTTGCATAGCCTTTACGGTAAAGGATGTTACGAACAGCTGCATATTGGTAAGCTTCGTTTTCAGAGATTTTATCTGAAGTGTAGTCTTTGCGAGCTGCATTCGCACCTTCCATAAGAGCTTTGATGTCAGCTCCTGATGCTGCGATTGGAAGCAAACCAACGGCTGTCAATACTGAGAAGCGTCCACCGATATCATCTGGAACAACAAATGTTTCCCAACCATTAGCGTCTGCTTCAACCTTAACAGCACCTTTTTGGCGATCAGTTGTTGCGTAGATACGTTTGTTGGCTTCTTCTTGTCCGTATTTCTTAACCAAAAGTTCTTTGAAGACACGGAAAGCGATGGCTGGCTCAGTTGTTGTACCTGATTTAGAAATCACATTGACTGAGAAGTCTTTGTCTGCTACGTACTCTACCAAGTCAGCAAGGTATGTTGATGAGATTGAGTTCCCAGCGTAAAGGATTTGTGGTGCTTTACGTTCTTCTTTTGTTTGCAAGTTTGCAAAGTGGTGGTTCAAGAAGTCAATGGCAGCTTTAGCACCAAGGTAAGATCCACCGATACCGATAACGACCAAAACATCGCTGTCTGCTTTGATTTGTTCAGCAGCTTTCAAGATGCGGTCAAATTCTTCGCGGTCATAGTTTTCAGGAAGGTCCAACCAACCCAAGAAGTCGCTACCAGCACCAGTTCCTTTGCGGATCAATTCGTCTGCTGCTGTAACTTGTGCTTGCATGTATTCCACTTCATGTGGTGCAACAAATTTGTCTAATACTTTTGAATAATCAAATTTAATATGTGACATAGTATTCCTCCAAAATTTCTTCTTCTCTATGATATCGCTTTACCGGGATTTAATCAAGGGAAACCACCCTGTAAAACGTTTTCATTTGCTAATTTTTTTATTTTCACAAATCAAGCAACGACGCAATAGCAATCGTTTGCATATGGCGCCTTATTTTGATCAGAATATACAAAAAAAGAAGCTACTGATGAAGCTCCATTTTCACGCAATTATTCTTTGAATCCGCTAATGAATTTTAGTTAAGCAGTTTAACGCAACAGCTGTTTTCTCAAAGCACTGCTTTGAGGTGGCGGATAAGACTTGCAGTCTTGTTTCGTTAGGGTATTTTATCGGCGACTAATCGTTCATCCCCAAATAAATTTTAGTTAAGCAATTTAACGCAGTAGCTGATTTGTTTCTTCTTTCGCTTTTTAAGCTCAAAAGAAAACATAATCAGCTTTGCGGGGGTGGAACTACGAACAAACGTTCTGTTCCACTCCCATCCACTACTCTAGAATTCATCTGCGTCCCTTGGACTTGATTCACTAAAAACTTCATCGGTTTACAGCTTTTTCCCTAACGGGAAAAACTGCATCCATTGCTCTAGGATTCATCTACGCCTTGGAGTTGACTCTATATATTTCGGAACGTAGTTCTCGCTTTGCTCGAACTGCGTCAATGCACCTAAGTTCATCTTCGTCCCTTGGACTTGATTCACTAAGGTACATAGAAAAAGAGCACACAGTTCACTTCGCTTAGGGCTGCTGGATTCCTCCCCTGACCCGCTTCACGCAGAACTGTTGCTCCGATAGGTATTATATCATAATTTGTGGATTTTGCAAAGGTCTGGGTTTTATTCTTGTGTTTCGGCCTTGGCTGCGAGCTTGGCTTGTTTTTTTCGTTCCCGACCTTGGCGGAAAAAGGTCTGCATGATGGCTGCACATTCTGCTTCCAAGATTCCTGTTTCTACTTCCACCCGGTGATTGAGACGTTCATCTGTCAAAATGTCGTAGAGACTCCCTGCTCCACCAAACTTCTGATTGGTCGCACCGTAGACTACCTGAGGGATCCGGGCCAGCCCGATGGCGCCACTGCACATGACACAGGGTTCAATGGTCACAAATAGGGTGGTATCCAGCAAACGCCAGCTCTCTTCCTGCTGATTGGCTTCTTCGATCGCCATTACCTCCGCATGCATGACCGCTCGCTGCAATTCTTCTCGCGCGTTGTGCCCACGTCCAATGATCTCACCGTCTTTGACAATGACACAGCCAATAGGAATTTCCTCATGGGCCAAGGCGATCTCTGCCTCTTTTAAAGCCTCTCGCATAAAAGCTTCTTTCTCTTCTAGGGTATAGTCTCTCACTTGTACACTCACTTACTTTTTATGTTCTTGTTCTATTATATGATGAAGCTACAAAAAAAGCCACCAATGGGTGACTTCTTATAGGGAGATATTATGAAAAAAAGTTAAGAGTGCTAAACAAAGTTGGGAGGTCTTTGTTTATGCTCTTAGTATAAACCACAGGACTTAAAGTAATCTTAAGAAGTAAAAAAGTTGAGAGAAATCTCCCAACTTTTATTTGATTATTTACTTGACCAGACACTTTCAAGGATATTGGTTTGGTCACGATCTGGTCCAACCGAGAAGGTTGAAATACGCACACCAACCAATTCACCGATCCGGCGCACATAGTTGCGGGCATTTTCTGGAAGCTCATCCAAGTGGCGGACACCTGTGATGTCTTCTGACCAACCTGGCAACTCTTCATAGATCGGTTTGCAACGTTTGAGTTGCTCCAAGCTTGCTGGGTAGTAGTCGATGCGTTCCCCATCTAAGTCGTAGGCTACACAGATTTTCACCGTATCCAAGCCTGACAATACGTCGATCGAGTTCAAGCTAAGGTTGGTAATTCCTGACACACGACGGCTATGGCGCATGACAACTGAGTCAAACCAACCAACACGACGAGGCCGACCTGTTGTTGTACCATACTCATGGCCGACTTCACGGATCCGGTCCCCTACTTCATCGAAGAGCTCCGTAGGGAATGGGCCATCACCAACACGGCTGGTATAGGCTTTACATACACCGACCACCTTATCAATCTTGCTTGGGCCGACACCTGATCCGATGGTCACCCCACCTGCGACTGGGTTTGAAGAGGTTACAAATGGATAGGTCCCTTGGTCGATATCCAACATAACCCCTTGGGCTCCTTCAAAGAGCACGCGCTTGCCGTTGTCCAAAGCATCGTTCAAGATGACGGAAGTATCGGTTACATATTGTTTGATTTGTTGACCATATTCATAGTATTCTTCGAAGATATCGTCAAAGGAAAGAGCCTCTGCTTCATAGAGTTTGGTAAATTGACGGTTCTTTTCTTCCAAGTTGATGCGCAGGCGTTCTGCAAAGACGTCGCGGTCCAAAAGATCCGCGATCCGGATTCCCACACGCGCAGCCTTGTCCATGTAAGCTGGTCCAATCCCTTTGATGGTCGTTCCGATTTTGTTGTCCCCTTTTGACTCTTCTTGGAGACGGTCCAATTCGATGTGGTAAGGAAGGATGACATGGGCACGGTCAGAAATGCGAAGGCTGTCTGTTGATACCCCTTCTTCATGGAGATAAGCCAACTCTTTGACCAATGATTTCGGGTTGACAACCACCCCATTTCCAATCACAGAGATCTTTTCAGGGAAGAAGATACCAGAAGGAATCAAGTGCAACTTGAACTTTTTGCCATCAATCACGATGGTGTGACCGGCATTGTCCCCACCTTGGTAGCGAGCAATGACTTCTGCATTGGCTGATAGGAAGTCTGTAATCTTCCCTTTTCCTTCATCTCCCCACTGGGTTCCTACAACAACTACTGATGTCATATCTTTGTCTGAGCTATATAGCTCGTCCTTTCTTGAAAAGCAGGCAGGAATCTCACCTGCGATTATGTTTTATACCTCATTATATGAAAAATTTGACAATTTTTCAAGGAGGGTTCATCATTTCATTTGTTTTTTCTCTTATGTAGACGAATTACATTTTTACAAAATATGTATTTTCTGAATTTTAGTACTTAATTTAAAATAAAAGTTCGGAATTTTTGTAAAATCGTAGCGGAAATTTGCTTTCTTTTTCCGTTTGTAATAGACTAAAATAACTACCATAGGACGGTGAAACGATGACGATTAATCAATTACTGCAGAAACTGGATACATCAAGCCCTATTCTCCAAGCGACCTTTGGTCTGGAGAGGGAAAATCTGCGAGTGACAACTGATGGACACTTAGCTCAAACTGCTCATCCGAGTCAGCTTGGTTCCCGCAATTTCCACCCGACCATCCAAACAGACTTCAGCGAACAACAACTGGAACTAATTACACCTATTGCTCACTCTACTAAGGAAGCGCGGCGCTTACTGGGAGCTATCAGCGATGTGGCAGGCCGCTCAATTGACCAGAGTGAATGCCTGTGGCCTCTGTCCATGCCACCGCAGCTGACTGAAGAAGATATTATCATCGCCCGTCTGGAAAACGAATACGAACGCCACTACCGAGAGGGTTTAGCGAAAAAATATGGCAAAAAACTACAGGCCATCTCTGGCATCCACTACAACATGGAGCTAGGGAAAGATCTGGTCGCTGCTCTCTTTCAAGTCAGCTCCTATCATTTACTCAAGGACTTTAAAAATGACCTCTATCTCAAACTGGCTCGAAACTTTCTGCGTTTCCGATGGCTCTTAACCTATCTCTACGGTGCTGCTCCTCTGGCAGAAGCCGGCTTCTACAGTCAGGAATACCCGCAGCCTATCCGCTCTTTTCGCAACAGCGACTATGGCTATGTCAATGACGAGAATATTCAGGTGTCCTACACTTCTTTGGAGCAATATGTAACCGATATTGAAAACTACGTTCAGTCTGGCGAGCTCAGTGCTGAAAAAGAATTTTACTCAGCCGTTCGCTTCCGTGGACAGAAGCACAATCGCGCCTATCTGGAGCAGGGTATCACCTATCTGGAATTCCGCTGCTTCGATCTCAATCCTTTTGACCATTTGGGCATTAGCCAAGAGACCTTAGATACTGTCCATCTCTTTTTACTGGGCCTGCTCTGGCTAGATGATGTAGAAAATGTTGATGCAGTATTAAAAGCTGCCCATGATTTGAACCAGAAAATTGCTTGTAGCCACCCGCTGACTGCCCTGCCAGATGAGGCAGACAGCTCAGCCCTTCTCCAAGCCATGGAAGAGCTCATCCAGCATTTTGAACTGCCAACTTACTATCAAACTTTGCTGGACCAGATGAGAGAGGCTCTCTTACATCCTCAGCTGACACTGTCAGGACAGCTCCTGCCCCATATCCAGCAAGATTCCTTAACAGCTTTTGGTCTAGAAAAAGCAGAAGAATACCACCGCTATGCCTGGACTGCTCCTTATGCCCTCAAAGGCTACGAAAATATGGAACTGTCCACCCAGATGCTACTCTTTGATGCTATTCAAAAGGGGCTAAATGTCGAAATTTTAGATGAAAAGGACCAATTTCTCAAGCTTTGGCATGGTAGTCATGTAGAATATGTCAAGAACGGCAATATGACCTCCAAGGATAACTATGTCATCCCTTTGGCCATGGCCAATAAAACAGTCACCAAAAAGATTTTGGCAGCAGCTGACTTTCCCGTTCCGGCTGGAGCAGAATTTTCTTCTCTAGAAGAGGGACTGGCCTACTACCCTTTGATTAAGAACCGAGAAATTGTTGTCAAACCCAAGTCAACTAACTTCGGACTGGGCATCTCTATCTTCCAAGAGCCAGCTAGCCTGGAAGCTTATCACAAGGCTCTGGAGATTGCTTTTTCAGAAGATGTCGCCGTCTTAGTGGAGGAATTTATCGCTGGAACGGAGTACCGTTTCTTTGTCTTAGACGGACAATGCCAAGCAGTCCTCTTGCGAGTGGCGGCCAATGTCGTCGGAGACGGTCAGCATACCGTGAGAGAATTGATTGCCATCAAAAATGACAATCCTCTGCGGGGCCGAGATCATCGTTCACCGCTTGAAATCATTGAACTGGGGGACATTGAACTGCTCATGCTGGACCAGCAAGGCTATGGAGCAGATGATATCCTGCCTGCTGGAGTCAAGGTTGACTTGCGGCGCAATTCCAACATTTCTACTGGCGGAGACTCGATTGATGTCACAGACAGCATGCACCCATCTTATAGGGAACTCGCTGCGGACATGGCAAAGGCTATGGGAGCCTGGGCCTGTGGCGTTGATCTCATCATCCCTGACAGCTCTGCTATTTCCACAAAGGAAAATCCCAACTGTACCTGCATCGAGCTCAACTTCAATCCTTCTATGTATATGCACACCTATTGTGCTGAGGGGCCGGGACAAAGCATTACTCCGAAAATACTAGCTAAACTTTTCCCAGAAATGGACCTATAAAGTAAGAAAACGCAGAAGATGTCTCTGCGTTTTTGTTTTGTAACCGAGGTAGAGTTTTAGATGATAACCTAAAAAGATTAAGCATGGTCCTCCTACAAGTTTAAAATAGCAAGTCATTTGCTGTAAAATCATCCTCTAACAAGCAAATTTCAAACCTCTCCTGCATATAGCAGAGGAAATCTTCCCTTTTTCCTAAAAAGAATCATAGGTCGCGAATACAAGGCTAGTATCATCTGAACAAGTTCCAGCCAGTTACTGTTGGCTTCCATAGCCCACCATCTCAACCGCTTTAAAACTGCCTCGGGTTAAAAATTCATACGGAACCCCTAATGCATCAGCTACCGCCAAACCATAGACTGCCGTTTTCAAAGATTGGTTCATGCTAGCCTCCTTTGTTTTATTATACTATTTTTGGTCTTAAAATTCTTC
Organism: Streptococcus sp. GS001; assembly: GCF_021595565.1. Lineage (NCBI taxonomy): Bacteria > Bacillati > Bacillota > Bacilli > Lactobacillales > Streptococcaceae > Streptococcus > Streptococcus sp. GS001. Next base: position 36,393 of record NZ_JACSYJ010000004.1, read on the forward strand.
CTAATCCCCAAAAACAAGCGCAGGCCCGCGCTTGTTTTTCTATTTTATGCTAAAATAGAAGCTATGGACAAAATTATTAAAACTATCTCAGAAAGTGGCTCCTTCCGTGCCTTTGTACTAGACAGTACAGAGACCGTGCGAGCAGCCCAAGAATACCATCAGACACAAGCAAGCTCAACTGTGGCCCTCGGTCGGACCCTGATCGCAAGTCAAATTCTCGCAGCCAATGAAAAGGGAAACACCAAGATAACAGTGAAAATCCTGGGCACTAGCTCACTTGGTGCTATCATCACTGTGGCAGATACTCAAGGAAACGTCAAAGGCTACGTGCAAAATCCTGGTGTGGATATCAAGAAAACAGCGACCGGTGAAGTCGTGGTCGGACCATTTGTCGGAAACGGGGAATTCCTAGTGATTACCGACTACGGCACAGGCAATCCTTATCATTCCATGACACCTCTCGTCACTGGAGAAATCGGTGAAGACCTAGCTTATTACTTGACTGAAAGCCAACAAACGCCATCTGCGGTTGGGCTCAATGTCCTCCTTGATGAAGAAGACAAGGTCAAGATTGCCGGTGGTTTCTTGGTGCAGGTCTTGCCAAATGCCAAGGAAGAAGAAATTGCCAGCTTTGAAAAACGGATCCAAGAAATGCCGGCCATTTCTACCCTTTTAGCCTCTGACGACCATATTGAAGCCCTTCTTACTGCCATCTATGGTGACGAACCATACAAGCGTCTCTCAGAAGAAGAGATCCGCTTCCAGTGTGACTGTAGCAAGGAACGCTTCATGAATGCCTTGGCAAGCTTACCAGCCAAAGACCTTCAAGAAATGAAGGACGAAGACCATGGCGCGGAAATCGCTTGCCAATTCTGTCAGACAACTTACCACTTTGATGAAAACGACTTGGAGGAACTCATTCGTGACAAATCTTAATACACCTTTTATGATTGGGAACGTCGAGATCCCAAACCGGACGGTCCTAGCCCCCATGGCCGGTGTGACCAACTCAGCTTTCCGGACCATTGCGAAAGAACTCGGAGCTGGCCTTGTGGTCATGGAAATGGTCTCTGATAAAGGGATCCAATACAACAACGAAAAGACCCTGCATATGCTCCATATCGATGAGGGAGAAAATCCAGTATCAATCCAGCTCTTTGGGAGCGACGAAGATAGCCTCGCACGCGCGGCAGAATTCATCCAAGAAAACACCAAGACTGATATCGTGGATATCAACATGGGCTGCCCCGTCAATAAAATCGTGAAAAACGAAGCGGGTGCGATGTGGCTCAAGGACCCAGACAAGATCTACTCTATTATCAACAAGGTCCAATCTGTCCTTGATATCCCCCTCACTGTCAAAATGCGGACAGGTTGGTCGGACCCTTCTCTAGCAGTTGAGAATGCCCTTGCTGCAGAAGCTGCAGGTGTTTCTGCCCTTGCTATGCACGGACGGACCCGGGAGCAAATGTACACTGGTCATGCAGACCTTGAGACCCTTCATAAGGTTGCACAAGCTCTGACCAAGATCCCATTCATCGCCAACGGAGATATCCGGACGGTGCAAGACGCCAAACAACGGATCGAAGAAGTTGGTGCAGATGCAGTCATGATCGGCCGTGCTGCTATGGGGAATCCTTACCTCTTCAATCAAATCAATCACTACTTTGAAACAGGAGAAATTCTGCCTGATTTGACCTTCGAAGACAAGATGAAGATTGCTTATGAGCACTTGAAGCGCTTGATCAATCTCAAGGGTGAGCACATTGCCGTTCGCGAATTCCGCGGCTTAGCCCCTCACTACCTTCGTGGAACATCTGGCGCAGCCAAACTCCGCGGAGCCATCTCGCAAGCTAGCACTCTAGCTGAGATTGAAGAACTTTTACAATTAGAAAAAGCTTAATGACAAAAAGAGAGTGGGACAGAAATCGGTCATTCGTTAGAATTCGATTTCGTCGTCCCACCTCCGCACAGTTGAGTAGGGCTGTAAAAGCTGATGAAATCAGCGTAGTAGAGCCCACTCAACCACTGCGTCTTGCTCGACAATCCAAAAACAATTGAGAGGCTAGGACTTTTGTCCCAGCCTCTTTTGTATCTTATTGATCCGCTTGAGATTCACTTTCTTTCCAGCGATAGGTCTTGCGCGGTTTTTTCTTAGGCACCCGCTTAACCCCTACTTCTTCAACGTAAGAGCCATAGGTCACGAGGAAGTTGTTGGTCAAAATTTCCTTATCTGGATGGATTAGGTTCACCAATTCGGTTGCTTCGTATACAGTAAAAGGCTCTTCTAAGAGATGGAGGAAAGTCGGATTCCAAGTTAAGCGCCCTTGGATCCGCTTGATGGATTCTTGCACAATCTCATAGTGGTCAAAGGCAAAATCTTCAGCTGCCAAGACACGACCATCTAGGGAACATTCCCCTTGTTTGAAGTCCACATCGAGGAAGAGAACTTCTTTGGCATCATCTCCAGCTCGGACCAGATTGACGGCCTCCGCAGGCAAATAGACCAGGTGGGCGATGGTGATGACCCAGCCCCGTGGGTCCCGACCAGGAGTCGAAACTGTCATTAACTGCTCGACCTTTTGATGGGTCAACTCTAGTCCAACTTCTTCTTGAACTTCGCGGATACAAGCCTGGATAGCATCCTCGTGCTTTTGCAAGAATCCTCCAACCAAGGCAACCCGATGCTGACAAGGGTGGGTTTTTCGGCGAATCACCAAGAGCTTCAAACGCCCCTCCACAAAGCAGTAGGCCACCATATCGGTAGTTACACTTGGATTTTCATAGGTGGGATGATCTTGCTCCTTATACCAACGGAGGAATTCTTCCTCGCTGACGACCGTCTCGTAGTATTCCTTTTCGTTCATCCCTTCCGGAATGCTGCTTGTTGCCATCTAAATAGCCTCCTTTTTCACAGCTTTGCTCCATTGGTACCAACCAACCAAGCTATTGAGGGTGTAGACCCAATACATTCCCTGAATATGGATGCTTTCTCCCCACCAGAGGTAGATACTGAAGAGGTTGGTCGCAATCCAGAAAATCCACTGTTCGCGATAAAGACCAGTCATGAGAAGTTGACCGACTCCATTGGTCGCATCTGTCACACTATCACGGAAAGGCCGAGCACTGTGGATGCTTTTATAGGCGTAGCCCATCCCGATCCAAATCAGAGCTGTTAGGACCAAATACTTGATCCATTCCATTAGCGTTAATTTCTTGGCCTCAAAGTGAGATTCTTCTGCATCCCCCTGATCATTGATCCGATTCGACAACCAGACATAGAGACCAATTGGTTGCATCACGAAGAAGTACAGGGTCGTCAAAACTTCTCCATAAAAGTTTTTGTTCAAGGCTAGGATGAGGTAAATTGCTGAGTTTACTGCTCCAAAGAGATAGTTACTAGCCCGACCTTCTGCTACTAGTATAACACAAACGATTCCTGTCCAGGAGGCAAAGAGCCCTAACCAATCGTGACTTGCTTCCTGATTGGTAAACTCTAGGACAAAGGGCACGCTAGATAAAGCAAGCAAATAGAGCCATTGTGTCAAAGTGCGACCAGCGAATAGGTCTTTCCAAAGGAGTTTCATAATCCCTACGAAGCCAAGTTTGCCAGCTTCTCGATGGACATTTTTTAAATGCTCCCCAAATGTTTGAATTTTTTCTTGTAGTCGTTTCATGCTGCTTCTCCTTTAATCAGCTTGATAAATCGTATCGATGACACGCTTCGCTTCTTCGTAATTCCCCAAGTAGTCTTGCCCGAGATAAGCTGTAGGGATATCCGAGAGGTATTGGTGGCGGAGGTGATCCAGGTGATTTGAAAAACTGTTGCGAATTTCATCATCTGCCATGGTCATATCACGGAAGCCATCATTGACATAGGATCCAATGGGTTGAACAAATAAAATCAGATCCCATTTTTCCTTAGCTAGGATACTGACGAAGAGGTTGTCAAAAGTATCCGTCATACTGGTCTCTGGGCCTTCTACTTCCATATAGTAGTCGTAATAGCCCTTCGTCACCAGAGAATTCGTATCCGCAATCACTAGCCCTCGATTGGCACTACTATCGATTAATTTTGAGGTTTGATCGTATTGTCCGAGTAGGAGATAATAATAGTCCTTGGGGGTCAACTCATCATCCCGTACATTGTTTCTAATCTGGTACTCGCGAGCATATTCTAAGCTCACTGGTGCATCATAGAAGCGGGCCAAATCTTTTGCCAAGGTCGTCTTCCCGTTGCTAGCACTCCCCATAATGAGGACTTTCTTGGTGAACTGACGGCGGAAGGGTTGGGCAATGTATTTCCAATACTTGCTCGGGTTCTCTCTGATGAGGGTCCCTGAAATGCCAAATTGACGTTCCTGCAGGCGAGCTTCAAAACCTCGCGCTTCAAGTTCTTCTTGGTAAGTCTTCTCTCCAACAAAGAAGACTAAATCTTCTCTCTTAGAATCATATTGAATCGTTTCTAAGGCGGTTTTCAACCAAGGTTCCCATCCCAAGGGATAGCGAGGAAGTTCTGTCTCATCGAGTTTATAAATCTGAGTGAGTTCATCATTTGAAAAACCTTCTCGAATATAGCGAAAACGTTTTTGCAAAGGAAGGCCAACTTCTTCTCCTCGGTCACCTTTGTAACCAGAGACAATCACACAAACGCGGTCACATTGGCGTTTTGCCCGTTGAATTAAATCAATATGCCCTTGATGAAGGGGGGCAAACGTTCCAAATACCACTGCCACTCTTTCTTTCATCTAACTGGCTCCTTTATCATAATGTCAAAACATGTTTTGCTTATGATTTTATTATAAACTATAATTTCAATCTGTCAATACCTTTTTATAAAAAAATATAATTTTGTAAAACAAAAATTAAAAAGATTCAATTCTGTATGTTATTATACAGAATTGAATCTCTGATTTCAATCATTTTTTAATTTTCTCAGTGGCGAGCCATTATTCCCGAACCAAGGCATGCACATGGCCATTTTCTATCACTTGAACACTTGCCACTTGACCATCTTGACCGACAACTATATCCAGGCTAGCTGCAGATCCATCTTGGGTGGAAATCAAGCTAGCATGGTAATGGCCTTGATCCAAGTTGTATTCATAGCTTCCAATTGTATAGCCCACTGCATCGCCACCAGGAGTTTGAATGGTTACTTGTCCACCTTGTCCGATCGTTACGCCTGTATCGCGACCGTCGGTCCAACTACCTGCTGCTCCTGAATAATCCCCTGAGGCATAACTCAAGACACCTTTATAGCGTGGATTCTCTGTCTTAGAGGCTTGTTCTTTGGCAGTCGTGCGACCTTCTTCCAAGCTAGGACGTTTTTGTTTTTCTGGTGCTGAGTTCACTGCTGGTTTTGTTTCTTTGGAAGGAGTTGGAACCAGGCCTTGACTGGCTTCTGGAACTCTTGGTGTCACTGGAGTTGATGGATTTTCTTGGCTCGCTTGTGTTTCGCTCGAAGCGATGGCAGGTGATTGTGCAACTTCTGTGCTTTGTGTGGTTTTGCTTGCGGTCTTTTTCTCTTCTTTTTTACTAGTAGAGCTTTGTTTCACTTGCGCAATTTTACTAGTTGAAGATGGACTGGTTTCCTTTTTCTTTTCTGATCCACATCCGCTTAAGAGAAGAGCAGGTGTTAGAGCAAGGGTAGATAGACTAAAGAAGGTTCCTTTCGTTTTCATGGCAACACCTCTCTTTTGTAACATTTGTTACATTTTGTAATATAATTGTAACATTTATCTATAGGGAAGTCAAGAGGATTTGCAAGTCTTATAAAAAATAGAAACTAGTTTCAAATAAAGAGTGAATGACTGGAGCTCTACTCCAATCATTCACTCTCTTTCTTATTGATAAACTTCTTGATAAAATTCGATAGTATCTCCATCTTGGACAGTTGTTTCTGCTGCCCCTTTTGGTGCCATCTCTCCATTGATCTTGTACATCCAATAAAGTCCCTTGCTTTCGTCCTGGGCTACGCCATCGATCGAGGTGATGAGGCCACTCTTTTCCTCAATCTTGTAGTTAGCTTTCAGGACTTCCATCAGGTTGGCATTTTCAGCAACCTTCAAGGTCTTGCTTTGAGCTTCTTGCCCTTCAGGGGCGATACTGACCGTAATGGTAATTTGTTTTTCTTTCGCTACTTGTGAGCTAGAAGCTGAGCTTTCCGTAGTCGATGATTTGCTTTGTCCGCAACTGACCAATACAAGAGCTGCTAGGACAGCAAAGAAACTATAAAGTGTTTTTTTCATGATACAATCTCCTAAATACTACATAAAGTAGAGGGTAAAAACAGGCGGTGGAAAGGGCGTGAGCTAGGTTAAAGCTAAAGCCATTCACCAGGGCATAGGTCCACCAGGGCATGTGGTAGAGGACCGCATAAAGACTGTCAATCAGCACCCCGTAGAGAAAGGATAAGATGCCGACCACCAGGGTTTGGACTTGCAAAGACAAGTGGCGGTAAAGCCCCCGCCAAAGAGTCAAGAGGAGGCCAAAGGCCAGTATCTGAGCGAGCACCACTGGACTCATCCCCAAGAGAAAAGCCGAGGTAAACATGGTGACCGCCATCACCAAACAGGCAAATTGCCAGTCTTCAAATAGCACCAGTAAAAAGAAAATGGCACTAATGGGTTGGACATTGGGCAAGAAGGCAAAGGCTTGTCTCAGCACCACACAGAGGGCTGCTAAGAGGGTGATTCGGGTCAAGCGTTTGAGAGGCACTGCATATCCTCCTAGTCAATCGTGAAGTTAAGCCGACCAGACTTAACACCTACCTTGAGGGTTTGCCCTTCAGCCACTTCTCCTCTCAAGAGGATCTCTGCCAAGTAGTCTTCCACCTGGGTCTGGATGGTTCGGCGCAAAGGACGTGCTCCCATCTCTGGATCATATCCGTGAGTCGCCAGCCATTTAAGAGCAGACGCTTGGAATTTCAGAGTAATGCCTTTCTCTGCTAGAGATTGAACCAGCGGTTTCACCATAATCTTGACAATCTCATGCATTTGATCACTGGTCAAGCTATGGAAGACAACCTTTTCATCAATCCGGTTGATAAACTCTGGTCGATAGGTCTTCTTCAACTCTTCAAAGATGCGTTTCTCCATATTGGCTTGGTCAAAGCGAATATCCTTAGCTCCAAAGCCAACCGTCTTATCATCTCGTAAAGCGGTAGCTCCCAAGTTTGAGGTCATGATAATAATGGTATTGGAGAAATCTACCTTGCGTCCCTTGCTGTCGGTCAAGACACCGTCATCCAAGACTTGCAAGAGAACGTTAAAGATATCTGGATGGGCTTTTTCCACCTCATCAAACAAGAGGACTGAATAAGGTTTGTTGCGGACTTTTTCCGTCAACTCGCCCCCTTCTTCATAACCGACATAACCTGGAGGGGCACCGTTGAGACGACTGGCCGCAAATTTCTCCATATATTCACTCATGTCAAAGCGGATCAAAGCAGACTCATCATCAAAGAGGACTTCAGCCAGCGCCTTCGCGAGCTCGGTTTTTCCGACCCCAGTCGGACCGAGGAAGAGGAAGGAGCCAATTGGCCGTTTGTGAGACCGAATTCCCGACTGATTGCGACGAATCGCTCGGCTGATACTTGAGACAGCCTGATCCTGACCGATCACGCGCTTATGAAGTTCTGCTTCTAATTCAAGGTATTTCTTAGCTGCTGTTTGGGTTAGTTTCTCCACAGGAATGCCTGACAATTGACTGAGCATCTTCAGGATATCCTCTTCTTTGACTTCCAACTGGTAGCCTTTTGGACTGGCATCTTCTTTTAGCAACTGAGCAACTTTTTTCCACTGCCCCTTGAGTAAGGCTTGATCGGCAGCTGTCAAGTCGGACTGAAGACCGGCTTGAGGCCCCTTGTTTTGCACGGTCGCTGCTGCCTCATCTAAGAGGTCAATGGCGGAGTCAGGCAAGAGGCGACTGGTCAAATAACGATTGGCATAGACAACAGCTGTCTCAATAGCCGCATCCGTAATATGAACACGGTGGTGACGTTCATAGGTCTTCTTGAGCCCTTGCAAAATCGCAATGCTATCTGCAACAGAGGGTTGCTCAATCAAGACCTTAGCAAAGCGGCGTGACAGAGCAGCGTCTTTTTCAATGTGTTTTTGGTATTCTTCTTGCGTAGTGGCTCCTACGGTCCGTAGGGTCCCGCGAGCCAAGGCTGGCTTCAAGATATTGGCCGCATCCAAGGTGGAGTCAATCCCAGAGCCAGATCCCATAATGGTATGGAGCTCATCAATGAAGAGGATGACATGGCCATCTTCTTCGATATCATTGATGATGTTGTTCATCCGCTCTTCAAAATCTCCACGGAACCGCGTCCCTGCGACAACATTCATCAAGTCCAATTCTAGGACCCGCATTTTAGCCAGTTCCGTCGGGACATCTCCGCTGGCAATCCGTTGAGCCAAGCCCAAGGCTAGAGCGGTCTTTCCGACACCGGCATCCCCGACCAGGACTGGGTTATTTTTCGTTTTGCGGCTCAAAATCTGAATCATCCGCGAGATTTCTTGACCCCGGCCAATCACCGGTTCCAAACTGCCATTGCGAGCCATTTCTGTCAGATCTCGGGTGTAGTCTTCCAAACCACCGCTGGTAGAGGCTGGCATGCCCATCATATTTCCCATGGTTTGACGATTGGGTTGCTGGGCCCGATAGAGCGAACGGATAGCTTTCACAGCTTCCTTGTCCCAACCTGCTCGTTGTTCCAAGCTCTTACGAAGCTCGACGATTTTAATGCCCTCTTCCTGATCATCATAGCGGAAGCCGACATACTCCAATACTTGAGAAGCCAAGGTTCCCCGTTCTAAAAGAAGCGCCAAGAGGACATGCTCTGTTCCAAGACTTTTGGCATGGACTGCCTGGGCAATCTCTTGGGAACGTTTCATGATTTCTTCGACACGGAAAGAAAAAGGAAATACCTCATAGCGGCCATCCCGTTGGTAGACTTGACCCGTAATGTGCTCAGCCGCATCTTGAAAATCATCAATCTGCATAGGATAGTCACTTAAGACGGAACCAGCTACACTATAAGGATTATTGGCTAGGGCTACTAGGATATGCCAGGTATCTAGCGTTTGGGACTCAAAATGACCCGCCAAGATTTGAGCGGCTTCAATCGTTTCTAATAGGGCTTTTGAATAGTTCATAAGGAGATTACATTCCCTTTCTATCGACTTGTTGGATAATTTTTCGTAGGATATTGGCTCGTAAGCGATGGGCTTCACTTCCCAGAACCTCGTCTGTCGTCGTCACTGACAAGAGCTCTGCCTCTCTCTTTGTAAGGAGTTTTTCTTCAAATAGCATTTGAAGGATATCGCCAAAAACAGTCTGACTGATTTGTTCCCCGATGCTTGCGCCAAGCTCTTCTAGCATCTGGTGTTGATCTGAAAATTGGACCTTGCCAATCCGGATGTAACCACCACCTCCACGCTTGCTCTCTACGATATAGCCTCGACTTTCGGTAAAGCGGGTCTTGATCACATAATTGATTTGACTAGGAACAACTTGGAAGACATCCGCTAATTCGCTTCTCTTGAGCTCTGCGATGCCTGCTTGGGCCAGTAGCGACTTGATATAGGCCTCAATGCTATCTGATGTATTTTTACTTGCCATGATGCTCCTTTCTGACGTTTTCATTCTAGATAAGCTCTCTGCTTTTCAGAGAATCAAAAATGGTCTCACCATCCATGATGTTATTCTTGACCTTATCTGACTATTATACAATTTTTACGCCTGTAAATAAAGCAAAGACTACGTCGAGATGGAATCGGAGGGCCCTTGTTGGTAGCCAGAAGGAGGCCAAAAAAGAGGCTAGCTATTGCTAACCTCTTGTAGAAGGGACTTTAGGATTTCCGACGAGCGTATTTCACTCTTCCGCCTAGGAAGCCTAAGCCGAGTAGTCCGATCCAAGCTAAGAAACTTGCCTTCTCTGATCCTGTCTGCGGCAGTTTTTCTTGGGACTGCACAGGGTCCGGAGTTACGGCTTCTACCACAGGAGAAAGAGGAGTCTCTTTCGAAGCCGTTGGTTTCAAAATTGGAGCAATTCCACTTTCTTTTTTGTCTTCTGGAGGAAGGAGCGGTTTCGTTTCTTGTGAGTCTTCACTTTGTTTTGTTGGTAGCGCCACATCCGGAATCATAGGAGCTTCTTCTACTTCCTTCGTCCCGACTTCCGTAATCTGGTCCTGGGCATCCACTTCGACAAAGGCATCGACTTCTGTCCGAGTTTCTTTGCCTTCTTCTTGTCGAACCTCGATCAATTTCAATCGGCGTCCGACCTTCCCAGATTGAAGGATCCGGCTTTCGCCCTTGGCCAAGTCCTTGTTCTCACGCGTTTGACTCTCAAATGGAATCTCCTCCGCTTCGATGAGTAGTTCTGGTTTTTCAAGAATCAAATCCCGAACACCTTCTTCTGGTCGTGTCTGCGTCAGCGGTTCATAATTGTGAACATCTCCTAAGATGGTTTCAAGGGCTTCGACTTGATTGGCTGCAGCAACCAAATCTGGTTGCTCTTGATCCAACAACTGAGTCAAGTCCGTCAATTGTCCTTGAACCGTCGGTTTGAGGTCTGCTTTCAAACGATCGAGAGAAGTAGCCTTGATCTTTTCTACTCCTTCTCTGATGATCTGTTGCAGCTCTTCTTGACTGAGCAACTGGCTATCTTTCCCTGATAGGATAAATCGGTCTACCTGGATGGCTCTGGATGATTGAGGGTCATTGAGAGACGGATCCAGATGCAGACGTAGCTGGTGATAACCTTTGGCTAGGCCTTGCAGATTGACCAAACTCTGGTCGAGCTTGCGTTGATCTCCGTAGCCACTGAAATAATGATCGCCTTCGATCTCATAATCATGGCCACGACCTTCTTCGAAGGCTATTTCTTTTCCGTCTAGAGTGACGCTGTAGAGACCATGGCTTGGATCGACCACTCCTCGGACCTCCACGCCGGTGCCCTTAAAGGTAATGGTCACTTCAATGTGTTTCTTGCCTTCCTCATCGGTCACTTGGTTAAAGCTCGACCAAGATTCTGTGCCATTTGAAAAGTCTTTGTTGTCCGTCTCATGGTGCCAACTCTCACTGTAATGCAGTTTTGGATCTTGGTCATCCACTTCTTTGCGATTTTCTGGAAGCAGATCCTCGTTCATCACTTGGACTGTCAGTTCCGGAATAAAGCCGACCAAGCTTCCTTGATCCGGATGGAGCAATTTGACCTTAAAGTCATAGACGTCGGTCGCTTTCCCTGCAAAATCAAGGGTTGGAACTTGGACTGTTTTTTCTGTCTCGCCATCTGCGAACTCAAGGGTGACGTTGGTATCTTTGTAGACCTTGCCATGAACCCCTGTTCCTGGTTCTGTGATTAATTTAAGACTGGCACTTCCTTTAGAGCCACCTTTTCTCTTGACGACGACTTGCGCTGGGTCGCCTTTCTTAACAGCTAGGGTTGGCTGAGCAAACTCAAAGAGCCCCTTTTCTTGGTTATTGAGGGCATAAATCCCTTCCGTTGCGATCGCATCTCCCTTGCTATTGACCAAGGTCAAGGTATGAGATCCTGCTGCCAAGTCCGGTGTTTCATAGACCTTTTGGCTCCGTTTGCGGCTTGGACTTTGGGTATTGACGGTCGCTAGCTTTTGGCCATCGACATAGACATCCATTTCCCCATGACCAGGGTCGACAGTTGCGACCACATAGGCCTTGGTGCCTTCAAATTGATAGGTCACCGAAGCTCCCTTTTCTTTGGTCCACATAGAGGTGCCTCGAACGCCTTCTCCCTCTTCATTCCACTGGCCATTGGCCCGCTCTGCTGTCCGGTCGGAATGATAAGTCAAACCAAGCGGATAGCCATCGGTTTCTTCAATGCTGGCTGGTGTCTTATAGACAGAGACACCGTTCAAGATTGGAGTGGCTTGGGCATCAGTGATGGACACCCGGATATAGCGACTATCAACTGGTTGCCCTTTGATTAATCGGCGGTATCCCACAGTTGAGCCAGCTCCATAAGGAACCCATTGCCCATTCACTGCCACATCAATGGTGAAGCCAGAAATCCGTTGGCCTTTCTCGATGGTTTCTTTGAGCTCGACTACATCAAAGTGTTGCTCTTTTCCAAGATCGAGAACAAAAGAGCCGGTTTTGGCATCATCTGCAGGAGCCCAACTGGTCTTTTCATCCCCATCTGTCAAATGGTTGGCTGAATAATGAGCATTGCGCCGTGTCGAGTCAGCTTCGACCAAAGCTCCTGCTGCATAGTCCACACTGTAGAGTTGGTCCAAAGTCTGGCGGAATTCTTTCAAGCGGGCTACATCGGCATCCGCAAATTTTCCATCTTGATTGGGTGGAATATTGAGCAAAAGCGGGGTTCCACGGCCGACCGATTTGAAGTAAATGTCCATCAATTCACGCAAGGACTTAGGCTCTTGGTTGTCATGGTAGAACCAGCCGGAGCGAATGGAAACATCCGCCTCTCCCACTGAGTATTGCTTCCCTTCTGGATCCCCGTGATTGAGGTAACTATTGGATGGATTGTTGCGGATCTTATCTGGATTGACCTTATGCCAAACTGGATCTCCAGCAATTCCCTTTTCATTTCCGATCCAACGAACATTGGTGGGCTCAGCTGAGAAGATGGCAATATCCCCTTGGGCCTTACGAATGGCATCAAACCACTTGTCGAAGGTATAGGTGACTTTTTGAGCCCCATCGCCACGCGCTCCATCCATCCAGACTTCTACGAACTTGCCCTTGTTTCCATATTTTGGATCTTCAAGGATTTCTTTGAGCTGGTTGAGATAGTATTCGTTGTATTGGTCCTCTGTATCCACATGGTAGAGCGGGCTGTGAGCATCCCAAGGCGAGAGGTAGACCCCCATATCCATGTCATACTTGCTAGCAGAAGCAGAAACCTCGGCTAGGATATCGCCTTTACCTTCCTTCCAACCGCTTTTAGCAATGGTATGGTCCGTGTATTTGGATGGGTACAAGAGGAAGCCATCGTGGTGCTTGACGACCATGATGGTTCGTTTGAAGCCCGCGTCTTTCAGGGTTTTGATCCACTGATCGGTATCCAGATGCTCTGGATAGAAATAATAAGGGTCTTCTTGCCCATCTCCCCACTCACGATCGTAGTAAGTATTCATCCCAAAGTGGATGAAAGCTGCTAGTTCTTCGCGGTGGTATTGCATCTGAGCCTTGCTTGGAAGTGGTCCATAATCCGCAATCTCAGGCTCCTCATCTAGAGAAGGGGCTGGTTGGCTTGCTTCTGTCCCTTGGCTAACTGCATGATTTTCTTTCTCACTCGTTACGGGCGAGGAATGTTCTGATTCTTCTTGGTGCTCGTTCACAGTTTTCTCCTCCTTTCCTTGATCCCCTGCATTGCTCGTTTCAACCCGTTCTTCACGTGGTCCACTATTCTCAGCTTGTTCCTCTGCGTAACTGGTAGTCACTCCTAAAAAACAAGTCGCTACGACTACAGAGCAGACGCCTACTGAGAGCTTGCGAATGCCAAATCGATTTCTCTTATCAACTAATCTTTTTCCCATATTCCATTCCTTTATGTCATCAGGTAAAGAGGGTGGAGACTTTCCCCATCCTCTTCCTGTTACCTGTGAACTTTTCACCGTATAGTTGCTGGCTATCCAGCTATCTTACTTGGCCTTATCAGCTCTTTTTTTCTTATCATCCAGTACAGCACCGGCAAGGCCTGCCGCTAGGATTCCAGCAACGAGGCTTGTGACGCTTTCTTCCGTTCCTGTATTTGGTAATGTACCTTCGGAAACTGGAGCAACTGAAACTGCTGGTGTTTGAGCTGTTTTCTCGACTTCCTTCCCTGCTGCATCTGTCCCTTCCTGACGCACTGCTTTGACCTCAAGAGATGCTTGAGGAGTTGGGGTAGCTACTGGTCCTTCTGAGCCATGAGGACGTTCTGGGTTCGGAAGCGGTTCTGGCTGTGGCTCTGGTTGTGGAGTGTCTGGAAGCACTTCTTTCGTGCCCACCTCTGTGATTTCTGCCACTGGATCTAGCTCTACAAAGGCATCTAGTTGCTTCCGGCTTTCCACACCATTTTCTTGAGAGACTTCCACCAAGCTCAATTTGCGGCCTTTTTGACCTTCTTGAACCACACGTTTCTCACCTTTTGGAAGATCCGCATTTGGACGTTCTAAGCGTTCAAAGTCCATCTCTTCTGGCTCAATCACCAACTCTGGTTTGATATGGACCAAATTCTTCACACCATCTTCAGGAATAGCGGTTCCTGTAGGTGTTTTTGCGGATAGAGAAAGTTGATATACTTTTTCGAGCTTGCCATCTTCTGAGACAACCTTGACAAGAACCGGGGCATTGGCACTTTTAGCATCCACGACCGTAACGGCTGTTCCATTCTTGCCTTGTGCTGAAACGATTGGACGTTCTCCCTCATACTCTAGATGATAATCTGTCACATCTGGTTTAAAACCTTCTAGGTCTTTGCCATTCACTTGGATGGTGACGTCTGTTGTTGCCTGAGCATCTTCTGTTGGAGCATAGGCGCTCAATTCAATGATTCCGATTCCTTTAAGACTTTCATCACGGACCATTCTTAAACGGATGGCTTTGGTTCTGGTTTCGTTGAAGCTGAGGTTAGAGATATAACCAGGCTCAAAGGCATAATCCAAGCTATACGGGATTTCTTCCCAGTTTGAGGCTTGGTTAAATGGATGATCTGGAAGATTCTTCAGATTGCCATAATCATCCGGAACATCAAAGTCTGGACCAATATAGCGTTCAAGAACCGTTTTCGTTGGCAGACCTGTTTCCTGATCTGCAAAGAAGTCGACCGCTACTTTATTGACTAAGCGCTCTGTTACTTGACCATTTTTCTTGAAGATGAGACCAGCAAACACTTCGGTTTGATCCGGCTCTCTCTTCCAGTTGGTCCAACGGTAGTACTCGTTGTAGCCACCATCATTGATGTAATCGATATAGTCGATTTGATTTGGATCGAGATCGTTGGTTTCACTAGCAAATGCTCTGGTATCCTCTGCATTGTAGTCACGGTTCACAGACAGGATTTCTCCTGTCTTTTCGGACACCCGGACGGTCAGCTGAGCTGTCAGATCATAACCGAGGACCTTTCCTTCTAACGTAAAGATGCCTTCATGAGAAAGTGCATCAGCTGGGATAGCCTGCCAGTCCACCGTAAGTTCCTTGCGTTCGTAACCTGTGTCCCCTTTGAAGTAGACACCTACTGTAGATGCTAGAACCAGATCTTGACCGACTTTCACAAAACGTCTGCCTGCTTCTACTGCTACTGGGGTAGCTTGTTTCAGTTTTTCTGCATCACTTGTGAGATGGAGGCGGTATTCTTGTAAGATAGTACCATCTTCCGCTTTATGGACGACACGGATTGGCTCACCTTCATGGACGCTTGGCACAACCGTTGCAAGACCGTGATGGCTAGCTGTCGCTTCCACTTGTGGATAAGCCCGATCACGCGCATCGATGTAGTAATCGGTCACACTTGGATTAACTCCTGGTAAAACCTCACCGTTGACACGAATGGTCACCTGGCTCTTTTCTTCTGCCGCAACCTTATTGGCAAATACCTGAATCTCTGAAATAGAGCTTCCACGTTTGCCTTCTGGTGTCTTCATGCGGATACGAACAGCATAGGTGTCGACTTTATCAAAACTGAAATGATTCATCTTGCCAGCTGCTACCGGTTCTTCAACGGTTAGGTTGCTGACTTCTTTCCAGTTGGCTGGATTGTTAAATGGATGGTCTGTTTCGTCTTTGACGCGATTTGGATTGCTTGGAACTGTTGGGATTTGCTCCCCTGTATAGTACTCAATCACGTATTCACTTGGAGCCCCAACGCCGTGGTCTTCATGGAAACCAACATGGAGGTTGTCCACTGCACGCTTGGTCAAGATACCAGAGTCCCCAAACAAGATTCCAACCGAATCTTCCGCATTGTCACGGCCCCAGTTGGTCCAACGGTTAGCTGGAGCATCGGTAAAGGAGATGACCTTGTCATTGACCTTAGCAACTGGATCCGCATCGTTAGAGTCACTTGCAAAAGCGAGTGGCAAGACAGATCCTGTCCATTGCTCTGCTACATTGGCTCCCTTGACTGTGTTTGCGGAAACACGAATATGAAGACGGGTTGGAAGATCTGTTCCTTCTACACGACCGGAGAGGACAACTTCTCCTTCTTGGGCCAAGAGTTGCGGATCGACCGCATCCCAGGCCACTTTCGCAGCATAGGTCTTGCCATTGGAGTGATAGGTCCGTACGCTTTCTGGAAGGGCTGGTTTTTCACCGACTGGCGTTGTCGTGCTGACTTCTTCTACAGCGATAATGCCTTCAACGGTGACTTGAGCTTGGGCTTCTTTTTCCACACCCTCTACATGACCTGTGACTGTAAAGCTATGATAATCCTTGACTTGATCCGCTGTCACGGCATCCCAGGTCACACGTTTTTCTTTCGGGAATCCCTTGTCATACTCGACCAAGACGGTCTCTGGAAGAGCTGGCAAAACGTTTCGATCGGTGCTGATCCGTACAGGACGCACCTTGACAACTGTCTTTTCTTCTGGATTTGGCGTGATGGTAAAGGTTAATTCCCCTGTTTTTCCTTGGAAGCTAGCTTGTAAATGAACCAATCCTGCTTCTCGTAGTTCCAAACCTTTCTTGCTTGCGACCGCTTTTCCTTGACTACCAGCTCTTGTCTTCACATCGATTTGATCTGCTTGGAGACTTGCCTGGCTACCATCTTGGTAATGGGCAATGACTTCAAGTGGTACCGTTTGGTCTTCCTTGAGTTCCTGTCCTTCTGGCAGACGCAATTCTAGGCGCTGGATCTGTGGACTTTCTTCTTGGAATTGGACCACATAGGTCTGTACAGCTCCCGTATCCTTAGCAGTCACATAGATTTGAGCCTTCAAACCATTTTCACGATTAGCTTGTAGGACCGTCACTTGAGCATTTTCTGCACTTGCTGTGACTTGACCTGGCTCTTGCCCATAAGCGAGGGAACGGAAAATAGTATGGTTGCCACTACCAAATTTTGGAAGGGCTACTCCATCTAGTTGCACGGTTGGTTTCTTAGCCTTGCTGACTGTTCCACCTGCAACCACTAGAGTCGCTTGGACGGTTTCCCCATTGCCTAGGTGTCCTGTCGCTTTCAAGCGAGCACCTGGTGTGGACAACTGATCTTCTTGACCAGCTTCCAAGGTCCATTGATCAACTTCATAGCTAACTGTCCGGCCATCTGTGAAGACCAATTGCACAGTCTTATCCACTATCGCTAGGTCTGCTCCCTGTGGGATTTGTTTGATAACTGGAAGGACTTGCTCCACACCGATCACATCGACCAGAGCTTCGACCGTCCGTCCTTGAACATGACCTGTCACACGGACTTGGCCAGCACGACTATAGTCTGCTGCATCCCATTCAACGGCTTCTTCTTGGGCCTTGCCATCACTATAGACTACATTGACCTTACTTGGCAAGGTTGGATTTTCTCCTAGATAAGCACTTTGTCGAACAGGTTCCACACCTAATACAGTGCGTTCTGCTTGGTCCTTCTTACCTGTAAAGAGGCTGACTTGGTCTGACTGCAAGCGGTCTGAGTCTGCGTACAGGGTAAAGGCACCTGCTTGCTCAGTCGATTTGACAATGACAACCCCTTTGCCGTTAAAGGCCCGACGTTGCCATGAGCCATCTTCCTGCGCTTTGTAGCGTTCCCGGCTAGCTTGTTCCCCGTTGTCGACACCGACAATTTGGCCTTGGCCATGCAAATGGAAATGCACCAAATTATTGGCAGTTGGTACGACACGACCTGCTTCATCGACGATTTCATAGGTAATATAGGTCAAATCTTTACCGTCTGCCGCAATGGCGTGTTCTTCTTTCAGCAGGCGAACACCGGCTGGCTTCCCAGCTGTCTCGATCTGATCACGTGCGATTACTTCGCCTGCTTCGTTGCGCGCAATAGCTTCTACTTTACCTGGTACATAAGGAACCAACCACTCTAGATAGAGTTCATTCGGATTTGCCCCTTCTTGGTAGGTCCGGCCATCTGCTGTGGTCTTCTTGGTAAAGGTCTTGACCCCTTGTGATTCCCCATTGACAATCAATTCCACACTGTGGGCATTAGAGAAGGAACGAACAGGGATCCGACCTTCTTCATCCATGACACGATTGGCCAATTCTGGATTTTCCCAGTTCCAATGTGGTAAGAGATGGACCATTGGATGTTTCTCAGCTGACAACCATTGACTTTGGTAAAGGTAAAAATCATTCTTTGGAAGGCCGGCAGTATCCACGATACCGAAATAAGAACTTTTCACAGGTGTGTCATTTTGGTTGTGCCATGGTGTTGGCTCACCGATATAGTCGGTACCTGTCCAGATAAATTGACCTGCATAGCCGGCATGATCGCGGTCAAAGGTCCAAGAGGCTGTCGCTGTCCGACCCCAACCAACCCGGTCATTGCCGTAGTCTGATTGTTCATAGTGGCGGTCTTCTTGGTTGCTTCCGACCCATTCTCTTTCAGGATGATAGTAAGAGCCCCGTGTCCGCGTTGCAGAAGAGGTTTCAGAACCATAAATGAGCCAGTTTGGATGTTTAGCTCGTAGACTTTCATAGTTGGCCTCTGAATAGTTAAATCCAACCGCATCGAGCTCTGCCGCTACCTTTTCATGCCCTCCTGATCCATCACCAAAGCGGAATTTATCAGCTCCCATGGTGACATAGCGAGTTGCATCCACTTCCTTGATGGTCTTGACCAGACGACGAACGGTTGCGACAGACTTATCAGATCCATCTGCTTCACCGACTTCATTACCGATTGACCACATCACAATAGAAGGATTGTTCTTGCCTCGCTCTACCATGGTCCGAAGGTCATAGTCAGACCACTTATCCCCTTTTCGAGCTTCTGGATGCGTTGCATCCTTTTCAAAGAATCGACCGTAATCGTATTGCTTCTTGCCACCATACCAGGTATCAAAGGCTTCTTCTTGGACCATCAAGCCCAACTCAGCCGCAATTTGCAGGGTTTGTTCACTCGCTGGGTTGTGGGTCGTCCGGATGGCATTGACCCCCATGTCCTTCATCTGTTTGAGACGGCGGTATTCAGCCTTGTAATTTTCCTCAGCTCCGAGGGCCCCATGGTCATGGTGAAGGGAAACACCGTGGAATTTCGTAGCCACTCCGTTAAGGAAGAAGCCACCTTCCGGTGTCCAGTTGAGATAGCGATAACCAAAGCGTTCCTTTTGCACATCGACCAATTGCGAATCCCGATAGACCCGTGTATACAGAGTATAAAGGGCTGGGTTATTGGTTTTGACATCCCAGAGGGTCGGTTTTTCAACATGAAGGGTATGAGAAAGGTTGATCTCTTGACCAGCCAAAACGGATTGCACTTCACTGCGCACCTTTTCACTGACCACTTGACCATTTTGATCGACGATTTCGTATTCCGCATAAATACTGTGGGCTTGATCATCTTGGTTGACAATACGACTCTTCACAAGAGTATCGACTGCCCCATTCTGTTGTTCTTCTAATTTTGGACTCGTGATGGTGGTCCCATACTTAGCTACATGGACCTTATCCGTCACACTGAGTTTGACATCACGATAAATCCCACTTCCAGAATACCAACGACTACTTGGCTGTTGGTTGACCACATGAACCGCGATGGTGTTTTCACTTCCATCCGCATTCAAATAAGGGGTAATATCATAAGAAAAGGCATTGTAGCCATTTGGATAATGACCCACGAATTGTCCGTTTACATAGACTTTCGAATCCATGTAAACTCCACCAAATTCCAAGCGGACTTTCTTATCTAGATCTTTGTCATCCAAACGGAAGGTCTTGCGATACCAAGCATCCCCACCGTTTAATTGTCCCCCTTCATTTTGAGCCGGAGAATTGTGATCGAAGTCAAAGAAGATTGACCAATCATGTGGCAAATCTAATTTTTTCCAGTTTTTGACATCCACCTGGCGACCTTCTGCACCAGGAGCTGCATTTAACTTGAAATACCAGTCCTTGTTAAAATCTCGTTCGCGATCTTGCACCATGTCCTCCGCTACTTGTTTTTGATCCTTCGCAGCCTCTTCAGTAGCCCCAGCAGAACGTTCACTTGTTTGAGGTTCCACCTGTGGCTTTTCGATTTCGCTCTCATTTCTTTCAGTAGTAATCACAGCAGGTGCCTCTAAGGTTGTTGAAGCTTTATCACTTGTCCCAACTTCTCCATTCGTCACCTCTGACGCTTCCCTTGTGGCTGTCATCTCCTCTTCTGTTACAGCTCTTCCTTCTTCTTCAGCTAAGACAGATGGAGCTCCAAAAAAAGATACACCGATTAATACAGAACAAGCTCCAACCGCGAGCTTGCGAATACTAAATACACTGCGCTTTTCAAAAAAAGACTTTCCCATATTTAACCTCCATTTAAACAATTAATATAGTAAGCGCTTTCAATACTTTTGAAAATTGTACCGAATCTCACATTATAACTATACCAAATAATAAAGGTTAAACAAGGGATGTAATGGACAGTCTTTAGTTTGATCAAAAAGAACTATAATTTGTAGAGAATAGATAATATTCTTCGTTTTTTAATTCTGAAATACTAGATTTTTAACTTGAATAGTTGTGAATTTATATAAGATAAGGTAGAATGGAAAGGATGAATTGAAAGGATAACACATGAACTACATTATTACTTTTTTAATCGCCATGATTCCTCTGGTAGAACTTCGTGGAGCCGTTCCCTACGCCATATCTAGTGGAATTCCTCTTTGGCAAGCTCTCCTGATTGGGGTCATTGGCAACATGCTTCCTGTCCCTATTATCTTCTTTTTCGCTCGCCATATCCTGGAATGGGGGAAAGATAAGCCTGTTATCGGGAATTTCTTTACCTGGTGTCTCAACAAAGGCCATCGTGGAGGACAAAAACTAGAAGAAGCTGCAGGGGATAAGGGAATCTTTTGGGCCCTACTCCTATTCGTCGGTATTCCCTTACCAGGAACTGGAGCCTGGACTGGAACCCTCGCCGCCTCTATTCTAGACTGGGACTTCAAACGGAGCGTCCTTGCTGTTATGCTGGGAGTTGTCCTAGCAGGTCTCATCATGGGCTCTCTCTCGCTCCTCTTTGGACTAGATACCTTTGCGCATTAATCACAAAAAGGACTGAAACAGCTGTTTCAGTCCTTTTAGAATATAGACAAACTATTTTTTATAAAAAATAGCTAGATGACTTTATCTTGCAAAAAAGAGGTTTCCATCGAAACCTCTTATTTTTTTATTCTTAGTTGTTAAGAGCTGCTGCCATTGTAGCTGCAACTTCTGCTTCAAAGTCATTTGAAGCTTTTTCAATACCTTCACCAACTTCAAAGCGAACGAATTCAACAACTGAAGCATTTACTGATTCAAGGTAAGCTTCCACTGTCTTGCTGTCATCCATGATGTAAACTTGTGCAAGAAGAGTGTAGGCTTGGTCAACTTTTGTGTTGTCCAAGAAGAAGCGATCCATTTTACCTGGAATGATTTTATCCCAGATTTTTTCTGGTTTACCTTCTGCTGCCAATTCTGCTTTGATATCTTCTTCAGCTTGAGCAACCACTTCGTCAGTCAATTGAGCTTTAGAACCATACTTCAAGTGTGGAAGAGCTGGTTTACCAACCATTGCACGGCTTTCGTTGTCTTGGTCGATCACGTGGTTCAATTGTGCCAACTCATCTTTCACGAATTGCTCATCCAATTCTTTGTATGAAAGAACAGTTGGTTTCATTGCAGCGATGTGCATTGAGACTTGTTTAGCAAGTGCTTCGTCTCCACCTTCGACAACAGAGATAACACCGATACGTCCACCGTTGTGTTGGTAAGCACCGAAGTGTTGTGCATCTGTTTTTTCAAGCAAAGCAAAACGACGGAATGAGATTTTTTCTCCGATTGTAGCAGTTGCAGATACGTATGCTGCTTCAAGAGTTTCACCTGAAGGCATTGTCAAAGCAAGAGCTTCTTCGTTGTTAGCTGGTTTACCTTCAGCGATGACTTTCGCTGTTGCGTTTACCAATTCAACGAATTGAGCGTTTTTCGCAACGAAGTCAGTTTCAGCATTTACTTCAACTACTGCTGCAACGTTACCGTTCACATAAACACCAGTCAAACCTTCAGCGGCAACACGGTCAGCTTTCTTAGCTGCCTTAGCCATACCTTTTTCGCGAAGCAATTCGATTGCTTTTTCGATGTCACCTTCAACCTCAACCAAGGCTTTCTTAGCGTCCATGACACCTGCACCAGATTTTTCACGCAACTCTTTAACAAGTTTAGCTGTAATTTCTGCCATTTTGATTCTCCTATATTTTTTTAAAAATAGGAGAGCCGGGCTAAGCCCCGCCCTCCTAGGTAATTACGATTATGAATTAAGCGTTGTCGCCTTCTACAACTTCAACGATTTCTTCGATTGAATCTGCTTGAGTTTCAGTTGCTGCCAATTCAGCTTCAACTGATGCAACTGCATCTTCACCTTGACGTCCTTCGATAACAGCATCAGCCATTTTCGCAGTGATCAATTTAACAGCGCGGATAGCATCATCGTTAGCTGGGATGATTACATCGATATCGTCTGGGTCAGTGTTTGTGTCGACCATCGCTACAACTGGGATACCCAATTTCTTAGCTTCTTTAACAGCGATTTGCTCTTTGTGTGGGTCAACAACGTACATTACATCTGGGATACGAGGCATATCTTCGATACCACCCAAGAATTTTTCAAGACGAGCGCGTTGTTTGTTAAGAAGTGCAACTTCTTTCTTAGGAAGAACGTCGAAGATTCCTTCTTCTTCCATGCGTTTGATTTCTTTCAAACGAGCGATACGTTTTTGGATTGTTCCCCAGTTAGTAAGGGTTCCACCCAACCAACGGTGGTTGATGTAGTATTGACCTGAACGAACAGCTTCTTCAGCAACAGCTTCAGCAGCTTGTTTCTTAGTACCAACAAACAATACAACTGCGTCGTTTGCAGCAGCATCACGCATAAAGTCATATGCTTGGTCAGCGTATTTTACAGTTTGTTGCAAGTCGATAACGTGGATTCCGTTACGCTCAGTGAAGATGTACTTAGCCATCTTAGGGTTCCAGCGACGAGTTTGGTGACCAAAGTGTACACCAGCCTCAAGAAGTTGTTTCATTGAAATTACTGCCATGAGTAAATTCTCCTTTTTGTTTTTTTCTCCTCTCCCAGACGTCAGCTTGCAACACGACCACAAGGGCAACGGTGCCACAATGGTTCCGGGATGAGTATTTATTGCTTTACGCAACTTTATCAGTATAGCAGATTTAGAAGCTTTTTGCAAGTCATTTGATAGAAATTCCTAGACTTTCCTGCTTTTCTTCAGGGCTCTCCCTCCTTCTTCTCTTTTTTTCTGCACGATTCTCATTCTTTCCCTTTCATAAGCCTTTTGTCCGAAATTTTTTCTTGACCTTATCTGATTTTTAAGATAAAATAGAATATGTTGTGGCGGTATAGCCAAGTGGTAAGGCACGGCTCTGCAAAAGCTTGATCGTCGGTTCAAATCCGTCTACCGCCTTCACAAACAACTATCAATGAGCCCAGCAATGGGCTTTTTTTAATACCATCACTTGATTGGACTGCACCATCGCTCCTTTGCGAGTGATTCTATTCTCCACTCATGAAAGGAAAAGATGATTATGAAAAAAGTTACCCTATATGCTCTCAGCATCCTCTCTTTGGCCATGCTGACTGCTTGCCAACCGGCTGCACCAGAGACTGACCAAAGAAAACCTCTTGTGAGCAGTTCTAAAAAAACCTCTAAAAGCTCTAAGAGCTCTAGAAGCTCATATTCTAAAAAGTCAACCAGCAAAAAGGATTTTTCATCAGGCTTCAATAAGGATGATTCTTATAGCTCTTCAGACTCTAACACGCGCGAGGATCCTAACTATACAATGAGCTTGATGGACCAAGGAGAGTCACTGGAAGCTATCGGGGATATCCCTGAAATGCCAAAATGGGCTGCCTTCAAAGAAATTAAAGTTGAAATCCTCGTTGGTAATGAAGCCCTTGCGCCTACTACAAAAGGTGAAGCGATCAGCAAGTTAGGTCCTACTGATTCCTCTTCTGGTAATGATGGTTACTGGCATGGAGATGGCTCTGCTATCTTGATTGATTTTAATGAAAAAGGTCAAGCCACTAACAAAATTGCCACCTTGCCTAACTCTAAAAAGGTTACGAATCTCAAGGATATTCAACCTGGAATGACGGCTAAAGAAGTCATTGAAAAACACGGCCGTCCAGAAACTGTTTTCGTCTTTGGCTACGCGACTATCTTTACTTGGAAAGGGGAAGACGGGAAAGACTACTCTGTCGGTTTTGACAAAGAAACAGTCTTCCAAGTCTCTGAACCTGCATAAGAAACCCTTCTCAACAAACACAAATCCTCCAAGACCAGCGTCTTGGAGGATTTCTTTGAATCAAAAGGAAGGCCCCTTTTTTCCTCTATTACAATTCTGCAATTTGATTGAGGTTGACTTCTGCCACAGTGTCATTTCCAAACATGGTGATAATCATTTTCACCTTGTTGTTATCGATTTCTGTGATCTTACCAGTGTAATCTGCAAAGGCCCCATCGATAATGCGTACAGTATCTCCCACCTTCACATCAATATTGAAATCTTGAACTGTTTGTCCCATCGAAATCAAGATGTTACGGATTTCGTCTTCCAAAAGTGGAGTTGGTTTTGAACGGTTCCCGTGTGATCCCACAAATCCAGTAACGTTTGGTGTGTTCCGAACGACAAACCAAGCTTCATCGGTCATGACCATTTCTACCAAGACATAGCCAGGGAAGCGATTTTCTTCGATTTCTTTTGTCTTCCCGTTCTTCTCGATTTGCACAGTTTGAGTAGGGATTTCCACACGCAAGATGTTTTCCAACATGTTATATGTTTGTGCGCGTTGAAGAAGGTTTTCCTTCACTTTGTTTTCATATCCTGAGTAGGTCTGTAGGACAAACCAGCCTTTGTCAAAACTATCCATTTTTATTTCCTTTCTTATATACCAAAAGGTGATCGTTTCATCACGATACTAAAAAAAGCCTTCTGGCTCTTGTTTTCCTAGCTCCATTATAACATAAAACCAGAGAAAGCAAAGAAGTTTCTCTTGTTTTTCTTCACCAAGCCAAGAAAAAAGCATCCACATGGGACGCAGATTTGTTTCTTTTTTAGAACATATCGATTAGCTTTAAAATACCTTTAGCCACTACTTGGTCAAACAAATAAATCAAAGCTACAAAAAAAGCGGTGTACTCAATCACTGAGATAAAATTTTTCCATCTTTCCTTGCGATTTGGCCAAGTCGTGTTTTTAAGCAAGACAAAAATATCTTTAAAAAATTTCACAACATTCTCCTATCTGGTTTCTTTATGAATTGTATATTTACTACAATGTTTACAAAACTTATTAACTTCTAGACGTTTTGGTTTTGGCGTCGCACTCAACTTGATTGAGTAGTTGCGTGACCCACAAACCGTACACGCTAGACTTGCTTTTTTTAATGCCATAACGCCTCCATTCACACTATTATAGCAAGTTTTCCACTATTTGACAAGCTCTTCTACTCTAAGGGAGCGCATTTTATTTGGCTTTTCTCTATGATTTGATACAATATAGAGGATAAAGGAGAAATTATGAAAAGCGATCATCTGAAGGAAAGTAAAAACATTGAAGACCGTCGCGGGCAAAGTGGCGGGAGCTACTCATCTGGCCGGTCTGGTGGGAATTTAGGGGGTGGTATTTTACAGATCCTCCTCTCGCCTGGAAGCTTTAAGAGCAAATTAATCTTAATCCTCGTTCTCATCTTTTTGAGCGGGGGAGCTGGATTGAGCGGGCTCTTTGACCAGGGTCAGACCACACAGAACTACAACTCAGGACAAGTCACGCGCCAAAGTAATACCCAGGTGAGTGACGGAGATAGCAAATTCGTCAGTCAAGTCCTTGGAACCACTGAGGATTTCTGGGGGCAAACCTTCCAAAAAGACGGGCGGACCTATCACAAGCCAACCCTGGTTTTTTATACCGGCCAAACTCGTACTGGCTGTGGTGTAGGTCAAGCATCTGCAGGTCCCTTCTATTGTCCGACAGACCAAAAGATCTATTTAGACATCAGCTTCTACAAAGAGTTGACCACCAAATACAAGGCTAGCGGAGATTTTGCCATGGCTTATGTCATCGCTCACGAAGTCGGCCACCATATCCAAAACGAATTGGGGACTCTTCAGAGTTACCAGCAAGCCATCCGAGGGAAAAGCGAGACAGAAAAAAATGCCCTCAATGTCCGTTTGGAACTTCAAGCTGACTACTATGCGGGGATGTGGGCTCGCTACATTGAAGAGCAAGGCCTCATGGAGACAGGAGATATCGAAGAAGCGCTCAACGCTGCACACGCCGTGGGAGATGATACCCTTCAAGAACAAGCCTATGGTTATTCCGTCCCTGATAGCTTCACCCACGGGACGTCTGAACAACGCATGCGCTGGTTCAAACGGGGCTACCAATACGGTGACTTTGAACACGGAGATACCTTCAGCGTCTCCGACGAAGACTTGTAATGAAACTAAAAACAAAAGCCTTTCAGATCATCATCTGAAGGCTTTTTTAGCATCCTATCTACAGTGATCTAAGCTTTATAATGGCTGGGGGTATTCAATAAATATGTTTTCTTTTTTATGGAGTTGTTCAACTCTATCTTGAAACTTTCCGTCGTGAGAAAAGTGCTTGAAACATTACGTTTCAAGCACTCGGAATTATTGAGACCTTAGGCTCAATAATTAGTCATGGAACTTCTTCGAAGTTCGCTGACGTCCGTACTCACCTAAGGAAAGTTTCTAAGAAGACTTTGAATGGAAAGAACCTTCCCATCTTTTGAGCATCTATTTTTTAGAATCCAAACCAACCTTTGAAAGTATCCCAGGCATTTTGTGCTTTTCCAGGAATATCTGCTTCATCGATGGCTTTTTTGGCATCGTCTACGATACCTGCAGCGCGTTCTTTAACAGTATCAAAGAAGCCCTTGTCCTCTTCTGGACTCTCAGTTTCTGTTTCTTGACCGACAGGGGCAATGCCATTTTCCTGGTAAGAATTTTCCTCATTGTCAAAGCTAGTTCCTTCTGTATAAGGAAGGACGCTATTGGCTACATTTCGGAAGATCACTGAGGCTGTCTCTGCACTGGTCCCTGTCAAATAGTGGGTTTCATCCGTCTTAGGGAAACCTAGCCACTGACTAATGACCACATCTGGCGTGTAGCCAATGACCCACTGGTCACCAGAGAGATCTGGGTTGAAGTCTGTTTCAGTCGTTCCTGTTTTACCAGCCATGGTGTAGCCATATGGTGCTGCGTTGACACCCGTTCCGTTGGTAAAGGTTCCCAACATCATATTGGTCATCTTCTTATTGGCTGAGCTACTGAGCACTCGTTTCGATTTTTGACTGTGGCTTTTCACGACCTGACCGCTGGCATTTTCAATCTTGGTAATCAGATGGGCATCATTCATCACTCCATCGTTGGCAAAAGTTCCATAGGCCTGAGCCATTTGAAGAGGGTTGGTCGTCACGCCTGATCCCAGGGCTACTCCGAGAGATTTGTCCACATTGTCCATGTTGAGACCAAATTTTTTACCATAATCAAAGACAGTATTGAGTCCCAACTCATTGGCTGTCGCTACAGCTGGCAGGTTGAGAGATTCTGCCAAGGCTTGGTACATTGGAACGGTCGGACTACCTTGGATGCCACCATAGTTATCAACTGTATAACCGCCGTAGACCTTGGTCGCATTGTCCAATTCTTTATTGGTTGACCAGCCGTTGGCAACAGCTGGACTATAAACGACGAGAGGTTTAATGGTAGAACCAGGACTTCTCGCAGATTGAGTCGCATAGTTGTAGCTTCTGAAGCCAGCACCTTGGTCACTGGCCACGCGTCCGACAATAGCCCGCACTCCTCCAGTCTTAGGATCCAGAGCTACGCTACCAGATTCTGCTCGCGTGCCATCTTCAGCAACTGGGAAGAGATCTACATTGTCGTAGATGACTTGCATGCTGGCTTGGTAATTCTGGTCCATCTCTGTGTAGATCCGGTAACCATTCTTGATGATATCTTCTTCTGTTAGACCATATTCGTTGATAGCCTCGTTGATAACCGCATCGAAATAGGACGGGTAGCGATAATCTTCTGACTTGCCTTCATAGGCATCCACCAGTTGTCCATGAATGTCGACTGCGGCGGATTGATCTGCTGTGGCTTGGTCGATATAACCAGCTGCGACCATATTTTGTAGGACCGTATTGCGACGATTGGTTGCGTTCTCGACTGAATAAAGGGGGTTATAAATTTCTGGCCCCTTGAGCATACCGGCAAGGACAGCTGACTGATCCAGAGTCAACTCACTAGCGGATACACCGAAATACTTCTTAGAAGCATCTTCAATCCCCCAAATCCCATTTCCAAAATAGGCATTGTTGAGGTACATGGTCAAGATTTCTTTCTTACTATACTTTTTGTTAATCTCGAGGGCTAGGAAAAACTCCTTAGCCTTCCGCTCAACCGTCTGATCCTGAGA
Organism: Streptococcus sp. GS001; assembly: GCF_021595565.1. Classification (NCBI taxonomy): domain Bacteria; kingdom Bacillati; phylum Bacillota; class Bacilli; order Lactobacillales; family Streptococcaceae; genus Streptococcus; species Streptococcus sp. GS001. Next base: position 65,028 of record NZ_JACSYJ010000004.1, read on the forward strand.
AAGATAGGCATTTTTTGCCAACTGTTGGGTGATCGTCGATCCCCCACCTGAGCGACCGGCAGTCAAAATCGCCAGGAAGAAACGACCATAGTTAATCCCACTATTTTTGTAGAAACTCCGGTCTTCCGTCGCAACAACCGCATTTTGCAAGTTTTCGCTAATGGCATCTAACTCAACGTAGGTCCCTTTTTGCCCCGTTAGGCTACCTGCTTGGTTCCCATCTTTATCATAGATGATCGTGGTTGCCTTGAGGGCATTTTGCAGATCTGCTACATTGGTCGTCTTGGCTATGTAGAAAAGATAACCTCCGACGACGAGACTAAAGGTCAGGCCAATCAGTAGGAAGATCTTGGTCAAGTGATACTTGCGCCAAAAACGTCTGATCGGATGTTGGGAGCGAGATTTTCTCCGTAACTTGTCCGAGCGGCTATAGGTTGGAGCTTGCTCCTCCCCGTCTGTTGATAACTCAACCTCTTCCGCAATTTTCGTTTGTTTTTTTTCTCGTTGGAAATGACGAATCATTCCCTCCATTAATTCTTTTAATTTGTTCATAGTCCCTATTTTATCACCTTCCTTAAGTCTAGACAAGAAAGACCTTCGCAAGAAAAGACGATTTTTAGCTTTCTTTAAGGTTGCTATCTAGTCCACGCTAGAGCGGGTTTCAGTGCCTTGTTCCTCCTTTTCTCTTCCTCCTTCTCGCCTTTTCTTTCCCCCCGCTTTCTGATACAATAACACTATGCACTATACAATTACGATACCAAGCTCCTTGCCCGCTATGACGGTCAAAGAGGCCCTTGAAGATTACTTTCTCATCCCACGAAAGATTCGTCATTTTTTGCGAACTAAAAAACATGTTCAAGTTAATGGAGAGATCGTCCACTGGCAATCCATGCTTGAGGCTGGAGACCAACTCACCCTCACCTTTGATCCGGAAGATTATGAAGAAAAGGAGCTCCTAGCAGGAGATGCTAGCCTGGTCCAAGCCCTCTATGAAGATGAGCACCTCATCATCGTGAACAAACCGGAAGGCATGAAAACGCACGCCAATCAACCAGATGAAATCGCCCTTCTTAATCATGTCTCCACTTATGTCGGGAAGACCTGTTATGTAGTCCATCGCTTAGACAAGGAAACCAGTGGGACTCTTGTCTTTGCCAAGAATCCTTTTGTTTTACCCGTCCTGAATCGACTGCTAGAAGACAAGAAAATCCAACGAGACTATTGGGCCCTCATCCTAGGTAGCTTACCCAAAAAGCAGTTAGTTTATAAGGACAAATTGGGACGAGATCGCCACGATCGACGCAAACGCATTGTTGATCCTCGAAAGGGCCTCTATGCGGAAACCCATGTGACCAGCTTAAAGACTTTCAAACGCACCAGCTTGGTCAACTGCCAGCTCCAGACAGGCCGTACCCACCAGATCCGCGTCCACCTATCTCACCACGGCCATCCAATCGTAGGGGATCCTCTCTATAATCCCGAAAGAGCTCCTCGTCTCATGCTCCATGCCCACCGCTTGCGACTCACCCACCCCTTTACCTTAGAGAAAATTCAAGTCGAAGCCTTCTCACCAAGTTTTGAGAAAGGATTAAAAGAGCAGACTTCTCCATAGAGACAAGCGACTGAGGCTCCTAATCTATTAGATTACAGAATAATCAAAAAACACAGAATCAAATTGATTCTGTGTTTTTCTGTTATTTCTACATAGGTCCTAGTCCGTCGTTTCTTCACTTGCGACTGGACTGGCTTCTGTTTTTTCTGACTCTGGTGATGGGGTCTGAGCAGTATCTGAAGCTTCTTCCTTATTTAGGCTAGGATCGCTTGTGGCAGGGTTTTGAGGGGCTTGGTCTGCTTTGTCTGCTTCCGCCACTGCTGTCGCTGGAGCCGCTAGCAAATCATCTCGAAGAGCTTGAATCGCCTGTAACAAGGCTTGCTTGTCGCTCTTTGGATCAGCTAGTTGATCAAAGAGGGCTTCTAAGCGTTCAAACTGAGCATCACTGGCTCCTTTTTCGACCAATTGTTGGTGGAGAGCGATCAACTGGTTATAAATCTCTTGATAGAGGGCTACGTCTCCAAGTTTAGGTTCTTCTGTTTTCTTTTGCTTTTGTTGTTCAATCGTTTCACCAACTTCACGCAAAAGAGTTTTCCCAGTTGTCAAAGCCGTGTCAGCATCTGGCTCTTGGCGCACCTGTTCCAAACGTTCTTCAAAAGCAGGACGTTTGCTTTCTTCTACTTGTGGCAAAAGAGTGGAGATTTGATCGAAAAGGGCTGTTAAGAGATTAGAGCGTTGACGAGACTCTGTCTTTTCATCCAGATCACCGTAGACCCCCTTGAGGAAGTCGTAAACAGCTATATTATAGGATGGAGCATCTGCCCCCTTTTGATCCAGAACTGTTTTTTCAATTGGATAGGTTGGAGCATTTTCTTGGGACAGTAGCTGGTCAATCGCTTGTTTAGCTTGGTAAAGCTCCATGAAATGGGCTTTTGAGTCCCAAGCTTCTTCAAAGGCCTGAGCCCGGTAAAGTTTCAAAGCAAGGTCTGCTGCTGTCGCCCGCAATTCCGGTGTTAAGCGCGCATCGCTTAAACTTTGGTAGAAATACTTGAGGTAGTCTACCGAAGTCACACCGGTCCGATCTTGCATCTCCTGAATGGCCTGCAGCAATTTTCCTTCTTGCTCCAATCGTTGACTATCCTTGGCTGTATAGGCTTCCTGCAACTGAGAAACGAGGCTCTCTTTCTTGAGTTGGAAGGCTTCGGTATCTAACAAGCGAACTTGTTCCAACAATTCCTGATAGCGACGGTCCAAGGCTGTTTCTTCTTTTGGTTTGACTTCCTGGGTCGCATGGATATATTCCTTGTCAACTTGCTCAAGACTTGCCAAGTAGCCTGCTGTTGAATTGCTTGGGAAGTTTTTAACAGTTTCTAAGAATTGACCCAAGTTCAACTCAATCCGTCTTTGTTGCAGAGGGTCTGAAGCGTATAAAGTCCGACTTTCTGCTAAGAGTTGGTTGACTTTGTCCTCTACAGCTTTCTGATCCAAGTCACCTTTCTGGTAAGCTGCTTGGATGGTCGGTAGACGGTGAGCCAAGTAGTCCGTCAAGCCTGCTGAGCGCACCTTGATATAGTGGTTATGGTCCCCATGCGGAATGACAAACTGACCATTCTCGATTTGCATCGTATATGGGGAAATACCAGAGCGAAGCGCTGTTGCATAGAGCTCATTGATAAAGTCTAGCTCAGGATTTCCTGTTTCAAGTGGAATCCGGACATGTTCCTTCCGAACTGCATAAGGGTGGATATGGGTTGGATCGTATTCTTGGTCTGGATTGTTAAAGACAAAGAAACCATTGGAAATCTTGATAGCTTCCCGAGGGACGCCGTAAGTCTGACTAATGTACTGGATTTTTTCTTCATCCGAAGCATCGCGCGAATAGGTCGCCACATCATCTGTCAGTGGTCGGCCCTTGTCCTCTTCCTTCTTACCAGCTAGCACTGCCTCTGCAGCTGCGATTTCTTGAGGTGAGAGATCCTTCTTGTAGAAGTAATGGGCATGGTCCCCGTGAGCGACCATATAGCCCTCGTCATCCTTGCTGATGACCTGATCTGCATGGAAACCATGATCATGTTCGCCTTCATGATGATGATCATGATCGGCTTCATGTTCCTCATGGTCATGCTTGTGATGAGGATCCTCCTTCTCGTGGTCTTGGTCATGATCAACTGGTTTTGTGTCTGGGCTTGAAGGTTGAGTTGGCTTTTCTTCTGTCGCTACAGTCCCAGTTTGAGACCGGAGGACTTGATACTGGCGTGCCAATTCCCGCTCTAAAGGCGAAAGCACACTATAAGGGATAAAATGGAAGTGATCCCCATGCGGATACACCACTCCTTGCTCTGTCCATTTGGTGATTTTGCTTGGATCAAAGACAGAACCATCCGACTCAACATGGCGCTCTGAAAGCGGGGTATGCTGCAACTCTTTCTGTAGGATTTCCAGACTTCGCCCTTCTGTCGTCACTGTTGGATGGGGAAGAGGAGTGGAGAGCGCTGGAGTGACAGGTGCTGGAATCGGTTGATTCGGATTAACCGGTGCAGTCAACTGGATAGAAGGGGGCAATACAGGTTTTACCTCATTCCCCCCCCCTCTACCATTTAAGATAGATAAAGCAGCCGCTAATTCTCCAGCTGATAAGGCGCTCTTCGGAATAAAGTGGTAATGGCCACCATGAGGCACGATGAAGCCATCCCCGGTATCAGAAATCACATCCCCAGGATGGAAGACATAGCCATCATCTGTCCGGTAGCCACCTTGACTTGGCTTGGCACCTGCTGTTAGACTGGCTACTGTTTTCCCTTCACGTAAGGCCTGACTTGGCTGGCTGAAATCACGAGTTTGCCCAGATTTTTGGGCATTCTCTTTCGAAGCTGAAACCAGCTCTCCTTTTTTCTGTTGGGCAATTTCCTCCACTGAACGGACATTCAGCGTATGTTGCGGATCAGTTAGATAAAGGTAGTAGGTCCCATCCTTCTTGATAATATAGCCATCTCGTACCTGTGTGACAATGTCTGATTGTTTCAGTTGGTAAGTAGGGTCCCGTAAAATCAACTCCTCACTAAAAATCGCATCGTAAGGGACCTTGCCATTGTAGTAATGGAAATGATCTCCATGGGAAGTCACAAAGCCCTCGTCAGTAATCTTAACCACAATCTGCTCTGCCTGGGTCTTTTCCTTCGAGTTGACGGATTCAATGCTCTCTTCCTGTTTGTTTGATTTGCTAGCTGACTTTTTCTTGTCTCCTTGTAAATACTGCACCTGATTCTGACTCTTTTTGTCTTCCTTGACTGGTGCTTGCTGACTTAAGGCATAGGCACATAAACCCAGACCTAATGTTGCTACTAATCCAATTGTTCCTTTTTTCTTCATTCTTTCTACTTACTCCTGTAATTCTTTCGCTAGACTAGCCATATTTTCTTCTAGGTTCTCCAAGAAATCTTTGTTATTTTCTGGATCTGCTTCGAGAGGATCCAAAACCTTCACTTTTGCTCCTGTCGCCTTGGCAATGCTATCGGCCACCTTGGACGAGGTATGCTTCTCAACAAAGATGGTTTGAACTTGATAGTCCTTGACAAACTGCTGAATCTCAGCCAATTGACGGGCTGTTGGTTCCTGCTCAGGCGAGATCCCTGCGATTCCTAATTGTTTCAAGCCAAAGCGCTTGGCTAGATAAGAGAAGGCTGTATGCTGGGTTACGAAGGTCTTTTGTGTCGCTTTTTCAAAGAGAGGCTGGTATTTAGCCACCAAAGCCTCACAGCGTTTTTCAAGCTTTTGGGCATTGGCCTCATAATAACTTCTATTTTCTGGATCGATGTCTCCCAACTCTTTGGCGATGATCTTCCCTTCTTCGGCAATTTTCAGTGGATCCATCCAGGTATGAGGGTCATACAAGTGTTTAGCATCCTTCCCTTCCGTATCCTCGATGTCTTCTAAGCCAGCGACCTTATCCAATTCCATTCCTTTGCTGGCTTCGATGACCCGCAGTTTCGAGTCTTGCAAGCTAGGATCTAGACGTCCAGCCCAAGATTCGAGTGTTTGAGAATGGTAGACGAAGACATCCGCATCATATATCTGGGCTGTCTCCTTGGCCGAAGGTTCGTAATCATGAATCCCAGCGCCAGACTGAACCATCCAGACCTCGTTGCGATCGCCTGAAATTTCCTTAACTAGAGAATAGACAGGATAAAAACTCGTCACAATTTTGAGACCCTTTTTAGTTGAGCCAGCTCCCGAACTTCTCTGGCTTCCACAAGCTACTAGCAACAAGAGACAGATGAATCCAATTCCTAAGGCTCTTAGTTTCCTCCCCAACATGTATAAATCCTTTCTTTTTCTTAATTGGTTTATTAAACAGTTAATTAACTAGTTAATGATAACGCTAATTTTTTAGTTTGTCAAGGATTTTTTGTATTTTTTATCACACAAAAAAGAGGCCCCTAGGTGCCTCTTCTATACTCTCGATTAGTTAGACAAGATTAATCAAGCCTTGCGCTTATTTTTTCTTCTTTTTAAGGAGATAAGCTCCACCGCTTGTAGTACAAAGGCTAATACCAAGCTAATCAAGGAGATGGGGATACCAGTACTTAGCACTCTTGTCAAGTCCGCAAAGAATACAAAAAACCAGCCCTCTTTCAGAGCTGGTTATCTTTCTATTATAGAAAAGTACTTAGGCAAAAATGCCGAGATACTTGCTTGTTATCTATAACGTGGTGTAGCAAAGCCTCGGATATTCCCGTGTCCGATACGGTAAACATTGCGTTTTACGGTTCCAACATAACCGGAATTTCCTTCAATTGTATGAATCAGTCCATTTTCAACGTATTCAACAATTCCAATATGATCCGCAAATCCATTATTCGGTTGAGAGTCTTGGTCCCAGTTAAAGGTAATGATATCACCTGACTTCGGTGTAGAAGCCCCATTCTCATTCCAAATACCTAGATGTTTAAAGATTTGGATATGGCGTTCCACCCCACACTCACGACCAATCAAATGACTAAGCCCTTCGCGTTGGAAGACAGTTGTGACAAACACATCGCACCAATCATCTGTATTTTTCACAGGATAACCTACTGGCAACGGATGAACACTATTGTAATCTCTGACCAATTTAAGGTGCTCTGGAGATCCAGTCTCAACGCCAATCAAGCTTGATGCCGCCTTTAGAACTCGACCTAACTGACCATCTGCATCTTTTGCAGAAATATGCTTCAGATAGAGCTGATTTCTAGTTACAAAGTTCCGGTTCTCTACCTGCACCGTCGTGCCACCAACACCAACCTGACTACCATCACCCTGGATATAGTACAAATGGACATGGTAAGTACCTGTCGAAAACTTATGGTCAGAAGCCTTCACGCTTACCTTGTAAGTCCCATCGGATTGACGAGTCGCTTCATACCAAGTCAAATCATCCTGACCATTTACCTCAGACCAAGTTGGTACTTGAACAGTACGTACACCTTTAGGACTATAGACATTACTGATAATGACATCGAAAGTGCCATTATCCTTGTTATTATTTTGAATCGTAATCGTAGCAGTCGGAGTTGATTTCTGAACTTCTACAACAGTCTCTGTAACATAACGGCGCTTGTTTTCTTGATCAATATAATGAACGTGAACTTGGTACTGTCCAACTGAGTTCTTGTGGTCACTTGCCTTAATCGTTGCTCGATAGGAACCGTCAGCTTGACGAGTGGCCTTATGCCAGATTAAATCATCCTGACCTCCTGCTACACTCCATGATGGAATTAAAACTTCTTTCAAGCCAGTCGGTGATACTACATTACGAACTACTGCGTCAAAGGTGCCTGTACTTGAGTTGTTGTTCTCAATCGAAAGCATCCCTTGCGGCTTAGATTGACGAACTTCTACAACAGTCTCTGTAACATAACGGCGCTTATTTTCTTGATCAATATAATGAACGTG
>NZ_JACSYJ010000004.1:72607-195377 GCF_021595565.1 Streptococcus sp. GS001
CCAGATTAAATCATCCTGACCTCCTGCTACACTCCATGATGGAATTAAAACTTCTTTCAAGCCAGTCGGTGATACTACATTACGAACTACTGCATCAAAGGTGCCTGTACTTGAGTTGTTGTTCTCAATCGAAAGCATCCCTTGCGGCTTAGATTGACGAACTTCTACAACAGTCTCTGTAACATAACGGCGCTTATTTTCTTGATCAATATAATGAACGTGAACTTGGTACTGTCCAACTGAGTTCTTGTGGTCACTTGCCTTGATCGTTGCTCGATAGGAACCATCAGCTTGACGAGTGGCCTTATGCCAGATTAAATCATCCTGACCTCCTGCTACACTCCATGATGGAATTAAAACTTCTTTCAAGCCAGTCGGTGATACTACATTACGAACTACTGCATCAAAGGTGCCTGTACTTGAGTTGTTGTTCTCAATTGTTACGGTGCCACTTGGTTTTAAATCCTCTGGTCGTTTTCCAATAAAAACATTTGTCACGGTTCCACCAACACCCGTCATCTGTCCATTGTTCTGAACATAGTAAAGGTGGATATTGTAAAGACCGGTTGAGTTTTTATGGTCCGACGCTTTTACATTGACGGTATAGATCCCATTTGCTTGACGGTTGGCTGTATACCAAACAAGATCATCTTGACCACCTATTTCTGACCAGATTGGTACAGACACTGTTCGAACTCCATTTGGCGCCTTAACATTTGAGACTACAACATTAAAGCGACCCGCCATTGTATCATTATTGACAATGCTGATCTTACCGCTTAAGGTACCTTCTGTCGGATCAGCTGCAGGTTTTGCATTCGCTGTAAAGCGACCGGTATAGTCTACACTGTGGTCAAAGAAGTGCTTTCCTGGAAGCAATTCCGCCTGAGAAGTGAACTGCCATGCGCCAGCTTTTCCATTGTAACGCAAACTTTTCGCATCATTTACAGATAGTTTCGGAGAAGGATATTGGGCAACCCAGAAATTCTGAAGACCAAAGTGAGCAGTGTTGACAGGACCTTTCTTGCGAAGGTTGTTTTCATCCAACCAGCTGGCACTAGTGTAGAACATCAAGTTGGTGTAGCCATTTTTACGCATTTCATCCACCCAAGCTTGAGTATTGCGGTTGATATTTGACTGCATCTTAGCATCTTCAAAGTCATTGACCATAAGAGTATTCTTTGGAAGATTCAAACGTTGTGCTGCCGCAATATAGAATCGTGCTTCTGCACGCGCCGCTTCTTCAGAAGTATAGCGAGAGAAGTGGTAGGTCGATACTTGCAGACCCGCAGCTTGTGCATTGCGAATTTGGTTCTCCGCATTCGGGTTCTTGTACCAAGTGTCTTCTGTCAATTTGACAACGACACCGCCTACGCCCTTATTAGCTAAGGTACGGTAGTCGCCAATACTAATCTCTCCGTTGTGGCTACTCACATCAACGAATGATTTTGGCTGAACTGCCACATCCGTAGAGCGACTAGCTGGAGCGTTTGAACCCGTATTGAAAAAAGTGGTGCTTCCTGCATCAGACTGAAGAGGAGTTTCTTCTGTCTTCTCAGTAGGCGCTACTTCTGTAGATTTTTCTACAGATGGTGTACTACTTTCCGAAACAGTAGTAGTACTCGTAGAAGCCACAGACTGTTCGGTCACATTTGCTGGTGCAACGTAGTTGCTTACGATAGGTGCTGCGGTCTTTTCAGAAACGGCTACTTCTGGTGCTTTTTCAGTTTGCACTTGCTTGCCTTCAGTAATAGCAGTTTCTTTGGAAACCAGCTCATCTGCACTTACTCCTTGAGTAGATGCAGCCATCAATATTGCTGCTCCCGCATAAAAAATAAGATCTTTCTTTTTCATTTAACCTTCTCTTGTATATAAATTTTATACTTTTACCATTTTACCATACGGCATCATTGATGAAAAGTTCTATGATGGCTTTTTTAAAATTAGTTTTATTTTTTTGGAGAATATAAAAGAAGTTCAAACGAACTTCTTTTACTCTCATTTTAAATGGGTTAAGGCTGTCTTTAGGTAGTGACCATCTCGAATTTCCTGGCCAACACGCTTGGCATTGTCCACCAAGTCTTGGTAATCAGTATCTGAAAGATTGTCGATTGTCTCCTTCAAATCATGGAGAGACTCTACTGCAATCCCACAGCCATTCTCTAAGACAAAATGTGAGAGGGCAGATTGTTTCCAAACAACCAGAGGAAAACCTGCTGCTAGGTAAAGAGAAGCTTTATGAGAATTGTTAAAACGCAGATAGTTGCCGTAAGTACCCTGACATGTTTCCGAACTATCCCCATCCCACACTAAGCCAAAACTACCTTCTAGAGCTGCCGGTAGATCATCAGGCATAAAGGCACCAAAGTAAGTGATGTTATTCAAAGCACGACTTTCATCGTACCCAACCCCATAGAGGTTATAGGCAGGATTCTCTGGCAAACTATATAGATAGCCTGATTTTGTTGGGTTTAAATTCCCAGCAACAATGATTGCTTGTTCTTTTTGAGGAAGAGACTTTTCTTGAAAATTTGGAATCAAATAATCAAAAATCTCTAAACTAACCATTTTATCAACTGGAAATCCTTGATTAGCTAAAACGCCCTTCATGATGTCATTATGAACAATAATCCCATCCACAGACATCATAGCTTTCTTCTCTTGGAAATAGTTTCTCAATTTATGTCTCAATTTCACTTCAGAGCCTGCTGCATGGCGCAAGGTTTCAATATCGTGAATCAAGAGATAGAATTTCGCTCCCCTTTTTTGTGCCTGCTTGATGAGCTGTGCAATCAAAAATGTATGATGGATAATTGGAAACTGAATGACCAATTCATCCCCTAAACCTAGTTGATCAAACACAGATTTAGTTGCACTATATTTGTGTTGTTGGGCCTTAAAGAAATTCATCTGATACCAGTTGTCAACCTTAATCTCTAATCCCTTATACCCTTCTGAAATCAGAATGGCTTCCACGTCATTTCGCGCCTTACTTCCTGCATTCTTTTCATGTTGATTATGCAGAAATGAATCTTTCAGATAATATCTCACTTTTCTCCCCTTCACTAGACCTATCTCTATATGCTTCCAAGTTCTTTCTCAACGACTTCCAAAGCACGCTCAATGACCACGTGCATGTCGTAGTATTTATAGTCTGCTAGGCGGCCACAGAAGATAACCTTGTCATTTTTAGCAGCTTCTTCTTGGTACTTGGCAAACATGGCGTTGTTCTTTTCATCATTGATTGGGTAGTAGGGCTCATCTCCACGTTTCCAGTCAGCTGGATATTCACGGGTGATGACTGTCTTCGGTTGGGTTCCATATTCGAAATGCTTGTGCTCGATAATCCGAGTATAAGGAATTTCACGCTCGGTATAGTTGACCACGGCATTGCCTTGATAGTTTTCCTCATCCAAGATTTCATGTTCAAATCGCAGGCTGCGGTATTCCAACTCCCCATGTTTGTAGTCAAAGTACTGGTCAATCATCCCTGTAAAGACTACTTTTTCCGCTGATGCTTCCAGCTCTTCACGATTGGCAAAGAAGTCAACCCCAAGCTCTACTTCTACATCGCCCAGCATGTTTTCAATGATGACGTTGTATCCACCGATTGGAATCCCTTGGCAACGATCATTAAAGTAGTTATTATCAAAGGTCAAACGAACTGGGAGGCGTTTGATGATAAATGGTGGAAGGTCTGTTGCAGAGCGTCCCCATTGTTTTTCTGTATAGCCCTTGATCAACTTTTCATAGATATCTGGACCAATTAACTTGATGGCTTGTTCTTCCAAGTTTTTCGGTTCAACATCTTTCATGTCAGCCGTTTGCTCGGCAATCTTATCCTTGACTTCTTGAGGAGTCTTAGTGCCCCACATAGCGTAGAAGGTATTCATGTTGAAAGGAAGGTTGTAAAGACTGCCCTTGTAGTTAGCCACCGGTGAGTTGATATAGTTGTTAAACTCAGCGAACTGGTTGACATAGTCCCACACCTTTTTGTTGGACGTATGGAAAATATGGGCACCATACTTGTGAACATTGATCCCTTCAACTTCTTCACAGTAGATATTCCCACCGACGTGATCGCGCTTGTCAATCACTTTTACTTTTTTACCACGTTTTGTAGCTTCGTGTGCAAAGATTGCGCCAGACAAACCAGCTCCGACGATAAGATAATCGTACATAATCTCTCCTTATTTTTTTATGATACTTTTTAGTTCTTGAAAATCCAAGATTCTTAAGATTAAAACCAAGCCTCCGTAGACTAGGAAGCCAAGTACAGAACATATCAATACATTTACAACAGATGAGAAGTTGATAAAAGTTTTTATAAAATACAAAGCACCATACATCAGGAATGCTGCTAGGAGTATTTTTAGCATGGATGGAAGAATCTTGACTTCTTTTAGATAGTCACTTGTAAAGTATAGTTGGATAAGCCAGACTAAACCTTCTGTTACAACAGAAACGATTGAAGCTCCAATATAGCCTAAAGGCGGTATCAAGATGAGATTTAAGCCTACACTAAAAATAGCTGGAATGGTTGTTGATAGCATAAATTCACGATTTCGATTATGAGGTATCAAAATCTGGATTCCCATAATATTAGTCCATCCGATAAAAAACATCCGAAAGACCATGATGGCAATCGCATAACGAGCATCTTGGAAATCTTGTCCCAAGAAAAATTGAACAAAGTCGTTGTTGACAATCAAAATCCCTGCAATCATTGGAAAAATAACAAGGTTATAAACCAAGAAAGACATTTCATGTAATTTGTTAACTGCTTTTTTATTTCCAGATGAAAGAAGATTAGAAACTCGTGGAAGCATGACACTTCCCAGTGAAGTTACCAAAGTCAACAAAATATTTATCAGTTTAAGAGCTTGATCGTAAATCCCTACATCCTTAGTAGAAGACAAGGCTCCTAGCATAGTACGATCTAGCGTGATATAAAGTGAAATTGCTATTTGAGGTAAAAACAAGAGGACTACCGGTTTGATATGTTGCTTGGCATAGACCAAATCCAGATGAGGTTTGCGAATGTGTTCACGAGCAGGAAGCCACATACTCAGTTGACCCAATAAATCATAGACAGCTATAAGAGTTATATACAAATATAAATCAGATGGTTTCTTTACAAAAAGAAAGATTGAAACAACCCCTAGAAGTTTGACCATGGTGTTTCGAGCGGTAATCTTTTTGAAGTCTTCAAGTCCTTGAAAGAGCCAAGAAATATCTAAACCACGAGATAACAAACCAAAGCCTAAAATATAAGCAATTGGATTGTTCATGGAAGGAACCAAGAGACATACTATGATATAGAGACTAATTGCTAAGCAAGTAGCCAGTACCTGCAAACTATAGATCCCCCAGAAGGTCTTAGCTACTTCCTTACGGTTCCCCGAAATTTCCTTGGTCCCATAGTTGGCCACACCCAGCGTTGCTAGCAAGATAAAATAAGTCACAATGGAATTATAGTAGCCATAAGTTCCTAAAGCATCCGACGAGAAGACCCGAGTGATGTAGGGGGTTGTAATGACTGGTAGGACGATGACTAAGAGTTGGTAGGATAGATTGTAGAGGTAGTTTTTAAGCACTTTCATAAATATAGAAAACTTTGCCTTCCTGTTAAATTATCGTTTAATCTTCTTTATTCAATTTCATTATCTGAATTCATGATAAATAAACGACTGATAAATAAGATCAATGGAGAATATCGAAGAACTAACATTTGAGGGTCAAACATGCCATGGATAATCATTACTCCTAAACAGGCAAGTACGATATCTTTTCGAATGGTTACAAAATATTTCATAACTTTAGTAAGAGTCAACAACATGAAGGCACTTACGATTAAGCCATCAATAACCAACAACTGCACAAACGAGCTATCTATGAAATTATAATTACTAGTAAAATTCCCGAAAATATCTAAGAGTGTGAACTTAATATGTTGTCCTAACCAAGATACTCCAAAATTGCGGAAGCCCTCTACACTTAACCGTAGCCGATTATGTGTAAATTGATCTACAAAATGGAATAAATTCCCAGATGAATAAAAACAGAAATATAAGGTAATGATTAAAGCCAAAATAAAACCATATTTTGCTATTGTTTTCATCCAGAAGTGTCCAATAATAAAGTCTTTTTTTATGATTTTCAGACTAAACAACGCATATGTAAGTATTAAAATACTTAAGTAAAATGGACTAGTTGTCGAAGTTTGTTGGTACATATAAATCGTGGCAAAAAGCAAGGAAAGTAATTCCATGTAAGAAATTTTTTTCCCACGAAACATCAGATAACTACACAATGCAAAAAATAATCTTTGTGAAGCAAACGAAACATAATTAAACCCTAGACTAAAACGATAGCCACCATCTGCCCTCATGAACATATTCGAAATCACGCCCATGTTGCTAGCAAAAATCGTCAAAACAAGGACTAGAAATGTGGCAAAAGAGAAAGTTCCTAATAACTTTCTGAAATCTATATCTCTAGCAGAAAAAACAAGTAAAAGAACATTTAAATCAAGTAACCCCTCTCGATTTTTTGCAACTATAAACATAGAAATAATGAACAATACTGCTATTAACAGTTGTTCCCAATGAAATCTAAAGTGATACAAGCTTCTTGGAAGATTCACCAACTCTTTTATCAGAATCATAGCAATTGTGAAATAGAGGACGATCCTATACAATGATAAGGAGCCCTCTAATCTAATAAAATAAGTAGTTGTGACTAATGACGTGACAACAACCCATATAAATAAGGTGATTAAATAAATTTTTTCTGATATAGTACGATTGTTCATCACAATAGTCATCCAACCCTTTCAATCATATAATTAAAAATATTTAAAACTTTACAACTCTCTTTTATCAAATATCAAAGAATTGAACTTACCCTTTTGATTAAAATCTGTATTTTTTTAGAAAAATCACCGTACGATGCATTCTATAATTAAGTGAGAATCTAACGAAAAGATTGATAAAAGGAGTATTTTTTTGTCAAAATAACCATCTCTTTGTTTACACACAATTCTTCAAAATATTGCCGTTTCAAAAGAAGAGGTGTTTTTTTGAACTGAAATATTTTGAATATTACTCATTAGAATAAGAGATTTATTTGATCAACAAATTGTTCATCATGAATGCCCCATATTGACATCAGCTGGTTAACTTTCTCTAATTTTTCCAGTTGATATTTCATTCGATTAGGATTATACTATCCCATAGCAGAAGAGCCCCCTGCCCGAAATATAGACATATTAACAAGTTTGTGAGAATACGATTTTATTGAGACATTCGTATACAGTTCGATTGAAACGAACATCTTCTCCCAATTCATAGGTTTCAAAAACAATTTGATGTGTTTACGATAATAAAAGTATAGAAAAATTCCTGTTGCTGCTAGTATAGAACCTGCATTCAAACGTGCATCACAAAAATGAGTAACAAATCCTGCTAAGGCTAAACCCGAAAAAGTTCTTTGAAAGATAAACTTGTTTCTATAAAGATAGGAAATAACCATATAGATATAAAAACAATGAGAGGCAAAGTCTGTAGGATAAATAAAACCAAAAGAATTCCGAACCACGATACCAGTAGATCTGTATTGAACAAATTGTAAATTAGGAATAATATCAATAGCAGAAAGAAAAACAATCAACAGAACAAAGAATAAACCTAATCCTGCATATAATTTAAGAACACTCTCATATTCGACCTTGTAAAGAACAATAATTAGAAAAATAAACATCGAAGCATTCAGGGTTCCAGTCTTAAAGTAAATCATACATCCTACCAGAAACAAGAGAGGCGCAAAGATGAGAAAAGTCAAAGAGTACTCTTTAAAATAAAGAAAACGAACTCCTAAAAAGGGAATAACATTAGGGATACGAGGCAAGAGAGATGCTAACATCGAAGTGTTAAGCATGTCCATAGATACAACTAATATTAGAACCACTGCCACTAACAGTTTATCGCGTTCTATCTTTGACATTTTTTTCCTTTTCTAATCTCAAGCATCTCATATTTTACTGAAACTTTTTTAATTTTTTAAAACGATAATACAAACCCGGAGTCAAAGATAACATCATGTAAATTGCCTTGTTTTTCAGGCTAATCCGCTTATTTTTCATAACTCTACCTAGGTATGGACGAATTTTTCTTTGAATTCGAGTTATTTCCTCTTTAGAAGAATCAGTTATTAAAATGAAAATGTGAAGACTACCAATGAACAAACGAGCGATGACAGCATCGTCAAGGTTTATATTATCTGAATAGTCCTTCTTGACAACATCCTCCAAATGATTCATAGAATGATAAAAATCGTAGTGCTTACTGTTAAAGTTCGATAGAGTAATACTATTCGGTCTACGATAATAATGGTAGATACCTAAATCAATAATGCAAACTGATTCCACTTCTTTCAAGTAGTCACTAATTACATATAAATCTTCGTAGATTTTCCCTTTTGGATAAGGATATTTTTCTACAATATCTTTGGGAAAGAGTTTAGCCCAGGCAGAGACTGTAGCCATTTTACCATATAGCATTTCTATTAATGTTTCTTCAGAAGAAAGAAGGATAGCTTTCGATAATATTTCCTCATTTAATTGATAATTTTGGTAGGATTCATGATCGTAAGTATCATTGCCTTTCCCTGCGACAATACGAGCGCCTGTTTGTTTCTGAAGTTCCATCAAAAGCTCAAGGGCACAAGGTTCGAAATAGTCATCTGGATCTAGGAAAACGATCCACTCTCCTTTGGCTTTGGCTACACCATAGTTTCTAGCATCTGACAGACCACCATTTTCTTTATGATATGCCGATACCCAGTCATACTCACTTGCATATTGATCGCATAGTTTCCCAGAATCATCCGTGGAACCATCATCAACTAAGATAACTTCAAAATCTTTATAGGTTTGATTGAACAAGCTTTCCATAGCATAGCGAAGATAGGCCTCCACATTGTAAATGGGTACAATTACCGAAATCATATTTTCTTTTCTTTCTCTTACTCAGTTAGATATTTAAATCTCAAATGAACTTTTTTCTGGGAAAAGTTGATTCATGGCTTTTATAAAGTCCACCATTACTTTCTCTTCGTCCTGAACATTGAAACCATCATTGATACACATAATTTTATATTTTCCAGAATTCAATAGTTTCCAAAAATCAGAATCCGCATTATCTAGAGAGAACAAACCTCCCAAGTCAGGATCTGCGACTTCATATTCTCCACTTGCAATCTGCCAGTATTTAAAAAGCCAAACGTTTGTATCAGATGGATTTCTAAACCGACTAGCCGATGTTTTCTCCAAGATGGCAGTTTCTTTCTCCCATACCAACTCCATGGTCGACTTTAAGAGGGGATGCGTCAAATGATTTTCCCAAAAACCACATATAAATTTACTATTTCTATAGAGTAGGCTCTTAACGATATTTTTTAAGCCTTGCTTGAAAGATAAAAATTTGCCATTTTTAAGAATCTCGTCCCTACTAAAATAACTGGTTACAATTTCCATATCGTTTACTTGGAAATGCCCCGTACCGTAACGTTCTGGGACAATCGGTGATAAGGCTGTATTATACTTTGGCAAACCGTCTTCTGAGAAGAAATCCGTTGGTTCAACTGGAGCTGTTAGATAAACATCATCATTAAAAAACACAAAATGTTCAGAGAGTCCAGGAATTCGATGGATATTGCTCTCGATAGGATTCGCAGAAAAAACAGGTAGATATTCCTTACGGATGATATCTGAATGATCGACTAAAACCAATTTTTCGCTAGTAATATTTAACCAAGACGGTTTTTGTTGGTCAGTAACGAGATAGACCTTATTGACCCAAGGAGCAAACTTTTCTACCCCTCTAAACCAGTATTTAAAGGTTCCCCAATCACGATAAGCCTTGATCGAATTCATACTTTTTTTTGAAGTATCTATTGACTTAGAGTATTCAGCCTTTTTAGCTTGCCAAACAGGATCCCCACCGTCTACCCAAATAACAACAAAATCTATTTTATTCATAATCTTAATTTTCTATATCTTATACAAATCTGAGAAATTCTTGATATAACTCTCCAACGAAAATAACTCTTTTTGGCGTTTGACAGATGCTTCACCAAATTGTTTTCTCTTCTCAGTATTGTCATCTAATTCTTGAATAGCCTTAGACAATTCTCCAGGCTGATTCGGTGTAGCAAGAAGACCGTTTTCGCCTTCCTTGACCATCTCACAGACACCACCATGACGGTAACCGACTACTGGTTTGCCACAAGCCATGGCTTCTAGCACGACTGTTGGTAATGGATCTGGATTGGTACTTGGCAAGACAAAGATATCAAACATATTATAGAGTTCTGTCGTCTTGCTATAATAGCCAATTCGTTTGATTTGCCCAGCTACTGGTGAGTCTGAAATAGCTTTTTCCAGCTCATCCACGCGCCACTCTTCCCCCTCAAATGCACTACCTGCTAAAAAGGCTACTGATTTGGGATTGGCTTGTAAGATTGGAGTAACAGCTTCCAGGAAGTCCCCTTGCCCTTTCCAGGCATTCACTCGACCAACCATTCCGATGACCAAAGCATCCTGCACGATCCCAAATTGGTCACGGACAGCACTGGCATCCATCATCTGATAGACAGCATTGTCAACACCATTATAGATGACTTGAACTTGATCATCTTTTACAAAACGAGACTGCTTGACGTGGTTGGCTACAGCATTTGAAACTGTCACAATCGTATCGGCATAGCGCCCCATCAAAAAGTTGATAAAATCTGAAATGGCTTTTGGTTTGACGATAATTTCATGCACATGCCAAATCAAAGGAAGTTTCAACTTCCGCTTGAGGTAAATTCCTTCAAGAACCGCTGTGGTGTTGTTGTGAACAAGGGTAATCCCATTCTCCTTGGCATATTGAGCAATTTGTTTGGAGTAACGGTTATAAGAGCCAAAGTACTCAAGGATTCCTTTTGGATTAAAATATTTTCGGCGTAATATTGGGTAATCAATGACTTTAACCTTAGCACCGACCTCTTCTAAAGCACCCACTAAGACACCGTCATTAGGTAAGATGACATGAGCTTCAAAAGCATCTTTATCCAATCCTTTAATGAGCTCCATCAACACTTTATCAGCACCGTACATTTCGGCACCAGCATGGAGATATAATATTTTCTGCATTTCTAACCTTTAAATACTTTCTCGTAGTCTGTGACAATCTTTTCCCAAGTAAAGGCTTCCGCAATCCGTTGACTTGATTTTTGATTGAGATCTTCGATTGCTTGAGCATCCAATTGTTCAGTCTGATCAATAACACTTGCCAATTGTTCTTTCTTCCAATAGAGTGCACCGTCTTCACCGACTTCACGGTTAAAGCCAACATCTAACAAGAGGTTGAGTTTAGTAGACTCAAGAGCCTCAAGAAGGGATGGATTAGTACCACCTACCTCATGACCATGGAAGTAAGCGAAGGCATTCTCACGAATGTATTTGAGCAATTCTTGATCATAGACCGTCCCAACAAACTTCACTCGAGAATCTTGATCAAATCCTGTATCCTTACGCAACTGTTCATAGAACTTGTTTTGTTCTACATTGGTAATCAGAACAAAATCTTTTTGGGAGTTTGACTGCATAAAGCCACGAATCATGGCTTCATAGTTGTTTTCCGGTACAAAACGCCCCACGACAAGATAGTAGTTTCCTTCGGAGACTTGCTTATCTGCAAACCACGTCCGTACCTTCTCGTCCTCTTTGTTCAGGATAGACTTGCTTGTATCCGTTCCATAAGCGATATAGGTCGTCTGTGGCTGATACTTAGTGTAAGCCTTTTGAATATAAGCCTCGATATTCTTGCTATCGCAGATCAAAAGATCGGCGTTTTTAACCATGAGTTGTTCAGAAAACTTCCAGTATTTACGGACTGGAAGACTCCATTTCGCACGAAGCCATTCATGTCCATCCGGATTGACCATCAGAGTCCCTCCGATCGCCTTGATTTTCTTCTTGATACCAGCGATAAAAGGGCCGATCCGACATGCCAAAACATAGAAGATAGGGGCTTGATCCTTGTTTTCTTTTGCGATTTCAATAGCTTTATTGAGAGCTGCAATATCATAAGCAATAGCACGTGCAGGACCGATATTAGGGACATCAATGTTGTAGCAAATTGCGCCGTTATGTTCAAAAGTATCTGCAGTAATCCCTGATTTTGCAGAATTCTCCCGCATACATGCCACATAGTACTGAATCTCTCGATCTTGTTGGCACTCTGTCAGCTTTTCGACAAAAGTTTCAAAACCACCATATTTCGCTGGAATTCCCTTAGAACCAACGATATAAACTGACTGTTTCATTTTTCTCCTTACATGGAAAGGACGAAGCAGGAATTTCCTACTTCGCTCCATCTCGTTTAAATACAACTTTGATCGTTTTCAGCAAGATTTTAATATCTGACCAGATGGTCCAGTCATCGATATAGGACACATCTAAGCGAACCACTTCATCAAAGTCTGTAATTTCGCTACGTCCACTCACTTGCCAAAGCCCTGTAATTCCAGGTTTGAAACTCAAACGACGTTTTTGTTCTGGAGTATACTTCTCATACTCATCCACTGTTGGAGGACGGGTTCCAACTAGGCTCATATCACCTTTTAGGACATTAAAGAATTGTGGCAGCTCATCCAGACTGGTCTTGCGGATAAAGCGACCAATCGGCGTAATCCGAGGATCATTATCCATCTTGAACATACCACCGGTCATGGTGTTTTGATCCATCAATTCTTTTTTCCGTTCTTCTGCATCGACATACATGGAACGGAACTTATAAAACTTGAAATAGCGGCCATTTTTCCCGACCCGCTTTTGGGCGAAAATAGCCGGTCCTCCATCCTTGCGAATCAAGGGCACCAATACAATCGCCACCAAGCCGCATAGGAGCAAGCCCACCAAAGAACCACATATATCAATTACACGTTTCGCGGTCACATGGCTAGGTTTGTAGAAGTTGGTCGAGAAGGTGACAACATTGAGGCCAGCTACTTCGCGAATTCGTTTGTTGCCGGCAAAGTTTAAATCAAAAGCATTGAGGTTGACGGTAACGTCGATCCCCATGGTCTCAAATTGTGAAACATACTCCCCAATTTCATACTCTTCACTTGGAAGATTGAGAAATACTTCATCTACCACTTCATAGGTCGCATAGGCCAACAGGTCTTCCTTTGGAACAACCTGAACAAAGGGGTGTTGAAAGTCTGGCCGGTCTAATACAGTGACCGCAACCACTTCCCCTCCGCTATCATTGGACGAAAGAAGTCGATCCAGGACTTTATCCAGACGAGAATTCGCTGTAATCAAGAGAATCTTGTGACTTCCTTTGAGACTGTAATAGAAGCGACGCCAATACCGTTTAATGAAGTAATTCATTAAATAAAGGACAAGAGTCAGAAGAAACAGAAAATAAATCATCCCCCGGCGGGAGAGGGAGAACTTCTCCTCCAAAAAGAAGCTCGAAAAACTGATGGCTAACGCGAAGCACAAGCTGTATTTCAAAGTTTGTAAGAATTCAACTAGATGCCCACGTTTGAAGTAATCTTGGTTGTAATCACTGACGTAGAAGGCTACGAAATGCAATAAATACAGATAGAAAATTGTATTAGAGTGGATTTCTGTCTCTGTCACAAAACTAAACAAATAAGCCACAACTAAGACTGGTAAGCTTTGGACAAAGGCCAAAGCAAATTTGTGAAATCCCCTTCCTTCTGTCATAATATCCCGATCCTATTCTTTATCTTTTTTTCCCGTAATTGCCATAGTTCCCGTAATTACCATAAGAACCATATTTTTCTAATTGAATATCAAATTTATTGAGGACCACTCCTAGGAATGGTGTCCCCGTCTGCTCTAGTTGCTCTTTGGCCTTTTGAACAGCCTTGCGACTAACAGCTCCTGCTGCTGTCACAATCAAGCTACCATCACAGCGTTGAGCAATAATCGCCGCATCAATCACCATCCCAATTGGTGGGGTGTCGACAACGATATAGTCATAGTGATTGCGGAGCGCCTCAATGATGACCTCGAAGTTTTTACTTTGCAAGAGACCCGTTGGATTTGGAGAAACCTGCCCTGACAGGAGCACATCCAGTTTTGGATAATCTGTCGTCGCAATTGCTTGCGAAATCTCACTCTTCCCAGAAAGTACTTCTGTCAAACCAGCAACACGACCTTGGCTCTTGAAGACACCTGTCATGACCGAGTTACGGATATCCGCATCGATCAACAAGGTACGATAGCCCGCACGCGCAAAGGCTGTCGCCAAATTCGTAGAAATGGTTGATTTTCCTTCGTTTGGTTGCACAGATGAGATGGCAACAACCTTAATATTGGTCCCACTCAACTGAATATTGGTACTCAAGGCATTAAAATACTCTTCAGCCTGAGTCATCGCTGCTAATTTGCTTTTTACAATTTCTAAGGTTGCCATGAATTCTCCCTCTTACAGTTTCTTCACACTAGGGATCACACCTAATAGAGTGATGCCCATCACTTCTTCGACATCTTCTGGTTTCTTCACACGGTCATCCAATACCTCTGACAAGATCACCAGGATGGAAATCAAGACACCCCCAAGGACAAAGCCAATAACGACATTTCGCTTAATATTTGGTGAAGAAGGGTTTTGCGGTACGACAGCCTCATCCAAAGTCGTCACGTCAGATACCTTGGTTACAGCGATAATTTTTTCGGCCGCTACATCTTTCAATCCATTCGCGATCCGAGCTGCTTCTTGTGGATCTGGGTCTGATGCTGTGATGGACAAAATCCGAGTATCCGCTGGAACTGCCACTGAGACTTTCTTAGCAAGCTCTGCTGGAGTCATTTCCAACTTCAACTCTTCGATGGCTTGGTTCAAGACATTTTGAGAAAGGATGATCTCGCGATAGTCTTTAACCAAGTAGGATCCCGCTTGAAGATCTTGGTTGGTCAAGGCATTGTTTTCTTGATTCTGACGGCTGACTACGTAGATACGGCTGGTACTTTGGTAGATCTTTTTCGCTACAAAAGCGCTGTAGCCTAGGGCTCCAATCGCAAACAACAAGGCCGTAATGATAATTGAGAATTTACGACGCCATAAGGTTTTAAAGAGGGAGACCACATCCAATTCGATCTCTTTGCTCTCTTGGTTTTTCATATTCACTTTCTCCTTTTCAATCTCCGTGATGGAACTTGATGATTAAAACAATTCGTCATCCAATAATGTTTGCTGATTTTCAACAAAAAGGGCACGCGCCCGGTCACTGCCGTAGCGTTTTTCAATCAACTGATAAGCCTGGTCCATGTATGGAGGGCGCTGATCAACATTGTGCATATCGCTGGCAACAAAATGGACCAAGTCCTTGTCCAAGAAATATTGGGCACGATGTTTCATGAACTTATAGCGATCACCAAACAACTTCGGCTTGAGGACACTCGAACTATTGATCTGGGTATAGCATCCCATTCGGATTAATTCCCGCACCCGTTTTTCATTTTTTTCCAAACAGTGGTAGCGTTCAATGTGGGCAACCACCGGAGTCACTCCTAAGCGCAAAACTGCACTTAAGGCCTGGTGAATCTCCTTGTAGGGGGTCGCCATACTAAACTCGATCAAGGCAAAGCTGGTTTCAGCAAGCGTTGGAATAGTCCCAGCTTCCAGTTTTTCAAGAATATCTCGCGTATAATAGATTTCTGCTCCAAAATGCAAGGTCATTTCCGGTAGATAGGTCGCCACCATCTCTTTTACTGCTAAGTAGTTTTGATAGATCTTTTCTTCTGGGGTTTCAAACATCCCTTTCCGACGATGGGACGTCGAAACGATGGTTCGGACCCCTTGACGGTAGCTTTCCTCGATGAGGAGTTTGCTATCCTCAATCGTCTTTGGTCCATCATCCACATCAAAGACAATGTGTGAATGAATATCAATCATTGTTTTTTCCTTCCATGGTTTGGTTTATCTTTTCTTTGGCTTGTGCCACGCTATCAGCATTCAACTCCATCATGTAAAGAGCAGATCCTGGCATCGCATATGAAGGCAAGTCATTTCGTCCTTGTCCAGTGACAGCTTGTGAAGTCACCTTGTAGCTTCCACCAGTCTCCAACTGTGTATTGACCAAATTCATAATGGTTGGCAAGGGCATATTGGTTTGCAAGGAATCTTGTAAACCAGAAACGATTTCGTTGTAATTGCTCAATGCTTTGGTCGATGTTAATTTATGGATAATGGCTGCGATGACTTTTTCTTGGTTCTTCCCACGGTCGTTGTCTCCACCTTCGAGAGAGTAGCGTTCACGGACAAAGCCAAGAGCTTGTTCCGAATCCAAGTGGACTTTTCCTACAGGGAAGTGGTAGTTCCCGTGTAGACTTGTAAACTCTTGATCATTTTCTACATCAATCCCTCCGACGAGGTCGACAAGCTTTAAGAAAGAAGTGAAATTCAAGCGGACATAGTAGTCAATCTTGATGTCGTACAGATTTTCTAAGGTATGAATAGACGCATCTACTCCGTAAATCCCAGCGTGGGTCAATTTATCCCCTTGGTTGTTCCCACCATCTGCGATCGGTACATAGGCGTCACGCGGAGTCGTGGTCAGCAAGACTTGCTTGGTCTTTCGATTGACCGTCATGATAATATTGACATCAGATCGAGAAACCGAAGTGACTGGGCCATAGGTGTCAATCCCACTGACATAGATGTTAAAGGTATCCGCATTGGCATCCGCCTTTGCCTTGGTTTCCACTTGGCGACGGATCTTGTAAGAATAGATTTTCTTTAATTTTTTCGCGTAGTCAGCATCCACACTGGCAATGGTATCTTCAAAGGTACTATTCAAAGCAATGGCTTGTGTCTTATCTTCTTGTAGGGCCTGGTAGGCTGCCACGTAAGATTCCACATCTTCGATGGTCAAGTCATGCTGGCGCGTTTTCTTCACTTCCTCTACCAAGGCTAGAAGATCATCTGCATTATTATTCCCCGTAGGCGCTGCTACACTGCTGATTTCTTTGATATCTTGGATTGGACTATCTGCTTTGACATAGACAGCCATTTCAAATTCCGTATAGTTGGCATTTCGGTTCACATTTCCAGCGACATCGACCAATTGCTGGGTAACAAATGTCCCCACGGAGGTCCCTAGCAAGCCTAAAACCAATAAAAATAGCGTCGTCTTTTTAGCCTTGCCTGCAAGGATCAAACCCAAGGTTAAAAAAAGTCCGCCAATTAACAATACCGTCACAAGAATATTCAAATAACGGAAAGCTAGGATATTGTAGCTAAAGACATTATAAAGAAAGAGCCCAGCTACAAGTAGCGTTAAAACCCAGAGACCACTATTTACAATGCGTAGCTGATCCCAACCGCTTGTTCTATTTGAATGTTTGTTTTTTCTACTTCGATTCATTTTATCCCCCATACTATTTTCTTAAATATTATAACATAAAATTGGCCTACAGATCAGAATCTATGCCCATTTCTCCACTATTAATTTTATACTATTCCTAACTTTCTGTACAGTAACATAAGAAAAAATGAGCAAATAAAAAAGGTGAGTTTCCTCACCTTTTTTATAGGTTTATACTTTATCTTTTGAGGTTGAACTTGTATCTGAATCCTTGCTAGTCGAAGAATCACTCTTTGAAGAATTGCTTCCTTTACGAGTTTCAGCTCCATCAGCAGAGTATTCGTTTACAAAGATTTCCTTACGTAGTTCAAGGAAGCTTTCATCACTAAGGATATAACGCCCTTCTTTGGTTTTTGTCAATTCCAAAGTGTACTCACGTGGTTCGATGTACCCAAAATCTTCGTTCAAACGATCAAAGGCATAGTAGAACAAGAAGTTGTTCAATAAAGACAAACGTTTTTCCAGATCTGGATCTGTGTTGTCTTCTAATTTTTTAACATCTTCAATTCCGTTTTCAAACAGACTAGATTTTGCGCGGTTGATCAAGTTAGCCAAGTCACGTGTTGCAATTGCACGAGATTTGAAGGTAACCGTCGCAATATCTCCTTCGTCTTCAACCTTGGTGATTTCATAGTCATCACCGATCGTTGCTAACACTTTGAAACGAGCTTGGTCAAACAATTCCAAGATTTTTTCTGGAGTGAATGTTTCAGTTGTGAGTTCAAGTGTGTAGTTTTCTGCTGGTAAATATTTTGATGCATTTTCATCGACAAATTTTTCGGTGATTTGTTTTTTCCACTTGTCAACTGATGTACCCATCAAAGTTGTGAAACCAGAAGAATGATCTGTAAAGATGGCACGAAGAATAATATCCCCATCTTTTTCAATTTGTTTTTTTGTCTTTTCTTCTTTTGATTCACTAGATTGTTCTACTTTATCCTCTTTAGTTTGAGGTTTTTCAACAACTGGTTTTGATGAACAAGCTACTAACATCAATAAACAGGCTGGTAAAACACCATATTTTACAAGCTTTTTCATAAGTTCTCCTTATTTTTTATAGATTATGTTCATTATATCAAAAATTACCCTTTGAGAATTCTCAGATAAGTGTATGTAAACAAATTGTAATATTTCATTACACACTTCACACTAACAAGCCCTCCTTCCCCTAAGAAGGGCTCAATTCGCCTATAACATTGGTGCAAACAACTGCATAATCTCTTTGATCAAATGCTGGTACCAGGTAATCCGGAAAGTGTCTAGCTTGATTTGCTGAGATACAGAGAAAATCTCTCCAAAGTCCGCTCGGATCTTGGTCAATTCTGGACTTCGATACATCCAGACAGCATTCTCATAGTGGTGTACTAGGCTCCGATAGTCAAAGTTGATGGTCCCGACTACTGCGACTTCATCGTCGGCCAATACTTGCTTGCTATGGATAAAGCCTGGAGTGTATTCATAGATTTTCACCCCTGCTTCCATGAGGTCTGGATAAGCCCCTCGTGTAACGATTTGGATCAGTTTTTTATCTGGAATGAAAGGAGTCACGATGCGTACATCGACCCCTCGTAGAGCCGCATTTCGAATATCTTCTGTCAAATCATAATCAATGATTAGATAAGGGGTCGTAATGTAGACATAATCCGTCGCCTGATTGATGATATTCTGATAAACAGACTTACCAACTTGGGACTTGTAGATGGGTTTAGGGCCGCTACCAAAGGGAATATAGAAGCCTTCACCCTCTACCGCTTGGTTTTCCATATGGTATTTATCAAAATCTTCAATTTCCCCCTGGTTGATGTACCAGTTCATGAGAAAGAGCCGCGTCAAGGCCTTAACCGCTCGACCATCTAAGCGCACTGCACTATCCTTCCAATGACCGAAGCGCTCTATCTGATTGATATACTCATCCGCTAGGTTAACCCCACCTGTATAGCCAATCTGACCATCAATGACCAAGATCTTGCGGTGGTCTCGATTGTTATAAGCCACCGTCAATCGTGGCACCACCTTGTTGAACTTATGGGCGTCAATGCCTAATTTTCGCAAGCGTCTGGTGTAGTTCCCCTTCAGGGTCGCCATACAGCCGATATCATCGTAGAGCAATTTCACCTCTACCCCTTCTTTAACCTTTTCAAGTAGGATATCTAGGATACTATTCCACATCAGGCCTTCCTCGATGATGTAGAATTCGAGAAAGATAAATTTCTTAGCTGAGCGCAAATCCTCCAACAATTGCGGGAGCATCTGATCCCCTAGCGGGAAGAAAGTCGAAGCCGTCCCGTTGTACAGGTCTGCATTGTGGTCCATGGATAGAATAGAGTTGACCATCCCATAGACGCTCTTACTCTCTTCTTTCAACTGGAGGCGAAGCTCGTGGCTATTATCCTCACGGAAATTCATGGATTCCATATTTTCCAACTGGACCATTTCTTTTTTGGACAGACGCCGCTCCCCAAACATGAGGTAAAGAAGGGAACCAAAAACGGGGATGACGGCAATTAAGAGCCAGGTCACCTTGCTCTCTGGAGGCATATTCCGGTTAACAATCGCCAAAATGGTCGAGATATACAAGAGGACCATGATGGTGACAGACATCCAATTGGGGAACCATTCATTTAGCCAAAAGAAGGCTGCAAAGGACAACCAGAGTTCAAACCCCATAAAGAGGATACTGAACCCATATTTGGACATTAACAATCGAATTTTTCGAAAACTCACCCTCGTTCTCCTTCTTTTCTAATCCCTACTAGTATACCAGTTCTAAGAAGGGAGCGCAAACCCGATAAAATGAAAAAAAAGGCTGGGACAAAAGTCCTAGCCTCTCAATTGTCTTTGGATTATCGAGCAAGACGCAGTGGTTGAGTGGGCTCTACCACGCTGATTTCATCAGCTTTCACAGCCCTACCCAACTATGCGGAGGTGGGACGACGAAATCGAATTCTAACGAATTACCAATTTCTGTCCCACTCTCACTTCTGCTATTTTATTGCTTGGTCAAAACAATCGTATCATCATCATAGAGCTCTTGGTCAAAGTCTTCCAGAGTCAATTGTTGCCCCTCTAGTCGATAGCGGTAGGCATCATCTCCAATGATAATCGACTGGTTGGCAGCATCTAGTTTCACTGGCTTGATTTCTTGTTCTCCGTCAGGCTCCACAGCTGTCCAAGTTCCTGTATTTCCTGTGACAACTAAGGTAATCTGGTCCGCTTCATCTACCCCTTTGTAGGTTCCATCAATATTACCTTGAGTCACTTGAGTGTTTGTAGTATTTAAACTAGATAAATTTGAGCTTCCATCAGAAGAACTTCCTTGTGTATTTGTTGTCTTTGCTTCGGAATCAGTCACCTGAATATTAGACTGTGAAGAAGATGGTGTTTGCTGATTCGAACACGCTCCAAGTAGGAGGACTGTAGCTGTTGCCAATAAAGCAGTCACTTTCTTTGCCATTGATGGTCTCCTTTCGCGCCAACCTTTTAAGGGACTTCCCCGTTTATTTGTGGCTCACCTTTAGTATACGATAGAGTCTGTTTTTGGTCAATCTTTATGATTGAGCGTTGAATACCATCGCCTATAAAGGGTTCTTTCCTTGCTCCAATAGATAAGCGCGAACTTCCGAAATAAAGTAAAGAGAACCGGTGACAAAGAGCACCTCTTGACCATCTTGTCGGCTATAAAAATCTTGCAAATAATTTCTGAAATCTGCTACATAAGGATAACCTAAGCCATCCGCCTCTTGGACCACTTCCCCATAAGCAAAGGTCGTCACCGTCAAGTCCGCCTCCGGCAAGTCGCTTGCAAAGATCTCCAACATCCCTTGGTAATCCTTGCGTTTTAAAGCACCAAAAAGGATCTTCACGCGCTTATCTGAAAAGGTACGGGCATATTCGACCAAGCGATGGATGGCATGGGGGTTATGAGCGCCATCTAGATAGACGCCCTGGTCAAAATTCTCCAGACGTCCCGGCCAGCTAGTCGCTTGCAAAGCCTCCCGAACACCGTTTTCATCGACCGCCAGACCTCTCTGCTCCATGAAGAGGAGAAAGGCTTCAAGAGCCACCGCAGCATTCTCTTCCTGATAAGCTCCATTGAGCCCAATTTTCAGTGAGTCAAACCGATGGTGCGCATCTTGAAAGACGCCCTTTATCAGTTGGAAATCTTCTCCATAGCGAGCCAGTGGACAGCCTATTGCCTGGACCTTTTCTATGCAGACTTGCTCAGCCTCTTTAGCCAGTGGACCGATAACAGCCGGCTTCCCGGCTTTAAAGATTCCAGCTTTTTGCCTAGCAATGGCCTCTAGGCTTCCTCCCAAGGTCTCCTGATGATCCAGCCCTACTGAGGTGATCACTGCTACCTCTCCTGTGATGACATTGGTCGTATCAAGGAGGCCTCCGATCCCAACCTCGATCAAGGCCAGGTCTACTTTTTGTTCATGGAAATACAAAAAGGCCAAGAGGGTGATGATCTCAAAGTAAGAGAGTTGGTCGTGGGTCTCGAGAAGCTGAGACTCCATCGCTTGGATGCTCTGACCCAAGCGAATCAGATCTTGATCCGAAATTGGTTGCCCATTGATACAAATCCGATCATGCATACTAACGATATGTGGAGAAGTAAAGGTCCCTACTTTCAGACCATGCTGTTGGAATAGTTGGCGCATAAACGCAATGGTTGAGCCCTTCCCGTTAGTCCCCGTCACATGGATCATCGGAACAGCTTCATGAGGATCCCCTAAGAGCTTTACAGCCTGTTGCATCCGCCCCAAGCCTGAACGAAAATTGAGTCCAATTCGGCTATTCATCCATTCTTCAATTTGATTCATTTCTTTCTCCTAAAAGAAAAGAGCGATCAAGCCTTCTTGCTGGCTCACGCTCTGCTATTTCTTTGGTTTCTTATTTCACTTCCAATATTTTTAAAAGCAGGGCTAAAAACATCCACTGGATGTTTTTACTCCTCCATAAAGCTGTTGAAGACTTCTTCAATCATGTTCCATTCATCATCTGAATCTTCTGGGATTGGTTGAAGGTCGCCTTCTGTTCCGTCTTCGTTTTCAGTAAATGAGTAAGCTTGGATTTCTACTTCACCGTTTTCATCTTCTTCTGCATTTGCAGGAATCAAAAGAACATAGTTTTTACCAAATTCTTCTTTTCCATCAATGGTCAAAAGGATTTCAAACAAGGTTTCGTTTCCTTGCTCATCTACCAATGTAATCAATTCGCGTTCGTCATGGTTGTGGTCATGATCATGATTGTGTGCCATCTTATTTCCTCTTTTTTCTAAAATTTTCGATCTAAATAATTTTGCAAAATCAACTGGGCAGCCAATTTATCAATTACTTTTTTTCGCTTATTTCGGCTGATATCCGCTTGCTCAATCAGCATCCGCTCTGCGGCAACGGTCGTCAAACGCTCGTCCTGATACTCAACCGGCAAGTTGAATAACTCTTCAAGGCGCTTTCCATAAGCTTGACTCGCTTCCACTCGAGGACCGCTTGTGTTGTTCATGTTTTTCGGCAAACCAACGACAAAGCGATCAACCCGGTATTCCTTCACCAGTTCAGAGAGACGGTCAAAACCAAACTCTCCTTTCTCCTCATCAATCTGAATAATCTCCAGACCTTGAGCAGTAAAACCTAATGGATCACTGATGGCTACTCCGACTGTTTTCGAGCCAACGTCTAGTCCCATAATTCTCATTAGAGATCGATCCCTTGCCCTTTCAAGTAGTAACGAACCAATTCTTCAACAATTTCATCTCGTTCGTACTTACGAATTTGGTTGCGAGCGTTGTTATAACGAGGTACATAAGCAGGATCACCACTGAGTACATAACCTACGATTTGATTGATTGGATTGTAGCCCTTCTCATCCAAAGATAAGTAGACATCCTTTAATGTATCACTAATTTCTTTACGGTTTGAATCGTCAAGATTAAAACGTACTGTTTCGTCTGTAAATCCCACAATACCACCCTCTTTCTTTATATTCATACTATTATACCATAATTTCCATACTTTCTCAAACGAAAAATATTGATTTTACGGGCTTTCTTGGACTTTTTATCACTTATTTTTGAAAGCGATCTACTGTATTTTCAATGGTTTTATTTGACTTCTTTAAAGCCATTCTTTTCCATGTTTTTGATGAAGAGTGTTGGAGAGTAAGTCTTGATCATTTTGCAAATTTCTCCCAAGTCTTCGCTGTTTTTAATATCATCGAAGTCTACTTTATCAGGATCAATCTCAATCTCAGAGATCATTGCTTCACCTGTCCAATCTGATGTCACGGTGATTCCATCGTAGTCTCTCAATTCATCAATGCCACCTTCACCTTCGTAACCTTCGATCAAGGCTTGTTTGGCACCTTCTTTATCATCCTCAGCATCGATCAATTTCTTGACTTCATCTTTGAATTCATCCGATACATGAGTCGCTAGTTTGATGGAAACTTTTTTGTATTTCTTTCCTTGGTAGGATACGGTCACTGTAATTTCCTGTTTGGCTACCTCGTCAGCTTCATTGACATCCCTGTCAAGCTTAAAGGTCCGAGTAACGACGCTATCTTTCGATAAGGACTTGCCCCCTTTTGATTGAGAATTCCCACAACCTACCAAGATAAGCAATCCAGCAACGACTAGTAATAGAAATTTTTTCATGTTTTTTCTCCTTATTCTTCTTTTGCTCCATTACGGAGTAGATTATTCATATATTCTGTTGGTGTCAGTTTCAATAAATCTGCAATATTGGCTGATTTGAAGTACTCTAACTCGACCGCTTTTTTAGTATCCAACTGGGTGAAATCATAAGTGATGACCGTTTGGTATTCATTTTCATTTGGCAAAGTCAGTTCAATGGTAAATCCTGGAAGAGTCCGCGCCTGTTGAAGTTTTTCATCCTTACCCATCGACTCTACCATCAATCGTTGGGCCTCTTCAAGACCAACTTCTTGAATAGCATTTTTCAATTCATCACTGACAGGAGTGGTATTGGTCATGACCAATTTTTGAAATTGTTCCCCTTGATAAGTGATGGTCTGCTCCTGGCGAATACCACTTTCATCTTTTGGAAGGACAAAGTGTTTAGTGAAAACTTGCTGTTCTTCCGCCTTCTCTAACAGATTTCGATTTTCTTTATTGAACGATTCAATTTTAGCACTGTTGGATTTTTGGACATTGGAAGAATCAGTTTTCCCATGTTTCTTCTGTCCACAAGCTGTCAGCGTCAGGAGCAAGACACCCAAACAAATAAGCTTCTTTTTCATGTTCTCTCCTTTGATAAGCTTCTATAAAGGGATTTCCCCCACAGAAGTATTGTACCATAGAATCCTCCTCAAAAACATTCTTACAAGCATTTTTTCGTGGATTCTTTGGCCGGATACAAAAGAAAAGTCGAGATCCTGACATCTCGACTCTTCTCAGTAGCTAAACGATTGGCTACTTGTTTCTTATAGGGCTGCTCTTAAGCGAGCCTCCGCATTTTCAACATTTCGTACAGAACGTGGTAAAAAGGCCCGAATATCATCTTCCTTATAACCAACTTGAAGCCGCTTGTTATCCACTAGGATAGGACTTTTCAAGATTCGTGGTGTTTCTAAGATGATATCGATGACTTCATTCATGCTGAGGTCTTCAATATCGACACCTAGATTTTTAGCGTATCGATTTTTTGAAGAAACGATACTTGCAATGCCATTTTCTGTTTTGGTCAAAATATCGAGTAATTCTTCTTTTGTAATTCCTTCTTTACCAAGGTTTTGTTCTTTATAGATCAACTGATGAGCATTTAGCCAAGTTTTGGCTTTTTTACAACTCGTGCAACTTGAAACTGTGTAAATTTTAATCATGTATGCACTCCTTTCGCCACACGATAATAACATTGTAGTATATTATACCATAAAAACCATCAGTCTTTCGACCTATTTTGAAAAAAATTACTCTTCAATCTCAATGGCATCATCAAGATCTAGTGTTACTTCTTCAAGAAGTGGGCTTTCAGCTACTTCATCTTGTGAAACTACAGCAGTGCCATCATCGATCAAACCGAAGCGCACTCGCACTTGGTGATCAATCTCATCAAAAATTTCTGGATGGTCTGCCAAGTATTTCTTAGCATTTTCAGAACCTTGGCCAATCTTCTCACCGTTATAAGAATACCAAGCCCCTGCTTTTTGGATCAAATCAAGGTCTGTTGCAATTTTTAGCAATTCGCCTGTACGTGAAATTCCTTCTCCATACATGATTTCAACCATGGCTTCTTTGAACGGTGGAGCCACCTTGTTCTTCACAACCTTGATCTTGGTTTCTTTACCAACGTTGGTATCTTTTTGGTCCCCAGTACCTTTGATTTGAGTATTTCCACGAACATCTAGACGAACAGAAGCGTAGAATTTCAGGGCACGACCACCAGGTGTGGTTTCTGGATTCCCAAACATGACCCCAACTTTTTCACGCAATTGGTTGATAAAGATAGCAATGGTCTTGGTCTTGTTGATTGAAGCTCCAAGCTTACGCATAGCCTGGCTCATCATCCGCGCTTGTAAACCAACGTGGCTGTCACCGATATCTCCATCGATTTCTGCGCGTGGAACCAAGGCAGCAACAGAGTCGATAACGACCAAGTCAACGGCACCAGAGTCGATCAATTTACCAGCAATTTCAAGTCCTTGTTCCCCTGAGTCTGGTTGAGACAAGAGGAGTTCATCAATATTAACCCCAAGAGCTGCTGCATAAGATGGATCCAAAGCGTGCTCGGCATCGATAAAGGCAGCAATGCCTCCTTCTTTCTGTGCTTGCGCTACTGCATGGAGGGCAACGGTTGTTTTACCAGATGATTCTGGACCATAGATTTCGATGATCCGACCTTTTGGATAACCACCAGCACCCAAGGCAATGTCAAGAGCCAAGGAACCAGAGCTCATAACTTGAACTTTTTGCTCTGCGCGTTCGCCCAGACGCATGATCGATCCTTTACCAAAGTCTTTTTCGATCAACTTTAGGGCATCATTGAGAGCTTTTTCACGCTCGTCTCCAAATTTCTTCGAGATATCATCTAATTTTTTCTGTTTTTTCGCCATTCTTTTCTCCTATGTTCAAAGCGTAATGTTTTACACCTTCTTTTTATTATAGCAAATTTTCATCTAATAATACAGTCTTGCGTACCAGATTAAAGGCATGTAGGACTGCAACTTTACGAACATCCATACGACTCCGGCCAGCGATATTGACCTTGATTGATTGGACTCCTTTTGGACCTGCCACTCCAATAAAGACAGTCCCTGCCGGGTGGCCTTCTAGACTGTCTGGACCGGCAACACCCGTCAGACTGACTCCATAGTCAGCCCCTGTTAAGAGGCGGGCCTGTGACGCCATCCGCTCAGCTGTATGGGCAGAGACCACTCCATGTTCTCGTAACTCAGCTAGGGGGATTTGGAGCATTTTGCTCTTTTCCTCTATGCTGTAAGTGACGAAACCTCCTGGCAAGACCGCTGAAGCTCCTGAGAAATTAGCCAGAGTCGACTGGAACATCCCTGCCGTCAAGCTCTCCGCTGCGGTCAGGGTCAAGCCTCGCTCACGCAAGAGTTCAAAAGCCATCTTAGCTAGGGAATTGTCATCTCCATAGCCATAGAAGAGCTGGCTCAAGGGTTGGCCATCTAAGGTCTCATGACGGAGAATCACTTGCTCCAACTGATCCAATTTCTGATCTGCCAGCTCTTGTGACGAAGCCTTGGTCGACAAGCGCAAGGTCACTTCTCCGGTCTTGGCATAAGGAGCCACCGTCGGGTCTGTTTGGCTATCAATCACATCCGCTAGGACGGTTACCAGCTGGCTTTCCCCGATTCCAAAGAAGCGCAAGACGCGTGAGTAGAGCTTCTCTCCTGTCGCTAACAGGGGCACCAACTCATCCGTAACCATGGGTTTCAATTCACTCGGAGGGCCAGGCAAGACCACATAGCTAATGCCCTCTACTTCGACCAGACCTCCCACTGCCAAACCGGTTAGGTTTTGGAGGGGCTTAGAACCCGTTACTATTTGCGCTTGTCTTAGATTATTGGGCGTTCGGACATGGTCTGGCCGACTGGCAAAGAAGCGATCCAACTTGGCCATGGCTTCGGGATCAAAGGTCAAGTCTCTATCCAAGAACTGGGCTAGGGTCTGCTTGGTCAGATCGTCTTCGGTCGGTCCGAGACCTCCTGTGAGGATGACGAGATCACTTCGATCACGCGCAATCCCAAGAACAGACAAGAGGCGATCAGCATTATCTCCAACTGCAGTTTGGAAATAAACGTCGATCCCTAGGCCGGCCAACTTTTCTGATAAGAATTGCGCATTGGTATTGACAATCTGTCCTGTGAGAATTTCGGTTCCCACTGCAATGATCTCTGCTTTCATAACGCCTCCACTTATACTATTCGTAATTTTTCTTCATTGTAACACAAAAACAGAAAAATCGTAGAAAAAAGAGAGCCTCTCAGCTCTTCTTTCATTTTTTAAGTTCACGAATAATCATAACAGGAATGGTGATAATTCCGAAAAAAACATACAGTATAGTCCATTTGATTAACATTAATAAGGTCTTCATAATTTTCCCCTGGTTAGTTGTTTTGATAGTAGCTATAGATACTTTGATTAATCCAGTAGCTTTACATATCATATTATAAATTATTTGTTATAGTTTTGCAATAAATATTTTTCTCTGTAATACAGTATAATTCAATTTCTAATTAAATTTGGAATTACACGAAAAATCATTTTTCTTTTATGGATTTTCCCTTCCATTCACAATCATTCTCATGATCATTGACCAGACCTGCAGCTTGTAGAAAGGATAAAACCGCGACGGGACCTGTAAACTTAAAACCACGCTTTTTGAGGTCTTTGGCCAACTGTTCGGAAAGGGCTGTCTTCGCAGGAGCCAGCCGGTAATCCGGAACATCATTGTTGATGGTCTTCCCCTCAACAAAAGACCAGAGATAGGCATCAAAGGAGCCGAACTCTGCCTGGACTTGCAAAAAGGCCTGGGCATTAGCACGTGTCGCAAAGATCTTGGCACGATTGCGGATGATGGCTGGATTGTCTAACAAAGCTTCCAGTTCTTCATCTGTCATCTCTGCGACGCGTTGAAGATGGTAACCATGAAAAGATTCTCGGAAAGCCTGTCGTTTATTGAGCACCGTCTCCCAAGATAGACCAGCCTGATAAGTTTCTAAGCAAAGCAACTCAAAAAGCGCCTGGTCATCGTGGAGGGGTCGTCCCCATTCTTCATCATGATAGGCCACATAGAGAGGATTGTTCATTTTAACCCAGCCACAACGTTTTGGCATAGGAACCTCCTATTTGACCAACATCTTCAGGGCAGACTTGATATAGTTCTCTGCTGTATCGGTCGTGCCTTCAAAGAATTTCTTGATTTTCTTAAGCTCCGTTGCCTTGTAGCCCAATGCCAACATGGCTTCCATAGCTTCTTCAAGGGCTTGGTTTTCTTCTGCAACTTTGGCTTTGGACTGAGCCGGTGCATCTTCTAGATCAAGATTGATCTTACCTTCCAGATCCAAGACCATCTGTTGGGCTGTTTTCTTGCCGATCTTCGGAAACTTGGTCAAGTAGGTAATATTCTTGCTTTCGATGGCTTGGACAAGGCCTGCATTGTCATCTGCAGCGATAATAGCCAGAGCTGAGACAGGTCCAATCCCAGAGACTGAGATCAAGTTTAAAAAGAGCTGTTTCTCTTCTTCGGTCGCAAAACCATAGAGAAGATGGGCGTCTTCCCGAACCACTTGGTGCAGGTAGACTTGCACCTCTTGGTTCATTTTGCCAGAGTAGGCATAGGGATTGGCCACATGCAAGAGATAGCCGATCCCAGCTGTTTCTACCACGATGTATTTGGCAGTGATTTTCGTTAAAATTCCTTTAATGTATTCGTACATAATCTTCCTTTATTCTTTATTTAATACTTGCCCAATTCCCGCAAACTGGTGTGATTTTCCTGAATGCGTCGGAACATCTTTTCCATATCCGACTTGGTAAAGTTAACCAAGACGGGACGGCCGTGGGGGCAGTTATAAGGATTGTCACATTGGGACAGTTGGTAGATCAGATCGCGAGCGGAGTAATCGTCCAGTGTGTGATTGGCCTTGATGGAGCGTTTACAAGACATCATGATGGCCAACTCAGCCCGGTATTTCTTGATGGACACTTCCTTAGTCAAAAGGAGCATGTCACACATCTCATAGATGCCCGACTCGATCTCTTCTTCCTTCATCCAGATCGGATGCTCCCGTAAGATCAACTGGTTGGCTCCGTACTCTTCAAGATAAACTCCCACTTCTTCTAGGAGGTGTTTGCGCTGTTGCAAGCGGATCAGATCGTCTGCAGGGAACTCAAAGATATAAGGAACCAGCAGTTGTTGCTGACTGCCGTCTACGTCCCCGATGCTCTCCCGGTATTCTTCGTATTTGACCCGCTCTTGGGCCGCGTGCTGGTCAATGATGTAGAGGCCCCCATTTCCTTGGGCAAAGAGATAGGTTCCATGCATCTGACCGAAATATTCCAACTCTGGGAAGGTCGAATGTTCTTCTCCTTCCAACTTGTCATAAGCCTTGTCTAGACTAGCTAGATCCAACTCTGGGTGGTCCAGTTGATCATACTGAGGCGCCTTTCGCTCCGCGAATTTGATGGCTGGTGATTTAGCCTCCTGATTTCCCTCTTCTGGGGCAAAGAGAACCGTTTGCTCTGGGGTCAATTCACCACTTGGCTGGGATTCCCCGACCTCTGGACGGACAAAGAAGTCTCCTTTGTCTCGGTCGTAATAGAGGCTATTTTCTTTTAGAGGGAGGCTGGTCTGGGCTGGCTTTTCTGTTCGACGAAGCGTTGACTTAGCTAGATTTTCTAGAGCATCTGGAATCAAATCCTGCTCTTTCAATGCGGAGACAATAGCCTGGGAGATCAAGGCCATTAGTTCTCGTTCTTTAGAAATACGCACCTCTTGCTTGGTCGGGTGGACATTGACATCGGCTAAATAGGGGTCAATCTGGATATTAATCACTGCTATCGGGAAGCGTCCGACCATAAGTTTACTGCCGTAGCCGTCTAAGATGGCCCGATTGAGCAAGAAATTCTTGATGTAACGACCATTGATAAAGAGGCTGATGTAGTTGCGATTGGCCCTGGTCAGTTCTGGCAAAGAGACGAAGCCCGACACTTCAAAGTCCAAATTACCTGTCTCGATGGCAACCATTTTCTTAGCGGTAGCGAGCCCGTAGACTCCTGCAATGGATTGGCGGAGATTTCCCGTCCCTGCCGTCCGTGTCATTTCATGGCCGTCATTGATCAAGGTAAAGGCGATTTCTGGATGGGCTAGACTCAAGCGGTTGAGAATGTCGACGATATGGGACAACTCTGCCTGTTGGCTCTTCATATATTTGAGGCGGGCTGGTGTATTGAAAAAGAGGTCCTCAACTGTGATTTTAGTCCCTACAGGGCTAGTCGCCGGCTCAAGAGAAGTGATTTCGCCCCCTTTAGCCTCTAGCTTGGTCCCATGATTAGCTCCTTCCTGAGCTGTCAGGATGGTCATAGCACTGACAGAGGCAATAGATGGCAAGGCCTCACCACGGAAGCC
Organism: Streptococcus sp. GS001; assembly: GCF_021595565.1. Classification (NCBI taxonomy): domain Bacteria; kingdom Bacillati; phylum Bacillota; class Bacilli; order Lactobacillales; family Streptococcaceae; genus Streptococcus; species Streptococcus sp. GS001. The sequence continues at coordinate 103,672 of NZ_JACSYJ010000004.1, forward strand.
TAGGGTCCGGATGCGAAAGAGGTCGGCTTGACTCTTGATCTTACTAGTCGCATGGCGACGAAGGGCTAATTCCACTTCCTCATGGGCAATCCCTTGTCCATTATCCGTGATTTGAATGCTCTTTAAGCCAGCTTCTTCGATCTCTACGACAATCTGACTAGCTCCCGCATCGATGGAGTTTTCAACCAGTTCCTTGACCACACTAGCAGGGCGCTCAATGACCTCACCGGCAGCAATCTGATTGGCTAGAATTTCTGGTAATTCGATAATCTGTGACATAGCTTCCCCTCTTATGTTTTATACGCGCATAGGTAGAACTATTATACCATATCTACAAGGAAGCCCTCCCTTTATAAAACCTTGTGCTCCAGCTCCATTAAAGATACCGTCTTCTACCAGATAAACAGACAAACTGACCGAATATGCGAAAAGCCTTGTCTTGATGCCTGAAAAAGTGTTTAATAGACTTGTAAGCAAGAAGTCCTGCTAGCGGATCGCTTACTTGACGTCAATATGTTAGAAGGGATTTGTATGAAAGTAACAGTTACCATTGACCCCCATTTTCAAGAAGAAGGCGTAGCCATCACAGCGCCACAACCTAGCGAACGCATCCAGAAAGTCCAACAATTCATTGAGGAATTGGACCAGAAGGAACGCTTGAGAGCGAAGAAGGAGGGGGAAACCTATCTTGTAGAGACTCACTTGTTTCATCGGTTCTATATTGAAAACCGTCAAGTCGTTGGGGAAACAAAGGATGACCACTTCATCCTCACCGGCCCCCTCTACCAACTCTCTGAAGACTTACCCATCTACTTTTTAAAAATTTCCCAATCTGAAATTATCAATACCAAAGAAATCGATCAGCTGTATTTTACCAGCAGCGGATCGGTCCAAATCAATCTGAAAAACGGGACCATCACCTATTCGTCCCGTCGCTATTTAAAAGCTATTAAGGAGAAATTATCATGTTAAAGACTCATCTATCGAATGCATCTAAAGGCATCTTTATTGGCCTTACCCTCTCTATCGTCTTTTCTTTCCTAAACTCACCTTCCACTTACATGCCTCTCAGTCCAAGTTCAGGCGTTGGACAATGGATGCAAGCCCACGACGTGCATGGATCCCTTGTCATGCTCTATTGTATCCTTATATGGGCTGGCATCGGCTTGCTCTTCAGCTTAGGAAAAAACCTGTTCAACAAAGACTGGAGCCTCCTCCGTGCGACCCTCAGCCACTACCTTTTGATGCTCTTTGGTTTTCTACCTTTGGCAACCTTGGGAGGCTGGTTCCCAATCCAAATCAGCTTCTACATCTCCGTCATTATAGAATTTAGCCTTGTGTACTTGGTTATCTGGGCGGTTTCTTATCGCATTTACAAGAAAAAAGTAGAAGAGATCAACCAACAGTTGCAAGGAAAAGCCTGAGGAATTCAAAAAAATGACTTTTATTTTTTAGTCATTCAAGAAGATGAAAAACTTTCCGCTGTGAGAAAAGTGCCTGAAACAACTGTGTTTCAGGCACTCGGAATCATTGAGACCTTAGGCTCAATGATTAGTCATGGAACTTCTACGAAGTTCGCTGACGTCCGTACTCACCTAAGGAAAGTTTTTAAAATTACTTTGTCTTCAATCTGAAACAGTTCGAATGAACTGTTTTTTAAATTCTCTTTTTCATCTCGGCAACTGCCATCATGACTTCCATCGGGGTCATGTTGTAGATATCGAGAGTTTTTAATTCTTCTAGTACTGGATGAGTGGCATCTGCTGCAAACAGAGATAACTGTTCTCCAAGCTCTGGAGAGGATTGCTGTGTTGGAGTCGCCATCGACACTTCGTGGCTTTGGCCTTCTAGTTGACTCAAGATAGTATCTGCCCGCTTCAAGAGATCGCTTGGCAGGCCTGCAATCTTGGCCACATGGATCCCATAGGATTTGTCAGCCGGTCCCTCTTCAATCCGGTGCAAGAAGGTCACTTGGCCATCCTTCTCCAAGGTTGCGACGTGGACATTGCGCAAGCGAGATAGGGTCTGCTCCAGGTCGGTCAACTCATGGTAGTGGGTGGCAAAGAGCGTCTTGGCCCCTGTCCGATCATGGATGTATTCGATAATGGCTTGAGCCAAGGCCATCCCATCATAGGTCGCCGTCCCCCGTCCCAACTCATCAAACAAGATGAGAGAAGCCGGAGTCGCTTGGCGAATGGCATTGTTGGCCTCCATCATCTCAACCATAAAGGTCGATTGGCCGGATACCAAGTCATCTGCAGCCCCAATCCGGGTATAAATGGCATCAAAGAGAGGGAGGGTCGCCGCCTGAGCCGGTACAAAAGAACCAATCTGAGCCATAATGACAATGATGGCTAACTGGCGCATATAGGTGGACTTCCCGCTCATATTGGGCCCCGTAATCAACTGGATATCACAGGTCTCATCCATGGAAATGCTGTTGGGGATGTAGCTTTGAGCCCCCATCACCTTCTCAACAACTGGGTGACGCCCCTTTTCAATCCGGATATCGCGCGCCTCTTGAAAGACTGGCCGGGTCAGTTGTTGTCTTTCAGCTACACAGGCCAACCCTTGCAAGACGTCCACCGTTGCTAGGGCTTGGGCTAGGGACTGCAAGCGCTGAATGTACTTGCCGACTTCCTCTCTGATCCGTAGGAAAATCGCATACTCTAGGCTAGTCGACTGTTCTCGAGCTTCTAGCATCTCCCCTTCAATCCGAGCCAGTTCCTCTGTCCCAAAGCGCTCAGAATTTTTCAAGGTCGCCTTGCGGAAGAAATGAGCTGGTACACGGGATAATTGGGAATTGGTCACATGGAAATAATAGCCATCTTTTTTGTTGTAGTCAATTTTAAGTCCGGTGATGCCACTGGCCTCCCGTTCTTTAGCTTCAATCTCTGCAATCCAGCCGGTCCCTTCTCTGAGGACAACACGGTACTGATCCAGAGTTGGGTCAAAGCCGGTACGGATGATATTGCCTTCTGTCAGAACAATCGGGGCATCCGGATCAATCGCAGCTTCGATGAGACGGCAAAGCTCTGGTAGCTCATCTAACTGGGCGATGAGGAGGTCTAGCACGGGCTCTCCCATCTCGACCAGAAGCGATTTGATCAAGGGAACATGGCGCAGGGTTTCACCCAACTGCAAGAGGTCCTTGGGAGTGGTCTTACCAAAGGAAACCCGACTGGCCAAACGCTCGATGTCATAGACACCCTTAAGACGATCTGCTAAATCGCTTCGCTCAAAGAAGTGATCCAAGAAGACCTGGATAATCTCTTGGCGCTCTTCAATCCGATGGCGGTCCATCAAAGGCTTCTGGATCCAAGTCCGCAAGAGACGGCCTCCCATGGCTGTCTTGCTTTCATCTAGGAGCCAGTAGAGGCTGCCATGTTTTTTGCCAGTCCGAGCATTTTCTGTCAAGTCCAAACTCGCCTTGGTCGCATAATCCATCTGCAAGAAATCACGAACTTCATAGTGATGGGCAGGCTTGATATGGTGGAGTTCCCGCTTCTGGGTTTCCTGGACGTATTGGAGCAGGCCTCCTGCCGCTATTCTCTCCAAATGAGTCAAGTCAGCCCCTAAAAGGTGGACATCCTCCGCCACTTCTGAGATAGGGGAGAGCAAGAGGTTCATTTGGCCAAGAAGGACTCTTTCTTCACCTTCTGACAAGGAGTAGGTCAGGACAATCTCCCGCGCCCGTAGGTTGCGGATCTCCCCACATACCATGGCAAAATCATTCAGACTGGTGACCTGAAACTCCCCAGTCACTAGGTCCATATAGGCAAGGCCATAGTCCGTCTCATCATGAGACAAGGCTACTAGGAAGTTGTTGGCGCTGTCTGGCTTGGTCGAATCGACAACGGTCCCCGGAGTAATGACTTGGACCACTTCCCGTTTGACCACACCGACGGCTTGCTTGGGATCTTCCATCTGCTCTGCAATAGCCACTTTATAACCTTTTTCGATCAAAACATCGATGTACTGTTGGGCTGAATGATAGGGAACTCCAGCCATGGGAATCGGATTTTCTGCATTTTTATTCCGAGAGGTCAAAGAAATCTCTAAAATCTGAGCGGCATTGACGGCATCTTCATAAAAGAGCTCGTAAAAATCCCCCATCCGAAAGAGCAAAAAAGCATCCGGATAGTCTTTTTTGATATCTAGGTATTGCTGCATGCCAGGTGATAGTTTTTCTGCTGCCATATTGCTCCTTTTCTATATCATTGCATTCATTCTGAGAGCTTGCTCCAACTCTAAACTGACATAAAAGGAGGGCCGATCCCTTTCTGGACTGGTCCCTCGCCCTTGACTAGTGACTAGAATGTTGGAGAATAGTCTGCTGGACCGTTTGTGCTACTTCTTGGTCCTTGCAAACAATTAAGAGGGTATTGGCCCCTGCGACGGTTCCAAGGATATGATCATCCAAAATCTCATCGACTGCGTTGGCTAAAATGGCTGCCTCTCCAAGCTCCGTCCGAACAACCAGTGTGAACTCTGCTCTCGAGACCACTTGTGCATATTGAGCAATCAGTCTAAAAATATCTGTTCGATCTGGTTCGTCTGCTAATTTATAATAGAGGCCACCCTTTTCTTTTACCTTGATCAGACCAATTTCTCGCAGATCTCTAGATAAGGTTGTCTGGGTTACTCCCGCCCCTCTCTGATCTAAACGGTCTTGAATTTCTTTTTGCGTCGATAACTTCTCATTTTGGATAATTTCTCGAATCAAAAGCTGACGTTCATCTTTTTTCATTTTTGCTCCACTTTTGAATAATTATACTTTGATTATACCAAAAAGTTTGAAGAAAGGCCGAATTTTGTGATAGAATAGTAACAAAAGACCAAAGGAGCTACTATGAATCATAAAGAACTTATTGCAAGTGAATTGGCAAAAGTCATTGAAGGCTTAGACCAAGAAACTATCTTAAATTTACTAGAACAACCAAAATCTTCAGACCTTGGAGACATCGCCTTTCCTGCCTTTTCTTTGGCTAAAATCGAACGCAAAGCTCCTCAAGCGATTGCTGCTGATATTGCGGAAAAAATCGATGCTTCTCACTTTGAAAAAGTCGTTGCTACTGGTCCTTACGTAAACTTCTTCTTAGATAAATCACAAATCTCTGATCAAGTCATCAAAGCGGTTATCCAAGCAGGTGCAGACTACGGTCAGCAAGATGAAGGACATGGAGGAAATATTACCATCGACCTTTCTAGTCCAAATATTGCAAAACCTTTCTCAGTTGGTCATTTGCGCTCAACCGTTATCGGAGATGCTCTTTCAAATATCTTCCGCAAAATGGGCTACAACACCATTAAAATCAACCACTTGGGAGACTGGGGTAAACAATTTGGTCTCTTGATGGTCGCTTATAAAAAATGGGGTAGCAAGGAAGCTGTCGAAGCCAATCCAATCGATGAATTGTTGAAACTCTATGTCCGCATCAATGCCGAAATTGAAAACGATCCTGCTTTGGATGAGGAAGGACGTCTCTGGTTCAAGAAATTGGAAGATGGAGATCCAGAAGCAACTGAATTGTGGCAATGGTTCCGTGACGAGAGCTTGGTAGAATTCAACCGTATCTACAAACTCCTCGGTGTTGAATTTGACAGCTTAAACGGAGAAGCTTTCTACAATGACAAGATGGATGAAGCTGTCCAAATCCTTGAAGAAAAAGGCTTATTGAAAGAGTCTAAGGGAGCTAGCATCGTTGAGTTGGATGATGTCAACCTTCCACCAGCTATGATTAAGAAATCAGACGGTGCCACTCTTTACATCACGCGTGATATCGCAACCGCTATCTACCGTGCACGGACTTACAACTTTGTGAAAAACATCTATGCTGTCGGTCAAGAACAATCCAACCACTTCCGTCAGTTGAAAGCTGTTTTGAAGAAAATGGGATTTGACTGGAGCGACGATATGATCCACGTTGACTTTGGTTTGGTCACAAAGAATCGCCAAAAATTGTCAACTCGTAAAGGAAATATCATCCTGCTCGAACCAACCCTTCAAGAAGCGATCTCTCGTGCCAAAGCGCAGATCGAAGAAAAGAACCCTGAACTTGAAAACAAGGAAGAAGTGGCACATGCAGTCGGTGTTGGTGCCGTTAAGTTCTACGACTTGAAGACAGACCGTCGCAACGGGTATGACTTTGACCTTGAAGCCATGGTATCCTTCGAAGGAGAAACTGGACCGTACGTTCAATACGCATACGCACGTATCCAATCCATCCTTCGCAAAGCCAACTTCACACCATCTGCAGATGCAACATACAGCTTGAGCGATCCTGAAAGCTGGGAAATCATCAAACTTCTCCAAGACTTTGCTCGTGTCGTGAAACGTGCTGCTGAAAACTATGATCCATCCTTGATTGCAAAATATGCCATCAACTTGGCTCAAGCCTTCAACAAGTACTATGCTCACACTCGTATCTTGGATGAAAGCCCAGAACGCGATAGCCGCCTTGCTCTTAGCTACTCAACAGCAGTAGTCTTGAAAGAAGCGCTTCGTCTATTGGGTGTCGAAGCACCTGAGAAAATGTAATATCTTCCTTACTTTTTGATAGGAAACCATCTCTTTTAGGAGTGAGAGGAATCGCTAAATAAATCTTATTTAGTTCCATCTCACTCCTTTTCTTATGTTAAACACACCTATATTTTTAGGGATTATCGCTTCCCTTTATCCATTATCTTACCCTCTGGAGAACCCCATGAATCAAACTGTTTATATTCTTATTTTAGTTAGTCTGCTTATTCTCTTTTTAATCAATAAATACGAGAGAGAAAAACTGCAAAAGATTTTACAAGAGCAACTCTTAAAAGATGAAGCCTTCAAAGCAAGCATCAAGGAACAAATCCAAACGACGGAAAACATCAACGATGTCATCCACGCCATCAATAAGGACTATCGCCTCGGCCTCTTGCTCTCAAAAGAAATCACAGATCAATTAAAATAAGCCCTAAAAGAGGAGTCATACAAAATATGACCCCACTCTCTTCAACCGCAACAAATAAGAGAGTGGGACAGAAATCGGTAATTCGTTAGAATTCGATTTCGTCGTCCCACCTCCGCACAGTTGAGTAGGGCTGTAAAAGCTGATGAAATCAGCGTGGTAGAGCCCACTCAACCACTGCGTCTTGCTCGATAATCCAAAGACAATTGAGAGGCTAGGACTTTTGTCCCAGCCTCTTTTGTTTTAAAGACGATACAAATCTTCTACAATGGCCGCTACTTTTTTGATATCCCCTAGCATTCCTCTCATCTCAAAGTCTGCTAGCATAGGGAAACCAAAGCGTTGGCTGTACTGCTTGGCCGTTAGGCAATATTGATTGTTGAAGTTGCGATTTCCTGATCCTACAACTCCCAAGCATTTAGTGGCATTGTCTCCATAGGCGATAAAGTCTGCTACATCGGTCGTTAAAATTTCCACATCTCCATTATCAACACCATTTCCTCCTTCTAGGTAGGTCGGCAAAAAGGCGATAAAAGGTGTATCAACTTCAAAGAAGGGCTTCCCTTCTTTGACTAGGTCTTTGACATGGATTTTTTCAATGACCAAGTCAGGGTACTGCTCCCATAGATAATCACTGAGACGACGAACAAAACTTTCAGTATTGCCACTTAAACTGATATAGACAAAACATACTTTCATTTTCTTCTCCAATCAGACCAGCTCCTCTTCTTTGTTCCAGACTTGAGGAGTTTTTTAATGCTATGATCTAAGCTTGAAGGTCGCTAGCTGGTCTATTTTTCAATTTGTAGAGGAGGATTCCCAAGTAAACAAGGGCTACAACCACACTCAAGACAAGTGCATATAAGCTAGAAGCCTGCAACAAGGTCCGCAATTTGTCTGACGTGATCACAGACATAGAAGAACGATAAGACAAGAAATTATGCAAGCTCATTAAGACAAAGGCACCAATCTGTCCCATATAGGCATAGGTCGCCTTAACAATATCCTTTTTAGACAGGAAGAAATAGGCAACTGCAATCAAGCCCCCAATCAAAAGAGATAGCAACAACCAAGCAATCGGTCCGCGTAAGGCTACGATTAATTTCTCAAGGAAGGCTTTGTATTCTTCCCGTTCAAGAGCAGTGGTTAAGTTCAAAGAAGCTGCCATTTCATCTGTGAGCTCCACTTTAGCCAATCCAAAGAAGGACTGAGCAGTTAATAGAGTTCCCATCGCTGATAGAGCTAGCAAGACATACATATAAATTGGATTTTTCTTCATTGTATTTCCTCGTTTCTAATATCCATAGTATTTATTATAACGTGAACCTTAGGGAAGCGCAAGTTTAGATTTTCCCAGCGATCCTGTTCTAAAAAAGCTCCCTCTAAATCAGGATATGATTCAAAAGGAGCTCTTCTTTCTAAGTATATTGCTTCTAGAATGTCGAAAACAAATTAGTTCAAGTGCCAGATATCTTCGTTGTACTGAGCGATGGTACGGTCAGATGAGAAGAATCCTGCTTTGGCAATGTTGACGATGACTTTATCCAACCATGCGTCACGGTCTTCGTAGTCAGCCAACATTTGCTCTTTGACTTTGATGTAGTCTTCCAAGTCAAGAAGGGTCATGAACCAGTCTTTGTTGATCAACTCATTGTGAAGACGAGACAAACGTTCTTGGTTACCAACTGCAAGAACAGCGTCGCTGATGATAAAGTCAACCAATGGTTTGATCGCTTCACGAGCGTAGAATTCGCTTGATTTGTATGCTGATTTTGCGTAAAGGTCGATAACAGTTTCTGAATCTTCACCGAAGATATAGATGTTTTCGTCTCCAACCAACTCAGCGATTTCCACGTTAGCTCCGTCCATAGTACCAAGCGTCAAAGCGCCGTTCAACATGAATTTCATGTTACCAGTACCTGAAGCTTCTTTAGAAGCCAATGAGATTTGTTCTGAGATATCACATGCTGGGATCAAGAAGCTTGCTGCAGTCACGTTGTAGTTTTCAACCATCACTACTTGCAAGTGTGGAGCTACTGCTGGGTCGTTTGCAATGACTTCTGACAAGCAAAGGATCAAGTGGATGATATCTTGAGCGATGGTGTAGGCAGGAGCTGCTTTACCACCAAAGAAGACTGTGATTGGACGAGCAGGGATATTACCAGCCTTGATGTCCAAGTATTTGTGGATGACATACAAAGCGTTCATTTGTTGACGTTTGTACTCGTGAAGACGTTTGATTTGGATATCAAAGATAGAATTTGGATTGATTTCCACACCTTGGTGATCTTTCAAGTGACGAGCCAATTTACGTTTGTTGTGGGCTTTGATGTTTTCCAATTTTTCTTTGACAGCAGCTTTATCTTCGTATGAGAGAAGGTCTTCCAACTTAGAAGCATCATGGTGCCAGTCACGTCCAAGGATCTCATCCAAGTAGTGAGACAAGCTTGGGTTGGCATGCATAAGCCAACGACGGAAGGTAATTCCGTTTGTTTTGTTGTTGAATTTTTCTGGGTAAAGGTCGTAGAAGGCCTTCAACTCTGAGTTCTTCAAGATTTCAGTGTGAAGAGCTGCAACCCCGTTTACACTGTATCCATAGTGGATATCCATGTGGGCCATGTGGACACGATCGTGTTCATCAATGATTTGAACAGCTGGATCTTTGTGTTCAGCACGAACACGACGGTCCAATTCTTCAATGATTGGTACCAAGTGAGGAACCACTTCTTGCAAGAATTCAAGTGGCCATTTTTCAAGGGCTTCTGCAAGGATTGTGTGGTTAGTGTAAGCGGTCATGCTACGAACGATAGAGATAGCTTCATCCATTTCGATACCGCGTTCAGTCAAGAGACGGATCAACTCAGGAATGACCATAGATGGGTGAGTATCATTGATTTGTACAACTGCGTAGTCAGCAAGGTCATGCAAGTTGCTTCCTTTTTCGATCGCTTCGTCGAGGATCAATTGTGCACCGTTTGAAACCATGAAGTATTGTTGGAAAATACGGAGCAATTCCCCTTGACGGTTACTATCATCTGGGTAAAGGAAAAGAGTCAAGTTGCGAGCGATATCTGTCTTGTCAAAGTTGATACCATCTTCAATGATGGATGAATCAACTGAATCCAAGTCAAACAAGCGCAAGCGGTTCTTGGTTTCGATCTTGTAACCAGGTACATCGATATCATAAAGCGTAGAAGTCAATGTAAAGTGTGCAAATGGCACTTGGTAGCTACGGCTTGAACGAACGAGCCAGCTTTGGTCAGTCAACCACGCATTTGGAATCGTTTCTTGTTGGTTGTTTTTAAGAACTTGTTGGAACAAACCAAAGTGGTAGTTCAAACCAACCCCATCCCCTGTCAAACCAAGGCTTGAGATAGAGTCGATAAAGCAGGCTGCCAAGCGTCCCAAACCACCGTTACCAAGTGATGGTTCCAATTCCACTTCTTCAACTTCGATCAAGTCTTTGCCAGCATCAGCCAATTCTTTTTTGACATCATCGTACAGACCCAAGTTGATCAAGTTGTTTGACAAGAGTTTACCAATCAAGAACTCAGCTGAGATATAGTAAACTTTTTTCTTACCAGTATTTAATTTCTTTTGGGCACTTGCTTGCTTGGTGTAATTAAGCAAAGCAATGTACAATTCTTCGTTTGAACATTCTGCAATTGTTTTTTGATAATGATCAATCACATATTTTTGTAATGATTCCATGGTTAAGTGTCTCCTTGTGTTTTGATTAGATAGGGGGAAAGATTATTTTTCTGCTTTTTTCGCTTCTTCTTTCACCAAGTCAGTATTTTCACGACGATAGATGGTTGTGAAATCAAGCAATTCTTGCTCGACAGCAGGAGTCAATTGATCCGCTGTCATCCGCCATGCCCAGTTGCCACCAAGGGTAGATGGGAAGTTCATACGAGCTGAGCCATCCAACTCTAACAAATCTTGCATGGTAGCGATGGCCATAAAGCTGACTGAAGCAAAGACGGTACGAAGCATCGCATGTGGAACAGATTCGTATTCTTTACGGTTGGTGTAACGAGCAAGGTACTCACGAGTTGGATCGTCAATTTCATTGCGATACCACCCAAGAACAGTGTTATTATCGTGTGTTCCTGTATACATAACTGAGTTGTTTGGTGCCAAGTGAGGGCTGTCGATACTTTCATCGTCAGGATTGAAGGCAAATTGAAGGATCTTCATGCCTGGGAAGCCTGTGCGCTCACGAAGCTCAATGACTTCGTCAGTCATGAAGCCAAGGTCTTCTGCGATGATGTTCAAATCACCAAGTTCTTCTTTCACTGCGGCAAAGAGTTTGTAGCCAGGACCTTTAACCCATTTACCTGGTGCTGCTGTATCAGAACCAGCTGGGATTTCCCAGTAAGACTCGAAGCCACGGAAGTGGTCAATCCGCACGATGTCGTAGATCTTGAAGCTCTCACGCAAGCGTTCAATCCACCATTTGTAACCATCTTTGTCCATTGCTTCCCAGTCATAGATTGGGTTGCCCCAAAGCTGACCAGTTGCTGAGAACTCATCTGGTGGGCATCCTGCGATGCAGGTTGCTTTTCCATTTTCATCTGTTTTAAAGAGATGAGGATTTGCCCACATATCGCTTGAATCTTCCGCTACGTAGATTGGCATATCACCTACGATCTCAATATGGTTGTCGTTAGCGTATGCTTTCAATTTCAACCATTGTTTGAAGAAGAAATACTGTGTTACTCGATGGTAAGTCAATTTGTCTTCCAATTGAGCGCGATATGAAGTAAGGGCTTCTGGTTGGCGTGCACGAATCGCAGCGTCTGGCCATTCTGTCCATGCTTTTAATTCAAAGTGCTCTTTAATAGCCATGTATTCAGCAAATAATTCCAACCAAGCTGCATTTTCTTCAGCAAAACGGCTGAAGTCATCCCAATCACCGTTTTCAATAAAAGCTTTAACCGCTTTTTCTAGAAGAGGACGACGTTGTTCGAAGATCTTCTCATAGTCTACTTCTGTTGGGTCTTGACCAAAATCAACACCTTCAACATCAGATGCATCCAAGAGCCCTTGCTCGATCAAGAGATCGAAGTCAATAAAGTGGGTATTCCCTGCAAAAGCTGAGAAAGATTGATATGGAGAATCTCCATAACTGGTTGTTCCGAGAGGCAAAATTTGCCAATACCGTTGCTTAGTCCGAACCAGGAAATCCACAAAATCGTAAGCTACTTGACCAAACGAACCGATTCCATACTTCCCAGGCAAGGATGAAATGTGCATCAAGACACCACTTTGGCGTTTTTTCATTGAGGGTACCACCTTTAGTTTAATATTTTTTGTTTCAAAGAAAAAATAGACTAGACTTCTACACTGTTTCTGATCCAACTCCGACTCTCAGAAAGAATAGAAGAAGCCCAGCCATCAGACATAGAACGGAATTTAACCTATTTATAAATGACCCTAGGTCATCTTTATGCAACGTCCAAGGAAAACGTTTGCGTTACGTGTCCATTATAAAGTATTCCTGCAGTTTATGCAAGAGATTTCCTAAACTTTTATGATTTTTTCTGCAGGTTCATCCCATGCCTAGTTTAACCCTTTCTTATTCTCTTGTCAACTATTTGTGTGTATATATATAGAAGATAAAAAAATTTTAAAAATTTTTGCACAAAGAGCTTGCAAACGTTTTCTCCCTGTGATATACTATTCGTATTAAGGAAAACGTTTGTCTAAAACGTTTTCAACTAATAATCTTATTTTTATTCTTTAGGAGGAATAAATCATGAAACGCACAATTCTTCGAAGCGCTGCTGTACTTGGTACAGTTGGATTCGCATCACTTCTTTTGGTAGCTTGTGGAGGCAAAAAAGACGACACTTCTGCTTCTGAAAACGAGTTGACAGTATACGTTGACAATGGTTACAAAGCTTACATGGAAGAAGCTGCGAAAGCTTTTGAAAAAGAAAGTGGAACAAAAGTAACTATCAAGACAGGTGACGCTCTTGGTGGATTGGACAAGTTGTCTCTTGACAACCAATCAGGTAAAGCTCCAGACGTTATGATGGCACCATACGACCGCGTAGGTGGCCTTGGTAACGACGGTCAATTGGCTGAAGTGACATTGAACAAAGACAGCAAGACTGACAAAACAACTGAATCACTTGTAACAAACGGTGGTAAAGTATATGGTGCACCAGCAGTTATCGAAACATTGGTTCTTTACTACAACAAAGACCTCATCCAAGAAGCTCCAAAAACATTTGGTGAACTTGAAGAATTAGCAAAAGACAGCAAGTATGACTTCTCTGGTGAAGCTGGTAAAAATACTGCCTTCCTTGCCGACTGGACTAACTTCTACTATGCATACGGACTCCTTTCAGGTAACGGTGGATATGTCTTCGGTAAAGGTGGTACAGATCCAAAAGACATTGGTTTGAACAACCAAGGTGCTATCGATGGTATCGAATACGCGAAAACTTGGTATGCTAAATGGCCTAAAGGATTGCAAGACACTAAAGGTGCTGCAAACTTCATCCAAACTCAATTCCAAGAAGGTAAGACAGCTGCCATCATCGATGGTCCATGGAAAGCAGCTTCATTGAAAGAAGCAAAAGTAAACTACGGTGTAGCAACTATCCCTACTCTTCCAAACGGAAAAGCTTACTCTGCCTTCGGTGGTGGTAAAGCTTGGGTTATCCCTGCAGGTGCTAACCACCCTGAAGCAGCCCAAAAATTCGTTGACTTCTTGACTACAACTGATCAACAAAAAGCCTTATACGATAAGACTAACGAAGTGCCAGCTAACACAGAAGCTCGTGAATACGCTGTTGGTAAAAACGATGAGTTGACTGCTGCCGTTGTTAAACAGTTTGAAAATGCACAACCAATGCCAAACATCTCTGAAATGAGTACTGTTTGGGACCCAGCTGCAACTATGCTCTTCGACGCTGTAAGTGGTAAGAAATCTGCTAAAGATGCTGCTGACGATGCTGTTAAATTAATCAAAGAAACTATCGAACAAAAATTCGGTGGCAAGTAATACAGTTCCCAAGGGGCTGGGAAAGTTTCCCAGCCTTTCATTGTGATGTGGCCTCTGGTCGCTCACTTATAAGGAGTCGATATGGAAACACAACAAAACCCAAAAAAGGCAATGTGGTTATCCCTCATTCCTGGTTTGGGACAAATCTATAACAAACAGAAAGCAAAAGGATACATCTTCCTCGGTGTAACACTTGTCTTTCTAGCTTACTTTTTCGGTATTGGTTTGGAGGAATTGTCCAAACTCATCACCCTCGGTACTGTCCGTGGAAAAGATAATTCTCTTTTTATCTTGATTCGTGGTGCCTTCCACTTAATTATCACTGTCGTTTATTTGATGTTCTACGCCCTAAATATCAAAGATGCGGGTACTGTAGCTAAGCGGATTAATAACGGTATTCGAGTGCCGATGACCCTAAAAGAGATGGTGAATGCTATCTATGAAAATGGCTTCCCCTATCTCTTGATCATCCCTTCTTATATTGCCATGACCTTTGCAATCATCTTCCCTGTTTTGGTTACCTTGATGATTGCCTTTACCAACTACGACTTTAAGCATACAGCTCGCTTTACGCTCCTCGATTGGATTGGACTTCAAAACTTCACCAACATGTGGACTTTGAGTACCTTCCGTTCTGCCTTTACATCTGTATTGGGCTGGACCTTGATCTGGGCCTTGGCAGCTTCAACACTTCAAATCGTCCTTGGTATCTTGACAGCCATTATTTCCAACCAACCATTCATTAAAGGAAAACGCATCTTCGGTGTTATCTTCCTTCTTCCTTGGGCGGTTCCTGCCTTCATCACGATCTTGACCTTCTCAAACATGTTCAATGATAGTATCGGGGCCATTAATGCGCAAGTCCTTCCGCTCTTTGCGAAGATTTTCCCATTCTTGGATGGGGTTCTTATTCCTTGGAAAACAGATCCTACTTGGACGAAAATTGCTTTGATTATGATGCAAGGTTGGCTCGGCTTCCCTTACATTTACGTCTTGACACTCGGAATCTTGCAATCTATTCCAAACGATCTTTATGAAGCAGCCTATATTGATGGAGCGAACGCTTGGCAAAAATTCCGCAACATTACCTTCCCAATGATTTTGGCGGTTGCGGCACCAACGCTCATCAGCCAATACACCTTCAACTTTAACAACTTCTCTATCATCTATCTCTTTAACGATGGTGGACCTGGATCTGTTGGAGGAAATGCTGGTTCGACAGATATCTTGATTTCTTGGATCTATAAATTGACAACGAACTCATCACCTCAATACTCAATGGCTGCTGCGGTTACGTTGATTATCTCTCTGATTGTGATCTCGATCTCGATGATTGCCTTCAAGAAACTGCACGCATTTGATATGGAGGATGTGTAAAATGAAAAATTCAGTTCAATTTAAACGCCGCCTGAATCATTTCTTGACTTACCTCTACTTGGTTGTCCTTTCCATCATCATCATCTATCCCTTGTTGATCACGGTTCTTTCAGCCTTCAAAACTGGTAACGTCAGTGCCTTTACGCTTGATTTCAGTGGCAGTCTCAGCTTTGATAACTTCCAAAAACTCTTTACGGATACCCTATATGGTACTTGGTACCTCAACACCTTGATTATCGCCATTATTACCATGGTTGCTCAAACATCCATCATTACCTTGGCAGGGTATGCTTACAGCCGCTATAACTTCTTGGCTCGTAAGCAAAGTTTGGTCTTCTTCTTGATTATCCAAATGGTCCCTACCATGGCTGCTTTGACTGCCTTCTTCGTTATGGCTCTTATGTTGAATGCCTTGAACCACAGTTGGTTCCTCATCTTCCTCTATGTCGGTGGGGGAATCCCAATGAACGCATGGTTGATGAAGGGTTACTTCGATACAGTCCCAATTTCACTTGATGAATCTGCAAAATTGGATGGTGCTGGACACTTCCGTCGCTTCTGGCAAATCGTCCTTCCATTGGTTCGCCCAATGATTGCGGTCCAAGCTCTTTGGGCCTTCATGGGACCTTTTGGAGACTACATCTTATCTAAATTCTTGCTTCGCGATGAAATCAATTACACGGTAGCTGTTGGTCTTCAGACCTTTATCAGCGACCAAAAAAATCAAAAGATTGCCTTCTTTGCGGCAGGTGCGATTCTGATTGCAGTCCCAATCTGTGTGCTGTTCTTCTTCCTTCAAAAGAACTTTGTTTCAGGCTTGACAGCTGGTGGGGATAAAGGATAAAATAAACTTTTCTATAACCTTCCAGCAATGATGAAAAGGACGAGATTTCCTCTCGTGCTTTTCTCCCAGTCACATAAATTTTATCTTTAAGGAAAGGATGGGAGTGGGACAAGGATAGCAAGTTGATTGATTTGCTACTGGTCTCTCTCCCATCTTTGGTTAAGGATAAAATCTTGTTAGGCTCTCCATACAAGGGAAATCCATCCCGGAGATTAGAAAGGTCTCTTCATGCCCTATCCATTTAATTATTTTTCCAGCCTTTTTCAGGTAAGAAAAGCATTTGCCAACCGCAAACAACTCAACTGGTTCCAAATGATCTTTACCTCACTCTTTCTTCTATCCTTGACCCTCATTCCTGTTGCCATTCAAAATGCAGAACTACAGACCTACCCTTTAACCACCTTCGTTAGTGATATCTTTGATCCCTTAACAGACGATGTTATGAAGGATTTTAAAGAAAACATACAGATAAATCAGCAAGAACTAATCTATAACAGTCATTTTGGAGTTCATAAAAATGAAGCTGGTCATGTTATCTTAGGCCATCACGAAGGAACTCAATTAGGAGAAAAATTAACTCTTTATTTCGATAAAAACCAATTGATTGTAAGTAAAGAAAAGAAAGAACTAGCTACGATTCCTTACCAAGCCATCAATCAAGAGAGCATCCAGGACAAAAAGGAACTCACTAAGGCCATTTCCAAAGATTGGTTTCAGGCCAATCGATTGGCTGTTAGCCTCTTTCTCGTCCTCTTCTCAGGTTTCTTATCTGCTGTGAATTTTGCCATTTTAGTATTTGGAGCTTCCTTCTTCCTCTTCTTGACACGGAAGTCACGTCTCTTCTCTCTCAAGACCTTCAAAGAATGCTTCAATTTCACCCTCAACTGTCTTGGATTGCCTATTCTTGCAAGCGTCCTGATCAGTTTAGTATTCCACCAAGTCTTTACGACAACCATCTTGATCCAAAATATCCTATTTGTCTTGTTCCTCGCGCTTGCCTTCTATAAGACTCATTTCCGGGATCCAGATTACAAACCTTAGGGAGGTCCTTTATGCGTGTCACCATCAAAGATGTCGCCAAACTTGCCGGCGTTGCACCATCTACCGTTACACGAGTGATTCAAAATAAATCTACCATCAGTGAAGCCACTAAAAAACGGGTTCGTTCTGCCATGAAAGAACTGGATTACCATCCAAACCTCAATGCTCGTAGCTTAGTGAGCCAGTCCAGTCAGGTGATTGCCCTTGTCTTGCCTGATGAGAGTGATGTGTTCTTCCAAAACCCCTTCTTCCCTACGGTCCTCCGTGGGATTAGTCAGGTAGCTTCTGACCATGGCTATGCCATTCAGATTTGTACAGGAGCCAATGAGACCCACCGTCTCGAGCAACTCAAACAAATGATTTATGGTAAGCGGGTAGATGGACTCATCTTCCTCTATTCCAAATTGAATGATCCTCTGGTTGACTTCTGTATTCAAGATAAATTTCCTTTCTTGATTTTAGGGAAAGCAACTTCACCTTTTGTATCCTTAGTCGATAACGACAATGTTAAGGCAGCCTTTGACGCGACCGAATATTTTATCAATAAGGGATACCAACACATCGCCTTTGTTGGAGGAAATAAGGAATTGGCCGTTTCTCAAGACCGATACAAGGGCTACCAAGAAGCTCTTGCCAGTCACCAGATCCCTCTTCGTAAGGAATTGGTCAAATTCTCCTTTGGTTTCTTGCTCGAAGAAAATTCTTACCAAATCATGGATACCCTGCCTTTTGAAGAACTCGAAGCACTCATGACAACGGATATTCTAGTTGCCGAAGGGGTCCGGAGATACCTGAGCGATAAACAAGTCGACCTCCCGATTATTTCCTTCGACTCCATCAAACCACGAATTCCAATTGACGCCTATATTGACATCAATACGGTTGAATTAGGACGTGAATCTGTCAGAACCTTACTCCAAATTATTAAGGACAACAAGGAAAACAAAACTGTTTGCTACAGACAACTCATTGAACACTCGATTATTGAACTTTAGGAGAACCCATGACCACACACTTTTCTGCTTATTTAGATGATCAAGACTTGATTCGCATGGAAGGAGGAGAGAGCGTAACGGCCTTTCTTCCTTTTACATTGACGTCTGGTTCGAAAACGATTGAACTCTTGCCGACAGAGGAAGAAAAGACTCTTCGAAGCCCCCTTCCCATCGACATAAGTCAAAGCTATACTCTCTCCAACGCTAAAGGAGAATCTTGCCTCCTCCACTACCGGGAGATTGTCCGCCAACCCATCTTTGATCAGCTATATGCTTATGATGGAGAGGATTTAGGGGCTCGCTACTCAAAAGAAAAAACGACCTTTGCCTTCTGGGCTCCCATTTCTCAAGAGGTTCAGCTCTTGATCAACCAAACTGCCTACCCGATGGAGCGGACAGAAAAAGGTGTATGGCGTTTAGAACTCGAAGGAGACTGGGAAAAAGCCTCTTATTACTACCAGCATCAAGTCAACGGTGTAACCCATATCGTCCATGATCCTTATGCTCTTTCTTCTGAAGCCAATTCCGGAGCTAGCTATGTCATCGACCGGCATAAGATTGAGCGCCCTATCCAGAGAGCCGCAACCCAACTAGAGCCGACTCAGGCCATTATTTATGAATTGAGCGTCCGGGACTTCTCCATGCAAAAAGAAGCTGGTTTCCAACATCCTGGCACCTTCCCAGCCCTCTTAGAATCTCCTAAGCATGGAGACCAGACCTTTGGCTTTAACTATTTGAAATCCCTGGGTATTACTCATGTTCAGCTCATGCCCCTCTATGATTTCGGAAGCGTAGACGAAACAAATCCTACTGCTTCCTACAATTGGGGCTATGACCCTGTGCAATACAATGTTCCGGAAGGAAGTTTTAGTAGCCAGCCAAATGATCCTTACCAACGGATCCTTGAGTTGCAACAAGTGATTGATGCCTATCATAAGGCCGATCTCAGTCTTATTATGGATGTGGTTTATAACCATGTTTACCTCTCTGACGAGTTTGCCTTTGAGCGGATTGTCCCAGGCTATTTCTATCGCTATGACCAAGACCGCCAACGAACCAACGGAACCTTCTGCGGCAACGATGTAGCCAGCGAGAGAGCCATGGTGCGCAACTACATCAAGCAGTCAGTCAAGCAGTGGGTTCAACTCTACGGCTTTGATGGTTTTCGCTTTGACTTGATGGGCATTCTTGACCGCCAAACCATGATGGAAATTCAAGAAGAATTAGCAGCCATTTACCCCAACATTTACCTTTATGGAGAAGGCTGGAAGATGGATACTGGACTGGATCCTGAACTCCTGGCCCATCAATACAATGCCAGTCAACTTCGTCCGTATGGCTTCTTCAGTGACAACTTCCGTGATACCATTAAACGAAGCATCCTCAACGAAGGACGTATAGACAGCCGCTATCAGGCCAATGATCTGGCCAATATTTTGACTGGTAACGTCGGACTTAAAGGAGCCCCACACTTTGTGCGTCCTCAACAGGCAATTAACTATGTGGAATGCCATGATAATGCAACCTTCTTTGACTATCTCAAGGTTGAAGACCCAAACATTTCAGAGGAGGTGCGTCAGGCTAAAGCCCGTCTTGGCTTGCACCTCGTCCTCTTGGCTCAAGGAGTTCCCTTCCTACATGCTGGTCAAGAATTCTATCGCAGCAAAGGGTTAGAAGAGAATACTTACAATCTTCCAGATGCTCTAAATCAACTGGACTGGTTTTCTTCTACAGCTTATGAAACAGATATCCAGTTCCTACGCGAATTGATTGCCTATCGTAAAAAGGAAGAGCTCCTTCGCTTTGATAAGGCTCAAGATATACGGGATTACTGCCAAGTCACTTGGATCTCAGAGAGGACCTTCTCTTACAGCATTGAGAAAGACGGTCGTAAGTTGCTTATCTTGGTCAACCTGGGAGATCAAGAATGGACTTATCGACTCAAAAAATCTGCAAGATTAGCGATTGCCTACCCTCATGTGTTTGGAAGAGAGCAAGGACTTTCTCAAGAAGAATTTACCGTTCCAGCCCATGGTTGGATCTTGGTAGAACAAGCATAAAAAATTCCTGCAAGAAGTTCTTGCAGGAATTTTTTAGTCTTCTACTTCGACAAAGCGTCCAATAATATGAACATTGTCTGAAATTGTTATAAAAGCTTGAGGGTCTGCTTTTTTCATTAAAAATTTAAACTCATTAAACTCTGCTCGGGTAATAACCGTGAGTAAGACGGCTTTTTCCTGATGATTATAGGTCCCTTCGGCATTGTGAATAATGGTTGCCCCACGGTGCAATCGCTTATGGATTTTTTCAATAATCTTATCCGGTTGGCTAGTGACAATCATGGCTTGCATCCGCTTCTGCTTGGTAAAGACAGCATCTGTCACTCGACTGGAAACAAAAATGGTAATCATCGAATAGAGGGCATACTTCCAACCAAAGGTCATCCCTGCTATCAACATGATGGTCCCATTAACGATGAGAGAAATTTTGCCGACGTTCTTGCCCGTTCGCTTTCGAATGGTCAAACTGACAATATCGGTTCCCCCACTGGAGATATTATTCCGAAGGGCAAAACCAATCCCTGTCCCCATAACCACACCCCCAAACAAGGCGTTCATGATAGGGTCATTGGTGAGCGTAACTACTGGAACAAATTGGATAAAAAAGGAACTCATGGACACCGTTATAAAGGTGAAAATGGTAAACTTATGGCCAATTTGATACCAGGCGATGATCATTAAGGGTAGATTGATGGCATAAAATGACAAGGAAACAGGAATGGTAAAGCCCAAAAATCGATCACTAAGAGCAGAAACAATCTGTGCTAACCCTGTCGCGCCACTCGAATAGACACGTCCCGGCTGGAAAAAGAAGTTCACAGCAATCGCAGATAAAAATCCATAGACCAATGAGGCTGAAATCTTTTCATCATATTTTTCGCGGGAAATGCTTTTCAAGACCCGTAATAATTTAAAATTATAAGCAATTCTTCTCACATAATAACGTAAGATTTTACCTAAGCGAGTTTTTTTCATGACTATCTCTTAATTTATAAATAAAGGGAAAATCTCAGAAGCTACTTCTGCGGATTTTCCGCTTTTATTCTTACTCCTCAGTTTTGACTTCTACTTGTAGACTCAACTCTTCCAGTTGTTTGGTAGATACTGCAGAAGGGGCTTGGGTCATTGGATCTGTTGCCTTGTTGTTCTTAGGGAAGGCAATCACTTCACGGATATTCTCCTCACCAGCTAACAACATGACAAAACGGTCCAAACCAAGAGCCAATCCACCATGTGGAGGGAAACCATAATCCATAGCTTCTAGCAAGAAACCAAATTGCTCTGTCGCATCTTCTTTTGAGAAACCGAGAGCCGTAAACATCCGTTCTTGCAATTCTTTTTGGTTGATCCGGAGACTTCCTCCTCCAAGTTCGTAACCATTGAGCACAATGTCATAGGCAATAGCACGTACCTTAGCGAGATCGCCCTCTAATTCATGAGCTGTATCTGCTTGTGGAAGTGTAAAGGGATGGTGGGCACTCATGTAACGGCCTTCTTCTTCAGACCACTCAAACATTGGCCAATCTACCACCCAAAGGAAGTTGAATTGATTGTTGTCGATGAGGTCTAATTCCTTGGCAATTCTGCAACGAAGGGCACCTAGGGTTGCATTGGCTACTTCTAGTGTATCCGCTACAAAGAGGACCAAATCTTTTTCTTCCAACTGTAAAGCACTTGTCAACTCTGTTGTCACGTCTGTCAAGAACTTAGCAACTGGGCCGTTTAAAGCACCATCAGCTACCTTGACCCATGCAAGACCTTTGGCCCCATATTGTTTGGCTACTTCGGTCATCTTATCGATATCTTTACGTGAGTAGTTGTCTGCTGCTCCTTTGACCACAATGGCTTTCACTGCTGGAGCTTCTGAGAAGACCTTGAAGTCTACACCCTTTACAACTTCTGTCAAGTCTGTCAAGAGCATCTCAAAACGAGTATCTGGTTTGTCCGAACCGTAAAGAGCCATCGCATCATCGTACTTCATCCGCGGGAAAGGAAGGGTGACTTCAATTCCCTTGGTTTCTTTCATGACACGCGCGATTAAACCTTCGGTAATGTCTTGAATTTCTTGCTCTGTCAAGAAGGAGGTTTCTAAATCGACCTGTGTAAACTCAGGTTGACGGTCTCCACGTAAATCTTCGTCACGGAAACATTTGACGATTTGATAATAGCGGTCAAAGCCTGCATTCATCAACAATTGTTTCGTGATTTGAGGGCTTTGAGGCAAGGCATAGAAGTGCCCCTTGTTGACACGAGATGGAACGAGATAGTCACGCGCCCCTTCTGGAGTTGACTTAGAAAGGAAAGGTGTTTCCACATCAATAAATTCCAACTCATCCAAGTAATTCCGAATAGAGTGGGTTACTTTAGCACGCAATTTCAAGTTTTCCAACATCTCTGGGCGACGCAAGTCCAAATATCGATAGCGTAGACGGGTATCGTCGTTAGCTTCAATGCCATCCTTGATCTCAAATGGTGTGGTTTTTGCCGTATTAAGGACAGTCAATGAAGAAACATGCATTTCAACCTGACCTGTTGCAATTTTATCATTCGCTTGCTGTCTGGCAGCAACTTGACCTGTCACTTCGATCACATACTCGCTACGAAGACTCTCAGCCGTTGCCATTACTTCCGAATTGACCGTCTCTGGATTGATGACCAATTGCATAATCCCTTCACGATCTCGCAAATCAATAAAGATCAAGCCACCCAAATCACGGCGTCGACTCACCCATCCTTTGAGGGTTAGTTCTTGTCCAATGTGTTCCTCGCGAACACGTCCAGCATACATGGAACGTTTCATTGTATTTTTACTCTCCAAACTAATATTCTTCCTTCTATTTTACCATAAAGCCTGTCAGATAAGTGCTTTTCCAGAGATTTTTCCAGAAAAAACAGTTCTTTTATTCAGCTTCTTTCCCGGTAGGAGTTTTCTCTTGTTTGGCCTCTTCATCGTATAGGGTTGGGGCCAAGATTTTCATCAGACTAGCTGTTCCAAAACGCATGATAGCTGCCAAGACTCCAAATATTGGAGCCAAGTTACGGAAAAAGAAGTCTCCTCTGATGAATTGGGTGATGAGGCCCGTAATGAGAAAGATCACGATTCCTTGAAGAATCGCATAAACAGCTATTTTCTTCATTGTTTTCATGGTTTACCAGTTTCTCTCTTTCTAGTAGATAGACTTATCCACAAGTCTGTGGATAAGTCTGTGAATATGGGGATAAGTTTCTTCAAAACTATAGGAAAAAAGGTTGAGACTGGGTATTCTCAACCTCTTCGCATCTTACTTAAATTGATCCGGCTGACCTTTATAGTTAGCCCAGTCCTGACTTAAGAAACGATTGTTAATCTTGTATTCAGGAGCCGGTTGAGGGTTGGAGACAAAAGGATCAACTGCCTTGTCAAATGCCAACCATCCATTCCAGCCCATATGAATGGTGTCCTGCATAAAGTAGGGTTTATCACCATCTTTAGAAAAATCAGCAATATGGGTAAAGCCTTGACTTTCTAGTTGGTAACGGATTTTTTCAACTGTCCGTTGATACATTTCTTTACTCAAGCCTGTATAAGCCATCCATTTCGAGTTCACTGGAGGGATGACAAAGATGACATTGGTTTTAGATTGAGCAAACTGATCCAAGACCAGTTGTAAATCATTGTATTCTGGGGATTGTTCATAGGATTCATTCTTTTGGAATCCTTTGAGTTTCTTGAGCTTACTCGCAAGACGATGAGTATAAAAACTATTACTAATGCCTAGTTTATTATTATTGGTTTTCTTTTTAGCTTCCGCCGTCGCCACCTCTTCCAAGGCTTCGTAAGAAAATGTGTCTGGCAAATCATTTAAGCGAGAGAGAACTTTCTTCTCATAGTTGCTATTGTTCATTGCCGTAAAGGTGCTAAAGAAGGCATCCTCCCGACGAACAAAGCGCATGAGGGTCTGATTGAGACCTTTTTCAAAACTAGATAGATTTTGACCTTTGGCTAGCTTCTGAACTTCTCCCTGCATAGCAACATTAGGGTACTGCTGCAAGAGACGAGATGCCGCATACTGGCTTGCTGGTCCAGCTTCTTGGTTGGCCAAAAAGCTCGTTAATTGATCACTGTTAAAGTATTGCTGAAAGGCCGATGAATCATAACCATCCTTCGTAAACCACTGAGGCGATACCACATAGACAGCCGTTTTCCCTTCTAGTTGAGGAAGAATTTGCTGCATCCCAAAATATTGGTTCAAGGATGCTGCCCCTCGTTGTCCTAGAAAATATGGACGATAAGAGCGATCATACTTCTCAGCTAGTACTGCTGGGTGGACGATGTCAAATCGCAACCATTCGCTGGAACCAAAGAAGGGTACAAAACGATAGTTGGGATCCCCGAGCGCTTCTTCCTTACGGGCACGACTTTTAAAGCCTTCTGCCGTCAAGCTCACTGCGGCCTTTTTCTCCTCTGTCAGATTATGTTTGTGGTTAATCGGATAGAAAAAGAGAAGAGCAGCGACAAGAGCCATGGCGCAAAAGACTGGACCCAGAATCAGCCACAATCGTTTAAGCATTCTGAAGCTCCATGACACCTTCTACGATTTTGTTGGCAGTATTCCAGTCATCACGACCAAATTCAGATACTGGAACCCGAATATCGAAGCGGTTTTCCAATTCAACAATCAACTCAACAGTTCCCATGCTATCAAGAACACCGGCATCAAAGAGATCCTCATCCATCATATCTGAGACATCTTCCATAAACAATTCGTCAATAATTTCAATTACTTGTGATTTTACATCCATTTTTCATTTTTCCTTTTCTTATTTCATTTTTGGAAACCATTGCTGATCCAAGAAACCTGAGAAGATCAGGAAGGACAGCATAACGGTGTTGAAGGTAATAAAGATTCCAAGAGCCTGAGTCCAGCGATTATCTGGCAGGGGCTCAAGTCCTTTTGCTTTGCGCTCTTTATTCAGTGTCTTCTTCTTCCGAAGCCAGGCATCATTGATCACGAGACCTAGACCGTGGAAGAGGCCATAAGCAACATAATACCAGGTCACTCCATGCCAGAAGCCCATGACCAACATATTGATGATATAGGCAACGTTTGACGTTGTAATCCGACTCTGAAAGACCTTGTTGCGCATCAAGACCATAACCAGACGCATAAAGACAAAGTCACGGAACCAGAAAGATAGGCTCATGTGCCAACGATTCCAAAATTCCTTTAAATCATGTGATTTGAAAGGGAGGTTAAAGTTGATTGGACTCTTAATCCCCATCAGGTTGGATGCCGCAAGGGCAAACATGGAATAGCCTGCAAAGTCAAAGAAGAGGTCCAAACCAAAGACATACATCACCCCTAAGGTTCCTAGGTTAAAGACGCCCCCTTGAAGAAGGGCATAAGTCTTGACATAACCTAACAAGAGATGACCAAAGATATGAGCTAGAATGAACTTATAGAGGAAGCCAAGCATGATATACTTGACGCTCTGCTCCAGCATATCGAGGAGCTCATCCCGATCTGGAATCGTTAGGTAATCTTCATTGAAGCGTTTGAAGCGGTCGATCGGCCCACTTGAAAAAGTCGGCATAAAGAGCAAGAAACGCAAGAATTCCCAGAGACTAAATTCTTTGAGGGTCCCATCTCGCATCTCGATAATCATCCCTACCGCTCGGAAGGTCAGATAGGAAATCCCAAGGAAGCCCATCCAAGACTGGGTCCCATCAATGGCTGGTTGCACCTTCACAAAAACCAAGGGCAAAACGACCAAGAAAGAGTGAACATAAAAGACCCACTTGTTATCACGCTGGCTTCGATAGAATTTATAGGAGTAGACCCAAAGGATTTGCCAAAAGAGGTAGAAAAGAACCGCATAGATTTGTTTCAAATCCGTCCCTGTCAACATCAAAACAATAAAGGCTAGACTAACCAAGGCCTCATAGACTGGGAAACGCTTCTTAAAGAAGAGGCCAACAAAGATGGGCAATAAGGCCCCAATCAAATAAATAAAGTAGACCGGGGTGCCATAGGGTTCTAAATGAGGGAGCTGTTTCAAAAACTCGATCATCGGTTGTTAACCTCGCTAATCAACCCTTTGATGTCGATTTTCCCATTTGGAGTTAGCGGCAAGCTGTCACGGTAGAGGAATTTTGAAGGCATCATATAAGACATCATGATGTGTTCCAAATCTTCCTTAATGGCTTTCGTGATATCAATTTCGCGCTCAAATTGTTCTTTGACCCCATCTTTTAAGATGACATAGGCCAAGAGATTTTGCACCTTGTGATCTTTGTTGTAGCGCGGTACTGCAACAGCCGAGTCGATGTACTGAGACTTGTTCAAGTTTTGAGAAACATCTTCTAGCTCAATACGGTAGCCGTTAAACTTGATTTGGAAATCCATCCGTCCACCATAGAGAAGGAGGCCTTCATCTGTCATGGTTCCGACATCTCCCGTATGGTAGGCTGGAAGACCTT
Source organism: Streptococcus sp. GS001 (assembly GCF_021595565.1). NCBI lineage: Bacteria > Bacillati > Bacillota > Bacilli > Lactobacillales > Streptococcaceae > Streptococcus > Streptococcus sp. GS001. The sequence continues at coordinate 130,417 of NZ_JACSYJ010000004.1, forward strand.
CGAATTCGAAGAAGGCTTCTGCTGTTTTCTCTGGATTATTCATATAACCTTTTGAAACAGCTGGTCCAGATACGATGATTTCCCCTTGCTCTCCATTTGGCAATTTGTTCCCTTCCTCATCAATGATAAAGGTTGGAGAATCTTCTTTGGTATAGCCGATTGGCAAGCGTTTAAGAGTCGCTAGCATCTCATCTGTGATAGCCACTGCCGACAAAGCAACGGTTGCTTCCGTTGGCCCATAAGCATTGATGATGCGTGCATTTGGGAAACGCTCGCGCAATTTCTGAGCCGTTTTCACGGTCAACTCCTCCCCATCAAAGTAGAAATGGGTAATACCTGGCATCTTTTCAGCATTGAAATCTTCAGACAGCATGGCCATATCTGCAAAAGATGGCGTCGAAGTCCAGATCGCAATCGGAAGAGAAAAAATGGTCGCAAAGAGTTGTTTGAAGTCTTGAGTGATGGCTGATGGAAGAGCAAAAAGGGTTCCACCAAGAGCCAAGGTTGGTGCCCAATACATGACAGACAAGTCAAAAGAATAGGGCGGTTGCGCCAACATTTGCGGACGCTCTGGCGTCGCAAATTCCTTGTCTGTGATCATCCAGTTAGTAAAGCTGAGCAAGTTATCATGCGAAATTTGCACCCCTTTTGGTTTTCCAGTTGTTCCAGAGGTAAAGATGATGTAGTAGTTATCATCCCCTTTGACAGGATGTTGCAAATCATAAGCATTCTGAGCCGCATAAGCTTCACGCACTTGCTCCAAGGACATGATCGGAGCAGCTGGGTTTTCGATTGGAAACTCATTGATGGCAATGATCAGGCTTGGCTCAGCCACTTCAAGAATGGCAGACACGCGCTCCAAGGCAGAATGGCTATCAATTGGGATATAAGCATGGCCAGATTTGGTCAAGGCCACAAAGGTTGCCAACATTTCATATTCTTGACCACCAAAGACCACAACAGGTGACTTTTCAGGAAGTCCCATTTGGTCAATGTGGGCTGCTAAGCTATCTGAGTCTGCCTTCAATTGGCCATAGGTATGCTCTTCTCCAAGGACATTGTAGACAGGATAGTCTGGTTGCAGTTGGGCGAAGCGCTCAATCGCCTCGATCATATCAGTAATTGGTTGGTTTGACACGGTAGGGATCTCCTTTAAAATTCATTATAGATAAAGCCACCCTGACCTTGACCAAGGTAACTAAAGAAATAGAGTAAGGCTAAGAAAATAGCGAAATACAAAATTGTTTGCCCTATAAATTTATAAAGTGTTTTATGTTTCATCTTTTTCACTCTTCATTTTGATTTTCACTGACTATTTTACCATTTTTTGTTCAGTCATAGCAATCCAAACACAAAGAAATAATACTAGAAAACGTTACCATACGAGACGATTACTATCCTAATTTAAGCCAACCGCTATCTAAGCCTTATCTTGCCGTTTCGCAACTCTGACGAATCAACTCCAAACACTTGTCTAGATCTACATCTCTTTCAAAATGGTCGGGACTCCAGGGAACCTCTATATCCGGCTCCACACCTTGATCCGTCATTCCTTTTCCTTGATCCAAGCTTAGACAGCGAGAAGTAGGAAACATCAATCGATAATCCCCATAATCAACAGTACAACAATTGGAATAGTCTAAAATTCCTAGAGTTGGTCTACCTACCACTGTTACCTTCTTAAACTGCTTCATCATCTGGACAAAATTATCACCAGATGATCCACAATAAATATCTGATAAGATAAAGATCTGTTCGGGATATTGGCCACCTCTAACCTCTGGGAAGAATTCCTCGCTTTCTTGCTGATACGGTACATAGCCTTTCCCCCGATGGTGGATCAACTCCTCTTTCATATCTTCAAGTAGTTTAGTTGTTTCAGGACTAATTTCTTCCTGTTGCATCCAGTCCTCAAAGTCTTTCAAGCGTAAGTCGACATTGCGTTCCGTGTATAGAATTTCCATGCCATCATCGTCCCAGTCAAGCGAATCATAGCCCTGATCCTTCTCTAAGCCTAGATGTAACAGAGTAAGATATAGAGAATCTGTCCCTCCGCCGTTCTGTCGGACATCAATGAGAAGAAACTTGACCTCCGTCATCATGGGTAAACACTCTTGATATACCCGACTAATAGCTCCTTCATCCATAAAATTATCCAGACGAAGATAAAGAATCTCATCGTCTAATCGTTTCCAAAAAATCTGATCTTGGATTGGTTCTCGACTGGGCACTACTTCAATGGTCTTTTCTACCCCCTCCCGAAGCAGGGTGACCCTTGTGGACTGAGAGATCAAATCTGCCCATTCTCGGTAGTGTCTTTCAGGGGTCTTACTGATAAAATAGTCCTTATGGAGAGAGGCTACCTGCTCCAAGTCACTTCCATCCAAAGCTAAGATCTGATCTCCTACTTGAAGTCCTGTATCTTCATTTGCCCCTTCTACAAAGAGACCGTCGTCTGTCGAGCGCAATAAAAAACCTTTGTTGGGGGACTTTTTCTTTCCAAAAGAAACATGCCCGATCACCCCAAAACTAGCTAGGTAGGACCTGACTTGATAAAGAAAGGCATCATCCGTCATTTCATCTGTAATTTTTTCTCGAAAAGGCTCTGGATCGCATCCTTTTCGGTCTTTGATGGTAGATGAATCGTGAGTCATAATGGAGACGACATCTTCAAAAATAGCTCTTTTTCTCATGCAGGACTCCTTCAATTTTTTAGAAACAGTATACCACTTTTCCTTAAAAAGTTCTTAAAAGCCTAAAAAGAGGCTGGGACAAAAGTTCTAGCCTTTCAATTGTCTTTGAATTGTCGAGCAAGACGCAGTGGTTGAGTGGGCTCTACTACGCTGATTTCATCAGCTATTACAGCCCTACTCAACTGTGCGGAGGTGGGACGACGAAATCGAATTCTAACGAATTACCGATTTCTGTCCCACTCTCTTCTATAAATTCTTTCTTTTCTTAGCCTTCTTGGTCAAGGAGACATCGCAATGATAAATTTCTTCTGTTAGGAAGGTCGTTATTGCAAAATCGTCAACTTCTGGTCTCAGATCTACTTCATAATCCAAGGTAAGCTGTTCCCCATTTTGGCTTGTATTGACCGAAATCAAGTCGACTTCTGTACAATTGCGATCCAGCAGACGGCTGATTTTCTCCGCAATCCTAGCCTGATTTCCTAGCTCAATCGTCAGATGGCGGCGCCGTTGGTGGTCGGTCTTACTTTGCTTGGTTTCGAGCAAGAGCCAGATAGCTAACAGAAAGGCCGTAAACAAAACTGCCAATAAGAGGTAGCCCGACCCCGCTGCTAAACCAATAATCATGGCTAGGAAAATCGCGATCAATTCTCTCGAGCCGCTGGTAGCGGAACGAAATCGAATCAAGCTAAAGGTCCCTGCTACTGCAATCGAGGTCCCCAGACTCCCATTCACCAGGAAAATCACCAGGGTCATCATGCAGGGAAGCAAGGTGAGACTGACGATAAATTCACGCGTATAGAGAGTACGGTATTTGTAGGTCCAAGACAAGGCCATCCCGAGCACCAGGCTGACCAGCAAGGCTAGCATCAGGCGCACCGGATCTACGGTTGCCGTAGCGTTATTAAAAATAGAATCAAATAGATTAGACATAGGCAGCACCTGTCCTTTCTTGAATTGGCGTTGGTGCATAGTCTAAGCCTTGTGACTTATGGTAGGCACAACTGTATTTCGAAAATTTCTGTTTGACCAGTCCGTACTTATCCAGAATGTCCTTCAGCCACTGAGGTTCTTCACCTGGGGCCTTGATTTCCATAACGATGGTATTTTCTTCTAATAAAGGCTCACCAGCTTTCCCACAAAGGAGACTGACTTGCTGATCACGATAGACCAAGTTTTGATCCAGAGTGACCCGAATCTTATTGTAAGGATAGCCTTGGATGCTCTTCTTTTCTTTTAAGGACAAACGATCATAATAGATGTACATCTGGGGCTGTAGTCGGTTATCATAGCGCTGGCACAGAGCTTGGATTTCTTGCACCAAATCCAGATCCTGAATGGTCTGATCCACTAGTCCATCCGTCATGAGGCGGGTGATGGAGGAAGGGTTCGAGACCAGGCGGAACTTATGACCAATTCCTTCTGCATCCTTTGATTTTACTTCTAGAAAAGCCGGACTCTCCACTGTTGGATGCTCCACATAGGTCCGCATCCGGATCTTTTCACGACGGTTCTGTTTAGCAAGAGCATCTTGGATCACATCAAAGTCTTCGGTATCAAAATAGATATTCGAAATCGTGGAGATGGGATAATCGTCTTCAACAACATATTTCTTCAAATCTTTCAATAAATCATCCAAGTCTTCTTTATTCACCACATATTTGGTTTCAATCCGCTTGAAGCTTGTCTCTACCGTTTTTTTCATGTTTTTCTCCTTTTGTTCAATAAAAAGTTATCATTTTCTTTATCGTTTTTGTTGCAAAGCCACAAGTCGCTTTACTTGTTCCTTAGTTTAGTTGCCTTTTCTTAAGCTTTCATTAAGCCAAACTTAAAGAAAACTAAAGTTAAGGTTCCTTTCAGAAAAACTTCAGGAAACTTTCAGCTAGCAACTTTAGACTAGGAGCATATCAAGGGAACGAGAGGAAAAGCTCATGAAATCAAACAAATGGAAATTCTTATTAACGGGGGCCGCAACCCTCACCTTACTGACAGCTTGTACCCAGGCGTCATCACAATCAGCTACAAAAAGCAATACTGCACAAACAACCGCTACTTCTACTTCAAAAAATAAAACAAACAATTCCAACTATTTTACAGATAAGGACAAGGACACCTCTTATGATGAAAGTAAAGCCTCTACTGTAAAACTATCTGGATCTTCTGCAAGTGTATCGGGTGACGGCGTAGCTGTTTCTGGATCCACTGTGACCATCTCTAAGGCCGGAACCTATGTCATCTCTGGTGAATCTAATGGGGTTCAAATCAAGGTCGAAGCAGATGATTCAGATGATGTTCATATCGTCTTAAAAGGGGTTACCATGACTAACACCAACGCGCCAATCTCTGCTACGAAAGCAGGACATGTCTACTTGACTCTAGCAGATGGCACTACCAATACCCTATCTGATTCCAGTTCAAATAATGATGAAGATGCCGATGCGGTCATCTTCTCTAAAGGCGACCTCACCATCAATGGTTCAGGTACGCTCAACATTGATGCCAAGAAGAACAACGGGATTAAGGCCAATGATACCCTCCACATCACAGGTGGAACCTATAAGATCACGGCTGTAGGAGATGCCTTCAACGTCAATGACGAACTCAATATCACTGGTACGACCATGACCATCGATGCAGATGAAGATGCAGTCAAGGTGGATAATGATGAAGATACTTCGGTCGGAACCATGTATCTTTCAGATAACAAAATGACCATCACTGCAGGAGACGATGGCATCCATGCTTCTGGTGATCTGATCATCGATAGCGGAACCTATGAGGTAACAGAGTCTGTCGAAGGTCTCGAAGGAAAATCGATCACCATCAACGGTGGAGATATCACCATCTATGCAACCGATGACGGTGTCAATGCTGCCAATACTAATGCCAACCAAGATGAAATTTTCTTCACCATGAATGGTGGAACACTCAACGTTGAAGTTGGCCAAGGCGATACCGATCCAATTGATTCGAATGGAAATATCACTGTTACTGGAGGAACCATCAATTTGACGGGGCAATCCGGCTTTGACTTTGATGGAACAGCTACCTACACAGGCGGAGACATCTATATCAACGGTGAAAAACAAACGGAAATTGTCAACTCCATGCCTGGAGGTGGTGGGGCTCCCGGAGGTGGCGGACCTCAAGGCGGTGGACCTGGTGGGCCTGGTGGACGCTAAACCCTTCTTCCAAGGCCACTAACTGAAGCACACGAGAGTTATTAAAAGATGACTCCCTCGCTTCAAATGAGATCACAAGGAGCTGACCCTTACAGGAGAGAAAGTTTGTATGAATACCTACTTCGTACAAGCTCTCTTCTGTTTTTTCGTGCTTTCCAAGCTTTTATAGTGTACAATAGAAGAAGTAGCGCTCTATGATTAGAAAGGGTTTTATATGATGTCTAAAAAAATCACTCTCCTTGCAACGCTCTTTTTGAGTCTTTTCTTCTTGACAGCCTGTATGTCTGATTTTCAATCATATTTCAAACCGGAAGAAACGAGCTCTCGTGCCTCTTCTAAAAAACAAGAGAAAAGTGAAAAAGAAGCCTCATCGTCTAAAAAATCATCTAAAACTAGCTCTTCGAACAAAGAAAAGAAAGAGTCTAAGACGGAAACTAGCTCTAGCAAAAAAATGGAGGAGCTCCCTGCCAATGCTAGCGAAGCTCCAACAGACAAGATCTATGCAACAGGCGATTCTGTCGTTTACTATAGAAAAGATGGCGATACATTAGAAGCCGCAACACCGGATTACGAAGGCTATACTAAAAAATTTGTTCAAAAAATTCTTGGGGAACCTGAAAATGTCCTTAACGACCCAAAGTATCTGGTCGAAACCTTCTCAGAAAAGGAACGGGAAAACCTCGTGAAACTCTATCAAGAGGGACACTTAACAGATGAACAGCTTCGTGCTTTTTGGGCTGGTGCGATCGATATCGCTCAAGCCACTAGGTTCGGTCAAACGTACACGGTTTATATCTACAAACAGGGCCAAGTACAGCTGGTCTTCAAAGAAGATAACCTTATCTACATCACTCCAAATCCAGAAGTGCTTTATTTTAACTAAGAAAAAGCCCTCTTCTCTATTGAGAAGAGGGCTTTGTTTCACATGAAACTTTAGATAGAGGAAGCTTAGTCTTCTTCCATCTTTTGAGGTTGATAGGCCATCATTCCTAGACCAATACACAAGCCCAAAACTAGGGTAAGGAAGGTGACTTGCCCACCTATCTGACCAGATAAGGAAATGGTTTCCCTTAATCCCGATACGGTATAACTCATTGGCAACAGTGGATGAATAGTTTGGAAGAAACGATTGGTGAGGGCAAGCGGATAAGTCCCTGCACTAGAAGCCAGTTGAAGGAGCAAGAGAATCAAAGAGATAAATGCTCCGACCTTGTTGTTCCATGTCGTTAAGGCGGTTACCACGGACATGAAGGTCACACTTCCTAACACACAGAGGAAGAGAGTCAAGCTTTCATGGTTTGCCGCCATTCCGAGCAGGTGGACAGCTCCGTAGACCAGGACACCAGCCAAGACCGCAATCATCCCGTTCACTTCCAATCTCGATTTAAGCCAAGCCCAACGACTTTCTGGATGACGCCCAGATGGCAATTTGGCAAAAATCATATTGGTAGAGAGAGCCGCGACGAAAAGGGCAACAGATATCATATAAGGCGCCATTCCTACTCCGTTCACTGAAACATTGTCATGGTCTGTCTTCGAAAGAGTGATTGGATCTGACAATACGCTTGCATTTTCTTTTTCAGTGCTAGCGCTATTTAGTTGGTCCTTAGCTGAACTCAAGCCTTGACTAAGATTTTGACTACCTGTTTGGAGATCAGCCAAACCTCCGACAAGAACCTGACCCCCTGCCGCTAATTGACCAGAGCCATCAGCTATCTTAGTTGCACCATCCGCCAATTGCTGAGAACCTGATAGTAACTGACCTGATTTATCCGATAACTGATCAACTCCTGATACCAGTTGATCAACACCGCTAGCCAAAACCGGTGTTTGACCATTTAGTTGACCGATCCCACTAGCTAGCAATCCAGCGCCTGTTGTTAATTCGCTAGACTTACTAGTCAATTGGTTGGCTCCTGAAGCTAATTGATTCATTCCAGCAGTCAGAGTTGGCATTTTCCCATTTAGGTCTCCCAATCCTGCTGCTAGTTGATTACTTCCCATTACCAAGTCACCAGATTTCTGATCCAGCTGACTTGTCCCCGCACTCAATTGAGTAGCTCCTGCAATCAAGCTACTGCTATTATCCGTAAGCTGACTAGCTCCACTGGCTAACTGATCCACCCCTGTCGTATAGAGTTGAATGCCCTGGCTAAGGGTTTGGCTTGCTGGTAGAAGTTGCTCTGTTACTGCGGTCTGTAGGGAGCTCAAGCTAGTTGAAAGAGTATTCAAGGTAGACGAAGCTGTTGGCAAGATCTGGTTGGCACTTTCTTTTACTGTGGCCAAGGAACTCTCGGTTGTTAAGCTTTCTTGCAAGCCTTGAACAGTGGTTAAAATCGCTTGAGCAGCAGTCTCTGTGGTACTTGAAGTAGCAGAGACAGCAGCCGTCATTTCTGCCTGTTGCTCAGCTGTCATCGATTGATAGGCAGCAGTAGCTTGAAGATTTGCTAGTACTGAATTACGGTCAGCCTGTGCCGCTGCTGAAATCCCTTGAGCAGAGGTGGCGATGCTTGCCAAAGCTGTGCTGAGTTGACTGGTATCCCCGCTCGTGTTCTGAATAGCTTCATTTAATTGGGTGAGGCCTGCTGTTAATTGGGCAAGTTGCTCTTGTTGATTTGGTTGCGGAGTGAGTTGGGTGGATAAGGTTTGAATGCCTGTCTCTAACTGAGACACTCCATTTCTTAATGCTTCCGATTGGCCGCTTAATTGACTAGCTCCACCACTGAGAGTAGCAAGCCCTGAGCTATAGCTGGTGAGGCCAGCCGTCAAGTTACTAGCACCAACATTCAACTGACTAACTCCCTTTGTGTAGGTATCCAGTCCCGTTGAGAGAGTCGTCATCCCTGTATGCAATTGGCCAATCCCAGAGGCTAACTGTGGCGTTTGACTAGCCATTTGGTTTAAACCATCTCCCAGCTGTCCAACACCAGATGTATAGGTCGTCAGTCCACTACTAAAGGTAGTAAAACCATCATGAAGTTGTCCAACTCCCGATACGAGGGTGGGAACTTTCTCCTGCATTTGATGAAGACCCGTTCCTAATTGGCCAACTCCATTGGTGTAGGCCAAGAGACCAGTGCTAAGAGTCTGTGCCCCATTTGAAAAAGACAGACTCGAATTGGACAAGGTGGTCAAATGGTCTGTCAGGGTCTGTCCACCCTCTTTTAGCTGACCAGCACCGGTCGCTAATTTCTGGCTTCCTTCCGCTGCTGTTCCCATCCCTGTCTTCAAGCTTCCCATCTTTTCGAAAAGAGCGCTGGTATAGGTTTGAGTGACATTACTAGCAACGGTTTGCTGGATTTTTATCATGGCTGAATCACTCATCTTACCAGCAATAAAGCTATGCCCACTAGATGTTTGGTAGGCAATGGTCATCTGTTCCGGATGATTGGTTAAGATAGAAGCAGCTTTAGCAGATAGATCTTTGGGCAAGGTCACCACCATATAGTAATCACCCTTTTCCAGCCCCTCTTTAGCTGCTCTTTCATCGACAATATGAAAATCCAGGGCGTCACTTTTCTCAAAATTGGACACCATGTCTTTTCCGATTGTCAATTCTTCTTCCTGATAACGAGCCGGCTGGTCTTGATTGACAACTGCTACTGGCAGGTCAGAAACCTTGCCATAAGGATCCCACATAGAGGATAGAAAGATCACATTGTAGAGAGCTGGTATCAAGGCAACCCCGATCATCACAACGATAAAGGTCGGTTTCCTAAAAATCGCTTTCCATTCCTTAAACATTTTTTGTCTCCTTTTTATACACATTGTCTATTTTTTTGATATAATTGATTATACAGTTCTTTTTAAAAACCGCAAGTTAAAAAAATCATTTTTGGACACTGTGTATAATTTTGTGTATAAAAGAGGGAGACTAGAATGGTTACCGAAAGCAACAAGCGAATAAAAACAAAACGGATCATCCAGGAAGCCATGGTTGACCTGCTTCATAGGGAGTCCTTTGATGAGATCTCAACCGTACAGTTGGCAAAAGAAGCTGGTATCAGCCGGAGTAGCTTCTATACCCACTACCGCGATAAGTACGATATGATCGAGCGCTACCAACAGGAATTTTTCCACAAAGTGGAATACATCTTCGACAAACAACAAGATGATAAACACCAAGCTGTTACCGAAGTTTTCGAATTTCTCACCAAGGAGCCCCTCTTTGCTGTCCTTTTAACTGAGAATGGGACAAAAGAAATTCAATCCTTCTTGCGACACAAGCTACAAGTTCTACTAGTCGATAGCTTGCAAGAACGTTATGGCCATCGATCTTTGACCGAAATCGAAAGAGACTATAGTTCTGTCTACCTCACCAATGCCTTCTTTGGAGTCTGTCAAATGTGGGTGGCGCGTGGGCAAAAAGAAAGCCCCCAACAAATGGCGGACTTTCTATTAAAAATGCTGGAATAAAAGAGAGTGGGACAGAAATCGGTAATTCGTTAGAATTCGATTTCGTCGTCCCACCTCCGCACAGTTGAGTAGGGCTGTAAAAGCTGATGAAATCAGCGTGGTAGAGCCCAGTCAACCACTGCGTCTTGCTCGATAATCCAAAGACAATTGAGAGGCTAGGACTTTTGTCCCAGCCTCTTTTATGTTATGTTTCTTTAGTTCCCTGCTCCTAAAAATTGATCCACAAAGAAACTGAAGTAAGATTTTTCTCCTGTGATCAGGACACACTTCCCTTCCAAACCGTATCGTAGGAGTTTGGCCTCCTGATCCTTGAGACGAAGAACTCCCTCTATTTTGAAAAAGTTCCCCTGTTCTGTTCGAGTGGCACTCGAAGCAATTGAGCTAATACGGGCCTCTAGCGTAATTGGTTTTTGTTTACTTCCCTGTGTGCTAAAGCGAATCCGATCACCTACATGAATCGTTGCTATATCTTTTGAAGGAATATAGGTGACAATCTTGACTTCTTTTTCTTTCTGAATGAGAGGATAAACTTGAGCCAAAGGAGTACCTTCCGCTACAATACTTGCTCCTTTTGTTTCATCATTCAAATGAATCACCCCTTCATTCTTGGCTAGAATCCGAGTCTTCTGAAGAAGATTTTCTTGTGTTTTTAACTTACTGTCTAAATCTGCAATTTGCTGAGAAAGAAGCAGTAAATCTTGTCCAACTTTACTCAGCTGTTGAGCTTTCAGAGAGGCTATTTGACTATCTAAGCTGGTCGAAAAAGCTTGTTGGCTTCCAGATCCCGCATATTGGATGCGATAATTAGAAATACTCGCCTCTAACTGCTGGATTTGACTATCTAGCTGACTGATAAAAGAAGCTTGTGCTTGAGCGTTTTCTTCTCCATGTGGTTGCTGAGCGTAACTCTGGTAGAGAGAGTAAAGTGGATGAGTCGCATCCAGACTTCTTCCCTCTAGTAGAGCTGATTTTAGACTATGGTAATCAGTTAATCGCTTCTCTTGGTCTTGGATAGCTTGGCCAATTTCTGCTTGACTGGAACTTGCACTGGCATTTTGAGAAGCAATGGTTGCATTTTGTTGATGGGCTTGCGCTTGGAGAATCGCTATTTGTTGCTGGTAATCCTTAAACAGCTGGTCATACCCAAAATGCTCATTTCCTGTAAATTGGCTCTCCCCGGTCTCAATGCTCGTTTTCAACAATTTTAATTGTTCCTCCTGTTTCTTTAAGAGGTCGAGCTGTTGCGTTAAGCTCATCCCTTGTTGCTTTTCCTGATCCCCTTGGTATTCTACCAAGATTTCTCCCTTCTTAATCTCTTTATTTTCCTTCAAATGGTTGACTTGAATGGGAGAATTACTCGTTGACTGGATTTGGTCCACCACGCGCGTAGCTTCAATCGTCCCACGACTAGACAAGGTCACTTCCTTCTTGGCAAAGACAGAGAAGCCTACAACAAACAATAGTAAAAGAAAACAAGGGACTACCCATAAACTAGCAAAATTATGGAAACGTTTCTGATAGAATTCTGCACTTTCAAAATATTTTTCGTTCATCATACTTTCTTTTTTCTCCTAGTCCTCTCTTAACAAGTAACCAAATGGCTGTAATAGCCATTCTTTTTCAGCAGTTCTTCATGGCTCCCTTCTTCTTTCAGACGACCTTGGTCCATGAGGAAGACTTTTTCAGACCGTTCTGCAATCGTTAACCGATGGGCGATAAAGATAATCGTTTTGTCTAAGGCCATCAAGCGGTCCACAATTTTCTTCTCCGTCAAGATATCCAGGCTGCTGGTCGCTTCATCCAAAATCAAAATCGGAGCGTCCGTTAATAAGGCACGCGCCAAGGCAATCCGTTGCCGTTGACCACCAGAGATTCCCATGCCATCCGTAGTCAATTCCGTTTGGTAATTGAGAGGCATACGCTCAATGTCTTCTCGAATTCCTGCGATTTCAACAGCGCGCAAGATATCTTCCTGACTAGTTCCTTCCCGCGCTCCCAGTAACAAGTTCTCTAAAATCGTACCATTAAAGACATAGGGCTGCTGGGGTAAATAATTGATTTGCTGGCGAAGCAAGGTCTTATCCACTTGCTGGATATCCGTTCCTCCCAGACGAATCGTCCCTTTATTGGGTTGGTAGAAATTCACCATCATCTTAGCTAGCGTGGTTTTTCCAGAACCTGAAATACCAACAAAACTTACCTTGCTCCCTTTTTTGATCGTGAGACTGATATCGGTAAGAACGTTAGCTCCAAAACCGTACTTGTAGTCCACTCCCTCAAAAACCAGATCACCATCGAGAGCCTCACGATCTTGAAGAGGCTTCTTCTCTGCGAACTCAGAGTCTATCAAATAGACTTCATTCAGACGGGTATTGGCCACTCGGGCTGCTTGAAGTTTGGTTTGGAGGTTGATCAAGTTCTCTAAAGGGCCTGTGAAATAAACAAGGAGAGTGTTGTAGGTGATCAACTGCCCCAAGCTCAATTCTTGCTTCATGACCAAATGAGCTCCCAACCACAAGACCAAGACATTCAAAATCAACTGGGCCAAGTGCTTGAGCCCCTTTTGTAGACTCTCCGCCTTGCTCATGGCAAAGGACTTCTTGAGATAGTCCACAAATTCTGAGTCAATCTTTTGATAGCGGCTCCGCTCACTGGTAAGAGACTTGATGGTTTCGATCCCATTGATATCTTCGATGATGGAAGAAGACAAAACACTATTAGCTTCCATGGTTTCATTATTTAAGCGCTCAAAAGGCTTCATAAAGGCAAAAATAATGACCGCATAAATCGGTAGCAAGAGAATAGTCAAGAAAAAGAGGTGAGCATTTTGGCTAAACAGGACTACTGATAAAATCAAAACAATAGACAGATCCAAAAAGATTGAGAGCAGCGTACTAGCCAGAGCATCGATAATGCGGTTGGCATCTGTAAAACGTGACACCACTTCTCCTGTCCGTCGAGTCGCAAAGAAACTCATAGGCAACTGAAAAACATGCTTAATATAGGATAGAATGACATCAATAGACAAGCGTTGGCCTAAAACAAGAAGCAAGTAATCTTGCGCATAGGTCAGGACTTGCTGTAAGATGTAAACCACGATCAACCCTAGTGAAATCACACTCAGCGTCTGCTTCATCTGATCAGGCACATAGGTATCAATAATCGATTGTAGGTAGTAAGAACCCACAATATTGATGAGGGTCACCAATAACGTTGCAAGAACAATATGCAGAACCAATTGCCGCTGTTTAAACAAAAGAGGGACAAAATCTAAAAGCCCATTTTTCTTTTCTTTACTTGGTTGATAGGCTGGAGTCGGGGCCAAGGCAATGACAATCCCTGTCCATTCCTTTTCAAACTCCTCGATCGTCAATTTGGTCATCTTTACCTTTGGATCTGGATCGGCTATGTAAAGATGCTTTTTATCTTTCTTATAGACTACGTAATAATGAGGGAGACGCCCATCCTTGATCACGTGGACAATCAATGGATAGGTCACTCCTTCCAAGTCAAAAAGTGTGCGATCTGCTCGGAAGGCGCGTGTCTCAAATCCCAACTCCTCAGCCACCTTGACCAGACCTAAGGCGGTCGTTCCATCTGCAGTCGTTTTTGCCTTCTCCCGCAGACTGGCCAAAGAATAGTATGAGCCATAGTAGCCAAAGACCATGGCCAAAGCAGCAACACCGCAGTCTCTCATATCAACTTGTTGGCGATAATGTTTTTTCTTAAATCCCATAAGAACCCTTTCCAATCGTTTGTTTCATCTTAACAAAATGGACAATCTGAGAAGAAAAAATCGCTATTTTGTTTATTATTTTAGGTATTTGGTCACAAAAATCTCCAAATCAGGAGAGTTGTTATTTATTTTGTAAAAGAAAAACCGCCTATTTTTACAGGCGGACATTTCTTTCTATGAAGTAAACTTAGGGAGCAAATAACTGAACAAACCCAGAAATCGAGGATTGAAGACAAAACAAAAAGCCCACTGTTGTAGGCTTTCTGCAAGTTTTTTCTTAAAATTAAAGCATTTTGTTGTAGAATTCAACGACAAGTGCTTCGTTGATTTCTGGGTTGATTTCATCGCGTTCTGGCAAACGAGTCAATGAACCTTCCAATTTTTCAGCATCGAATGATACGAATGCTGGACGTCCAAGAGTTGCTTCAACAGCTTCAAGGATAGCTGGAACTTTAGCTGATTTCTCACGAACTGAGATCACTTGACCTGGAGTTACGCGGTATGAAGGGATATCAACGCGTTTTCCGTCAACAAGGATGTGACCGTGGTTAACGAATTGACGAGCTTGACGACGAGTAGTCGCAAGTCCAAGACGGTAAACAACGTTATCCAAACGACGTTCCAAAAGAAGCATGAAGTTAAAACCGACAGTTCCTTCTTTGATCTTAGTAGCTTGTACGAACAAGTTACGGAATTGTTTTTCACCAAGTCCGTAAGAGAAACGAAGTTTTTGTTTTTCAGCTAATTGCAAACCGTATTCTGACAATTTTGAACGGTTGTTTGGTCCGTGTTGACCTGGTACGTAGTTACGACGTGCCAATTCTTTACCTGTACCTGTAAGTGACAAGCCAAGACGGCGAGATTGTTTCCAAGATGGTCCTGTATAACGTGACATTTGAAATGTCCTCCTATAAAAATAATTTTTTGTAGGAAATAACGTTTTAGACAAACCTGATTCGTTCAGAAAGCCTTCGCCCAAACAGCAAAGGTTACTTTTCTAGCTGGCTTCCTGTTGACGAGCTTCATTTTGTCCTGCTGTCATTTCGCACAAATTCTATTATACCACTAATACCAGCCCTTGTAAAGTTGCTTTCTCATTTTTTTGGTTTCTTTCTATAAATGAAAAGCAAAATGAGGTTTTCTAGCTAGGGGCTTTCTAAATCCCATATTTTGACTTGGATATACATGTATCCACTTCCCTATCCTATCTGTTTACAGGAATCTTTACACCCTTATTTACAACCTGTCAATCATGATTGTTCTAATAACCTCCTAAGTCCCTCTATTTTAGTGATATGAAGAATATAGATGAGATTTCTCTTCAAAAGATCCCCCTGTCTAATATTGACAGATATGATTGTGAAATTGACATCTTTGTCAATAAATTTACACAACAAATCTTTATGATATGTTAAGGACATCAAAAAAACCATCTCCAAGAAGAGACGGTTGGAAGTTGTAGCTCACCCTAGCCAGATTAGTCTAAGTAATGAATCAGATTTTTCTCAGTCAAAATATCTGAGTAAGTATACGATTCAACATAGGTTGTTGCTGGTTCACCAGGTAAACTGTTTTCATTAGTGTATTCAATAATAAACAAAGAAGGATAGACTTCAATTAATCGACCAAACTTATTTTTTTGACGTTTACGACCATTTTCCAAGGTCATTTCCACAATTTGGCCTTCATGAGCCTTGATTTCTTCTTTGATTTTTTTCATTTTTGCTACATCTGTAAATGCATCACTCATCCATTATTCCTCTATTCTCTTTGATATGCTGGAGAACTTATTATATTCTTTCTGGAAGATTAACTCCACTGTTCCACGCGCTCCTGAACGGTTTTTTTCAATGATGACTTCAACCTTGTTATTCGGCAAGCCTTCTTCTTCCTCACCTGCACGTTCATAATAGTCATCACGGTATAGGAAGGCAACAATATCTGCATCCTGCTCGATGGATCCTGATTCACGGATATCAGATAGAACCGGCCGCTTATCTTGTCGTTGTTCGACTCCCCGAGATAGCTGACTAAGGGCAATCACAGGAACCTTCAATTCTTTCGCCAAAATTTTTAATTGACGAGAGATTTCTGAAACTTCCTGTTGCCGGTTTTCTCGTCCAGTCCCTGTAATCAACTGCAAGTAGTCGATAAGGATCAAGCCAAGATTACCAGTTTCTTGTGCTAACTTTCTAGAACGAGATCGAATTTCTGTAATCCGAATACCAGGAGTATCATCTATATAAATGCTGGCATTGGCTAGATTTCCTTGGGCAATGGCATATTTCCGCCACTCATCATCTGTCAACTGACCGGTACGAATAGAATGAGACTCAATCAAGCCCTCTGCTGCCAACATCCGGTCCACCAAACTTTCAGCCCCCATTTCCAGTGAGAAAATAGCAACTGTTTTATCCAACTTGGTTCCGATATTTTGGGCAATGTTTAGAGCGAAGGCAGTCTTACCAACCGCTGGACGAGCCGCAAGAATAATCAACTCTTCTTCATGAAGACCTGTTGTCATATGATCAAGATCTCGATAACCTGTTGCAATCCCCGTAATATCCGTTGTCTGCAATGAGCGAGTTTCAAGACTTCCAAAGTTGATATTTAGGATATCCTTGATATTCTTAAAACCACTTCGATTGGCATTTTCACTAACATCAATCAGGGCTTTTTCTGCGCCTGCAATAATCTCATCCGACGGACTCGCTCCATCGTATGCTTGATTAATGCTCTCCGTTAAACGAGCAATCAAGCGTCTTAGAACCGCTTTTTCGGAAACAATCTTTGCGTAATATTCCGCATTAGCTGAGGTCGGAACAGAGTTGATAACTTCAGCTAGATAAGAGAGACCACCGATATTTTGCAAGTCCCCTTGGCTATCTAAAATATTGCGAACGGTCGTCGCATCGATAGCATCTCCCTTATCTGCAAGGTCAATCATCGCCTTAAAAATTAACCGATGGGCATATTTAAAGAAATCTGCTGGCTCAATAAACTCACGAACAAAAACCAGTTTTCCCTCATCAATAAAGATGGCTCCTAAGACAGATTGCTCTGCTTGGATATCTTGAGGCTGGGTTCTTAATTCTTCTATCTCAGCCATAGTCATTCCTTTCTAACGATTTACTTAACCTTCGTTTACTCGAATTTGGATAATACCTGTAATATCCTGATAAATTTTAACAGGCACATCAATCAAGCCGACAGAGCGAATTGGAGAAGCCACTTGAATGTGACGCTTGTCGATTTTGATCCCAAATTGTTTTTGTAGTTCTTCTGCAATTTTTTTATTGGTAATCGAACCAAATGTACGTCCATCAGGACCAATTTTTTCTGTAAATTGGACAACGGTCGTTTCTTCTGCTAATTTCGCTTGAATATCTTTCGCTTCTGCAACTAGTTCCGCATGGGCTTTTTCTTCAGATTTTTGCTTACCGCGAAGTTCCCCAATCGCTTGGGCGTTAGCTTCTTTGGCTAAATTCTTTTTAATCAAAAAGTTTTGAGCATAACCTGTTGGGACTTCTTTAATTTCCCCTTTTTTTCCTTTTCCTTTTACATCTGCTAAAAAGATAACTTTCATTCTTCTTCCTCCTTATCCTTTTGGACCTCTTCTTGAATACAGTCAATCAACTGGGCACGAACCTGATCGATGGTTACATCTGCCAATTGAGAAGCCGCCGAATTAAAGTGGCCTCCGCCTCCCATTTGCTCCATAATTTTTTGAACGTTGACTTTGCTTCTGCTTCGAGCTGAAATGGAAATGCTTCCTTGTTCATTCAGAGCAATGACAAAGGTCGCCTCAATTTTAGACATGGCCAACATACTATCGGCTGCTTTACTAATGGTAACCGTTCCATAAGGAACATCTGCTGCTCCTGTTGCCACAATAATATGTGGGAATACCATTTGACCATTTAGGATCAACTCATTAACTTCGCGGTACTCATCGAAGTTAATAGCTGAAATTTCCTGAATGAGGACACTATCACTGCCTCGGCTTCGTAAATAACTAGCTACATCAAAGGTACGGCTCGTTACGCGAACAGAGAAATTCTTGGTATCCAACATAATTCCAGCCATCAAAACACTGGCTTGTATCTTATTCAAGCGGTTCTTCTTAGAATTCTGGAACTGAAGCAATTCCGTAACCAACTCACTGGCACTACTTGCGCCACTTTCAATATAAGTGATCATGGCATTTTCAGGGAAGTCTTCATCCCGTCTATGGTGATCAATGACAATGACTTGGTGAAACTTCTCATACAAATCATTTGAAAGCGTGAGAGCTGTCTTCGAATGGTCTACCATAATCAAAAGGGATTGATCGGTTACCATCCGTAGAGCATCTGAAACCGTTACGAGTTTAGTCGCTCCATCTGATTGAATTTTTCCAACCGCTCGTTCGATATCCTGAGCCATAGACGTATCATCATAAACTGCATAAGAGCGTTCGTTGATATTGTTTGCAAATAATTGCATCCCAATCGATGCCCCCAAAGCATCCATGTCTAATTTTTTGTGGCCAACAACAAATACCTGATCAACCGATTTAATTTTTTCGGAAATAGCTGTCATCATCGCACGAGTTCGTGTACGGGTGCGCTTGATAGCAGAGGCTGTCCCACCTCCAAAGAAAATAGGATCCTTACCTTCTTCTTTTTCTTTCACAACCGCTTGGTCGCCCCCTCGGACTTCAGCTAAGTTTAGATTCGATAAAGCAACTCTACCAATTTCATCATGATTGCCATCTCCGTATGAGAATCCCATACTTACCGTAATGGGTAATTCACGATTTTTCGCTTCCTCACGGAATTGGTCAATAATAGAAAATTTGGATTCGATTAATTGTTCGAGAACGGTATAGTCTGTAAAAAGATAAAAGCGATCCATCCCGACTCTTCGGTAAAACATATGGTATTTTTCCGAGAATTCTTCAACAAAGTTTGCAATAAAGCCATTGATGCTACTGATATCCGAATCAGACACAACATCTTCTAAATCATCATAGTTATCTACGGACATAATCCCGATGACCGGCCTAGTCGTTACAAGACCAACGTTGGCCTCATACTCACTAGACGCATCAAAAAAATAAACGACACTGGCCTGGGAATCTAGATAAACAGAATATTTCTTATCTCCAATGGTTGCATAATGGCCTTTCCCTTCAAAAGGGATCGCCAACACTTGTTGCAGGTATTCCACATCGAATTGCCCATCCTCAGTAGAGAAAATCAACTCCGCATAAGGATTGAACCACTCAACTTCATTGGTTTCACCGTTTACCTTGATTACACCAACTGGCATTTTATCCAGTAGCGAGGCCAATCCATTTTCAGCCTGATGATTGACATATTGAATTTGTTCTAGCTCATCCAATTCTACTTGCTTTAATTGATGAAGAAAGAGATAGATGACACCGGAAAGAATCAACAGAATCACGAATAAATTTGCAATTGTGCCACCCAATAATCTGGAACTGATGGCTAATATAATAAATGCTAACAAACCTACCATACAATAATGGATAGGCGTCATACGAAATTTTTTCATCATAAACCTCTGTTGGGCCATTATACCATAAAACATAAGAAAAAGCGAGGCCAGTCAAGCCTTTCCACCAAAGAAAAAGCTGACAGGGATCAAGGCCCGGTCGCTCATTTGTTAAACAGTGTAAAGTATATTTACACTGTTGTAAATATACAGTAAAACGAGAAAAGAAGTAGCTATTTGGCTACTTCTTCCACATATTTACATCATAATAAGTTAGGATTCTTTTTCTTGATTCTTAGAAATGCTTCGACTCTTGCCTTCAAGATACACCATCAAGATAGAAATATCAGCTGGGTTGACACCTGAAATCCGGCTAGCTTGACCAATCGTTTCTGGATTAATCAACTTGAATTTTTGACGAGCTTCTGTTGCGATGGAGTCAATATCGTCCCAGTCAATATTGGCAGGAATTCGTTTTTCTTCCATCCGCTTCATTTTTTCAACCTGATCTAAAGCTTTTGAGATATAACCCTCGTACTTAATTTCAGTTTCAATCAGCTCGATAATCTTATCATCTAGTTCTTCAGCTGCTGGTCCGATAAAGTTGACAACATCTTGATACGATACTTCTGGTCTTCTCAAGAATTCTTTGGCTGTGACAGCATCTGTCAATGGTTTAAAACCTAGCGCTGCAACCTTCTCGTTCGTTTCCTTTACAGGTTTTAACTTGATACTGTCAAGGCGCTTCATTTCATTTTCAAACTGATACTTCTTGGTTTCAAAACGTGCCCAACGTTCATCGTCAACCAAACCAACCTCGCGACCGATTTCTGTTAAGCGCATATCTGCATTATCATGACGAAGAATCAAACGATACTCAGCACGACTGGTTAACAGTCGATAGGGCTCAACTGTTCCTTTGGTTACCAAGTCATCGATCATGACCCCAATATAACCGTCACTCCGTTTCAAAATGAGTTCGGGTTTTCCTTGGATTTTCAGCGCAGCATTAATCCCTGCCACAATTCCTTGGCCAGCGGCCTCTTCATAGCCAGACGTTCCATTGGTTTGGCCTGCGGTAAAGAGACCTGAGATTTTCTTAGTTTCTAGTGTTGCTCGCAATTGATGTGGAAGGACCATATCATACTCAATCGCATAACCCGTTCTCATCATTTCAGCATTTTCCAATCCCTTAATAGAATGGACAAGATCTCTTTGCACATCCTCTGGTAAACTGGTTGACAAGCCTTGGACATAGACTTCTTCTGTATTGCGTCCTTCTGGTTCCAGGAATAGCTGGTGGCGTTCCTTATCCGCAAAGCGAACAATTTTATCTTCAATAGATGGACAATAGCGAGGTCCAACTCCCTTTACAACACCTGTAAACATTGGAGCCCGGTGTAAATTGCTGTTGATAATCTCGTGGCTGTGACTATTGGTATAGGTTAACCAACAAGGGATTTGATCCTTTAAATAATCCTCGTCACGCGAATTGTAAGAAAAGTGATTTGGATTCTCATCACCTGGTTGAATTTCCGTTTCTTCATAATTGATTGACGATGCCTTTACACGTGGTGGCGTACCTGTTTTGAACCGTCCAATTTCTAGTCCAAGATTTTTGAGATTGTCAGCTAAATTAATAGAAGCAAGGCTATGGTTAGGTCCTGATGAATACTTGAGATCCCCAATGATGATTTCTCCACGTAAAGCTGTTCCAGTCGTGACAATGACAGCCTTGGCCCCATATTCTTGGTGGGTCGCAGTTCGAACACCAATAACCTTCCCATCTTCTACCAAAATTTCATCAATCATGGTTTGGCGAAGGGTCAAGCTTTCTTGGTTCTCAACTGTCTTACGCATTTCCTTAGAATAGAGCTCTTTATCTGCTTGAGCACGAAGCGCACGAACAGCTGGTCCCTTTCCTGTATTCAACATCTTCATCTGAATATAGGATTTGTCAATATTCTTGGCCATCTCTCCACCGAGAGCATCTACCTCACGGACCACAATCCCTTTTGCAGAACCACCAATCGAAGGATTACATGGCAAAAACGCCAACATTTCGATATTGATGGTTGCAAGTAAAACTTTACAGCCCATTCGGCTCGCAGCAAGGGAGGCTTCTACACCTGCATGCCCTGCTCCGATTACAACAATATCGTATTCTTCTATAAAATTATAAGTCATTTTTTCTCCTATTCTTTAAGATGGATGTGTCGTAATTGTCCGTCCCAATCTGATAAAGCGGTTTTTAAAAATGCCGGTTTCAGATCAACAGTAGATAAGTCTTCTAAAGCAAGCCACCGGCAAGGTAATGGCTTCGCATCTTCTTGCATGGTTAACGGTGCATCTTCCAACAAGTCCACTATATAATGGAACTCGATATTATGATAGTGGACCCCAGTTTGTTCAAAGCGATTTTCAACAATGAAAGCTAACTGAACAGCTCTAGATGCGACCCCAAGTTCCTCTTTTATTTCTCGAACCACAGCATCTTCAGTAGCTTCATCCACTTGAATGGCACCTCCGATTGTATAAAAACTGTCCTCATCTTCTACGACTAACAAGCGATTGTCTTTTACAATCAAAGCAGTCGCTCTCACACCAAAAACCATCTGGTTTAACTTGGTCCGAAAATCCTGTTCTTGCATGTAACTTCCTTTCGAAACGACACAAAAATAGTCAAAACTCTGAGAAGTGCAGGACAAAAAAGCCTGCAACATCCATGAGCTTTGACCATCACTTCTATTGCTTTTATTATTGTAGCAAATTGAGAAAATTTGTCAATTTAAATTTCCTAAGATTGACGGATTGCTTCAAAAGCTCCTTTGTCAATCTCAACTGGATCAGAGAATGCATCTAAAACAATCCCTCTCACTGGAAACTTTCCTATACTTTCTGCAGTAAATAAACAATCCGTAAAAGGTATTTGCAGCCAAGAAAAACGATCGTAATAATCTTTAGGAATATCCTGTACAGTCAAGAAACAAGGATAAAAGAATTCGTCTCCCTTTCGCAGAACATCTGGTGTTAGGCGAGCACCTCCTTGTCCATCACTCTCATCCATTAAAGAAGTATTAAAGGGAACCCAAACTTTAGATCGCTTCAATTGCTTGAATAAGGCTTCAATCGACTCTGTCGTTTTCTCGCTCAAATACTGTTTCTTATAGTCAGAGAGAGGCATTTCACTCTCTTTTTTATCTGTTCTTTTCTTAAAGAACTGAAACATCCTCGTTCCTCCCAGAAAATCCTAAATATACTGACAAACTTTACCATCTCGATAAGCATTGTCAATTAGTCCACCACCGAGACACTCTTCACCATCGTAAAAGACAACAGCCTGACCTGGTGTAATGGCCCGTTGAGGTTCTGCAAAAATTACCTCTGCCTTGTCACCCTTGACATGCACAGTCACTTTGGAATCTGGCTGGCGATAACGGAACTTGGCTGTACACTCCAATGTAAACTCTTCTGGCATCTCTCGTGTAAAGTGAACTTGACTAGCTTGTAAACTTGTTGACATCAGTGCTTCATGATAGAATCCTTGACCGACATACAGAATATTTTGACTCAGATCTTTACCAACGACAAACCAAGGAGCATTGTCCCCACCTTGTTGGCCACCGATTCCAAGTCCACCCCGCTGACCGATTGTATAATACATCAAACCAGCATGTTCGCCCATATCCCGTCCATCTACGGTCATCATTCGGCCTGGTTGGGCAGGAAGGTAGTTCCCTAGAAACTCTTTGAAGTTCTTTTCTCCGATAAAGCATATCCCAGTGGAGTCTTTCTTTTTAGCTGTTGCCAATCCAGCCTCTTCTGCCAACCGGCGAACCTCAGGTTTTTCTAAATGTCCCAATGGGAACATGGTTTTTTGAAGCTGTTCTTGTGACAACTGGCTTAGGAAATAAGTTTGATCCTTCCCATTGTCAACACCGCGTAGCATATGGACAATGCCATCTTCATCACGCGCCACGCGTGCATAGTGACCTGTGGCTACATAATCGGCACCAAGTGTCATGGCATAATCTAAGAAGGCCTTAAATTTGATTTCCTTATTACACATGACATCCGGATTTGGTGTCCGGCCTGCACGATATTCTGCAAGGAAATATTCAAAGACACGATCCCAGTATTCTTTCTCAAAGTTGACAGAATAGTAAGGTATGCCAATTTGATCTGCAACCGCTGCTACATCTTTGTAATCTTCTGTAGCTGTACAGACGCCATTTTCGTCTGTGTCGTCCCAGTTTTTCATGAAGATGCCGATGACATCGTAACCCTGTTGTTTTAACAACAACGCCGTTACAGATGAATCGACACCGCCACTCATACCAACAACAACACGTGTTTTCGAGTTATCACTCATAGATTTCTCCCATCTTTTCGTTTCTCACGATTGAAGGTCGTGGTTTGCTTCAACGATTGAAGGTCGTTTTGAGCATTATCAATTGTAACACGCTTTATAGTAGAAAACAAGCATCTTGCCATTCTTCTTATTGGCTATTGTATCTATATGTTTACAAGTCTGTAAATCAAAAAAGAGTCCAATTGCTGAACTCTTTCATCTACTTTAATACCAGCCATTGGCCAACCAGAAGTTTTTAGCCGCCGACCATGATCCATATCGGTTGACAACATATTGATTGGCTACTTTTTCCTGGTTTTCTGGTGACAAGTCGCCGTTTAAATAAGAAAGGGATAACTGGTAACGACCATAGTATTGGCCATTTTGTGCTTTGTAACTGCCACTTGATTCCTTCTGGGCAATCCATTCTTTAGCCGCTGCATCTTCGGCACTCAAGCCATCTGAGGCAGATACCGTAGTTGTTGCTTTACTAGTGGTAGCTTGCTCTGTAGTATTAGTTGTTGCCTTGTCATCTTCAATCTCTAGAACTTGACCAACTGTAATGAGGTTGACATTGCTAATCTTATTTTTCTGAGCAATCGCATCAACCGTTGTATTCTTCTCTCTAGCAATAGCTGATAAGGTATCACCTGACTTTACAGTGTAAGATTCTGCACTGGCAAGGACGGGAATAAACATTCCTGATAATAAGCTCAGTCCGATTACACGTTTTACAAAGATTTTTTTATTCATGGTTTTACACTCCTTTTCTGTATGTTCTTTATCTTACAGAAGAAATGTTTCAGAAACTTTATGAAATCACGTCAAATGTTTCAACAATATGTTAGCAAGAATAAAAAACACCTCAAATGAACTAGTTTTAAGTATCTTTTAAGGTTAAAACAAAATTTCCCTCTTAAATAGAAGAAAACATGCCCTAGATTTGTTATAATGAAAGAAAAGAAACCCTAAGGAGCTGACTGATGAATTCGCTTAAATTCCAATCCGTATTTGATATTATTGGACCGGTTATGATTGGACCTTCTAGTAGCCACACTGCTGGAGCTGTTCGTATTGGAAAAATTGTCTCTTCTATTTTTGGAGAGGATCCTACAGAAGTTGAATTTCAGTTGTTTAATTCCTTTGCCAAAACCTATCGCGGTCACGGGACAGACTTGGCCCTTGTTGCTGGTATTTTGGGTATGGACACAGATGATCCAAGAATCCCCAATAGTCTTGAAATTGCTCATGAAAGAGGAATTCGAATCGTCTGGTCTATTCAAAAGGAGAGCAATGCACCTCATCCAAATACGACGACCATCACGGTGAAAAATGAGCACAAAACCATCTCCGTCACAGGAATTTCCATTGGTGGGGGAAACATACAAGTTACCGAGTTAAATGGCTTTGCAATTTCTCTAAACATGAACACCCCAACAATTATTATCGTTCACCAAGACGTTCCTGGGATGATTGCCCATGTGACAGAAGCCCTTTCCCGCTATGATATCAATATCGCCCAAATGAACGTAACCCGCGAAAAAGCCGGTGAAAAGGCTATTATGATTATTGAAGTGGATTCTCGTAATTGTGATGAAGCTATTGAGTTAATCCGTCAAATTCCCCATTTACACAATGTGAATTTCTTTCAATAAGGAGACCCCATGTTTTATTCCATTACCGAATTAGTTGAGCAAGCGACCCTCCACTATGAAGGAAATGTCGCAGAATTAATGATTGCAACTGAGTTTGAACTAACTGGTCGCGAGCGCGAAGAAGTTCTGACTCTTATGACACGAAACCTTGAGGTCATGAAAGAATCCGTTCATCTTGGACTCAATGACCAACTTTCTAGAAGTGGCTTGACCGGAGGAGATGCTGCAAAATTGGATCGCTATATTCGATCTGGAAAAGCCCTCTCCGACTATACTGTCCTAACCGCAGCCAAAAATGCTATCGCTGTCAACGAACACAATGCAAAAATGGGCTTAGTCTGTGCTACTCCCACTGCTGGATCAGCCGGTTGCTTACCTGCTGTTCTTACTTCAGCTATCGAGAAACTCCATTTAGATGAGCACCAACAATTGGAGTTCTTATTAGCAGCAGGAGCCTTTGGCCTGGTTATTGCCAACAATGCATCGATTTCAGGAGCCGAGGGAGGCTGTCAAGCCGAAGTGGGTTCCGCGGCAGCCATGAGTGCAGCTGCCTTGACGTTGGCTGCTGGGGGAAGTCCTTACCAAGCTAGCCAAGCCATTTGTTTCGTCATCAAAAATATGCTAGGCTTAATTTGTGATCCCGTTGCAGGACTGGTAGAGGTTCCTTGTGTCAAACGAAATGCTATGGGTGCAAGCTATGCCTATATTGCAGCGGATATGGCTCTAGCAGGAATTGAATCCAAAATCCCTGTCGATGAGGTCATTGACGCCATGTATCAAGTTGGATCTAGCCTACCAACTGCCTTTAGAGAAACGGCTGAAGGTGGTCTAGCAACAACTCCAACTGGGAAACGCCTACAGCAAGAAATATTTGGAGACTAACCTATGAAGTACATATTTTTCGACTTGGATGGGACTTTAGTCGATAGTTCCGAAGGAATTGAAACCACCTTTCTACACACTTTTAAGATGCTGGGAGTTCCTGCACCTGATAAAGAAACTATTCGAACCTTTATGGGTCCTCCACTCGAGGTTACGTTTACTAAACATGTCCCAAAAGAACTGGTCGCAAAAGCTGTAGAAATCTATCGTACCTATTACAAAGAAACTGGCCAACAACAAACCTATCTCTACCCAGGTATCAAAGAACTCCTTCAACAATTGAAGGAATTGGGTTATCACTTATTCATCACCACCTCTAAGAATCAGGAAGTGAGTCTCGAAATAGCCCATTCACTAGGAATTAGTGATTGCTTTGAAGGGATTTATGGTTCTATCCCAGGATCTATGCACAAAGCTGATATCATTCAGCGTGTACTGGTGGACCATCAGATTCCAAAAGAGGAAGCTTGCATCGTTGGGGATACTAAATTTGATATCATTGGGGGAAAAACCATTGGTATTCACACAATTGCAGTCAGTTGGGGATTTGCACCTCTAGAGCAATTAAAAGAGGAAACTCCCGATACCATCGTAGATTCCCCCCTAGCTTTACTCACTCATTTAAGTTAATAAAAGAGGTTTACAAATTTGTAAACCTCTTTTATGTATAAAATCACGTTTGGGTAAGAGCATCCATGGTTCACTAAGGTTGACTAACAAAGTCATTTTCTTTACAGCTCTTTCCAATACTTGTCAAGATAAGAAACAAAATAAAAAGAGGGTTTAACCTCTTTTTTAGTATCCCCAAGCTGAAAGCCCTTGGTTTGAATAGGCATTATAAGCTGCTTGGATTTGATCATCAACTGTAGCAGTTGAACCCCAACCTGGCATTGTTTGGAAAAGACCACTAGCTCCAGATGGATTTGCTGCGTTCACTTGACCATTTGATTCACGTGCAATAATGGCTTCCCAAGTTGATGCAGGAACTCCTGTCATTTCAGCCATACGAGCCGCTGCATAGGATCCAACTTCTCCAGCAGTATTCCCATTTGCAAGTACAATACCATTTCCAGAATTCGTAACAACAGGTGCTGCATTATAAGTGGCAGTAGTTGTTGTTTCTGCCACTACTTGATTTGTAGAAGCTTCGGCTGCTGGTTCTTGACTTACTGTGGCAGTATTTACTTTGTTGATCAATGATTTTGAACGTTCACCCAACTCAATAATTTGACCTGCATGGATCAAATCTTGGTTGCTGATTTGATTCAATTCAACAAGCTTTTCGATAGTAGTGTTATTCTTAATCGCAATTTCTGATAGAGTATCACCATATTTTACTTCATATGTTTCAGCATTCACTACCACACCAGAAACAAAAAGTGAAAGAGCTGAGATAATAGAAGTTAATGTCCATTGGACTTTTTTTGTGTTCATCAATACATTCTCCTTTCGAACATAATACTATCTTACACATTAAATGTTACAGTTAGTTATAATTTATGTTACAAAGGTTACAAAATCATGTATTTTTCATGCAAAAAACGCTATAAATAGCGTTTTTCTTCATTTTTTTAGAAAAAATCCCCTATATGTAGTGGTGGTATTCTAATATTTCAACCAAAAAATGATAGCACCAACTGCCGCTATAGACAGAATAGCTACACTATCTAAAACTTGCCATTTTAACTGCCTATATCGGCTTCTTCCCTCTCCACTTTTATAACCTCTTGCCTCCATGGCAATTGCAAGAGCATCTGCACGTTTAAAACTTGATGCAAACAAGGGAATTAAAATCGGTATAAATGAGCGAATCTTCTGAAGGAGATTCCCTTCTCCAAAATCAACCCCTCGGGCTCTCTGTGCATTCATAATGCGAATCGTATCATCCATTAGAGTGGGAACGAAACGAAGGCTCATAGACAACATGAGTCCAATTTCATGAGCAGGAACTTTGATGATTTTAAATGGAGTTAACAACTTTTCTACGGCATCTGCTAAGCTTAAGGGCGTTGTTGTCAGTGTTAAAATCGTTGAAAATACAACAATGAGAATAAAACGACAAAAGATCACACCCGCTTGAGCAAGTCCTTTATCCGTTACAGTCAAAAAATAAAATTGAAATAAGGTCTTACCGCCAGTCGTCGCAAACAACTGAAAGAGTGTGGTGAAAGCAATGATAAAGACCATCGATTTCAGGCCATTAATAAAAAAACGGAAGGGGATCTTGGCACTCAAAATCAACGCAAAGGCCAATAAAAACAACAGGGCATTCGTCAACACATTATTGGCCCAAAACAAAATAACAATTAACAAGAAAAGTCCTAGTAACTTTGCCCTTGGATCCATACGATGGAGAATGGAATTACCTGGTACATATCGTCCTAAAATCATACTATTCATGTCCAATTAACTCCTTAAACTCTTGTAAAGTGATTGGTAAAGTTGGCAAAGATAGTCCTTTTTGACGTAAGCGCCAAGCAAATTTCGTCACTTTCGGTACACCTAATTGTATGTTTTCTAATCCTTCTACATCCTGAAATACATCCCTTGGATGCCCAGACCTCACAATTCGTCCTTTTTCCAAAACATAAACAAGATTTGCGTATTCTGCCACATCTTCCATAGAATGACTAACAAGAACGATGGTCATCCCAGCTTGATGAAGTGACGCAAATAGCTTCATTAATTCCCGTCTACCTGACGGATCCAAACCAGCTGTCGGCTCGTCCAAGACCAAAATTTCAGGTTCCATCGCTAAAATGCCTGCAATAGCGACCCGTCTCATTTGCCCTCCAGACAATTCAAAGGGACTCCGTTCAAACAACTCTTCAGAAAGACCGACTAAGCGTAATTTTTCCTTAGCAATGCTCTCAGCTGACTCTTGGTCTACTCCAAAATTTTGAGGCCCAAATGCGACATCTTTTACAACAGTCTCAGCAAAGAGTTGACTTTCTGGAAATTGAAAGACGAGACCCACTTTTTTTCGAAGATTCTTTAGCTCTTTTTGAGAAGACTCAGAACTAATGCGCATATCATTCATTTGCACTTCCCCTCGACTGGGCAAAAGCAAACCATTTAATAATTGAAGGATGGTTGATTTTCCACTTCCAGTATGCCCAATTAGAGCTGTATAAGAACCGCTTGGGATTTCTATATTTACATCAAAAAGAGCCGCTCCTTCAAAAGGAGTACCTTCTTGATAGGTGTAACTAAGCTGTTTTAAAGCAATTCCCATAATAGTTTCTCTAGCTCTCCTTCAGTCTGATAGGTTTCTCCAACTGGAAAACCTTTTTGATGTAACATGCTCCGCAATCGATTGGCGAAAGGTTCTTCTAGTCCTATTTCATCCAGATCATCTCGAGAAAAGAGTTCTCTTGGAGTCAGATCCAAGGTCGCTTTTCCTTTTTCAAAAAGAATAACCCGATCACTTAGGGAAACTTCCTCTAAATCATGGGTAATAGAAATAACGGTTAACCCATATCGTTCTTTGACTTCTCGAACTGTCCGAATTAGTTCTAGACGCCCTTCAGGATCCAACATACTGGTTGCTTCATCTAAAATGATGATTTTAGGTCGTAAAGCGATAATCCCGGCAATGGCCACTCGTTGCTTTTGTCCACCGGATAACCTAGCGGGTTCTCGATCTTTGAACTCATCCATGCGGACCATCTTCAAAGCTTCGTCTACTCGTTGCACCATTTCATCTCTTGGAATTCCTTGGTTCTCCAACCCAAACGCCACATCATCTTCAACTGTAGCCCCAACAAACTGGTTATCTGGATTCTGGAAAACCATCCCAATCTCACTACGTTTATCCCAAACATTTTCAGGAGTTAACAAATCTCCGGAAATATAGATTTGACCAGATTCCGGTTCCAACAAGCCATCAATCAAGCGGACCACTGTTGATTTACCACTTCCGTTATGTCCAATAATGGATAACCATTCACCATGTTTCACGTGAAACGAAATATCATTTAACTGATGGTTCTCATCTGTTTTTTGGTATTTAAATGTAAGATTTCGAACTTCTATAATATTATTCATTTATCTAAAGGTATCTTTAAAGAGGTAGGCACTGCCTTTAAAGTATTCGTATCCAGAGTAGACTGTAAAGATTAGCGCAACATAAAGCGTAATTTGACCCAATAAGTCCCAATGGAAGAGAAGGAAAATAATGGCAAACATTTGTGAGAAGGTTTTAATTTTTCCAGGCATAGCTGCTGGCAAAACAACTCCTCCTGTTTCAACCAATAACAGACGGAGGCCAGTTACGGCTAATTCACGGCAAATTATAACTGCAGTAATCCAAGCCGGAACCATCTTTAATTCAATCATCATGATAAAGGCAGACATGACAAGAAGCTTGTCAGCCATAGGATCAGCAAATTTTCCAAAGTTACTAACAACTTTCCATTTACGAGCTAAATAACCGTCCAAATAATCGGTGATACTAGCAACAGCAAAGACAATAGCTGCTGCTACATGCCAACCATAACCTTTACCAAATATTAGCATCAAAATAAAAATAGGAATAAACACAATTCGAATCAGTGTTAAGGCATTTGGGATATTTTCTTTTTTCATTCTAGTCTCCTTACTAGTTTACATGATCATTTACATCTAATTGACAAAATAAACGTCGATTTAATTCGACAAAAACATCATTCCACTATTATCCCGCTATTTAGGGAAAATGATAAAGTCCGTCATATCACAAGCGTTGACAAAATCTCGCCCAACCTTTACAACATCTTGTAAAGAAATACTCTGTAAAATTTTTGGAAGATCAAATAGATTTTCACCTGTCTCAATTGGATTAAATTGAGTCGCTATATAATCCAAGGAATTCAAACCGTGTAGAAAATCTCCAAACATTTCACTTTTAATCGTATCCAAATGCTCTTGAGTCACATCAGGATCTTTCTCAAAATTCTTAATGGCCGTTCTGAACTGATGGGATATACTAACAGGTTCCGAGGTGTCCATCGTTAACATCACAAAGTGAAACGAAGACTCTACTTCAATTTCTAGTGTCAAGGAGTTGTCAAGTTTACCAACTTCATAAAGCGACTGAAATCGTTTGGATGTCCACCCAAACATCATTGCAAATAATAATTTAAGGATAATCTTATAGCGATACTGGTAAAGAGGAGGAATCTGATTTCTTCCACGAATTCCAATTGCTAGTTTCGGTGAAGCAACTTCCATCCGACTGGTCTCATTTTGGACAACTGGATTCAAGTCCACGGGTGAAATATGAGGAAGAGGACTTGAAGAGGTCTTCATCTCAAATTCAGAAACAAGATTAACCAGACTGTCAAGATCAAAGTTTCCGACAACCACTAGCTGCATATTGGATGGTTGGTAGAAATAATCGAAATTATCCTGTAAACTTTTTTCATCAATTTGAGAGAGAGAAGATACAGTACCTGCAATATCTTGGGCCAAGGGTGTATCTGGATAAAGATTTGCCAACGCCCTAAAGAATAATTGGTAGTCAGGACTATCTTGGTACATTTCGATCTCTTGTTGAATAATCAATTGTTCCTTCTTTAGAGAATCCTTTGAGAGATGAAGAGATTGTGTCATCTCCAGTAACAATCTCAGATTTTCATTGACATTCGAGGTGGTCGAAAAGAGATAGCTAGTTTGTGTAAAGCTAGTAAAGGCATTACTTTCAGCTCCCAGCTTTACAAAATGCTGTAAATAATCTTGACCGTCTTGATCTTCAAATAATTTATGTTCAAGAAAATGTGCAATCCCTGCTGGAAATTCTTTTATTCCCTCTACTCCTTCTACTGTAAATCTTGTGTCAACAGAACCGAATTTAGTAGAAATGATTGCATAGCTTTCATTAAAATCCGCTTTTGGAATTAAATATAACTTCAATCCATTTTGGAGACTTGTCTGATAAACACATTCTCCAACAGCTGGATAATCTATTTTCTCCAAATCTTTCTTTATCATTCTCTTCCTTCCATAAAATAGACCGCTTGTAATTTGAGTGATTTGGCAACAGCCATAATTTCTTCTTTCGTCACCAGTTGAATAGCTTGGATCCAATCATCAATTGACAAGAACTGTTTTCCTAAAATAGAGTGTAAATAAGCTCTTTCAATCAAGGTGCCAGGTCGATCCTGCGTTAATTTTGCAGCATTTATAATCATTTCTTTTGTCAAGCGCAGCTCTTCACTTGTAAACTTCCCTCTCTTCAAGTCACTCACTTGACGGCTCATCAGGGTCATGGTCCGGGTTCTATTTTTTCGATCAATCCCTGCATAGATCCGCATAAAATGAGAAAAAATATCAAAATGGCTAGAGATGGTATAAGCCAACCCTTCTTTTTCTCGAATGACTGTAAACAATTTTGAATGAGAGAAAGCCCCCAGTAAACCATTTAAAACAATCAA
The DNA here is from genome assembly GCF_021595565.1 of Streptococcus sp. GS001. NCBI lineage: Bacteria > Bacillati > Bacillota > Bacilli > Lactobacillales > Streptococcaceae > Streptococcus > Streptococcus sp. GS001. The sequence continues at coordinate 163,241 of NZ_JACSYJ010000004.1, forward strand.
AGCAAAATGCTCTTTCTCTCCATACTGAACAGGAAAATGATAACCTAACTCTAAAATAGATTGATGAGTATCTCTTTGCTCGAGTCCTTCTCTGACAACATTTGAAAAAGATTGGGCATAAAAAAGATTGACATAAGATTTACGAGGTTGTAAACCAAATTCACTAATCTTTTCAATGACCGCTAGTTCATTGAAATCACCCATAAAGAAAAAGTCAATCAGATTTGTTTGAAGCATTTCTTGAAATGCTTGATAAGCTGACCCTTCATCCTCATTCTGAATCTGCTGGACACTTCCATACTTACTTAGTTTCATATCAGCTTGATCATAAAACAACCGATTCAATTGTTGGTGGGCATAATAATAATGATTTTCAATTTCTGCTTCTAGCTCTGTAATGAGATTTTTTTTCTCTACTGAAAAAGTTTCTGAATGAAAAGAGCCATCTTCTGCAAGAGGAGCATTCAGAGATACCTTTAATAAATCCAACATCTGATCTGTCAAGACATTTTTCTTGCTCAAAAAAGCATCACGGACATAAGATAAATTAATATCAATGTAGTGCATTTGACCGCGTTTTGAAACAGAAGTAGAAAAATTTGCTCCATACAAGTTCGCCAACTGCTCTCTAAATTGCTGTGAAGTTGGGTAAAGTTGATTGGCTGTTTCGATCATGCGTGAGGCTAGAACTCGTCCTGCTATTGTTTCTTCAGAAAGAGGGGCCGAGAACCGCACTTTTATCTCATTGGTCTTAAATTTTTCTGATTTCATAAAATGGATTCGAACACCAGTAACTAATTCCATCGTCATCCTCGTTCTAACAAATATTACTCTTCATTATATCATGAAATCCCAGTAAAATCTTTCCCAGACAGATTAAAAAACGTTTACACTGACTCGCCCTATTTTAGGTTTTTCATCCTTTTGTGGTATAATAACTATCATTGAGGTGAACTATGAACTATAAACTTTTTGATGAATTTATCACACTACAAGCCCTATTTAAAGAACTGGGAATCATTCAAAGCGGTGGAGCTATCAAAGCCTTTTTACACGAAAATCAAGTAGAGGTCAATGGAGAAGTGGAAACCAGAAGAGGACGTAAGTTACGAGTCGGAGATACAATCGAAGTAATTGGTGAGAAGGAAGTCATAACACTGACAGAACCTAGTCCAGAAGAGATTGAAGACTATCAAGCGGACAAGCTGGAAAAAGAACGCGTTGCTCAATTAGTGAAGAAATTAAACAAAGAACAAAAACAAAAAAAAGATTCTAAACCTAAAAAAGAAGAGAATAAGCGGAAGCCTGTTCGTTTCCCAGGAACATAATATGTGGCTTAAATCCATACACATTCAGAAATTTCGAAATTATAAAGAAGTAGATCTTCAATTCCACTCTGGTTTGAATATTTTCTTAGGCCAAAATGCTCAAGGAAAAACCAATCTCCTCGAATCCATCTACTTTTTAGCCTTGACCCGCAGCCATCGGACCCGTTCCGATAAAGATCTAATTCATTTTCAAGAGGAACAATTTACTGTTTCAGGGGTCCTAGAAAAAAAGACCGGCTCAATCCCTTTAGAAATTTCCTTATCCTCAAAAGGACGAGTCACTAAAGTAAACCACTTAAAACAAAGCAAGTTATCAACCTATATCGGTAACATGAATGTGGTTCTCTTTGCTCCAGAGGATTTACAACTTGTTAAAGGCTCACCCGCTCTTCGCCGCAAGTTTATTGATATTGATTTAGGCCAGATGAAACCTGTCTATCTATCGGATTTAACAGCTTACCATCATGTTTTAAAGCAGCGAAACAGTTACTTAAAAACAGCCAACACAGTAGACCCAACCTTTTTAGATGTTTTGGATGAGCAATTAGCAGATTATGGTAGCCGAGTCTGCATCCATCGGAAAGATTTTCTTAAAAAATTAGAAGACTTTGGGCAAGAGAAACATTTTGAAATTTCCAATCAAACTGAAAAACTATCTATTCGGTATGATTCCTCCATTCCTTTTCAAGATGAGGAGACACTTCGCCAAACCTTTATCACCTTGCTTCGAGAAAATCGGACAAAAGATCTCATCAAAAAAACAACCAGTGTTGGTCCTCACCGAGATGACATTAGCTTTTACATCAATGATATGAATGCGACTTTTGGTAGCCAAGGGCAGCACCGCAGTGTTGTTCTTTCCTTAAAATTGGCAGAGATTTCATTAATTGAATCACTGACGAATGAAAAGCCGATTTTACTCTTAGACGATGTTATGAGTGAACTTGACAACAATCGTCAACTACATTTACTAGAAGTTATCTCTCGTGACATCCAAACATTTATCACAACTACTACCTTAGATCACCTAAAAGACTTGCCTGAAGACTTAAAAATCTTTAATATTCACTCAGGTCACGTTGACGAATAATTAACGAGGTTGTCAATTTTGATTGACAACTTTTTGACATAATAAAAGTGTGAAATCTTATGATTTCACACTTTTATTTTTTTATTGAACAGAGTAGTTTGGTGCTTCATTGGTAATTTGGACATCGTGTGGGTGGCTTTCTTTCAACCCTGCCCCAGACATTTCAACAAATTGTGCATTTTCATGCAATTCTTGAAGGTTGGCAGCTCCAACATAGCCCATACCAGAACGGATACCACCAATCATTTGGAAGACGATATCGGCTGCTGAACCCTTATAAGCAACCCGACCTTCGATTCCTTCTGGAACCAATTTGTTGGCTTCATTAACAGAACCTTGGAAGTAGCGGTCGCTTGAACCTTTCTTCATTGCTGCAATAGATCCCATACCACGATAAGTCTTGAACTTACGTCCTTGGAAGATTTCAGTTTCACCTGGTGCTTCATCTGTTCCTGCAAACATTGATCCAAGCATGACTGCGTGACCACCAGCTGCAAGGGCTTTTACAATATCTCCAGAATACTTGATCCCACCGTCAGCAATGATTGTTTTTCCATATTCACGCGCAACAGCAGCTGCATCATAAATCGCTGTAACTTGAGGAACTCCGACACCAGCAATCACACGAGTTGTACAGATTGAACCAGGCCCAATCCCTACCTTAACCACGTCAACACCTGCATCATAGAGAGCACGCGCTCCCTCAGCTGTAGCAATATTACCTGCAATCAAGGTGCGATCTGGGAAATGAGCGCGAATTTCAGCGATTTTACGAAGAACACCTGCAGAATGACCATGGGCTGTATCGATGACAATAGCATCCGCACCAGCTTCAAACAATGCTTCCGCACGCTCAAAAGTGTCAGATGTAACTCCGACAGCACCTGCTACTAAAAGACGACCAAATTCGTCTTTCGCTGCATTTGGAAACTCAATAACTTTTTCAATATCCTTAATGGTAATCAAACCTGACAAACGACCATTTTCATCCACCAATGGTAATTTTTCAATACGGTGTTCTTGGAGAATCCGTTCAGCGGTCTCTAAATCAGTACCGACTGGTGCAGTTACTAGATTTTCACTAGTCATATGATTTGAAATTGGTTGATCATAATCAGAAATAAAACGTAAATCACGGTTGGTCAAAATCCCAACTAGTTTACGATTTTCCAAGGTTTCAACCACAGGAACACCACTGATACGGTACCGTCCCATAAGTTCGTCTGCCTCAGCAATGGTATGTTCAGGTGTTAAGAAAAATGGGTCAATGATAACGCCGTTTTCAGAGCGTTTTACTTTACGAACTTCATCTGCTTGTTGGGCAATGGACATATTTTTGTGAATAACCCCAAGTCCTCCAGCACGGGCAATGGCAATAGCCATTTGGCTTTCAGTGACTGTATCCATCGCAGCTGTGATGATTGGGATATTCAACACAAGGTTATCCGCCAATTTTGTACGAAGATCTGCATCGTTTGGTAATACATGACTTTCAGCTGGAATGAGCAATACATCATCGAAGGTATAACCTTTTTTCAAAAATTTAGTGTCCCAATTTGACATTCCCATTTTCCTCTTTTCTTTCTTTTTGAGCCAAGCTCGTCTTTTTTGATTGATAATATCATACCATTCTACGATAATTTGTCAATCATTTGTACAATATTTCAAAAAGAGGTATTAAAACCTCTTTTGAATCATTTTTTTATTGAATCATCTCAATATCAAGAGCTTACTTGAAATAGTTTAATCCCATAGCAGATTTGACTTGATCAAGCGTTTCTGCTGCAACCGAACGGGCTACTTCACTACCTTTTTGAAGCATATCATAAACTTGACCCATATCTTTAGCAAATTCAATCCGACGTTCGCGAATAGGGCCCAACTCTCTTTCAAGAATCTCTAACAAATAGCGTTTGGTTTTAACATCTCCTAAACCACCCCGTTGGTAATGGTCTTTCATTTCTTGAATGGTCGCTTGATCTTCTTCTTTTCCAAACACATCTAAATAATGGAAAACCATATTTCCTTCAATTTTTCCTGGATCTTCGACACGAATATGCTCAGGATCTGTATACATACTCATGACCTTTTTCTTCAAGGTGTCCATATCATCGGCTAAATAAATACCATTTCCAAGAGATTTAGACATCTTAGCATTCCCATCCAAGCCAGGCAAACGACCCGCGGCCTCATTTTCTGGGAAAATTCCTTCCGGTTCAACCAAAACATCGCAATGATACGCATGATTAAAAGAACGAACAATTTCACGAGTTTGCTCAATCATGGGCTTTTGATCAGTTCCAACAGGCACGAGATTGGCTTTAAAAGCGGTAATATCTGCAGCTTGGGAAACAGGATAAACCAAGAAACCAGATGGAATAGACTCTCCGAATCCTTTTTGGGCAATTTCTGTCTTAACGGTTGGGTTTCGTTCCAAACGTGAAACAGAGACCAAATTCATGTAATACATGGTCAATTCCGCTAGCTCAGGGATTTGACTTTGAATAAAAATAGTTGATTTCTTTGGATCTAAACCAGCTGCTAAATAATCTAGAGCAACATTTCCAATAGACTCAACAATGGTTTGTGGATCTTTAGCATGATCCGTTAGGGCTTGCTGATCGGCTAAAAAGACAAACATCTGGTACTTGTCTTCATTTTGCATAAGAACTCGATTCTTCAACGAACCGACATAGTGTCCAATATGGAGTTTCCCAGTTGGGCGATCTCCAGTTAAAATAATCGGCTTGGTCATTTTTCTTCCTCCCTGAAGTACAAAATAAAAGCCCACGCATAGCAAAAACTATGCGAGGGCGTCTGAGACACGGTGCCACCTCACTTAGAACAGCATATGCTGTTCTCTCTGACTCATCACAAATGAGTTGCACATAAGGCCTGCTAGCCGAATCTCTATTGGTTAAGATTCTATTTGAACATCAGTCCATTTCATTCTGTTTCGTTGCTTATTTTCAGCAACCATAAGCTCTCTAAAAAACGAATACAGATTACTCTTCTGATTGCTTTTCATTATATAATGACATCAAAGGAAAGTCAAGTTCTTCACCCTTTTCTACAGACTAAATGACTTCCTCCAACGCATAAGGGTATTCATTGAAAAATCAAGCGTTTTCTAGTAAAATAGGCTTATATAGACAGAAAAAGAGGAGAACTATACGTGCTAACAGTTACAGACGTCTCACTACGTTTTAGTGATCGTAAACTTTTTGATGATGTCAACATCAAATTTACAGAAGGAAATACCTATGGTTTGATTGGAGCCAATGGTGCTGGAAAATCAACCTTTTTAAAAATCTTAGCTGGGGATATTGAACCGACAACTGGTCATATTTCTCTTGGACCAGACGAACGTCTTTCTGTTCTTCGTCAAAATCACTTTGACTACGAAGATGAGCGTGCCATTGATGTCGTTATCATGGGAAATGAAAAACTTTATAGCATCATGAAGGAAAAAGATGCTATCTATATGAAGGAAGATTTTTCAGATGAAGACGGTGTCCGTGCAGCAGAACTCGAAGGAGAATTTGCTGAACTAGGTGGTTGGGAAGCGGAAAGTGAAGCTTCACAACTCCTCCAAAATCTGAATATTCCAGAAGAGCTCCACTACCAAAATATGAGTGAACTAGCAAATGGAGATAAAGTGAAAGTCCTCCTAGCCAAAGCTCTCTTTGGTAAACCAGACGTCCTTCTTTTGGACGAGCCGACCAACGGTCTTGATATTCAATCTATTACCTGGTTAGAAGATTTCTTGATTGATTTCGAGAATACCGTTATCGTTGTATCCCACGACCGTCACTTCTTGAATAAAGTATGTACCCACATGGCCGACCTAGACTTTGGAAAAATCAAACTCTATGTTGGTAACTATGATTTCTGGAAAGAATCATCTGAACTGGCTGCCAAATTGTTAGCAGACCGGAATGCCAAAGCAGAAGAAAAAATCAAACAACTACAAGAATTTGTGGCTCGTTTCTCTGCCAATGCGTCAAAATCAAAACAGGCAACTTCACGTAAAAAGATGCTTGACAAGATTCAGTTAGAAGAAATTGTCCCATCTAGCCGAAAATACCCATTTATCAGCTTTAAAGCGGAGCGAGAAATTGGGAATGATCTGTTGACAGTAGAGAACTTATCTGTAAAGATTGACGGTGAAACTATTCTTGACAACATCAGCTTCATCTTACGTCCAGGTGACAAGACAGCTCTTATCGGACAAAACGACATCCAAACAACTGCCTTGATCCGCGCTATTATGGGTGAAATCGAATATGAAGGAACTGTCAAGTGGGGCGTCACAACGAGTCGCTCTTACTTACCAAAAGACAATTCAGCTGACTTTGCAGGTGGCGAGTCAATTCTTGACTGGCTCCGTCAATTCGCAAGTAAAGAAGAAGATGATAATACCTTCCTTCGTGGTTTCCTCGGACGCATGCTCTTTTCTGGAGACGAGGTTAACAAGCCTGTCAACGTCTTGTCAGGGGGAGAAAAAGTGCGCGTGATGCTTTCAAAACTCATGCTTTTGAAATCAAATGTTCTTGTACTTGACGATCCTACAAATCACTTGGATTTGGAATCTATTTCAAGCTTGAACGATGGATTGAAAAACTTCAAAGAATCAATCATCTTTGCCAGTCACGACCATGAGTTTATTCAAACTCTTGCCAACCATATCATTGTTCTTTCAAAAAATGGTGTCATTGACCGGATTGATGAAACCTATGATGAATTCTTAGAAAACCAAGAAGTTCAAGCAAAAGTTAAAGAACTTTGGAAAGACTAAGAAATCGCTCCAAAAAATCAAAAACCCTGGAACCTTTGTTTCAGGGTATTTCAATAGACTATATGAAATTTAAAAAATATCTATCACACCCCATCATTGTTTACTTTACAGCTTTTTTACTTCCCTTTACAATCTTATTTTTCGTCTACCTCAGTCAGGGTATTTATTGGGGGAGTGAAACTTCTCCTTTATTAGGTGATGGCTTTCATCAATACGTTATTTTCGACGTTACTTTACGAAATATTTTGCACGGGACCGACAGCCTCCTTTACAGCTTTACAAGTGGGCTCGGCTTAAATTTCTACGCTCTTTCCAGCTATTACTTAGGAAGTTTTCTATCTCCCTTTGTCTTCTTCTTTGACAGTTTATCCATGGTTGATTCCGTCTATCTCTTTACACTAATAAAAATAGGCTTGATTGGGTTGTCAACTTATTATTCCATTAAGGAAATCTATCCTAAACTGCAACAATTATTGATTCTTTCACTGTCAACTTTGTTTGCGTTAATGAGCTTCTCCATCAGTCAGATTGAAATCAAAACCTGGCTCGATGTCTTCATTTTGGCTCCGCTCATTCTCTTAGGTTTACACCGTTTAATGACTCAAAAGAAGCGCGTTCTCTACTTTACAAGTCTGACCATCCTCTTTATCCAAAATTATTATTTTGGATTTATGATGGCTCTCTTCTTGACTTTATGGTTTTTTACTCAGCTTTCCTGGGACTTTAAAGAAAGAAGATCTTCTTTCTTTGACTTTACAATTGTGTCAATTTTAGCAGGGGTCACTAGCTTGATCATGATTTACCCCACCATATTGGATTTACGAACTCATGGGGAAAACTTTACAAAGATTACAAGAACCTTTACAGAAAATAGTTGGTACTTAGACGTTTTTGCAAAGAATTTAATTGGTAGTTTTGATACAACAAAATATGGGGCTATCCCTATGATCTATGTTGGTCTATTTCCATTCTTACTTGCCTTTCTATTTTTCTTTGTCAAATCGATTCGGTTTCACGTGAAACTAGCTTATTTGACTTTATTAGTCATTCTTATTGCAAGTTTCTATTTACAAGCTCTGGATTTATTCTGGCAAGGTATGCATGCTCCTAATATGTTTCTTCACCGTTATGCCTGGCTTTTTTCATTGACTATTTTGTTCATGGCGGCAGAAGCACTAAATCGGTTAAAAGAAATCAATTGGCAACGACTCTGCCTAACTTTCAGTTTAGTTAGCATTGGATTTATCCTCACCTTTCTCTATCGCAAGCATTATTCTTTCTTAACAAGCAGTCATTTTGTCTTGACACTAGAATTCCTTCTTGTATTCTTTACTGTGACACTTGCCTTTACAGTTCGTAAACTTTCTTATCCAATTTTTTCTGCTGTTATTCTCTTCTTCTGTTTGTTTGAAATTAGTATAAACAGCTATTATCAGATCGATGGGATTGCAAATGAATGGGTATTTGCAGCTCGTTCTTCTTACCAAGGAAAGATTCCAGCAATTGATAAATTGACATCAAGTTTACAGGATGATCAAAATTTTTACCGAACAGAGATTCTCCAATCTCAAACAGGTAATGATAGTATGAAATATAATTTTAGAGGGATCTCCCAGTTTTCATCTGTCAGAAATACAGATACCAGTTCGACCCTAGACAAACTCGGTTTTAAATCAGATGGAACCAACTTGAACTTGCGCTATCAAAACAATACATTACTAATGGATAGTCTGTTCGGGATCAAATACAATATTTCAGATAGGAATCCCCAAAAGTTTGCTTTTCATAAATTGGAAACGCAAGGAAATCAGACCTTGTATCAAAATGAAAAAGCTCTTTCACTAGCATTTCTAACCGCAAGTCCCTACAAGGATATCCCATTTTCTAATCTAACCTTAGATAACCAAAAGAACTTTCTCAATCATCTAACGGGTCAATCGTTGACTTACTATCAGCGATTACATCCACTGAAAACTGGTGCAGACGATCCTTCTCAAGGACCTCAAAAGGCCAAAGTTGAAGCAGATAGTTTTCTGACTTATGCCAGTATCGAATATGAGCTCTATGTTCAAAACGATAGTCAACTTTATGTAAACCTTCCTTCTTTAGAATTTGAGAATGAAGATTATACCGATGTGGAGATCATTACGAATGGCCAAGTCAACCGCTATACAACAGACAATGTATTTCCATTCTTCACCATTGGTCACTTTACAGCAGGAGAAACTGTTAAGGTTCGAATTGCCTTCCCTGAAAATTCTACAGTAACCTTCCAAACTCCAGAATTTTTTGCTTTGAACCTTCAAGCCTACCAGGAAGCCTTTGAAAGGTTGCACCAACAAGAAGTTCATGTGCAAACCAAAGGAAATACCGTTACTGCAGATTTTTCAGCAGACCACCATACAAGTCTCTTTTTCACCCTTCCTTATGATAAAGGGTGGACAGCGACGATCAATAATCAACCTGTCCCTATTCGAAGGGCTCAAAAAGGATTTATGGCTGTTGATGTCCCTAAAGGAAAAGGACAAGTTGTTCTACATTTCGTTCCACATGGGTTAAAAGAAGGAACCATCGCTTTCCTACTCGGAATTATTTCCTTCGCTTGCTACAATGCTATTCGAAATAAATCTCAATCCTCAAAAAATCAGTAAATTTGCATCATAAAGAGCCCCTTAAGTTGGAAGGGGCTCTTATTTTATACAAAAAAAAGCATCCCTTAGGATGCTAGTTTAGCTCCGCCAGTAGGACTCGAACCTACGACATCATGATTAACAGTCATGCGCTACTACCAACTGAGCTATGGCGGAATGAGATATAGTCCGTACGGGATTCGAACCCGTGTTACCGCCGTGAAAAGGCGGTGTCTTAACCCCTTGACCAACGGACCATGTCATTAACAGAACATATCCCATTATACCATCGATTCAAAAATTGTCAAGCCTTTTTCTGTATTTTATTTAATAATTCTTCGACCCTTTTCACCTGTGTACGAGAAACAGGGCAAGTTGTCTCCTCTTCTAACATCAAAAGTCTCTTGCGACGATCAAAATTGACAATCATTCTTTTATTGACTAGATAAGACTGATTAGGACTGAAGAAATGATTGTCCACATCTTTTTCAAGTATATCCTTGATAGTCCCTAAAAATTCCTTTTGAAAATTCTTTCCAACAAGTCGCAATTTGTGGGAAACTCCAGTTGTTTCAATGTACAATATATCTCGATATGGAACTCGAATTTCCATATTTTTGAAACTATACTCAAAGAAATCAATGATATTTTTATTTTCAATCACATTCTTCTTCAAGTAGAGAATGCATTCTCGAATTTTTTCCTTAAATAAGTTTTCATTCAAGGTTTTTTCAATAAATTCGAGAGCTGATACCTTGTAACGATAGGTAATGGTTGCAAATTCCGATTTCGTAGTGATAAAGGCAATAATGGCAAAAGGATTGACCTCACGAATCATTTGAGCTGCCTTGATACCAGCTTTTTCATCCCCTTTGATATCAATGTCCAGGAAGAAAAGCTGATGAAAATCACCATTGGTTAGATATTCCTTTAGTTCAGCTATTTTACTGGTGGAAACAATATTTAATCGTAGGCCTTCCTCCTCAGCGATAGCTTTTACATGTTTCTCTACTCGAACTTGTTGAGAAATTTCGTCCTCTAGCAATACAATATTCATCTATCTTCCTTTCTCTCCAATAACTAAGCTCTGCGTAAATCTTCCATTGATCAACTCTGTCTCTAGAAAAATAGCAGCATATTCTCCAATAAGATCTTTTACAATCGCAAGCCCCATTCCTCTACGATCCCCTTTAGTTGAAAATCCCTTTTCATAGAGTTTATTCCAATTAATCGGCTCATCAGAAATAGAGTTCTTTATGATCAGATGCACTCCATTCGGCATATTAAAAACAGCTATTTGAACTTCTTTTTCTTGACTCATTTTAGCAGCTTCAATAGCATTATTGACTAAAATTCCAACAGTTCGTACGAGATCCAACAATCTCATTGGAACCTTTTCAATAATATCTTCTGTTTCAAAGGTTAGTTTGACACCCATTTCCTCCGCATAGATCCATCCCCTACTTAGGATACTTCTCAAAGCAGAATCTCGAATATTACCTAGGTCAAATCCTGTATATTCTTCTTTTTGGAGTTGGCCATAGCATTCCTCAAGAACATCTCTTTGAATTCGTTTAATATCCTCAATATTTTCTTCCTCAATCGCTAAATTTAAGGAAGTGATAATATTTCCAAAATCATGACGAAAACCTTTTAATTCTAAATAGAGGCCTTGAATTTTATTCATATACTGTTCCATTTGGCGCTGTTCAAACCTCTTTTGCTTCAACTCCATTTTCTTTTCATAACGATCTCGAACCGTCTTCATTTGAACCATGGTTCCGATAAACATCAAGAAACAAATCGTTGCTACCATGCTACCAAAACTATTGAAATGAGCAATATCACTTATCCAATGAGAAGCATTCAATACTAAGGTTAAAATAAGATAACTAACGATCAATTGTTTGACAAATTTCTTAAAAACCCGCTCTTTAAAATAGAGAAGATTCACTTCGAGAATGGCAATAATTCTCGTAATAATAACAATCGATAAAACTGAAATAAGAGTAACAAAAAATATAGAATAATAAGTTACTATGTAATCTCCAGTTATAGACGATAAAATTACTGATAAAAAAGTATCTGTTGTCTCAAAAGCTAGATAAATAAACAGAGAATATAAAATTGCAAAAAAATGGTCATATCTACAGAAGAATCTATAGTACGCGTAAAAAAATAGAGGATAAGCTAAAATAAAGAAAGCATATAAGAAATCTAAGTCAAAATATCCTAAAATAAAAGATATCACATGAAGTAAAGTAGAAATAATTAAAATTAAATAGAATTTTGAATGCTTATGTTTTAACTGTCTATCAATTAATGGATAAGATAAAATCAAGGGTAATCCAATGAGAATAAAATACACATAATTCATCGACATTATTTTTTACCTTTTTTAAACAAATCTCTAATTAAAATTTTTGTATGTTTATCCCCTCCACAGATTTGCTGCAATTCTTTTTCTGTAAGAACCTTAAATTCTTTAGAAACTGTTGATGGATTGTTTTTCATAAAAAAATCTCCTTATAATTTATTTGATTATTAAATTATTAAATTTAATATACATAAATTTTAGTAAAAAATCAAAGACTTTTTTAATATTTCCGCTATTTGGTTCATTTTTACAGCTATTTGGAACGAAAAATCTAGTTTTTGCAATTTTTTTATCCCATATGTTTAGAAAAATTCTAGTTTTTTAAAAACTAAGTAATAAAAAAAAACGTGATTTGTATAAAAATCACGTTTTTTTATTTTGATCCCAGCAGGATTCGAACCTGCGACCGTTCGCTTAGAAGGCGAATGCTCTATCCAGCTGAGCTATGAGACCAGATTTCTTTTTATTCTATCAGAAAATAGGAGGAGCGTCAAGATTCATTTATGGTAAGGACTTCCTTGTTGAATCATAAATGCCCGGTAGATTTGTTCGATTAAAACAAGCTTCATCAATTGATGGGGAAGGGTTAACTTTCCAAAACTCATAAGTAAATTCGCTCGTTTTTTAACTGCTGAAGACAAACCTAGACTTCCTCCAATCACGAAGGTAATTTCAGAATACCCTCGTACAGTCACCTCTTCTAAGGCTTGACTAAACTTCTCAGATGGAAATTGTTGCCCTTCAATCGCTAAGGCAATCACATACTCACGATCTCCAATTTTAGCTAATATGCGATTTCCTTCTTTTTCCAGGATTTGCTGGTTTTCTAAATCACTGGCCCGATCTGGAGTTTTCTCATCCAGCAATTCTACCATTTCTACCTTCGTAAATCGACTCAAGCGTTTAGTATATTCGGCAATCCCATCTTTTAAATACTTTTCTTTTAATTTTCCAACTGTTACAATCTTAATTTTCATATTCATATTCTAACACAAATGAACTTATACACAAGTCTTCAACAAATAGACCAGCATCTATCTTTCAAAAAATGGCTCTATACTCACGTTTTTCACACTTATACACAGTTTTCCACAACTTGTGGAAAAAAATTCCATTTTAAGTTATAATTAAGAAACTAGGTCTATACTTTTCCATAATTGGAACAATAGGAGAAAACTATGAAACAATCATCAAATTTTCTAAAAAAAGCTTTGCAACTTTTACTTGTTCTTATCATTGGTTTTACTGGAGGAATCTTAGGAACCTTAACCTCTTTCCAGTTTACCAAGGGGAATTCTACAAATTCTAGTCAAGAAATAAAATCTACCAAAGTCAATCGTGCTTATAAGAATACAACATCAACTAGTGAAGCCGTTGATAAGGTTAAAAATGCTGTTGTTTCTGTTATTACCTACGCTGAAACCTCTGAAAAAGGTTTCATCAATGGAGAAACAGATTCTGATCCAGAAGTAGCTAGTGAAGGTTCAGGTGTTATCTATAAAAAAGATGGTAAAGACGCTTATGTAGTAACCAATGCCCACGTATTAATGGGAGCAACAAAAGCCGATATTCTCTTTGCAGATGGAAATAAAGTTTCTGGAGAAGTTGTTGGTTCTGATACTTTCTCAGATATTGCGGTTGTTAAAATCAGTTCAGATAATGTTACGACCGTGGCTGAATTTGGGGATTCATCTAAGTTGACTGTTGGAGAGACCGCAATCGCTATTGGTAGTCCTTTAGGAACAAAATTTGCCAATTCCGTTACCCAAGGGATTGTCTCTAGTCTCGGACGTACTGTGAAGCTCAAATCAGAAGACGGCCAAAATGTATCTACAAAAGCGTTGCAAACGGATGCTGCAATCAACCCAGGGAATTCTGGCGGTCCTCTTATCAATATTCAGGGACAAGTCATCGGAATCACCTCAAGTAAAATCTCTTCAAATGGCCAAACTGCGGTTGAAGGAATGGGGTTTGCAATTCCTGTAAATGATGTACAAAATATTATTGAACATTTAGAAAAAGATGGTAAAGTCATTCGTCCAGCTCTTGGAATTACCATGATGGACCTGGCTAACCTATCCTCTTCTGATCTTAGCCAATTAGACATTCCAAGCAAACTCAAAGGTGGGGTTCTTGTCCGCTCAGTTGAAAATGATATGCCGGCATCCAAATATTTGCGTCGATTAGATATCATTACAAAAATCGATGACACAACCATTGAATCAACTGCAGATTTACAATCTGCCCTCTATTCTCATCAAATTGGTGATAAAATTAAAGTCATTTTCTATAGAGATGGTAAGCAAAAAACAGCGACCATTGAGCTGACAAAATCTACAGAAAATCTTGGAAATTAAGTAAATTTACAACAGTGTCAACACACCTTTACGAAATTGTAAAGGTGTGTTATGCTATATACATCATGGAAAAAATTGATATTATTGACGTAAAGCAAATACGAACCAATCCTTTTCAACCTCGTCAAACCTTTGTACAAGAGAAATTAGAAGAACTCGCAGCTTCAATCAAAGAAAATGGATTAATCCAGCCCATTATTGTTCGAAAATCTCCTATTGTTGGTTATGAACTACTTGCTGGAGAAAGACGCTACCGAGCAGCTCAAATGGCTGGTTTCAAAGAAATCCCTGCGATTATAAGAGACTTATCAGATGATGACATGATCAAACAAGCCATTATCGAAAATTTACAAAGAGAAGATTTGAATCCAATTGAAGAGGCCGAATCCTACCAACATCTTATTGATAAAGGAGCTACCCATGAAGAAATTGCACAATTTATGGGAAAATCTCGTCCTTACATCAGCAACATGGTCCGTTTACTTCATCTCTCACCAGCTGTCAAAGAAGCCATCAAAAATGATCAAATTTCACAAGGACATGCCCGCATTTTAGTTCCTTTAAAAGAAGATCTACAAATCTATTGGTTGGAACGAACTCTGAAAGAAGGGCTAAGCGTTCGTAGTTTGGAAGAAAAGGTTTGTCAAAAAAAGAAAACACCTAGTAAAAAAGAGAAAGAACTCTTTTTAGCACAGGAAGAAAACAGATTAAAAAAGATTCTAGGGACCGAAGTAGAAATCCGTCTGACAAAACAAGAAAAAGGTAGTATTCATATTTCATTTAACAACCTTGATGAATACCAACGAATTATTAACAGTCTCAAATGAGGCTGTTATTTTTTATAACACAATTAACAGATTTATCCACTTCTTTAAAACTCCTCCTTACTTGATATTCCTATTTTTTCCTCTCTTATCCCCAACTTGTGGAAAACTTCTACACACATTGGGGATAACTATTCACATATTGTGGAAAAAACTCTTTTTTATTCCCTTAGAACAAGTTGTGGAAAACTCCCTCCTTTTATGATAAAATAAGAAAAACATAGCAAGTAAAAATGAATAGGAGGGCGATAAGTGTCAAGAGAAGAAACATTCTGGAATCGTGTGATTGAATTAAGTAAAAAGACATTTAAAAAAGAAATCTTTGACTATTTTGTCCTTACTTCAAGACTCATCAAAGTCGATCAACAAGAAGCCGTTATTTATTTAGATGCAGAAGTAAAGAAATTATTCTGGGAAGAGAATATGACAAAGGTGATTCTGACTGCTGGATTTGAAATTTATGCAGTAGAATTAACCATTTCCTATCAATTCAATCTTGAAGAAGAGGAAGAAGAAAAGGAGTTTATTCCCCTTTCAGAAACAACCAGAGACTATGCAGTGAGCCATGCTCCAATAGTAGATTTGCCTCCTATCCAAACAGGATTAAGAAAGAAATACACCTTTGATAATTTTGTAAGTGGAGATGGAAATCAATGGGCTTTGGCTGCCGCTTTAGCAGTTTCTGAAAACCTAGCTACCACTTATAATCCTTTATTTATCTATGGAGGACCTGGTTTAGGTAAAACGCATTTGCTCAACGCAATTGGGAATCAGATTATGGAAAACTACCCAAATGCTCGAGTAAAATACATCCCAGCAGAATCCTTTATCAATGAATTTTTAGAGCGTCTTCGCCTCAATGATATGGATACCTTTAAAAAAACCTATCGAAACTTGGATCTGCTCTTAATTGATGATATTCAATCGCTTGGAGGAAAAAAGGTTACAACTCAAGAAGAGTTCTTTAATACCTTTAATGCTCTTTATGGGGATAATAAGCAGATTGTCCTAACTAGCGATCGTAGTCCTGATCATTTAGATAGCTTAGAAGAACGTTTAGTCACGCGCTTTAAGTGGGGCTTGACGCAAAATATTACACCGCCAGATTTTGAAACTCGAATCGCTATTTTGAGAAATAAAATCGAAGACCTGGACTTTACTTTCCCGGATGATACACTCGAATACCTAGCAGGTCAATTTGATTCTAACGTCCGAGACTTAGAGGGTGCGTTGAATGATATCTCTCTTGTAGCAAGAGTTAAAAAAATCAAAGATATTACAATAGATGTCGCAGCTGAAGCCATTCGAGCTCGTAAGAATGAAGCCTTACAAATTACGGTGATTCCTATTGAAAAGATTCAAACGGAAGTTGGAAAATTTTACAATGTCAGTGTCAATGAAATGAAAGGCTCTCGACGAGTTCAAAATATTGTCCTAGCTCGACAAGTAGCTATGTACCTCGCCCGCGAGATGACCGACAATAGTCTTCCTCGTATCGGTCGTGAATTTGGAGGAAAAGACCACACAACGGTCATGCATGCTTATGAAAAAATCAAAGGGATGATCGAAATTGATGACAATCTCAGACTTGAGATTCAAACCATCAAGAAAAAATTAAAGTAATCCCATGTGGACAATCCTAGAAAAACTTGCTTCTTTTTCCACATGTTGTGAACAAGGCACTTTTCAATTCCTGTCTGGCTTTAGAAGAGTTTTCCACATGTTCCACACACTCTACTATTACTATTAACTTACTAATACTAAAATAATAAAAGGAGATCTCATGATCAATTTTTCTATTAACAAGGCTTATTTCCTGCAAGCTTTAAATACGACAAAAAGAGCCATTAGTTCAAAAAATGCCATTCCTATCTTATCCACTATTAAGATTGATGTCACTTCTGAAGGGATTACTCTCATTGGATCAAATGGACAAATTTCAATCGAGTACTTTATTTCTGTTAAAGATGAAAATGCAGGCCTTCTTGTAACGACACCAGGTGCTATTCTTTTAGAAGCAACTTTCTTTATCAATGTTGTGTCCAGTCTACCAGATGTCGTTTTAGATGTGAAAGAAATCGAACAAAAACAAATTGTATTAGTTAGTGGAAAATCAGAAATTACCCTTAAAGGAAAAGATGCAGAACAATATCCTCGCATTCAAGAAATTTCAGCCAGCAACCCTCTAACGCTCCCAATTCAAACTTTGAAGAAAATCATTTCTGAGACAGCTTTTGCAGCAAGTACCCAAGAAAGTCGTCCGATTTTGACAGGAGTTCATTTTGTTCTTTCTGATCACAAGGAATTAAAAACGGTGGCAACGGATTCTCATCGAATGAGTCAAAAAAATATTACCCTTGAAAAAAATGGGGATAACTTTGATGTTGTGATTCCAAGCCGTTCTTTACGCGAATTAACGTCTGTCTTTTCAGATGAGATTGAACAGGTTGAAGTCTTCTTTGCCAATAACCAGATTTTATTTAGAAGTGACAATATCAGTTTCTATACACGCCTGTTGGAAGGAAACTATCCAGATACGGATCGCTTGATTCCAACAGAGTTTAGTTCGGAAGTAACCTTTAAAGTTGCTCATCTTCGCCAAGCCATGGAACGGGCCCGCCTGTTGTCTAATGCTACTCAAAACGGTACTGTTAAATTAGAAATCACTAGTGGGGTCGTTTCTGCCCACGTAAATTCTCCTGAAGTAGGGCGCGTGAATGAAGAAATTGATACAGAAGCAGTTTCGGGAGATGATTTAAACATCAGCTTTAACCCAACTTATTTGATTGACGCTTTGAAAGCCATTGAAAGTGAAAAAGTCGTCATTCGCTTCATCTCTGCAGTTCGTCCCTTTACTTTGGTACCAGCAGAGGAGTCTGAACGCTTCATTCAATTAATTACACCAGTTCGGACCAATTAAGGGTCAAAAGCTAGCATTGAACAGGCTAGCTTTTCGTCTTCTATGTTGATGAAAGGAAAATCCATGTATCAGGTCGGTGATTTTGTAGAAATGAAAAAACCCCATGCTTGTATTATTAAAGCAACAGGGAAAAAAGCCAATCGTTGGGAAATTCGGCGAGTAGGGGCAGATATTAAAATTCGTTGTAGCAATTGTGATCATATAGTCATGATGAGCCGTCATGATTTTGATCGAAAAATGAAAAAAGTATTGTAAAAGGTTCAGTCATCTATGTGACTGAACCTTTTGTATTATTTTAATTCTTCAAATTTTCCATCTTTTACTTCTTTGAAGCCATTAGATTTAAATGTTTTAAGTGTTGTCTTGTAGCCAATGTAATCAACATTTTGATTTTCTTGTGTAGCAATTAACTGATTTTCTTGTAATTCTTTTAAATCTGCCTTGGTATAATCGATCTTTGTTTTCTCAACAACATAGTCATCTTTGTATTCTGCAGAGTGTGAGAATCCTTTGACATCTTTGAATTTTTTATCGTATTCATCAATAACTTTTTTTAATTGTTCTTTTGGCAATCCTGCTCCTTCGTAGTAAATAACACTTGTAGAATCTGTACTTAGAATTTTATCCCCCTGATATTCAACAATCAAACGAATATCAGTTTTCTTATCTTGGTTAATTAATTGAAGGTACCCTTTTTTTGTACTTTGTCCACAAGCTCCCAGAAGAAATAGGGTAAAGACTGCTAAAAGAGGCAGAAGGATCGATTTAATTGATAGTTTTTTCATGACGAAAACTCCTTTATTATTGTTGGTTTGATTATACCATATTCTTACAGGATTGGATAGGTGACTTTTAGTTTTAAGAGAGAGTATTTTTTCATTATCTTGTGCTTTGAATTATGTTATAATAAAAGGGATTGAAATGTGAACGGAGAAGAAGATAAATGGCTTTAACAGCAGGTATCGTTGGTTTGCCAAACGTTGGTAAATCAACCCTATTCAACGCAATTACCAAAGCAGGAGCAGAGGCTGCAAACTATCCCTTTGCGACCATTGATCCAAACGTTGGAATGGTAGAAGTTCCAGATGAACGCCTCCAAAAATTAACGGAAATGATCACTCCTAAGAAGACAGTTCCGACAACCTTTGAATTTACAGATATAGCAGGGATTGTAAAAGGTGCTTCTAAAGGGGAAGGACTTGGTAATAAATTCTTGGCCAACATTCGTGAAGTGGATGCCATTGTCCATGTGGTACGTGCTTTTGATGATGAAAATGTCATGCGGGAGCAAGGTCGTGAAGATGCTTTTGTTGATCCACTAGCAGACATTGATACTATTAACCTAGAGTTGATTTTGGCTGACTTAGAATCTGTGAATAAACGCTATGCGCGTGTGGAAAAGATGGCTCGTACGCAAAAAGACAAGGATTCCGTTGCAGAATTTAACGTTCTTCAAAAGATTAAACCTGTTCTTGAGGATGGGAAGTCAGCTCGTACCATTGAATTCACAGACGAAGAACAAAAAGTTGTCAAAGGTCTCTTCCTCTTGACCACTAAACCAGTTCTGTATGTAGCGAATGTGGATGAGGATGTCGTTGGAGACCCAGATTCGATCGATTATGTGAAGCAAATTCGTGAATTCGCAGAAACAGAAAATGCAGAAGTAGTAGTGATTTCTGCGCGTGCTGAAGAAGAAATTTCTGAATTAGACGATGAAGATAAAAAAGAGTTTCTTGAAGCCATTGGTTTGACAGAATCAGGTGTGGATAAGTTGACGCGTGCAGCTTACCATTTACTTGGACTTGGAACTTACTTCACAGCTGGTGAAAAAGAAGTTCGCGCTTGGACTTTCAAACGTGGTATGAAAGCTCCTCAAGCAGCTGGAATTATCCACTCAGACTTTGAAAAAGGATTTATCCGTGCTGTAACCATGTCTTATGATGATTTGGTCAAATATGGATCTGAAAAGGCTGTAAAAGAAGCAGGACGCTTGCGAGAAGAAGGAAAAGAATATGTCGTTCAAGATGGCGACATCATGGAATTCCGCTTCAATGTATAAAGAAAATAAGTAAATAACCAAAAGGTTGGAAAAAAATTCCAGCCCTTTTGGCTTTTGAAAGGGAAAGTAAATGACAAAATTAATCGTCGGATTGGGAAATCCGGGAGATAAATATGTGGAAACCAAACACAATGTTGGCTTTATGTTAGTGGATCAGCTGGCGAAGTCTCTCAACCTCACTTTTTTACATGATAAGATTTTTCAAGCAGATGTGACCTCCACCTTTATAGATGGAGAAAAGGTACTTTTAGTCAAGCCAACCACTTTTATGAATGAGAGTGGCAAGGCCGTACACGCGCTTTTGACCTATTATGGTTTAGAGGTGGAAGATTTGGTCGTTATTTATGACGACTTGGATATGGAAGTCGGCAAGATTCGTCTTCGTGCCAAAGGATCAGCTGGAGGCCACAACGGAATCAAATCAATTATCAACCATATTGGAACTCAGACCTTTAATCGCATCAAGATTGGAATCGGAAGACCCAAGCATGGCATGTCAGTAGTCCACCATGTCTTAGGGAAATTCGATCAGGATGATTATGCTACCATCCTCCTTGCTATCGACAAGTCAGAAGAAGCCCTTCGTGTTTATTTAAAAGAAGGGCAGTTTGAAAAAAAAATGCAACAATACAATGGATAAATATAAGACACTGGTTGATCTATTTCAACAAAATAAAAATATCAGAAAATGGCAACAAGACCAACAAAAAAGAAGTCGCTCTCTTCTACTAGGACTGTCTTCGTCTACAAAAGCTATTACCATGGCGACAGCTGTCGAAGACGGACACAAGGTCTTGGTCTTGACCTCTTCCCAAAATGAAGCAGAACGGCTCGCCAGTGATTTATTGGGTTTATTAGGCGAAGAAAAGGTCTATCTTTTCCTCGGAGATGACAATCCTTTGGCAGAGTTTGTCTTTGCTTCCCAGGAACGGATCTTTTCTCGTCTGGAAGCTCTGGACTTTCTTTTAGCTCCAGAAAAAGAAGGAATCGTCATTGCCAATGTAAGTGGTAGTCGTTTGCTCTTACCTAATCCAAAGACTGTCAGCTCTATGATTCAGTCTTTCTCTGTTGGAGAAGAAAGAAATCTGACAGAATTGAAAGATACCCTACTGGCTATGGGCTATCAAAAGGTTTCACAGGTAAGCCAACAGGGAGAGTTTAGTCTTCGAGGGGATATTGTAGATCTTTTTGAAGCCAGTCAAGATTTCCCTTATCGCCTGGAATTTTTTGGAGATGAGATTGATGGCATTCGGACCTTTTCTCCAGAGACTCAACGTTCACTAGAAAATCTAGATGCGGTAATAGTTCATCCAGTTAGTGATATGTTACTAACTAAAGATGATTTTCTAAGAGGACAGAAGAATCTAGAAAATCTGATTCAAAAAAGTCCTCATCCAGAGTTCAAATCCTATTTGACTGAGATACTCACAGAAGCGCATCACCAGCGTCTCCATGCAGATAGTCGAAAATTTCTCTCTCTTTTTTATCAGCAAACCTATACTCTCTTTGATTACCTCCCCAAACATGCTCCTCTTTTTTTGGATGATTACCATAAAATCATGGATCAGGAGGCGCGGTTTGATGTAGAAGTTGCTAACCTTTTGACAGAGGACCTACAAAAGAGTCGCTCTTTCGCTGAAGCCCAGTATTTTGCGGACAATAGCGCACTCTTACGCACTTATAAACCAGCTTCTTATTTTTCAAATTTTCAAAAAGGCTTGGGAAATCTGCGATTTGATGCCCTCTATTCTTTTAACCAATACCCCATGCAGGAATTCTTCAGTCAGTTCTCTCTTTTAAAAGATGAAATTGACCGTTTCCGTAAACAAGACTACACAGTCATTCTTCAGGTGACGAGTAAACAAGGACTCCACCAGTTACAAGAGCACTTGAGAGATTATGGGATTGACCTGGATTATCTTGCACCTGATCAGCTTCATCCAGGGCAGAGCCAGTTGATCATCGGTGGGTTGGCGCGTGGCTTCCACTTTGTGGATGAGAAGATTGTCTTGATTACAGAGACAGAAATCTTCCAGAAAAAGGTTAAACGAAAGATCCGTCGGCAAACTATTTCTAACGCGGAGCGGTTAAAAAACTACAATGAGTTGGAAAAGGGAGACTACGTTGTTCACCAGGTTCATGGAATTGGTCAGTATTTGGGACTAGAAACCATCGAAATTTCTGGTGTCCACCGAGACTATGTCTCCATCCAATATCAAAATGGAGATCGGATTTCCATCCCTGTGGATCAAATCCAGATGCTGTCCAAGTATGTTGCGAGTGATGGCAAACCTCCTAAAATCAACAAACTCAATGATGGTCGCTTCCAAAAGGCCAAACAAAAGGTCCGTCAGGAAGTAGAGGATATTGCAGATGATCTGATTCAACTTTATGCAGAGCGAAGCCAATTGAAAGGCTTTGCCTTTACTCCAGACGATGAGAACCAAGAAGCTTTTGATCAGGCTTTTCCCTATGTTGAAACAGATGATCAGATTCGCTCTATCCAAGAAATCAAGAAGGATATGGAATCTTCAAGCCCTATGGATCGCCTCTTGGTCGGAGACGTGGGCTTTGGGAAGACAGAAGTTGCTATGCGAGCGGCCTTTAAAGCTATCAAAGACCATAAACAAGTGGCTGTCTTAGTTCCGACAACGGTCCTAGCTCAACAGCATTATGCCAATTTCAAAGAACGCTTCGAGGCCTTTCCAGTAGAAGTTGATGTCTTGAGTCGTTTCCGGAGTCGTGCTGAGCAAAAAGAAACTTTGGAAAAACTTAAAAAAGGCCAAGTCGATATTTTGATTGGAACCCACCGTCTCTTATCTAAAGATGTGGAATTTGCGGATCTTGGCCTCATCGTGATTGATGAGGAGCAACGGTTCGGTGTAAAACACAAGGAAACCCTCAAGGAGTTAAAGAAAAAGGTCGATGTCTTAACCTTAACGGCAACGCCCATTCCTCGGACCCTTCATATGTCTATGTTGGGGATTCGGGATTTGTCTGTTATTGAAACCCCGCCGACCAATCGTTATCCTGTTCAAACCTATGTCTTAGAAACCAATCCAACCATTATCCGAGATGCTATTCGTCGGGAGATGGATCGGGGAGGTCAGGTTTATTATCTCTACAACAAGGTAGATACCATTGAGCAAAAGGTTTCAGAGTTACAAGAATTGGTACCGGAAGCCTCTATTGGGTTTGTTCATGGACAGATGAGTGAAGTACGGTTGGAAAACACCTTGATGGACTTCATTGAAGGTGAGTATGATATTTTAGTCACAACCACCATTATTGAAACAGGAGTGGATATTCCCAATGCCAATACCCTCTTTATTGAAAATGCCGACCATATGGGCTTGTCTACCCTTTACCAATTGCGAGGCCGGGTCGGACGAAGCAATCGCATTGCCTATGCTTATTTGATGTACCGGCCGGACAAAACCTTGACAGAAGTTTCTGAAAAGCGTCTTGAAGCTATTAAAGGATTCACTGAATTGGGATCTGGTTTTAAGATTGCTATGCGAGATTTGTCTATTCGAGGTGCCGGGAATATTTTAGGGGCTTCTCAATCTGGTTTTATCGATTCCGTCGGATTTGAAATGTATTCACAGTTACTCGAAGCTGCTATTGAGAAGAAACAAGGAAAAGAGAAAAAACGCCAAAAAGGAAATGCGGAGCTCAATCTCCAAATTGATGCCTACATTCCAAGTGATTATATCTCCGATGAACGTCAAAAAATTGAAATTTACAAACGTATTCGAGAAATTCAAGTCCAAGAAGATTATGAACTGCTGCAAGATGAATTGATTGATCGTTTCGGAGAATATCCTGATGTGGTAGCCTATCTCCTAGAAATAGGGTTTATCAAATCTTATCTGGATCAGGTCTTTGTTAAAGTGGTTGATCGAAAAGATAATCAACTAACGGTGAAATTTGAGCCAATTACCAAGCAACTTTTCTTGACTCAAGATTATTTTGCTGCCTTATCAGTAACTAATTTAAAAGCTCGTATTGCAGAAAGCCAAGGATTGATTGAATTAATCTTTGATGTGCGAAATAAAAAAGACTTCGAAATTTTAGAAGGCTTGCGACAATTTGGGGAGAAATTACTGGCCATCAAGCAGGAAAAATTGGAAAATCAAGACTAGGAAGAAAGATTTTACTAGGCTCTTTCTAAAAAAATGGTACAATAATACATTAGAGGTGATACGATGAGATTAGATAAATATTTAAAAGTTTCCCGCATTATCAAAAGACGCCCTGTAGCTAAAGAAGTAGCCGATAAGGGGCGAATCAAAGTCAATGGGGTCCTAGCAAAAAGTTCAACCGACTTGAAGGTGAATGATGAAGTCGAAGTTCGCTTTGGAAATAAGCTATTGACAGTAAAAGTGTTGGAAATGTTAGATAGTACTAAAAAAGAAGATGCGTCTAAAATGTATGAAATCATTCGTGAAACAAGGATAGAAGAAGATGCCTAAAAATATTGTACAAATGAATAATCGGTATATTCAAGACGAACATCAGCGTCAGAAATACCAGAATGAGGAGCGAAAAAAACAGAACCGTTTTATGGGTTGGGTTCTCATTTTAATTATTTTATTGTTTATTCTCCCAACTTATAATCTGGCTCAGAGTTACCAGACGCTTCAAAAACGCAAACAACAATACGTTCAATTGCAAGAACAATATCAGCAAACCCTTGAGGAAAAAGAATATCAAAAGGATATCGTAGAGAAATTGAAGGATGATGAATATGCTGCAAAATATGCACGCGCAAAATATTCCTTCTCTAAAGATGGCGAATATATTTATACGATACCTAATTTATTACCGAAATAATGGAAAATATTGTAAAAACTGTTCAACAATTTCTAGAATATTCTGATACAAAATTAGAAGAGTTAGCTAAAAAAAATCAAGCCTTAAAATTGCAAGAAGAAACTCAGGAAAGGAGCAAGGATGAATAAGTTAGTTTATTGGATGATTTTTCCTACTTTCTTAGTCACCCAACCCTTATCTAATCCATCCCAAGTCCAAGTTCCATTGACTGCTGATTCTTCTTACGCTAGTCAAATAGGGACTCAGGATCATTTCTTTGTCTCCATCCCATCTAACCCGAATGTTTATCAGCCAATCGTGACCTATTCGGATCCAGAATTGAGTCAAAAAATTGGGGAAATCAAGCCTGATACTCCCTTTACTGTTGATCAATTATTTGTGAATGATCAAGGGAAATCTGTTTTTAAATTATCGAATAAACAGTATGTAGTAGCTGATCAAGATCAAATTTACGAAGATTCGGTTTTGGAATTAACAGAAGAAAAAAAGACCATGTGGCTGACGTCCTCTTTTACAGTTTATGATCAACCCTTGGTAAATGGCGCAAAAAGCAAAAAAACAAGTCTGACTCCTTATAGTAAGGTTGAAATCACCAAGACTGCCAAAACTTTAAAAGGGACCTACCTAGAAATTCCTGGCCAGGGGTGGATTGCAAAAGATGAACTTTCTGCTCAAGATAATCGGATGGAAAAAGTCCAAGAGATTCTCAATCAGAAATACAATAAAGACGGAATTGCAGTTTACGTGAAGCAGGTGGATACTGGAAAGACTGCTGGGATACATGAAGACCAGGAAATGTATTCTGCTAGTATAGCCAAGCTCTTGTATTTGTACTATACTCAAAAAGAGGTAAACGAGAGCCATGTAGATTTGCAGACTTCCTTAAAATATACAAAAGAAGTCAATGACTATCCCGGAGCTTATGAACCGGAAGGCAGTGGAAGTATTTCAAAAATACCGGATGATAAGGATTATACCGTTGCTGATTTGATTAACCGGGTGGCCAAAGAATCCGATAATGTTGCGCAAAACATTTTAGGCTATTATGTAACGCACCAATCAGACAAAAAATTTCAAAAGGTGACCAATAAGATTGCAGGAAAAACGTGGAATGTAGAAACTAGAATGGCATCTCCAAAAATGGCGGGAAATGTCATGGAAGCTATCTACCAACAAAATGGTGGAATCATTGATGCTCTGTCAGAGACTCGCTTTGATGATCAACGAATTTCAAAAGATATCCCAGTCAAGGTTGCTCACAAGATTGGAGATGCATATGATTTCCGTCATGATGTCGCCATTGTTTATACAGATTCACCATTTATTTTAGCTATTTTTACGGATCACTCTGATTACGAGACTATCTCAGCAATTGCCAAAGATATTTATGAGGTCTTACAGTAATGAAAGAAAAATTTCTTCAGTTCTGTCAAAAGGAGGGGCTTTTTGAATCTCATCAAAAAGTCCTTTTGGCTTTATCAGGAGGGGTGGACTCCATGACCTTACTGGATTGCCTCTACCATTATCGGCACCAATTAGGAATTGACCTCGTTCTTGCTCATGTCAATCATCACCAACGCATTGAAGCTGACCAAGAAGAAAGAGGAATTCAAGCAATAGCTGAAGCAAAACATCTACCGCTGAAGGTTGCCCATTTCTCTGGTCCTTTTTCTGAAAGCCGAGCTAGACAATTCCGCTATGATTTCTTTAAAAAAGTTATGAAAGAAGAAGCTTGTAGTGCTCTCGTCACTGCTCATCATATGGATGATCAGGCAGAAACGATTTTGATGCGTCTGATTCGTGGAAGTCGTCCGCGACATTTAAGAGGCATTCCTTTAAAACAACCATTTGGACAGGGTGTGTTGATCCGTCCCCTCTTACATTTCAAAAAAAAGGATTTTCCAGAAATTTTTCATTTCGAGGATAAGAGCAACCGGTCCTTGGACTATTTCCGTAACCGTATCCGTCATCGTTTTCTCCCACTCTTAGAAAAAGAAAACCCCCAAGTGACGAGTGCTTTGGTCAACTTAGGAGAGGATCTCAGTCATTGGCACCAGGCTTTAAAAGAGTTGACCAAAGATTTGAATCCACAAGATGTGACACAGTTTCAAAAGCAATCACCAGCTGTTCAGATTTATTTGCTGGAAGAGTATCTAGCTAGTTTTCCAGATTTGCAATTGAGTCGGGCACAATTTGAACAATTACACAGAATAGTAGTGACTAAGTCCAATACGCAACAAGTTCTAAAGAATGGTTATGAACTTTATAAAGATTATCACTATTTTGAAATTCGGAAAATCAGTCGTAGGATGGATGACCGAATGTCAGAAGATTTGTTACAATTTGGAACCATAAAGACAGTAGGTGCTTATCGCTTTTTATTTGGAGTGGAACCAAGCGATTCATATATGGAGGCTATCCCACTTCCAAACAACCATCCAGTTTCTCTTCGACCTCGTAAAAGGGGAGATCGTATTCTGATAAACGGTCACCATAGAAAAGTTAGCAGATTATTGATTAACCAAAAAATCCCTTTAGATCAACGAAACAATCTGGTGGTTTTAGAACAAGATAAACAAATACTGGCTATTCCTGAAATTGCGATCAGTGATTTGAGTAAGGAATTAAAAAATGGTATAATGAATGATACAATTTATATCCAGAAAATAGATAGGTAAAAAAGATGTTAGAACAAGATATCAAAAAGATACTCATTTCCCACGATGAAATCGTGACTGCAGCACGTGAACTTGGTAAAAAACTGACAGAAGATTACCAAGGGAAAAATCCGATTTTAGTAGGGATTTTAAAAGGGTCAGTCCCATTTATGGCGGAATTGATCAAACATATTGATACGCATATTGAGTTGGATTTTATGCTAGTGTCTAGTTATCATGGTGGAACATCAAGCTCAGGCGTGATTAATATCATCAAAGATATAGACCAAGACATTAAAGACCGAGATATTCTCTTTGTTGAAGATATCATTGATACTGGTAAAACTCTTAAGAGTTTGAAAGAATTGTTTGAAGGACGTCAACCAGCATCTGTTAAAATTGCTACCTTGTTAGATAAACCTGAAGGACGCTTGGTTGAGATTGAAGCAGATTACACTTGCTTTACCATTCCAAACGAGTTTGTTGTGGGCTATGGTTTAGACTACGATGAAAACTATCGAAACCTTCCTTATATCGGAGTATTGAAAGAAGAAGTGTATTCAAAATAGAGGAAACTAGATGAAAAATAACAAAAACAATGGTTTTGTCCGAAATCCTTTTCTGTACTTATTGATTATTGTAGCTGCTGTTACAGGTTTTCAGTATTTCTTTGCTGGAAATAGTATCGGACAAAGTCAGCAGATCAATTATACAGAATTGGTAAAAGAGCTTAAATCAGACAACGTCAAGGAAATTAACTACCAGCCAAACGGTAGTGTCATTGAAATTTCCGGTACTTATAACAAAGCAAAAACCAGCAAGGATGATACAGGGGTTCAATTTTTCACTCCAAGTCCAAGTAAGGTGACTCGCTTCACGAGTGTGATTTTACCGTCTGATTTGACTGTTCAAGAATTACAAAACTTAGCATCCGAACATAAGGCTGACATCACTATTAAACGGGAAAGCTCAAGTGGAATGTGGATTACCATTCTGACTTCAATCGTTCCCTTTGTGATTGTCATGTTCTTCTTCTTCTCTATGATGAATCAAGGGGGTGGCGGTGGCGCCCGCGGTGCTATGAATTTCGGCCGTAACAAAGCGCGTGCTACCAATAAAGAAGATATCAAGGTTCGTTTTTCAGATGTAGCAGGGGCTGAAGAAGAAAAACAAGAACTCGTTGAAGTGGTTGAATTCTTAAAAGATCCAAAACGCTTTACAAAATTGGGTGCCCGTATCCCAGCAGGTGTTCTTCTTGAAGGCCCTCCGGGAACTGGTAAAACATTACTTGCTAAAGCAGTTGCAGGAGAAGCTGGCGTACCATTCTTTAGTATTTCAGGGTCTGACTTCGTAGAAATGTTTGTCGGTGTCGGTGCAAGCCGGGTTCGTTCTCTATTTGAAGATGCCAAAAAAGCAGCACCAGCCATTATCTTTATCGATGAGATCGATGCTGTTGGACGTCAACGGGGAGTTGGCCTTGGTGGGGGAAATGATGAACGGGAACAAACCCTCAACCAGCTCTTGATTGAGATGGATGGTTTTGAAGGAAACGAAGGCATCATCGTGATTGCAGCCACTAACCGTTCAGATGTTTTGGACCCAGCCCTCCTTCGTCCTGGGCGTTTTGACCGGAAGGTTTTAGTTGGTCGTCCTGATGTAAAAGGACGCGAAGCTATCTTGCGTGTCCATGCTAAAAACAAACCATTAGCAAAAGATGTCGACTTGAAACTAGTTGCCCAACAAACACCGGGATTTGTTGGAGCGGATCTTGAAAATGTCTTAAACGAAGCAGCTCTGGTAGCGGCTCGTCGCAATAAGAAGGTTATTGATGCATCTGATATTGATGAAGCAGAAGACCGTGTGATTGCTGGTCCATCTAAGAAAGACAGAACAGTTTCTCAAAAAGAACGCGAATTGGTTGCTTACCATGAGGCAGGGCATACCATTGTTGGTTTAGTCTTATCTAATGCTCGTGTTGTTCACAAGGTGACCATCGTTCCACGTGGACGTGCTGGTGGTTATATGATTGCTCTTCCAAAAGAAGACCAAATGCTTCTTTCTAAAGAAGATATGAAAGAACAATTGGCTGGATTGATGGGAGGACGTGTTGCAGAAGAAATTATCTTCAACGTCCAAACCACAGGAGCTTCCAATGACTTTGAACAAGCGACCCAAATGGCGCGTGCTATGGTAACGGAATATGGAATGAGTGAAAAACTTGGTCCAGTTCAATACGAAGGCAACCATGCTATGTTTGGAGCTCAAACGACTCAAAAATTCATTTCAGAGCAAACAGCATATGAAATTGATGAAGAAGTAAGAAGTCTTTTGAATGAAGCTCGCAATAAAGCGGCTGAAATCATCCAGAGCAATCGTGAGACCCACAAATTGATTGCAGAAGCCTTGTTGAAATACGAAACCTTGGACAGTGTTCAAATTAAGTCGTTGTATGAAACAGGTAAAATGCCAGAAGATACTGATTTAGAATTAGAAAAAGAATCTAAACCATTATCTTATGAAGAAATTAAATCTAAAATGGAAGAAAATAAGTAATAAACTCTATAGTCTTCTAAAGCTTTTAGAAGGAGCCGAAAATTTCGGCTCCTCAGATTGAAGATAAAGTCTTCTAAAAACTTTCCTTAGGTGAGATCGGACGTCAGCGAACTTCTAAGAAGTTCCATGACTAATTATTGAGCCTAAGGTCTCAATAATTCCGAGTGCCTGAAACTATTACGTTTCAGGCACTTTTCTCACGGCGGAAAAGTTTCTAATCTTCCTAAATGACTAAAAATAAAAGTAATTTTTTGAAAAGCATCTTGCTTTTTTATGTAAAACAATAGTTTGTCTACATTCAAGGGAGCCGAAATTTCGGCTCTTTTTTTTCAAAAAAGTGTTGACAGATGAAAATGAACTGATATAATAGATTACGTTGTAAAAATGGTCCGTTGGTCAAGGGGTTAAGACACCGCCTTTTCACGGCGGTAACACGGGTTCGAATCCCGTACGGACTATCGCAAAAAAGTTGTTACATTCGTAGCAACTTTTTTTGTTTGATAAAACCATTATTCTGACATTCTTATCAAAATAATGACCAATTAGAATAAGAAAAGATCCCAAATAGAAAATAAGCACAAATAAATCAAAACCTCCTTTAAAATGAAGACTAGTTAGAAAGGAGGTCCAATGAACTTTAAAAAATCATATGAAAAAGTAAAATGGATAGTATGGAAATGTGAAAAGGAATTTTATATTCATCTTTGGGATCACGCAGATTGGGAACAAGAGGGAAGACTAGTGCTGTATGAGTTACAAATAAGTAATCCGGAGGTAGAAGAAAATGAAGAAATTCTATTAACCTACTTCAAAACAAAGTTTCGCAATCACATAAAGGATAAGGTTAGAAAACAAGAGAGCGACAAAAGGAAATTAAACAAGGTACCTTATACAGAGATTGGTGAAATTAGTCATCGACTTCGATCAAAAGAACTCTTTTTGGATGAACTAGTCCTATTAAGAGGAGCCCTGAAAGAATTCCGAAAAAATCTAACCGATAAAGAAAAAGAAGATTATGATAAACTTCTGATGAATCAACGTTTTTCAGGAAGAGCAAAGATGCGGAGAAGGCTAAAAGAATACTTGAAAGACTTCAAGGATCAACATTTATGAAAAAGGATGTAAAAAGCATCCTTTTTCATAAAAAAATAAAAATTTAAAAAAATAGAAAAAAGATATTGACAAGGACATATGGACGTGATATACTAATATAGTTGTCGCGCGAGAGCGACAAAGACCTTTGAAAACTGAACAAGACGAACCAATGTGCAGGGCACTATAACTAAGGTTATAGTACTGAACAATGAAAAAAACAATAAATCTGTCAGTGACAGAATGAGTTTAAGACAAACAATTATTTTAATGAGAGTTTGATCCTGGCTCAGGATGAACGCTGGCGGCGTGCCTAATACATGCAAGTAGAACGCTGAAGGAGGAGCTTGCTCTTTCCGGATGAGTTGCGAACGGGTGAGTAACGCGTAGGTAACCTGCCTGGTAGCGGGGGATAACTATTGGAAACGATAGCTAATACCGCATAACAGTAGATATTGCATGATATCTGCTTGAAAGGGGCAATTGCTCCACTACCAGATGGACCTGCGTTGTATTAGCTAGTTGGTGAGGTAACGGCTCACCAAGGCGACGATACATAGCCGACCTGAGAGGGTGATCGGCCACACTGGGACTGAGACACGGCCCAGACTCCTAC
>NZ_JACSYJ010000005.1:0-124355 GCF_021595565.1 Streptococcus sp. GS001
AGGCGGTTAGAGGTTCGACTCCTCTAGGGTGCATAAAGCGTAAGCTTTAGTTCGGGAAGTAGCTCAGCTTGGTAGAGTACTTGGTTTGGGACCAAGGTGTCGCAGGTTCGAATCCTGTCTTCCCGATTTATGGCGGTGTAGCTCAGCTGGCTAGAGCGTCCGGTTCATACCCGGGAGGTCGGGGGTTCGATCCCCTTCGCCGCTATACTATTGATCTTGTCGGACCTTTAGCTCAGCTGGTTAGAGCTCTCGGCTCATAACCGAGTGGTCGTAGGTTCAAGTCCTACAAGGTCCATAATTAGCTGGAGGATTACCCAAGTCCGGCTGAAGGGAACGGTCTTGAAAACCGTCAGGCGTGTAAAAGCGTGCGTGGGTTCGAATCCCACATCCTCCTTAATATTAACGCGGGATGGAGCAGCTCGGTAGCTCGTCGGGCTCATAACCCGAAGGTCGTAGGTTCAAATCCTGCTCCCGCAATATTTGGCTCGGTAGCTCAGTTGGTAGAGCAATGGATTGAAGCTCCATGTGTCGGCGGTTCGATTCCGTCTCGCGCCATTTTCCTTAATAATAAGCGGGTGTAGTTTAGTGGTAAAACTACAGCCTTCCAAGCTGTTGTCGCGAGTTCGATTCTCGTCACCCGCTTTGAACTTTTGTTCATTACCAAGTTTTTGACTTGGGCGCGTAGCTCAGGTGGTTAGAGCGCACGCCTGATAAGCGTGAGGTCGGTGGTTCGAGTCCACTCGTGCCCATTTTGGAGAATTACTCAAGAGGCTGAAGAGGACGGTTTGCTAAATCGTTAGGTCGGGTAACTGGCGCGGGGGTTCGAATCCCCCATTCTCCGTACGGAATCAAGTTAGCTTTCTAGCTAACTTTTTTTGTTACTTTGATACATCAATAGAAATAAAATTGTAACAAAGGCGTAATATAAAATCTTTCATTTTCTGTTATACTAGTTAGTGTCTTATATGAAGGAGTCTTTTATTTTATGAAGAAAAAATTATTAACGACTATTTTACTTACTACAGTTGCTTTATCACAAGTAGGTACAGTTATTTCTGTAGGAGCTGATTCTACTGATGATAAAATTGCTGCACAAGATAATAAGATTGCTGATTTGAGTTCAAAAGAACAAAGTGCGCAAGCACAAGTTGATCAAATTCAAGCTCAAGTTTCTGAAATCAAAAAACAACAAGAAACTCTTAAAGCTGAAAATGAACGTTTGAATGAAGAGTCTGCTAAACTTTCTGCAGAGATTGAAGAGCTCTCTAAGAACATTGTTGCTCGTCAAGAATCATTAGCGAACCAAGCACGTAGTGCTCAAACAACAGGAACTGCTACAAGTTACATTAACGCTATTGTAAGTTCTGGTTCTTTGACTGAAGCTATTTCACGCGTTTCTGCAATGAATGAGATTGCTAGTGCGAATAACAAAATGTTGGAAGAGCAAAAACGTGATAAAGAAGATATCGATGCTAAGCAAAAAGAAAACAACGATGCCATTAACACTGTTATTGCGAACCAACAACAATTAAATGATGATGAACAAGCTTTAGCAACTAAGGAAGCTGAGTTGAAAGTCGCTCAATTGAATTTAGCGGCTGAAAAGTCAACAGCTGAAAATGAAAAGAATGCTTTGCTTGAAGAAAAAGCAGCAGCTGAGAAAGCAGCAGCTGAGAAAGCAGCTGCAGAAGCTGCATACCGTGCTCAACAAGAAGAACAGCGTAAGGCTGTAGAAGCATCTGCTAATACTAACTTGCAAGCACAAGTGCAAGCTGCTACTCAAACACCTGCAGCTGAAGGTGCACAACCTCAAGCAACTGTTGCAACTCCTGCTGCAGCACCAGCAGTTCAAACTCAAACAGTTACTACACCAGCAGCAACTAGTCGTCCAACATACAGCTCTTCTGCAAGTTCATACCCAGTAGGTGAATGTACTTGGGGTGTTAAAGTATTGGCACCTTGGGCTGGCGATTACTGGGGTAATGGAGCACAGTGGGCTGCAAGTGCCGCAGCAGCTGGATTCCGTACTGGTAGCCAACCACAAGTTGGAGCTATTGCATGTTGGAATGACGGTGGATATGGACACGTAGCGGTTGTTACAGCTGTTCAATCTACTACAAGTATCCAAGTATCTGAATCTAACTACTTAGGTATTCGTAGCATTGGGAACTACCGTGGATGGTTTAACCCAGTGAATGCACAAGGATCAGTTACTTATATCTATCCAAACTAAAAAATTAAAACACTCACTTTTAGTGGGTGTTTTTTACTATAGTTACTATTTTAATTTTTGATGGATTATGGATTGAAAAATCATGTAAAAAGCGTTACAATGGGTAAAGAGAAGATTTGTACATTTGTACATTGTGGTTAATTTTATGTGGAGGAAATCATGTCGTTTTCGGATTTAATGCTGTTTGCTTTATCTTCTAACCAAGATTTGGCTGAACGTGTCTCTAAGGAGATGGGATTGCCACTTGGTAAGTCGACCGTACGTCAATTTTCAGATGGGGAAATCCAAGTCAATATCGAGGAGTCTATTCGTGGTAAAGAGGTGTATATTCTTCAATCTACGAGCTCTCCTGTCAATGATAATTTAATGGAAATATTGATCATGGTAGACGCCTTAAAACGTGCCAGTGCTCAAACCATTAATGTAGTGATGCCTTATTATGGTTATGCCCGTCAAGACCGTAAAGCTCGTGCTCGTGAGCCGATTACATCCAAATTGGTTGCCAATATGTTAGAGAT
Organism: Streptococcus sp. GS001; assembly: GCF_021595565.1. NCBI lineage: Bacteria > Bacillati > Bacillota > Bacilli > Lactobacillales > Streptococcaceae > Streptococcus > Streptococcus sp. GS001. The sequence continues at coordinate 2,752 of NZ_JACSYJ010000005.1, forward strand.
TGCTGGTGTGGATCGCCTTTTAACCATTGATTTGCATGCGGCTCAGATTCAAGGGTTCTTTGATATTCCAGTGGATCATTTGATGGGGGCTCCATTGATTGCAGACTACTTTGAACGTCGTGGCATGATTGGTTCTGACTATGTGGTAGTCAGTCCGGACCACGGTGGTGTGACGCGTGCTCGCAAGCTAGCTGAGTTTTTGAAAACACCAATCGCCATCATTGATAAACGTCGGAGTGTTGATAAAATGAACACCAGCGAAGTCATGAACATCATTGGGAACGTTGAAGGGAAAACTTGTATCCTGATTGATGATATGATTGATACTGCGGGAACCATTTGCCACGCTGCGGATGCACTTGCTGAAGCAGGAGCAGTAGAAGTCTATGCAAGTTGTACGCACCCTGTATTGTCTGGTCCAGCTATGGACAATATTCAGAAATCAGCGATTAAGAAGTTGGTAGTATTGGACACTATTTACCTACCTGAAGAGCGCTTAATCGATAAAATTGAACAAATTTCCATCGCAAAACTATTAGCAGAAGCGATTATCCGCATTCATGAAAAACGTCCTCTGTCTCCTCTATTTGAAACTGGAAATGCGAAAAAATCTTAAAATGTAAAAAAGAGGTTGTAGAAAGCCTCTTTTTTGAAGAAAGGAAAGATATGTTTTTCAACTGGTTAAAAAAAGAAAGTAAGATAAAGAATCAGAGGGAGGAGTTGCTGAAGGAAGCACAAAAAAATGAGGATAGATTGGATCCTTGTCTACCCAAAAAGACCTTGCCAAAGAGTGGTGTAGTCAAATAGAGTAAGGAAAATGCCTTAGAAAATCAAATAGTTTGTTTCCTAAAAAAAATTAAAAAAATTTTAAAATTAGCTAAAAAATTTGTTGACAGATATATGATATAGTAGTATACTTAAACTAGTTACGAAGTAACGAAATATTTTTAAAATGAAAAAAGGAGATAAAACAATGAAAAAAGTTTTATTATCATCAGTAGCAGCGCTTGCAGTATTTGCAGCAGCAGCACCAGTTTTCGCAGCAGACGATATCCCATTTGGTGGACCTAACGGAGTTCTTGGTTCAGGTTATGTAGATACTGATAAAGATGCAGCATCTCTTGATCAAGCTAGAGATTTTGGTAACAAAGCTCAACAAGAAAACTCTAAAGCTAAAACAGGTGAAGCTAACAACGCAGTTGTAGAACCTAAGAAAGATGCAAACGGAAACGTTATCGAAAACGAATTCGTACTTCGTGAAAAAGGTCCTAAAGCTGATAAAGCTGAAGGAAAGAAAGACGCTAAAAAAGAAGAAGGAAAAGCTCCAGCTGCTGGACAAAAAACTCTTCCAAAAACAAGCGCAGTTAAATAATTTAATTATTAATTAGCTCATAAAAATACACTGGGTCCTTGGGCTCAGTGTATTTTTTAGAAAAAATCGAATACTTATTAGGAGAATTCTAATTTATGAAACGAGCAGAGAAACAGACGACTTCCAAAGGAAAGGGATTGGGAATTCTTTTTGCCTTAGTAGCCGTTGTAGCACTTGTTCTTGGGTTTATTTTCTTCAATCCATTTGGTAAACAAAAATCCACATCGACACATCAGGAAACTGCGAAATCTACAAGCGGTTCGACTAGTTCTAAACAAGAGGTAAAATATACCCCTAGTCAAGAGGAGAAAGATTACCTAGCAAATCGTTTTGCCAAATTTACTGCAGTTAATCCAGAGACGATTGCCTATGTTTATGCTCCTGGTACGGAGTTAGATGAGCCAGTAGTTCAAACAGGTGATAATGCTACTTACTTGGATAAAACTTTTGAAGGTGGCTACCAACCGTATTTAGGTACGGTCTTCATGGATACGGATAACAAAAAAGATTTTAGCGATCGGTTGACTTGGTTATTCGGTCATGCTCGTGGGAGCAAGGTTGCAGATCATCGGATGTTTAACGATGTTAACTTCTATGATAACCAAGAGTACTTTGACCAACATCCTTATGTAGTTATTGAAACACCTGAGCGTAAGTATTATTATGAAGCAATGTGCTTGGTCATTGTTCCTGAAACGACTGCTTTCTACCGTACAAGCTTTAAGGATGATGAAGATTTCACTACCCAATTGAAGCATAACTATGAAGGATCGCGGACAAAGAATCCAAATATTAAAATCAAAGCTTCTGATAAGTACTTAGTCTTGTCTACTTGTCGTGAAGAAGATGAAACGATCCGTTCCAATCTCTACCTTCGTCAAATTCCGGATTCGGAAATGAAGGATTTCTTGGCGAAACATGGTGATCAGTTGAATTATGTTGCAACACGTGGTCAAGAATAGAAAAGATTTGGTAAAATTTATTCAATGAGAGAGAGTGGGACAGAAATCGGTAATTCGTTAGAATTCGATTTCGTCGTCCCACCTCCGCACAGTTGAGTAGGGCTGTAAAAGCTGATGAAATCAGCGTGGTAGAGCCCACTCAACCACTGCGTCTTGCTCGATAATCCAAAGACAATTGAGAGGCTAGGACTTTTGTCCCAGCCTTTTTTGATGAGAAAGGTTATTATTGTATCATTTTAGTTGGGGCTAGCCCCTTTTTTGCGATGGTTTTCTATTTATAGTATAATGGTGATAGAACTTTTTTTGGAGGTGGCTATGGATTTAACAAAACGGTTTAATCAAAATTTGAATCGAATCGAGATTTCTTTGATTCGTCAGTTTGACCAAGCCATTTCTTCTATTCCAGGTGTTTTACGTTTAACCTTGGGTGAGCCAGATTTTACGACTCCAGATCATGTAAAGGAAGCAGCAAAAGCAGCTATTGACGCCAACCAGAGCCATTATACGGGGATGAGTGGCTTGTTAGCTCTACGTGAAGCTGCTAGTCAGTTTGTAGCTGAAAAATATAACCTACAGTATCGACCAGAGGATGAAATTTTGGTCACCATTGGGGCAACGGAGGCCCTTTCTGCGACCTTGACGGCTATATTGGAACCGGGAGATGTGGTGCTATTACCAGCACCTGCTTATCCTGGTTACGAACCCATTATTAAACTGATGGGGGCTAGTGTCGTCGAAATCGATACGACAGACAATCGCTTTATCCTCAGCCCAGAGGCTTTAGAAAAGGCCTTAGAAGAGCAAGGTGACCGCGTCAAGGCGGTTATTCTCAACTACCCAGCTAATCCGACTGGTGTCACCTACTCTAAGGAGCAGATGCAGGAGTTGGCTAGAGTCTTGAAGAAATATGAAGTCTTTGTCGTTTGTGACGAAGTTTATTCAGAGCTAACCTATACAGGTCAGCCTCACGTTTCCTTAGGATCCTATCTACGGGACCAAGCCATTATTATCAATGGCTTATCTAAGTCTCATGCTATGACAGGCTGGAGACTTGGTTTTATCTTTGCGCCGGCTTCCTTGACAGCTCAATTAATCAAGAGTCATCAGTACCTGGTGACTGCAGCGGGGACCATGAACCAGTATGCAGCCATTGAAGCCTTAACGGTTGGTAAAGACGACGCAGAGCCGATGAAACGGGAATACATAGAGCGTCGAGATTATATCATCAAAGAAATGTCTGCCATGGGCTTTGATATTATCCGCCCGGATGGGGCCTTCTATATTTTTGCTAAGATCCCACAAGGATATCTTCAAAATTCCTTCGATTTTTTGAAGCTCCTAGCCCAAGAAAAGGCTGTTGCCTTTATCCCAGGAATGGCTTTTGGCCCATATGGAGAAGGCTATGTGCGCTTGTCTTATGCAGCAAGTATGGAAGTGATCCAAGAAGCGATGAGTCGGTTGAAGGAGTTTATGAAAGAACATGCTGGAGAGCATTGAGAGTCGTGGCATCGTCCTCTACCATCGGGATTACCGAGAGGATGATAAGCTGGTTAAAATCTTTACAGAGCAAGCTGGCAAGCTCATGTTTTTCGTGAAACATGCCAATCGTTCTCGGTTGAATTCTATGATCCAACCTTTGACTTTAGCGGATATGTATCTGAAAATCAATGATGACGGACTCAGCTATATCGAAGATATTCATGAGGTTCAAAGTTTCCAAGGGATTAATCAAGATCTTTTTCGTCTTTCCTACGCAACCTATATACTGGCCTTGGCAGATGCTAGTATACAGGATCGTCAACCTGATCCAGCTTTATTTGCTTTTTTAGAGCAGACCTTGCAATTGATGGATCGGGGCTTGGATTATGAAATCTTGACCAATATTTTTGAAATGCAGATTTTATCCCGATTTGGTGTTGCCTTAAACGTCCATGAGTGTTGTGTCTGTCATCGAGTGGGGCTACCTTTTGATTTTTCATTCCGCTTGGGTGGTGTCCTTTGCCCAGATCATTATGATCGTGACGAAAGACGGGCCCACTGGGATCCAAATGCTCTCTATTTGCTAGATCGTTTTCAAGCCGTGAAATTTAGTGAGTTAGAGACGATTTCCATCCATGATGCGATGAAGAAAGAGTTGAGAAAGTGTCTAGACCAACTCTATGATGAATATGTCGGCATTCATCTTAAAGCTAAGAAATTTATTGATTCCCTGGGAAGCTGGGGAGAGATCTTAAAAGATCAGTCTGGAGGTAAGAAATGAAAAAAATTGCAGTTGATGCAATGGGTGGAGATCATGCTCCACAGGCCCTGGTAGAAGGGGTCAATCAAGCCATACAAGAATTTAAGGATATTGAAGTCATTTTGTATGGGGATGAGGCTAAAATTAAGCAATACCTAACGGCAACTGAACGGGTATCCATCGTCCATACGGATGAGAAAATCAACTCAGATGATGAGCCAACTCGTGCGATTCGTCGGAAAAAGCAAGCAAGTATGGTCTTAGCAGCGCATGCAGTTAAGAATGGGGAAGCGGATGCGATGCTTTCTGCAGGAAATACAGGAGCTCTTCTTGCCTCTGGTTACTTCATCGTCGGTCGGATCAAGGTCATCGATCGTCCAGGTTTGATGTCGACTCTTCCTACCCTTGATGGGAAGGGCTATGATATGTTGGATCTGGGGGCAAATGCTGAAAATACGCCAACACACTTGCACCAATATGCGATTATGGGAGCCTATTATGCAGAGAATGTCCGTGGCATTAAGCGGCCTCGTATCGGTCTCTTAAATAACGGAACAGAGGAAAGCAAGGGGGATCCCCTACGCAAGGAGACCTATCAACTATTAGCAGCGGATCCTTCTCTTAATTTTATAGGAAATGTGGAAGCGCGTGACTTGATGGATGGAGTTGCTGACGTCATTGTGACAGATGGATTTACAGGTAATGCTGTCCTTAAGACTATGGAAGGAACTGCTCTGGGCCTCTTTAAACAGTTGAAAACGGTCCTTAGTGGTGGTGGGTTGAAAGCCAAGATTGGAGCCTTCCTCTTGAAGAATGATCTACGAGGTTTGAAAAAGACCTTGGATTATTCAGATGTTGGAGGTGCGGTCTTGTTTGGCTTGCAAGCCCCTGTCGTGAAAACCCATGGTTCTAGTGATGCCAAGGCTGTCTATAGCACAATTCGCCAGATCCGGACCATGTTGGAAACAGATGTTATTCGTAAATCTGTGGTTGAATTATCAGAATTGGAGGAAGAGAAATGAGTCGTCATCAAGAAATTTTTAAACTAGTTGAAGGGTTGATTCAAGATAATAAGGGATCTGACTATGAGGTCTCTTTGGATTTGGATTTACGAAAAGACTTGGAAGTGGATTCCGTTGATCTCATGGAATACATTATTTATTTGGAAGAAGCCTATCAAATCAATATTCCAGACAAGGATATTGATGCCATGGCAACTGTTGGAGATATGGTAGACTACGTTTTGAAGAAAACAAGCAAATAAAGTTCGGTTTTTACGAACGAATAAGCATCTAAAAATATGAGGTTGAATCTTTTTGATTCAATCTCTTATTATTTTTGTGTTACAAGCGAACAAGATACGGATTTAACTTGAAAAAACAACCTCTCTGTGATACACTGAAAGGGATAAAAGATGAAAGGCGAACAAGAAGATGTCCGATCAATTAATTTATACGGGGAAAGCAAAAGATATTTATAGTACAGAAGACGAACATGTGATTAAGTCCGTTTATAAGGACCAGGCCACCATGCTGAATGGAGCTCGCAAAGAGACCATTGAGGGGAAAGGTGTGCTCAACAATCAGATTTCGTCTCTTATTTTTGAAAAATTGAATGCTGAGGGTGTAGAGACGCACTTTATCGAACGTATTTCTGATACCGAACAATTGAACAAGAAGGTTACTATCATTCCTTTGGAGGTTGTTCTACGTAATGTGACTGCGGGTTCCTTTTCTAAACGGTTTGGCGTTGAAGAAGGTTTGGACTTGGAGACTCCAATCGTTGAATTTTACTACAAGAATGATGAGTTGGATGATCCCTTTATCAATGATGAGCATGTCAAGTTCTTGGATATTGCCAATGATGAGCAAATTGCTTATATCAAGGAAGAAACGCGTCGTATCAATGAATTGTTGAAAGATTGGTTTGCACAAATTGGTCTTCGTTTGATTGACTTCAAATTGGAATTTGGTTTTGATAAGGATGGCAAGATTATCTTGGCAGATGAATTCTCACCAGATAACTGCCGTCTTTGGGATGCGGAAGGGCACCATATGGACAAGGATGTTTTCCGTAGAGACTTGGGCAGTCTGACAGATGTGTACAAGGTTGTGTTAGAGAAATTGCAGGGCTTGAAGTAATCTTTTTGAAACGGAAAATCTTCGTCTTCAAGAGCATGTTTGAATAGAAATAAAGGAAATAAAATGGATAAACGTATTTTCGTTGAGAAAAAAGCTGATTTTCGTGTGAAATCGGACTCTTTAGTAAAAGAATTACAGCATAATCTTCAGTTGAAAACGTTGAAGGATCTTCGGATTGTTCAGGTTTATGATGTCTTTGGTTTGGCAGAGGACTTGTTTGCGCGTGCGGAAAAACACATCTTCTCTGAGCAAGTGACTGATACTGTTTTGGACGAGGCTGCGGTTCAGGCTGATCTTGAGAACTATGCTTTCTTTGCTATCGAAAGTTTGCCTGGTCAATTTGACCAACGGGCAGCATCTTCGCAAGAAGCTTTGCTTTTGCTTGGTAGTTCAAATGATGTAACAGTGAACACAGCGCAATTGTACTTGGTTAACAAGGATATTGATGCGAATGAGTTGGAAGCTGTCAAAAACTACCTCTTGAATCCAGTGGATTCTCGTTTCAAAGATATCACTGTTGGTATTGCGAAACAGGATTTTTCTGAGTCTAACAAGACCATTCCAAGCTTGGATTTCTTTGAAATTTATACGGCAGAAGATTTTGCACAGTATAAGGCTGAGCAAGGATTGGCCATGGAAGTGGATGACCTTCTCTTCATTCAAGATTACTTCAAGTCTATTGGACGTGTGCCAACTGAGACTGAGTTGAAGGTGTTGGATACCTACTGGTCTGACCACTGCCGTCATACAACTTTCGAGACTGAGTTGAAAAACATCGACTTCTCAGCTTCTAAATTTGAAAAACAATTGCAAGCGACTTATGACAAATATATCGCCATGCGTGACGAGTTGGGACGTACGGAAAAACCTCAAACCTTGATGGATATGGCCACTATTTTTGGTCGTTATGAGCGTGCTAATGGTCGTTTGGATGACATGGAAGTGTCTGATGAAATCAATGCCTGCTCTGTTGAAATTGAAGTGGATGTCAATGGTGTGAAAGAACCATGGCTTCTTATGTTCAAGAATGAAACCCACAACCACCCAACTGAAATCGAACCATTTGGTGGTGCGGCTACTTGTATTGGTGGTGCCATTCGTGACCCATTGTCAGGTCGTTCATACGTTTACCAAGCCATGCGTATCTCAGGTGCTGGTGATATTACAGCTCCAATTTCAGCAACTCGTGCTGGTAAATTGCCACAACAAGTGATCTCTAAAACAGCGGCTCACGGTTATTCTTCATACGGTAACCAAATTGGTTTGGCGACAACTTATGTTCGTGAATACTTCCACCCAGGTTTCGTTGCTAAGCGTATGGAGCTAGGTGCAGTTGTCGGTGCGGCTCCTAAAGAAAATGTTGTCCGTGAAAAACCTGAAGCAGGTGATGTGATTATCTTGCTCGGTGGGAAGACTGGACGTGACGGTGTCGGTGGTGCGACAGGTTCTTCTAAAGTTCAAACGGTTGAATCTGTTGAAACAGCTGGTGCTGAGGTTCAAAAAGGGAATGCCATCGAAGAACGTAAGATTCAACGTCTTTTCCGTAATGGGGAAGTGACCCGTCTGATCAAGAAATCAAATGACTTTGGTGCTGGTGGTGTCTGTGTGGCGATCGGTGAATTGGCAGATGGTCTTGAAATTGATCTAGACAAAGTGCCATTGAAATACCAAGGTTTGAACGGTACAGAAATTGCCATCTCTGAATCTCAAGAACGGATGGCTGTCGTGGTTCGTCCAGAAGATGTAGATGCCTTCGTCGCAGCATGTAACAAAGAAAATATTGATGCTGTTGTCGTTGCAACAGTGACGGAGAAACCAAATCTTGTCATGCACTGGAATGGTGAAACCATCGTTGATTTGGAACGTCGTTTCCTTGATACAAACGGTGTACGTGTGGTTGTAGATGCTAAGGTGGTTGACAAGGATGTTAAGCTTCCAGAAGAACGTCAAACATCTGCTGCAACCCTTGAAGCTGATACTCTTGAAGTCCTGGCTGACCTTAACCATGCCAGTCAAAAAGGGTTACAAACCATCTTTGATAGTTCAGTTGGTCGTTCAACAGTCAATCACCCACTCGGTGGTCGCTACCAAATTACACCAACGGAAGCTTCTGTACAGAAATTGCCAGTCCAACATGGCGTGACAACAACTGCTTCTGTTATGGCGCAAGGATTTAACCCTTATATCGCCGAATGGTCTCCATATCATGGTGCTGCTTATGCGGTCATCGAAGCAACTGCTCGTTTGGTTGCTGCTGGTGCCAACTGGTCTAAGGCTCGGTTCTCTTATCAAGAATACTTCGAGCGGATGGATAAACAAGCAGAGCGTTTTGGCCAACCAGTATCAGCTCTTCTTGGATCCATTGAAGCTCAGATTCAACTTGGTTTGCCATCTATCGGTGGTAAAGACTCGATGTCTGGTACCTTTGAAGAATTGACAGTACCACCAACCTTGGTTGCTTTTGGGGTAACAACTGCGGATAGCCGTAAGGTTCTTTCTCCAGAATTTAAAGTTGCTGGTGAAAATATTTACTACATTCCTGGTCATGCTTTGGCACAAGAAATTGACTTTGGACTCATCAAGTCGAACTTTGCTCAATTTGAAGCTATCCAAGCTGACCACAAAGTGACAGCCGCATCAGCTGTTAAATATGGTGGTGTGGTTGAAGCTCTTGCCCTTGCAACATTTGGGAACCATATCGGAGCAAACGTCGAATTAGCTGACCTTGACACTAGCTTGACAGCCCAATTGGGTGGATTCGTCTTCACATCGACTGAAGAAATTGCAGGTGTTGCTAAGATCGGACAAACAGTAGCTGACTTTACACTTACTGTCAATGGTGTAACGCTTGATGGACACAAACTTGACAGTGCTTTCCAAGGTAAATTGGAAGAAGTTTACCCAACGGAATTTGCACAAGCAACTGAGTTGGAAGAAGTACCTGCTGTAGCAACAGATGCTGTGATTAAAGCTAAAGAAACAGTTGATACACCAGTGGTTTACATCCCAGTATTCCCAGGTACCAACTCTGAGTACGATTCAGCTAAGGCCTTTGAAAAAGAAGGCGCAAAAGTTAACTTGGTACCATTTGTCACACTGAATGAAGAGGTGATTGTCAAGTCTGTTGACACCATGGTTGACAACATTGAAAAAGCCAACATTATCTTCTTTGCAGGTGGCTTCTCAGCAGCGGATGAACCAGATGGATCAGCTAAATTTATCGTTAACATCTTGCTCAATGAAAAAGTTCGTTCGGCTATTGATAGCTTCATCGAACGCGGTGGCTTGATCATCGGTATCTGTAATGGATTCCAAGCTCTTGTCAAATCAGGTCTCCTTCCATACGGTAACTTTGAAGATGCAAGCAGTACCAGTCCAACCCTCTTCTACAATGATGCCAACCAACACGTGGCTAAGATGGTGGAAACACGGATTGCCAATACCAACTCACCATGGCTTGCGGGAGTAGAAGTTGGAGACATCCACGCTATCCCAGTATCACACGGTGAAGGGAAGTTTGTCGTGACAGCTGAGGAATTCGCAGAGCTTCGTGACAATGGTCAAATCTTTAGCCAATACGTTGATTTTGAGGGCCAACCAAGCATGGATTCTAAATACAATCCAAATGGTTCTGTCCATGCCATCGAAGGAATTACCAGCAAGAACGGTCAAATCATCGGGAAGATGGGTCACTCAGAACGTTTTGAAGACGGTCTCTTCCAAAATATTCCAGGAAATAAAGATCAACATCTTTTTGCATCAGCGGTTCAATACTTTACTGGAAAATAAAAGGTATACAACATGACATACGAAGTAAAATCTCTTAATGAAGAGTGTGGAGTCTTTGGGATTTGGGGACATCCAGACGCAGCAAAACTCACCTATTTTGGCCTTCACAGTCTCCAACACCGGGGACAAGAAGGGGCAGGCATCTTGGCCAATGACCAAGGAACCTTGAGACGCCATCGGGATACAGGTCTGCTTTCAGAAGTCTTTCGGAATCCTTTAAATCTTGAAAAATTGACAGGATCTTCTGCTATTGGACATGTTCGCTATGCGACAGCGGGGGAAGCGTCTGTGGATAACATCCAACCCTTCCTCTTCCGCTTTCACGATACGCAGTTTGGTCTGGCCCATAATGGGAATTTGACCAATGCCCAATCGCTCAAATCGGAATTAGAAAAAAATGGAGCCATCTTTAGCTCGACCTCTGACTCAGAAATTCTGGCCCACTTGATCCGTCGGAGCCACAACCCTTCCTTTATGGGGAAAATCAAGGAAGCACTCAATACGGTCAAAGGTGGGTTTGCTTATCTGATGCTGTTTGAAGATAAGCTGATCGCGGCGTTGGACCCAAATGGCTTCCGTCCTCTTTCTATCGGGAAAATGGCCAATGGTGCCTTGGTTGTTTCTTCGGAAACCTGTGCCTTTGAGGTGATTGGGGCAGAATGGATTCGAGATGTGCATCCTGGTGAGCTCGTGATTTTCGATGAAAATGGTATTACCTATGATCGCTATACGGATGATACTCAACTAGCGATTTGTTCTATGGAGTATATCTATTTTGCTCGTCCTGATTCCAATATCCAAGGAGTCAACGTCCATACGGCTCGCAAGCGGATGGGCGCTCAGTTAGCACGAGAATTTAAGAACCAAGCAGATATTGTAGTGGGGGTTCCCAACTCCTCTCTCAGTGCGGCCATGGGCTTTGCGGAAGAATCCGGTCTGCCAAATGAAATGGGCTTGATCAAGAATCAGTATGTCCAACGGACCTTTATCCAACCGACTCAGGAATTGCGGGAACAAGGAGTGCGGATGAAGCTCTCTGCCGTATCTGGGGTCGTGAAAGGCAAACGGGTTGTCATGATTGATGATTCTATTGTACGTGGAACGACCTCTCGTCGGATTGTGAAATTGTTGAAAGAAGCAGGGGCTACTGAAGTCCATGTGGCAATTGCCAGTCCAGCTCTGGCTTATCCATGTTTCTACGGAATTGATATTCAGAGCCGCGAGGAGCTGATCGCAGCCAACCATACAGTAGAGGAAACTTGTGAGATTATTGGTGCGGATAGCTTGACCTACTTGTCCATTGATGGCTTGATTGATTCTATTGGTATTGATACCGATGCACCAAACGGTGGTCTTTGTGTAGCTTACTTCGATGGGAAATACCCAACACCTTTATATGACTACGAAGAACGCTATTTGGAAAGCTTGAATGAGCAGACCTCCTTTTATTAGGAATGTTTGCAAGTGAATCTGATCAATCACAGTAGACTCTAGGAAGAGAAAAAGGAATAAACAAATGACAAATAAGAATGCATACGCTCCACGTCTCACTACTGACTAAAAGCTAAAGCATTTGTCAGTAGACGCTTTGTCCTATGGGATCAAAGCTAGAGACCTGACTAGTATTTTTAGATAAAAAGATGGTTTATCTAAAAATACGTCGCAATCTTTCTCAAAAAAAGAAAAGGAATGAACAAATGACAAACAAAAATGCTTACGCGCAGTCTGGTGTAGATGTTGAAGCGGGTTATGAAGTTGTTGAACGGATCAAAAAACACGTGGCACGTACGGAACGTGCGGGTGTTATGGGAGCTCTTGGTGGTTTCGGTGGCATGTTTGACCTTTCAAAAACAGGTGTCAAAGAGCCTGTTTTGATCTCAGGTACGGACGGTGTCGGAACTAAGATCATGCTGGCCATCAAGTACGATAAGCACGATACAATCGGTCAGGACTGTGTGGCTATGTGTGTCAACGATATCATCGCTGCAGGTGCAGAGCCCCTCTACTTCTTGGACTACGTCGCAACTGGTAAAAATGAACCAGCTAAATTGGAACAAGTCGTTGCTGGTGTAGCTGAAGGGTGTGTGCAGGCTGGAGCAGCCCTCATCGGTGGGGAAACTGCTGAAATGCCTGGTATGTATGGCGAAGACGACTATGACTTGGCTGGGTTTGCTGTCGGTGTTGCAGAAAAATCTCAAATTATCGACGGTTCAAAAGTAGCTGAGGGGGATGTGATTCTTGGCCTTGCATCAAGTGGTATCCATTCAAATGGTTACTCACTCGTGCGTCGTGTCTTTGCGGATTACACAGGTGAAGAAGTATTACCTGAGTTAGAAGGCAAGAAACTTAAAGACGTTCTTCTTGAACCAACTCGTATCTACGTTAAGGCTGTTATACCGCTCATCAAAGAAGAATTGGTCAACGGAATCGCCCATATCACAGGTGGTGGTTTCATCGAAAATGTACCACGTATGTTCTCAGATGACTTGGCTGCTGAAATTGATGAAAGCAAAGTGCCAGTTCTTCCGATTTTCAAAGCCCTTGAAAAATATGGCCAAATCAAACATGAAGAAATGTTTGAAATCTTCAACATGGGTATTGGTCTCATGCTTGCGGTCAAACTAGAAAATGTGGAACGTGTCAAAGAACTTCTTGACGAACCTGTTTATGAAATTGGTCGGATTGTCAAGAAGACAGATGCAAATGTGGTGATAAAATAATGGCTAAAAAAATTGCTGTTTTTGCTTCCGGAAATGGTTCAAACTTCCAGGTGATCGCGGAACAATTTCCAGTAGAATTTGTTTTTTCAGATCACCGGGATGCCTATGTCATAGAACGTGCCGAAAAGCTAGGGGTATTAACCTATGCCTTTGAACTCAAAGAGTTTGAGAACAAGGCAGACTATGAAGGAGCCATTGTCGAACTTTTGGATAAACATCAGATTGACTTGGTTTGCCTCGCAGGCTACATGAAAATCGTTGGCCCAACCTTACTAGCAGCTTATGAAGGTCGAATTATCAATATTCACCCAGCCTATCTTCCGGAATTTCCAGGTGCTCATGGTATTGAGGATGCTTGGAATGCAGGTGTAGCTGAGAGCGGTGTGACCATTCACTGGGTGGACTCTGGTGTTGATACCGGTAAGGTCATCAAACAAGTCCGTGTACCACGCCTTGAAGGGGATACCCTTGCTACTTTCGAAACGCGCATCCACGAAACAGAGTACAAGCTCTATCCGGAAGTCTTGGATAGTTTGGGAGTGGAGAGGAAGAAATGATTATGGACCAATACTATATGGAGTTAAAGAATAAGTTATCTAACAGACCAATCCTACTGGATAATACTAAGGATTTTCTTTTTGTTTTAGTAAATACAGTGAAAGCTATGATAGAAAATACTGATAAAAGTCAGCTTTCAGAGTTAGATAAAATTTTAGACGGTGTCACAAGTCAAGAATTAAAACTTGCCTATGATTTTTGTCAAGGAAAATTCGGTCAAGCAGGTTTTTCTTATCGTCGGCACCCGAATTATTTTTATTTGTCCAGTTTAATTGCGACCTTTCCAGAATTTGAGTTGTCTAAAGCAGACCGAGATTACCTCAAAGGAATCATAAATTTTGATAACTACCTTTTATATGAGTTAGATTAGTCTTTAATCACCTCAAAATCCTATTTATTCAAAAGGAGAAAAATGATTAATCTGAAATTAGTAGATGAGAGCAGTTTTCAGGCAGTGCTGGATTTGAAAATATCTGATGCTGATGAACGAGCGCGTTTTGTAGCTCCCAATGAGCGTTCTTTAGCTGACGCATGGCTCTACCGAGAGAATGGGGATGTGTTTCCCATGGCAATCTATTGGAATGAGCTAGTAGTTGGTTTTCTACTGTTGGAAATAGATAAGGATGAGGCAGAATACTTTATCTGGCGGATAATGATTGGCCAGCAGTACCAAGGAAAAGGTTATGGACGAAAAGCCTTGGAAGTTCTGATCAAAGAGGCTCAGATGGATAGAGATTGCAATCATATTATCGCAGATTATGTGGTTGGAAATGAAAAAATGAAGTACCTGCTGACTAGTTTGGGTTTTCAGGAAACAGGATTTATAGAAGAAAATAACGAAGTCGCTATGCGGTTGGATCTAAAGAAAGAGGAATAGAATGACTAAACGCGCACTAATTAGTGTTTCAGATAAAGCGGGCATTGTTGAATTTGCCCAAGAACTCAAGAAACTTGGTTGGGACATCATCTCAACTGGTGGTACTAAAGTTGCCCTTGACAATGCTGGTGTTAATACCATTGCTATCGATGATGTGACTGGTTTCCCAGAAATGATGGATGGTCGTGTCAAGACTCTCCACCCAAATATCCATGGCGGTCTCCTCGCTCGTCGTGACCTCGATAGCCACCTAGAGGCTGCTAAGGACAACAAGATTGAGTTGATCGACCTTGTGGTGGTCAACCTTTATCCATTCAAGGAAACGATTCTTAAACCAGATGTAACTTACGCGGACGCAGTTGAAAATATCGATATCGGTGGGCCATCCATGCTTCGTTCAGCAGCGAAAAACCACGCTAGCGTAACAGTTGTGGTAGACCCTGCTGACTATGCTGTGGTTTTGGACGAATTTGCAGCCAACGGCGAAACAAGTTACGAAACTCGCCAACGTTTGGCAGCGAAAGTCTTCCGCCACACAGCAGCCTATGATGCGTTGATTGCTGAATACTTCACAGCTCAAGTGGGTGAAGAAAAACCTGAAAAACTTACTTTGACTTATGATCTCAAGCAAGCCATGCGTTACGGGGAAAACCCTCAACAAGACGCAGACTTCTACCAAAAGGCCTTGCCAACGGATTATTCGATTGCATCCGCGAAACAGCTCAACGGGAAAGAATTGTCCTTCAATAATATCCGCGATGCGGATGCTGCGATTCGGATCATCCGTGATTTCAAAGACCGTCCAACCGTTGTGGCTTTGAAACATATGAACCCATGTGGGATTGGTCAAGCTGATGATATTGAAACTGCTTGGGACTACGCTTATGAGTCTGACCCAGTATCCATCTTCGGTGGAATCGTCGTTCTCAACCGTGAGGTAGACGCTACGACGGCTCAAAAAATGCATGGAGTCTTCCTTGAAATCATCATTGCACCAAGCTACACAGATGAAGCGCTTGAAATCTTGACAACTAAGAAGAAAAACTTGCGGATTCTTGCGTTGCCGTTTGATGCTCAAGATGCTAGCGAAGTGGAAGCAGAATACACTGGTGTTGTTGGTGGTCTCCTCGTTCAAAATCAAGACGTTGTCAAAGAAAGTCCAGCTGACTGGCAAGTAGTGACCAAACGCCAACCAACGGAGACAGAAGCGACAGCTCTTGAGTTTGCTTGGAAGGCTATCAAGTACGTCAAATCAAATGGGATCATCGTGACCAACGACCACATGACACTTGGTGTTGGCCCTGGTCAAACCAACCGTGTGGCATCTGTCCGCATCGCTATTGACCAAGCTAAAGACCGCCTTGACGGTGCTGTCCTTGCTTCAGATGCCTTCTTCCCATTTGCGGATAACGTAGAAGAAATCGCTAAGGCAGGAATTAAGGCTATCATCCAACCGGGTGGATCAGTCCGTGACCAAGAGTCAATCGAAGCGGCTGATAAATATGGTTTGACCATGATCTTTACAGGTGTTCGTCACTTCAGACATTAATCTAAAAAGGCACTCATCGATTGATGAGCGCCTTTTGTTCTGGTTAGGAATTCCTTAATTTGGATAGATATAGCTGACTGTTCCCCAGACAACATTCGTGGGGTCAAACCAGCCACGGAAATTGTTGATGGTCCGATTTCCATTGTAATTAGCTTCTTTTACTTGGATTTTTTGATCATGTTCGACCTCCGTCACGACTGCAACGTGGCCATAGCCTCCATTATCCCAACAGGCGATAGCACCGACCTCTGGGGTATTTCCTGTCCGGAAGCCCGCAGCGCGTGCACTAGCTGCCCACATGCCACCGTTTCCCCACCAGTTTTGTGACCAAGGAGCTAGCTCTTTTGCCGCCCAGGTACATTCGCCGACGGGATAGTAATTATCCGGTTGAGTGACCAGTGGAGCAGGTTTGACCCGCTCGACCTGAAATTCAGTGGCAAGCAGGCCTTTTAAGTGCCCCTTGTCTTTTTGGTAGACGTGGAGATGAAAGGTTCCTTTCCCTGTATGTTTCTCGGCATTGAAGGATAATTGGTAGCGACCAGGTGCCGTTCTTTTTGCGGGATACCAGATCAAGTCGTCTTGGCCATCTTGTTCAGACCAGATGGGAAAGAAGACCTCCTCCACATCTTCAAAAAGCTGGAGTTGGATCTCAAATAGCTGTGCAGTGCTAGGTCGGACTGTAATCTTGGGTTGGGAAGAAGTCAGATCTTTTTCTTCAATGATTGTCTGTAGAGGAAACAGTCCTTCAATATTTCCGTTAGAATGGATCCCGTAGACATGGATGTGATAAAGTCCTGCTTGATCCAAATGATTAGTCAGAGGTACTTGCAAATCAAACCCATTTTCTCCTCGTTGGACAGGATACCAAATGAGGTCGTCCTGGCCATTTTGCTCGGACCAAATGGGGACGCTAACGCTTTGGAAGCGATCTGGAATGGTCCCGAGGTGGACAACTAATTGTCCTTTTTCCTTGTAGATATAATTGACGTTTTGGTCTGCTCTTGCAACTTGTGAAGCTCCTGCCCAGAAAAGACAAGCTGCCAAGAGTAGTTTCTTTATTCTCTGCATAAAACTCCTTTTTTAAAAAATATTAGAGGTCTCAATTATAATATTCGTAAAAAGGAGCAGAAATTTAAAAAATAATGAAAAAAGTTTGTTTTCTAATGAAAATCATCGGATATTCCTTGAAATATTAGAATAAAACGAACGATTATGATATAATTTAATAAAATAATTCGCAAAAGAGGTTCGAGATGAAACTTTTGGTTGTTGGATCTGGCGGTCGTGAGCATGCGATTGCCAAGAAATTGTTGGAGTCTAAAGACGTTGAGCAGGTTTTTGTGGCTCCTGGTAATGACGGGATGCGATTAGATGGTCTGGATTTGATCAATATCGGAATTTCCGAACATTCTAAGCTGATTGACTTCGCAAAAGTCAATGAGATTGCTTGGACCTTTATCGGTCCAGATGATGCCCTTGCGGCTGGAATCGTGGATGACTTCAATGCAGCTGGACTCAAAGCCTTTGGTCCGACTAAGGCTGCGGCTGAGCTGGAGTGGTCTAAGGATTTTGCCAAGGAAATCATGGTCAAATACGACGTTCCGACAGCAGCCTATGGGACCTTTTCAGATTTCGAGGAAGCCAAGGCCTACATCGAAGAAAAAGGCGCTCCAATCGTCGTCAAGGCAGACGGTTTGGCCCTTGGGAAAGGTGTCGTCGTTGCGGAGACAGTTGAGCAAGCCGTTGAAGCGGCTCACGAGATGCTGTTGGACAATAAATTCGGTGATTCAGGTGCGCGTGTGGTCATCGAGGAATTCCTTGATGGAGAAGAGTTCTCTCTCTTTGCCTTTGTCAATGGGGACAAGTTCTACATTATGCCAACGGCTCAGGACCACAAACGTGCTTATGATGGCGACAAGGGTCCTAACACTGGTGGGATGGGGGCCTATGCACCAGTTCCTCACTTGCCACAAAGCGTGGTTGACACAGCGATTGACACCATTGTCAAGCCAGTTCTTGAAGGCATGATCAAAGAAGGGCGTCCGTATCTTGGTGTCCTTTACGCGGGGCTTATCTTGACAGCTGATGGACCGAAAGTTATCGAGTTCAACGCTCGTTTTGGTGATCCTGAAACGCAAATTATCTTGCCTCGTTTGACATCTGACTTTGCACAAAACATCACTGACATTTTGGATGGCAAAGAGCCGGCCATCACTTGGACAGACAAGGGGGTGACACTGGGCGTGGTTGTAGCATCCAACGGCTACCCACTCGCTTATGAGAAGGGTGTCAAGCTTCCAGCCAAGACAGATGGTGATATCATCACTTACTATGCCGGTGCCGAATTCGCTGAAAATGGACAAGAGCTTCTCTCAAACGGCGGACGCGTCTACATGCTGGTTACCACAGCAGACACCGTCAAAGACAGCCAAAACATTATCTACAACGAACTCAACAAACAAAACACAAAAGGCCTGTTCTACCGTAAGGATATCGGTAGCAAGGCGAATAAATAAAACTCTTTGAAAATCTTCGATTGACTGTGTTAAATCTCCTTGATGAACTTTAGTTCTATCTTCGTCGCTTTGCCTTGTCACTCTATGATTTTCTTCGAGTTTTCGAATATCAATGCTATATTAGGCGACGAAGTCGCCAAACACGATGATGGTCGCCGTGGTGAAAAGACCAGAACAGATCCTGTTCTGGTCGGGGGAAACTTTGAGACCTTAGGCTCAAAGTTTAGGAATGAAACCGAAGGTTTGCTTCCGTCCCCACCACCTAAGAACATTATCAAAAAAAGAAAAAGGAAAAATTATGACTAAACCAGTAATTTCCATCATCATGGGCTCAAAATCCGACTGGGCAACCATGCAAAAAGCTGCTGAAGTCCTTGACAACTTCGGCATCGCTTACGAAAAGAAGGTTGTTTCCGCACACCGTACACCGGACCTCATGTTCAAACATGCCGAAGAAGCACGTAGCCGTGGCATCAAGGTCATCATCGCGGGTGCAGGTGGCGCTGCTCACTTACCAGGGATGGTTGCTGCTAAAACAACCCTTCCAGTTATCGGGGTACCTGTCAAGTCTCGTGCCCTTAGCGGTGTGGATTCTCTTTATTCTATCGTTCAAATGCCAGGTGGAGTGCCAGTCGCAACCATGGCAATCGGTGAAGCCGGTGCGACTAACGCTGCCCTCTTTGCCCTTCGTCTCCTTTCAGTAGAGGATCAGGCTATTGCGACAGCTTTGGCGGATTTTGCTGAAGAACAAGGAAAAATTGCAGAGGAGTCTACAAATGAGCTCAACTAAAACCATTGGTATCATCGGTGGTGGTCAACTCGGTCAGATGATGGCGATCTCAGCTATCTACATGGGACACAAGGTTATCGCGTTGGACCCAGCAGCTGATTGCCCAGCCTCTCGCGTGGCAGAAATCATCGTAGCCCCATACGACGACGTGGATGCTCTTCGTCAGTTGGCAGAGCGTTGTGATATTCTCACTTATGAATTTGAAAATGTGGATGCTGACGGTTTGGACGCCGTTATCAAGGATGGTCAGCTTCCACAAGGGACAGACCTACTCCGCATCTCCCAAAACCGTATTTTTGAGAAGGACTTTCTTTCTAACAAGGCCCAAGTCACTGTAGCACCTTACAAGGTCGTGACCTCAAGCCAAGACTTGGCAGATATCGACCTGTCTAAAAACTATGTCCTCAAGACGGCGACCGGTGGCTACGATGGCCATGGTCAGAAGGTCATTCGTTCAGAAGCAGATTTGGAAGAGGCCTATGCTTTAGCTGATTCAGCAGACTGCGTTTTAGAAGAGTTCGTCAACTTTGACCTTGAAATTTCGGTCATCGTGTCAGGTAACAGCAAGGACGTGACAGTCTTTCCCGTTCAGGAAAATATCCACCGCAACAACATTCTTTCAAAAACCATTGTGCCCGCTCGCATTTCTGAAAATCTAGCTGAAAAAGCCAAGGCCATGGCAGTGCGAATTGCAGAACAACTCAACCTTTCTGGAACCCTTTGCGTGGAAATGTTTGCGACAGCTGATGACATTATCGTCAACGAAATCGCGCCTCGCCCACATAATTCAGGTCACTACTCAATTGAAGCCTGTGACTTTTCACAGTTTGACACGCATATCTTGGGCGTTCTCGGAGCACCACTTCCTGCTATTCACCTCCATGCACCAGCTGTTATGCTCAATGTTCTCGGCCAACACGTCGAGGCTGCTGAAACATATGTGACAGAAAATCCAAGCGCTCACCTCCACTTATATGGTAAACTAGAAGCAAAGCACAACCGCAAAATGGGACATGTGACTTTGTTTAGTATTGAACCAGATAAGGTTGAGGAGTTTGGGGAGTAAGACAGGACCCCAGCAATAAGGTCCGTCGTCTTACCCCTGCAAGGTTGACTAGGCTTGTCGCAGGTGAAAAATCGACAAGAGAAGCCAGACAACTACTGCTGGAAAGGAATTGATTTTTAAGTGAAAATAGCGATTCTAGGACTTGGAGTCATCGGGACCACTTATGCCTACGCCTTTCAAAAAGCAGGCCATCAAGTAGAGCACGTACTGAGAGATAGTAAGAAAAGCACTGCTCCGAAGGAATTGTCGGTTGATCTACTAGATGGTCGCTATCATTCCAAGGGTGAGAACAAACACGATACCTATGAGGTTCGTGTGGCAGAAGCTGATTCGGAATATGATTTTATTTTTCTGAGTGTGCGTCATGGGCTTGTCAAAGAGGCTGTGGAGACCTTGCTAAAAAATAATATCAAAGGCACCCTTGTTTTCTTCTGTAATTTTTGGGATACTCGAAAAGAGGTCCAAGAGTGGGCAGGAGATTATGACTATATTTTAGCTTTTCCAACAGCTGGAGGTCACATGCAGGAGGACCATTTGGATGGTGTCTTGTTCGACCATTTAATGCTAGAAGGTGAGCAAAAAGCACAGATTTCTAACTATGCTGATCTGACAACTTTACTGACTTCTGCAGATTTGAAGTGGGAAGTGCCTCATGATATGGTCGAGTGGATTTGGATTCACATGGCGATTAACGCAGGTGTTACTTCGACAGCCGCACGTTCGGGAAATCTGGAAAATCCAGAAGAATTGGCTTTGAACTTGATGAATAGTTCTTCGGAATTATCATTAGCCATCAAGGCCATTCGAGAGGCTTTGAAAGTTGTAGAAGCGCGTGGCGTGAATTTGAAGCTTTATAAAGCCGAGCTCTTGCCATACAAAATCCCTGCTTGGATAGCCGGAAAAGCCATGAAAATCATGTTTGCGAAAAATGAGCTGACTCGAAAAATTATGACCTTACACAATGATAAACAGGATATCTTCTATTGTTGTCAAAGTGTCTATCAGACTGGTCAGGAGTTAGGTGTGAAGATGCCTATTCTGGAAGCAAATATGAAGGGAATTTCGATTTAGGAGGTTTTATGATTCAACTCATCGTCAACGCATTTGTTGAAAAAGATAAGACTGGAGCAGTCGTCGAAGTCTTGTATGCTAGTAGTGATCATGAAAAAGTGAAAGCTAAGTATGAAGAGCTAGTTACACAATATCCTGAAAACTATTTAGCCATCTATGATCTACCGTTAGATACGGATTTGAATACACTGGATCATTATCCATCAGTGTGGATTGGGAAAGAAGAATTTTAATAAAACGACTTTTGTTCGTTAAACGGATGTTTCACGCCGTGGGGAAAGCGTAAGCGACGGAAATCTTGAGACTAGAGGCTCAAGATTTAGTCATGAGATTCCGGAGGAAGCTGCTGACGTCCGCCCCACATAAGTGAAACATCAAAAGAAAGGAAAATTAAACATGATTGATAGATATAGTCGCCCAGAAATGGCGAATATTTGGACTGAAGAAAATAAATACCGTGCTTGGCTTGAGGTGGAAATCTTGGCTGACGAAGCTTGGGCTGAATTGGGAGAAATCCCTAAGGAAGATGTGGCTTTGATTCGTGAAAAAGCAGACTTTGACATCGACCGTATTTTGGAAATCGAGCAGGAGACTCGCCACGATGTGGTTGCCTTCACACGTGCGGTTTCTGAAACGCTTGGTGAAGAGCGCAAGTGGGTCCACTATGGGTTGACTTCTACCGACGTGGTGGATACGGCCTATGGTTACCTCTACAAACAAGCCAACGATATCATCCGTAAGGATCTTGAAAACTTCCTTAACATCATCGCTGACAAAGCGAAAGAACACAAGTTCACTATCATGATGGGTCGTACCCACGGGGTGCACGCTGAGCCGACAACTTTTGGTTTGAAATTGGCAACTTGGTACAGCGAAATGAAACGGAACATCGAACGTTTCGAGCATGCGGCTGCTGGTGTGGAAGCTGGTAAGATTTCGGGTGCGGTTGGTAACTTTGCCAACATCCCACCATTCGTTGAAAAATACGTCTGTGATAAGCTTGGTATCCGTGCTCAAGAAATCTCGACACAGGTCCTTCCTCGTGACCTTCACGCTGAGTACTTTGCAGTTCTCGCTAGCATCGCAACATCGATCGAGCGTATGGCGACTGAAATCCGTGGTCTTCAAAAATCTGAACAACGTGAAGTAGAAGAGTTCTTTGCCAAAGGTCAAAAAGGATCTTCAGCAATGCCTCACAAACGCAATCCAATCGGTTCTGAAAACATGACAGGTCTTGCACGTGTGATCCGTGGTCACATGGTCACAGCTTATGAAAACGTAGCCCTTTGGCACGAACGCGATATCTCTCACTCATCAGCTGAGCGGATCATCGCACCAGATACAACCATCTTGATCGACTACATGCTCAACCGTTTCGGAAACATCGTTAAGAACTTGACAGTCTTCCCTGAAAACATGATCCGCAACATGAACTCTACATTTGGTTTGATCTTCAGCCAACGTGCGATGTTGACTTTGATTGAAAAAGGTATGACACGTGAGCAAGCTTACGACCTTGTTCAACCAAAGACAGCTCAATCATGGGATAACCAAGTAGATTTCAAACCACTTCTTGAAGCAGATCCAGAAGTGACATCACGTCTTACTCAAGAAGAAATCGATGAAATCTTCAACCCAACTTACTACACTAAACGGGTGGATGAAATCTTCGAACGCATCGGTTTAGGTGACTAAGCCCCTCATAAATTTGATAAAAAAAGAGGCTGGGACAAAAGTCCTAGCCTCTTAATTGTTTTTGGATTGTCGAGCAAGACGCAGTGGTTGAGTGGGCTCTACTACGCTGATTTCATCAGCTTTTACAGCCCTACTCAACTGTGCGGAGGTGGGACG
Organism: Streptococcus sp. GS001; assembly: GCF_021595565.1. Classification (NCBI taxonomy): domain Bacteria; kingdom Bacillati; phylum Bacillota; class Bacilli; order Lactobacillales; family Streptococcaceae; genus Streptococcus; species Streptococcus sp. GS001. Next base: position 26,253 of record NZ_JACSYJ010000005.1, read on the forward strand.
ACGAAATCGAATTCTAACGAATTACCGATTTCTGTCCCACTCTCTTTTTCTTTGCCGATATTAGGTGCTCTAGACACGGAATTTATCATAATAAATTTTGACTGATTAAACTATTTATAGGAAGTCTATCACTAATTATAGATTATTCGTTTTACATGTTTTAGGAACTATTTTTTCATGCTATAATTTGTATCATAAAAGTCTGAGGCCAAACCCCAGACTTTGAATGATCAATGATCACGATCACAAGAGATAAATTTGATTTTATAGTAGTCGCCGCGTTTATAGGTTTCGCTATATTCGAGAATTTGACCGGTCGCTTCCAATTTTGTCGTCTTCACTTGACGAACAGTTGGGAAGTTTTCATCGATATTCAACACAGAAGCGATTTTGCTTGGTGTTGGAAATACAATATCATTGATTTCTTCAAAGTGTTCATCATTCATATGGATATGATAATCTTCTTTAAAGCGATCATAAATCGAACTATAGTAATCTAAGCTCGGATAATTTGGGTTAATATATTGCTCTGGGACATAAGTCTGGTGGTAGATATAAGTATCTTCACCAATATGACGGGTCCGATCAATCTTATAATAGAATTGAGTTGGAGCAAGTCCTAGTTTATCCAAGATGTTCAGTGCGTTGCCACGCTTGATAGAGAGAACTTTTACGGTCGCTTTTTGGATAGGGAAGGTTTCAACGTCTGAAAACTCAACCAGCTTGTGTTTTCTAGCGCGCGAAACAAAGGTTCCTTTTCCTTGTTGGCGGACGATGTATCCATCACTAGCCAAATCGTTCAAAGCACGAACAACAGTAATCGAGCTAACATTATAAATCTTAATCAACTCGGCTTCTGTGTAAAATTTATCTCCATTTTCAAATTTACCTGAGATAATTTGTTGCTTCAAATCATCTTTGATGTGTTGGTATTTTGGGATTGCCATGTACTTCACCTCTTTTTTCGATATCTCTTGTTAATATTATTTTAACATATTTTTTTGAAAGTGGTTGACATTTTTTCGTTAATATATTATATTAATAAATGAAAAGGGTTTCTTAGAAGGAGGTTCTCAGTATGGGGGCATTTGAAATCCGTGAAGATTTTTATTTAAATGATCAACCTTTTAAGATTTTATCTGGTGCAATTCATTATTTTCGGATCGATCGTGAGGATTGGTATCATTCCTTATATAACCTAAAAGCTCTAGGTTTCAATACTGTTGAAACCTATGTTCCATGGAATGCTCATGAGCCGCAAAGAGGCCATTTTCACTTTGAAGGGAATTTGGACCTGGAGCACTTTATCCAAGTGGCTCAAGAGTTGGATCTGTATGTGATCCTCCGTCCATCACCGTTTATTTGTTCGGAGTGGGAATTTGGGGGCTTGCCAGCCTGGTTAATCGAAGAAGACCTTCGGATTCGTTCATCAGATTCGGCCTTTCTCGAGGAAGTGGCTCGCTATTACGACGAACTCCTGCCACGTGTGGCCAAGTACCAATTGGATCGTGGGGGCAATATCCTCATGATGCAGGTAGAAAATGAATACGGCTCTTACGGCGAAGACAAAGCCTATCTTCGGGCGATCAGAGATCTAATGATCGAGCGGGACATTACCTGTCCACTCTTTACTTCTGATGGACCTTGGAGGGCGACTCTTCGAGCAGGGACTTTGATTGAGGATGGACTCTTTGTAACCGGTAATTTTGGTTCGCGAGCAAATTACAATTTCTCTCAGATGAAAGAGTTCTTTGCGGAGCATGACAAAAAGTGGCCACTCATGTGTATGGAATTTTGGGATGGCTGGTTCAATCGTTGGAAAGAACCCATCATCAAGCGAGATCCAGAAGAGTTGGCAGAAGCAGTCCATGAGGTCTTACAAGAAGGCTCTATCAATCTCTACATGTTTCATGGTGGGACCAACTTCGGATTTATGAACGGTTGCTCAGCGCGAGGGACCGTGGATTTACCTCAAGTAACATCTTATGACTATGACGCTCTCTTAGATGAGCAGGGCAACCCGACTCCTAAGTACGATGCAGTCAAAAAGATGATGAAGACCTACTATCCAGAGTATCCACAGTCAGAACCACTTGTGAAGTCGAGTTTATCTGAACGAACATTGGAGTTGACCCAAAAGACTAGTTTGTTCGGCAATTTAAACGAGATTGCTCAAGTCACAGAAAGTCTTTACCCACAGACCATGGAAGAAATCGACCACCCATTAGGCTATCTGCTCTATGAGACAGAAGTGGAAATGGATGCGGAAGAAGAGCGCTTGCGTATCATCGATGCGCGTGATCGGGTGCAGGTTTATGCCAATGATCAGTTGATTGCCACTCAATACCAAGAAGAAATCGGTCAAGATCTTTTTTTAAACGGAGAAAAGAAAACGATTACAAACCTAAAATTCTTGATCGAAAACATGGGAAGAGTCAATTATGGGCACAAACTCTTAGCGGACACCCAACGAAAAGGAATCCGAACAGGAGTTTGTATCGATCTTCATTTCAAGCTTCATTGGAAACAATATGCGCTTGATTTTAGCCAGCTGGATCGCTTGGATTTTTCGAAAGAATGGCAAGAAGGTCAACCAGCTTTTTATCAATTTGCTTTTCATCTAGATCAGGTTGAGGATACCTTCCTTGATATGACTGGATTTGGAAAAGGGATCGTTCTTGTAAATGGCCACCATATCGGTCGTTTCTGGGAAGTCGGTCCAACACTCTCCCTCTACATCCCTCATGGTTTTCTCAAAGATGGGGAAAATGAGATCCTCGTCTTTGAGACAGAGGGCACTTGGAAGGAGACCTTAAAACTTGTTTCACAACCTACATTCAAAGAAGTAAAGGGGGAAAACTTATGACTATTGTAGGATGCCGTATCGATGGACGTTTGATCCACGGGCAGGTAGCCAACCTATGGACTACCAAACTTAATATTTCACGTATCATGGTGATCGATGATGAAGTCGCTCAAAATGATATCGAAAAAAGTGGCTTGAAATTAGCGACACCACCTGGTGTTAAGCTTAGTATCTTGCCAGTGGCAAAGGCTGCAGAAAATATCTTGGCTGGAAAATATGACAGCCAACGTCTCTTCATCGTAGCCCGCAAGCCAGACCGCTTCCTTGGTTTGGTAGAAGCAGGTGTACCACTTGAAACCTTAAACGTAGGGAACATGTCTCAATCAGATGAGACTCGTCCGATTACTCGTTCGATCAACGTAGTGGATGCCGATGTGGAAGCTTTCCACAAGCTAGCTGAAAAAGGAGTTAAGTTAACTGCTCAAATGGTTCCAAATGATCCAGTTGAAGACTTCTTGAAGTTGCTCAAATAGTTTATAAATAAAAAAGAAAAATTTTAGGAGGAAATTGTCATGATACAATGGTGGCAAATTTTACTACTTACTTTGTACTCAGCTTATCAAATCTGTGATGAGTTGACGATTGTTTCATCAGCAGGATCACCAGTCTTTGCTGGTTTCATTACTGGACTTGTCATGGGAGATTTAAAGACAGGTCTCTTTATCGGAGCTTCTCTTCAATTGACAGTACTCGGTGTTGGTACTTTTGGTGGAGCTTCTCGTATTGACGCGACTTCTGGTGCCGTTCTTGCGACTGCCTTCTCAGTAGCACAAGGGATTGATGCAGAGCTTGCTATTGCTACAATCGCTGTGCCGGTAGCAACTTTGTTGACCTACTTTGATATTCTTGGTCGTATGACTACAACTTACTTCGCTCACCGTGTAGATGCTGCAATCGACCGCTTTGACTACAAAGGTATCGAACGCAACTACCTTCTTGGAGCGATTCCTTGGGCTCTTTCTCGAGCTCTCCCAGTTTTCTTCGCTCTTGCTTTTGGTGGAGCTTTCGTAGAAACTGTTGTTACAGGTCTTGCTAATGTACAATGGTTGGCAAACGGTCTGAAACTTGCGGGTCAAATGCTTCCAGGTCTTGGATTTGCGATCTTGCTTCGCTACCTTCCTGTTCGTCGTAACCTTCACTACTTAGCACTTGGCTTTGGCTTAACAGCAATGTTGACAGTGCTTTATAGCAATGTTCAAAGTGTTGGTAACGCCGTTTCAGCAATGCTTGGAACAGATGCTTTTGCAAAACTTCCAAAAGAACAAATGGTTGCCTTCACAAACAACTTCAAATCTGTATCTATGATTGGTATTGCCATTATCGGTATCTTCCTTGCAGTACAACACTTCAAAAACAGCCAACGTACAGTTGTAGCTGCTCCAGTAACTGAATCAGAAAGCGGGGAAATTGAAGATGACGAATTCTAATTACAAACTAACAAAAGAAGATTTTAAACAAATCAACAAACGTAGCCTCTTCACCTTCCAATTGGGTTGGAACTATGAGCGGATGCAGGCTTCTGGTTACCTTTATATGCTTTTACCTCAGTTGCGTAAAATGTATGGTGATGGCACTCCAGAATTGAAAGAAATGATGAAATTGCATACGCAATTCTTCAATACTTCACCATTCTTCCACACTATTATCACTGGTTTTGATTTGGCCTTGGAAGAAAAAGATGGTGTGAAATCGAAAGATGCGGTTAACGGGATCAAGACAGGTCTCATGGGACCATTCGCTCCTCTTGGGGACTCAATCTTTGGATCATTGGTACCAGCTATTATGGGTTCAATCGCAGCAACTTTGGCTGTTGCAGGAAACCCAGCCGGTATCTTATTGTGGATCGCTGTGGCAGTTGCTTATGACATTTTCCGTTGGAAACAATTGGAATTTGCCTATAAAGAAGGGGTTAACCTCATCAACAACATGCAAAGTACCTTGACAGCTTTGATCGATGCAGCTGCCGTTCTGGGTATCTTCATGGTTGGTGCCTTGATTGCCAGCATGATTGGTGTTGAAGTTTCTTGGACTCCACACATTGGGGACAAAGCGATTGAAATTCAAGATATGCTCAACCTTATCTTCCCACGTTTGGTACCAGCTATCATCACAGGTGTAATCTACTGGTTGCTTGGACGAAAGGGTATGAACTCTACAAAAGCTATCTTGCTCATCATCCTTGCAGCAATCGCATTCTCAGCATTTGGCCACTTCTTCTTTGGAATGGCATAATGGAGTAAGGTATGGCAAAACACCTAGTATTGGTCAGTCATGGTCGCTTCTGTGAAGAGCTCAAGGCCAGCACAGAAATGATTATGGGACCACAAGACAACATTCATGCCGTGGCCCTCTTGCCAGAGGAAGGTCCTGAGGAGTTTACAGCCAAGTTTGAAGCCTGTGTTGCAGACTTTGAGGACTACATCGTCTTTGCGGATCTTTTGGGAGGCACTCCTTGTAATACGGTTAGCCGTCTGATTCTTGAAGGGCGCGCCATTGACCTCTATGCAGGGATGAACTTGCCAATGGTAATTGAATTTATTAATAACAGCCTGGTCGGAGGAGAAGAAGCTTATCCAGCGCGTGCACAAGAAAGCATCGTGAAGGTTAATGATCTCTTATCCAACTTTGATGACGACGAGGATGAGTAAAATACGATAGCGAAAACCGCTTGAACATTCGGAATGGGGCTGGGACAATTGTCTCGGCCTCTTACCGCTTATAAGGCGGGTAGAAAAGAGGAGAAGCATGCTAGATTATACAAAAGAAGAACTGCTGGAACTGGGGGCTGAAATTACGACACGCGAAATTTACCAGCAACCGGAAGTTTGGAAAGAGACCTATCGTCTCTATCAAGAGAAAGCAAAAGAAATCCAAGAGTTTTTGGAGGCTATTGGGAAGCGTCATGGCTACATCAAGGTCATCTTGACAGGGGCAGGGACCTCAGCCTATGTGGGGGATACTTTGGTTCCGTATTTGCAGGAAGTGCACGATGAACGTCACTGGAATTTCCAATCCATTGCGACGACAGATATCGTGGCGCATCCACAAACCTATCTCAAAAAAGAAGTACCAACTGTCTTGGTTTCCTTTGCACGAAGTGGCAACTCCCCAGAAAGTGTCGCAACCGTGCAGCTGGCCCAAGACTTGGTCAATGAACTCTATCAAATCACCATTACCTGTGCGGAAGAAGGGAAGCTGGCTCAGCAGGCTCACGGAGATGAGCGCAATCTCTTGCTCTTACAGCCGAAAGAAACCAACGACGCCGGCTTTGCCATGACCTCCAGCTTTACCTCTATGCTCTTGACAGCCCTCTTGGTCTTTGATCCAAGTGAGGAAGCAATCAAGGCAAAACGAGTAGAAGAATTGATTCACCTGTCAGAACAGGTCTTGGAAAAAGATCGCGAGGTTAAGGAAGTTGTAGACTTAGACTTCGAGCGCGTCATCTATTTGGGGGCAGGACCTTTCTTTGGGCTCGCTCATGAAGCTCAGCTAAAGATTTTGGAATTGACTGCCGGTAAAATCGCGACCATGTACGAGAGTCCTGTCGGCTTCCGTCACGGTCCGAAATCCCTCATCAATGATCAGACTCTCGTCTTGGTATTTGGATCGATTGCCCCTTATACACGCCAGTACGATCTAGATTTGGTTGGAGAAGTAGCCGGAGATCAGATTGCCCGTCAGGTCGTCCTCTTGACGGACCAAGCTGCAGGCATTGAGCATGTACGAGAAATTTTGGTAGCATCTTCAGCCGATTCACTGGATATCTACCGTGCCTTCCCATACATTATCTATGGTCAATTGATTTCTCTCTTGACTTCGCTCAAGGTTCAAAATCGTCCAGACACGCCATCACCAACCGGTACCGTCAATCGGGTTGTACAAGGAGTGGTGATTCACCCTTTTCACTAGAATGAATGATCTTGGAGGAGACAACTTGTGAAACACTATCAAAAATATCTATTTGGTCAACTGGACGGCCAAGACGTAGAAGCTTATCGCCTCGAAAATGACTTAGGTTATCAATTGTCTGTCATGACCTATGGGGCGACGATCTTAGAGTATGTGACACCAGACAAGCATGATCAATTCGCTAATATTGTATTGGGCTTTGACAATTTTGATGCCTATGTCGGCAATAGCCCCAAGTATGGAGCTAGCATTGGCCCAGTCGCGGGCCGGATTGCGGAGGCAAGTTTTGAGCTCAATGGTCAAACCTATCACTTAGAAGCCAATAATGGTGCCAACTGCAACCACAGTGGACCGACTGGCTGGGACAGCGCCTTGTTTAGCGTGGAATCCGTGACAGACCAAGAAATCACCCTGTACACAGAGCGTGCGGATGGTACCGGCGGTTTCCCTGGAAATCTCAAGATCTGGGTGACCTATGGCTTGACGGAAGCAGGGGAGTTGGAAATCAGCTATCGAGTAGAAACGGACCAAGATACTCTAGTTAATCCGACCAACCACAGCTATTTCAACCTATCAGGAAACTTCACTCAGCCGATTAATGACCATGTCTTTCAGATCAACCATCAAGGGCTTTACCCTATCCATCCCGACGGTGTCCCTCTTCACACTGTGGACAAAGAAAGTCCGGTTGTTCAGCATCTCTACCAAGCTATGCTCTTAGAGGATCTCTTTAAGGATTCTGATCCGCAAATCCGCCTGGTAGAAGGCTTGGACCATCCATTTGCTCTTCCAGAAGGGCATGAGAATGCAGGCTTCTTCTATCATCAGCCGTCTGGACGCTTTTTGACCTTCAAGTCAGAAGCTCCCGCCTTGGTGGTGTATTCTGCTAACTTTGTGGATGAAACGGTTTATCTGGAAGGCAAACCAATGGTTCAACACAATGGCTTGGCTCTAGAATTCCAAATCGTACCAGATGCCATTCATAGCGACCAAGCTGAAAAGGTTATCTTGAGAGCGGGTCAAATCTTCACCAGCAAGACCAGCTACCATGCCATTGCTAAGAAATAGATAAGAAAGAGAGGGTGACAAACAAGGATGTGAAATCTTTGCTTGGAACCTCCTCTTTTTTTGAAAAAAATTTAAAAAATGACTATAAGGAAACTTTAAGCTTCCCGTCGTATACTAATACCATCATCAAAGACCTCCTAACTTTGAATGATAAAACTCCTAAAACTTTTTCATAATAATCTCCCTATAAGAGCCACCAAAACCGGTGGCTTTTTTTCTGGGAGTGAGACAGAACAATTTTTTAAAATTGTTCGTTGTCTCACCCCCGCACAGTTGATTAGGTAATCTTTGGAGCTATAAGAGCGAACAAAGATACCAATCAACCACTGCGTTATGTAATTATTACTAAACCTATTTCATCTAACCAAGCCTGATAGGGACGTAGACGAGTTTAGGTACGTTGACGCAGTTTGAGCGGAGCGAAAACTACGTTCCTTATTCTTTACGAGTATTAGCGAGTTTAGGTACATTCCTTAAAAAGAAACAAGGTAGTTTAAGAGGGGAATCGATTCCCAACACCCAACAATCAATAATTAGTGACATATTGAATAGAATATGATTTTAAATCATCAGAGGCATCATTTTTTGCTATAATAGACTGTATGAGTAGAATTTTAGACAATGAGATCATGGGCGATGAAGAGGCTGTTGAACGGACGCTGCGCCCGCAATATTTACATGAATATATCGGTCAAGATAAGGTCAAGGACCAGTTAAAAATCTTTATCGAGGCAGCCAAGCTTCGGGATGAGGCGCTGGATCATATCCTTCTTTTTGGTCCTCCGGGACTAGGGAAGACTACGATGGCTTTTGTTATTGCCAATGAACTGGGCGTCAATCTAAAGCAGACTTCCGGTCCTGTCATTGAAAAGGCTGGTGATTTGGTAGCTATCCTCAATGATCTAGAGCCAGGCGATGTTCTCTTTATTGATGAAATCCACCGTCTTCCTATGTCAGTCGAAGAAGTACTATACAGTGCCATGGAAGATTTTTACATCGACATCATGATTGGTGCTGGCGAGACCAGCCGGAGTGTCCATCTGGATCTTCCTCCCTTTACCTTGATTGGTGCGACGACTCGAGCTGGGATGCTGTCCAATCCCTTGCGCGCTCGCTTTGGAATTACCGGTCATATGGAATACTACGAGCAAGATGATCTGACAGAGATAGTCGAGCGGACCGCCGAGATTTTTGAGATGGAGATTACTCACGAGGCTGCCGAGGAGCTTTCTCTTCGTAGTCGGGGGACTCCTCGGATTGCCAACCGTTTGCTGAAGCGGGTGCGTGATTTTGCTCAGATTATGGGTGATGGCTTGATTGATGACACCATTACTGACAAGGCCCTCTCTATGCTAGATGTGGACCATGAAGGACTGGACTATGTCGATCAAAAGATCCTGAGGACCATGATTGAGATGTACGGTGGCGGCCCGGTTGGCCTTGGGACTCTATCGGTTAATATTGCCGAAGAGCGAGAGACCGTAGAAGATATGTATGAGCCTTACTTGATTCAGAAAGGCTTTATCATGCGGACCCGGACAGGGCGCGTGGCGACCCGCAAGGCTTATGAACACCTGGGTTATCCCTACAATGGAGACTAGAAGAAGATGCTAACGGAAAAAGCGATAGTAGAGCAAATCCAAGCGGATCAAGAGATGATGACTGTCTTGGCCATTATTCGGGATCTCAACCTGGCAGACGCTTGGCTTGCAGCTGGTGCGGTGCGCAATTTCGTCTGGAACCAGCTCTCTGGAAAACCAGGGTTTGATGCGACGACCGATATGGATCTGGTCTTTTATGACCCTACGATTAGCTATGAGGAGACTTTGCAGATCGAGCAGGGATTAAAGAAGACCTATCCTCAGTACGCTTGGGAAGTCAAAAATCAAGTCTATATGCACCAGCATAGTCCGGGGACGGCTCCTTATCGCAGTGCTTGTGACGCGGTTTCTAAATACCCCGAGCAGTGTACAGCAATTGCAGTTCGCTTAAGGAAAGATGGTCAGCTAGAGCTCTTTCTCCCCTATGGGACAAGGGATATCGAAGATTTCATCGTTCAGCCGACTCCACATTTTTTAGCCAGTCCCGAGCGTTTGGCGGTTTATACAGAGCGTATGCGGAAGAAAGATTGGAAACGAAAATGGCTATCCCTTCAGATCATCCTGCCTGAATAAAAAAAGAAAGTCAGCCCACCTCAACGATGGACAGGCTTTTTTCGTCTTGCCTCAAAAATATAATTTTAGCAGATTATATTTTTCTTACATTCTGTTATAATAGAAAGGAGGTGCTGTCATGAAAAAAATTGTATTTGTGTGTTTAGGAAATATTTGTCGGAGCCCCATGGCAGAGTTTGTCATGAAGGACTTGACCAACCAGTATGAGATTGAAAGTCGTGCCACTTCTAACTGGGAGCACGGGAACCCTATTCACCAAGGGACTCAAAAGATTTTTCGTAGTCATGGCGTGCCCTATGATGCTTCTAAAACATCCCTTCAAATCAGCGACCAAGATTTTCATGCCTTTGATCTGATCTTAGGAATGGATGAGAACAATGTAGCTGACCTCAAACGAATGGCACCTCCTGGAACAGAGCACAAGATTCATCTCTTTGCAGGAGAAAGTGTTCCAGATCCATGGTACACAGGAGATTTCGAAGAGACCTATCGCCGTGTTCTAGCTGGTTGTCAAGAGTGGTTGGATCGATTAGAAGATTAGTTTCGGACTGGCTCCTGAAATGAGTAACCGGCTGAAGATAAAAAGAATGAACAGAGTATGGAAAAAATAAAAGAATTATTTGAGACCTATAAGGTCTATGTTACGAGAGAGAATATTGAACGATTGTCCTTGGGGATTATTGTTCTGTCTGCTTTGTGGGTATTTCTTTCCTCCATTCCTTTCGGAGGTGTGTTGACCCTCGATAAGGGAGCTATTCGCTACGACGGAAGTGTCGTCCGAGGCAAGATGAATGGCCAAGGGACGGTGACCTTTGAGAATGGGGACACCTACAAGGGCAATTTTGTCAATGGAACCTTTAGTGGTTATGGAACCTTTACAGCCAAGGCTGGTTGGAAATATGAAGGTGAATTTGTCAATGGTCAACCAGAAGGACAGGGAACCTTGACGACAGAACAAAATGTCGTCTATAAGGGAACGTTTAAACAAGGAATTTATCAAAATGCGAATTAAATGGTTTTCATTGGTACGGATAACGGGACTTCTTCTCGTTCTTCTCTACCATTTCTTCCAAAAGGTTTTTCCTGGTGGATTTATTGGAGTAGATATCTTCTTTACTTTCTCAGGATTTTTGATCACGGCTCTTCTGATCGATGAGTTTGCCCGTCATCAAAAAATTGATCTCAAGGGCTTCCTTAGACGACGCTTCTACCGGATTGTCCCACCTTTAGTCTTTATGGTCTTGCTGGTCATGCCTTTTACCTTCTTGGTCAGACGAGACTTTATTGCTGGGCTTGGGACACAGATTGCTGCCGTCTTTGGCTTTGTGACCAATTTCTATGAGATGTTAAGTGGCGGAAGTTACGAAAGTCAGTTCATCCCCCATCTTTTCATTCATACTTGGAGTTTGGCTCTTGAAGTTCATTACTACGTCCTCTGGGCTCTTTTGGCTTGGTTTTTGGGTAAAAAAGCTAAGTCAGTTGGCCAATATAGAGGCTATATCTTCCTGTCGTCGACAGGTCTCTTTTTGGTGGCCTTCCTGACCTTCTTTGTCGGAGCGCTGGTCACCAAGAATTTGTCCAATGTCTATTTTTCTAGTATCGCTCACGTCTTTCCTTTCTTTGTGGGGAGTGCTTTAGCGACAGTGACAGGGATTACAACGACCAGCCCAAATCTTACTCAATTAGTGAAGAAGCTATCTCTACAGAAGACGTTAACGATTTTAGCGGGTGCTTTTCTAGTTTTGTTGGTCTTGACATTTATTCTTCCATTTGATAGTGTTTGGACCTATTTATTTGGATTTTTAGTAGCAACTCTTGCTGCATCTGTGATGATTGTGATGACGCGTGTCCTTCATGAAAAGACACCAGATCAAAAAGAACCAGCAGTGATTACCTTTATTGCAGATACAAGTTATGGGGTTTATCTCTTCCACTGGCCATTTTACATCATCTTTTCTCAATTAATGACCAATGGATGGGCTTCTCTACTAACAGCGCTTGTATCATTTAGTCTTGCTGCCTTGAGTTTCTATATTATTGAACCAACCTTAGCTGGACGTGAACCGAAGATTTTTGGAATCTCGATGGATCTCAGAAGTTTCACGAAACCACTCTTTTACAGCGCGATTCCCTTGACCTTGCTCATGTTTGGGATTGCACTCTTTGCGCCACGCGTCGGAGCCTTTGATGAAAATCTGATTACCGAAGGGCTTCGTCAATCCGACAGCAAGATGCAGATCACGCGTGCCCAAGTTGACAATGCTTCAGCGACTTCCTACAATGTATCAGATGGCGTGACCATGATCGGAGATTCTGTAAACCTCCGGGCATCAGATTATCTGAAACAAGTTCTGCCAGATATCCAACTAGATGCTTTGGTGAGTCGCAATCTGGACTCAGGCTTAAAGGTATATGAAACGGATATTGCCAATAGAGTCTTGCTCAAGAACGTGGTGATCGCACTTGGAACTAACTCTTCTAATAATTATCAAGAATTGTTGGATAAGTTTGTTCAAGAACTACCAAAAGGACATCGCTTAATCTTTGTGACCCCATATGATGGACGTGAAGCAAATGATAGCAAGAGCGTCACCGTTCAGACTCGAAAGTATGAGCTAGAGTTAGCTAAAAAATACGATTATGTCTATGTAGCGGACTGGCATCAAGTTGCTGTCGAAAATCCAGCTATCTGGGCTGGAACGGATAGTGTCCACTTTGGTTTAGAATCAGATGGCTCCATCGATGTTGGGGGAAATCTATACGCTAACGTCGTAAAAGAAGCAGTTGATCAAGCAAATCGGGGGCCAGTTAAGCCGTAAAAATTACTAAACGACTTAAGCAATTTTCACTTGAAGAAAATTGCTTTTTTTAGTAAAATTAAGAAAACGCTTACAAAAAATGCGTGAAAATATTTGTTTGTGAAATTGAAGTGCTTTCTCAAAAAAATTCTTCAATTTTTTCTTGAAAATACTCCTGTATAGAAGGAGAAGGAGGATTCATGATAAAAAGTTAAAAAAATCTTTGTGAAACTATTTACAAATTTTCTAAAATAGAGTACAATAATATTGTGAAAAAATTAACAAATCGAAATTTCTTACACTATTCTTGAAAGTTTCTGAAAACAGGAAAAAGTTCCGGAAAAGGATAAGGGTTTCAAACATTGGAGGAAAGCATCAAATGGCTGATAAAAAAACTCAATCACCTGAAGAAAAGAAACTCGCTGCTGAAAAACATGTAGACGAGTTGGTGCAAAAAGCGCTCGTAGCGCTTGAAGAAATGCGCAAATTGGATCAGGAGCAAGTAGACTACATTGTGGCGAAAGCATCTGTAGCTGCTCTTGACGCTCACGGTGAGCTCGCTCTTCATGCCTATGAAGAAACTGGTCGTGGAGTCTTTGAAGACAAGGCGACTAAGAACTTGTTCGCTTGTGAGCACGTTGTAAACAACATGCGTCACACCAAGACAGTTGGTGTCATTCAAGAAGATGATGTCACTGGTTTGACCTTGATTGCTGAGCCAGTCGGAGTAGTCTGCGGGATCACACCTACAACCAACCCAACTTCAACAGCAATCTTTAAAGCATTGATTTCCTTGAAGACACGGAACCCTATCGTCTTTGCTTTCCACCCATCAGCGCAAGAATCATCTGCTCATGCGGCACAAATCGTCCGCGATGCAGCGATTAAAGCAGGAGCTCCTGAAAACTGTGTGCAATGGATCACGCAACCATCTATGGAAGCAACCAGTGCCCTTATGAACCACGAAGGGATTGCGACTATCCTTGCAACAGGTGGTAACGCAATGGTGAAAGCTGCCTATTCTTGCGGTAAACCAGCTCTTGGGGTCGGTGCCGGAAACGTTCCTGCTTATGTCGAAAAATCAGCTAACATCCGCCAAGCTGCACACGATATCGTCATGTCTAAATCATTTGACAATGGTATGGTCTGTGCGTCTGAACAAGCGGTCATCATCGATAAAGAAATCTACGATGAGTTTGTTGAAGAATTCAAATCTTACCACACTTACTTCGTCAACAAAAAAGAAAAAGCCCTTCTTGAAGAGTTCTGCTTTGGTGTAAAAGCTAACAGCAAAAACTGTGCGGGTGCGAAATTGAATGCGGACATCGTTGGGAAACCAGCAGCATGGATCGCTGAACAAGCTGGCTTCTCAGTTCCAGAAGGAACCAATATCCTTGCGGCAGAATGTAAAGAAGTTGGCGAAAAAGAGCCTTTGACTCGTGAAAAATTGTCACCAGTCATCGCTGTCTTGAAATCTGAAAGCCGTGAAGACGGAATTAACAAAGCTCGTCAAATGGTTGAATTCAACGGTCTTGGTCACTCAGCTGCCATCCATACAGCTGACGAAGAATTGACCAAAGAATTTGGTAAAGCAGTTAAAGCCATTCGTGTGATCTGCAACTCTCCTTCGACTTTCGGTGGTATCGGGGATGTTTACAATGCCTTCTTGCCATCATTGACACTTGGATGTGGTTCTTACGGACGTAACTCTGTTGGGGACAACGTTAGTGCCATCAACCTCTTGAATATCAAAAAAGTCGGACGCCGGAGAAATAACATGCAATGGATGAAACTTCCTTCAAAAACATACTTTGAACGTGATTCAATTGAATACCTACAAAAATGTCGTGACGTTGAACGTGTCATGATCGTTACAGACCACGCTATGGTAGAGCTTGGTTTCCTTGATCGTATCATCGAACAGCTTGACCTTCGTCGCAACAAGGTAGTTTACCAAATCTTTGCAGACGTTGAACCAGATCCAGATATCACAACTGTTGAACGTGGTACAGAGATCATGCGTGCCTTCAAACCAGATACTATCGTCGCTCTCGGCGGTGGATCTCCAATGGATGCGGCTAAAGTAATGTGGCTCTTCTATGAACAACCAGAAGTGGACTTCCGTGACCTTGTACAAAAATTCATGGATATCCGTAAACGTGCCTTCAAATTCCCATTGCTTGGTAAGAAAACTAAATTCATCGCGATCCCAACAACATCTGGTACAGGATCTGAAGTAACTCCATTTGCCGTTATCTCTGATAAAGCAAACAACCGTAAATACCCAATCGCAGACTACTCATTGACTCCAACGGTTGCCATTGTAGACCCTGCCTTGGTATTGACAGTTCCTGGATCTGTTGCGGCTGATACTGGTATGGACGTATTGACTCACGCGACTGAAGCTTACGTATCACAAATGGCTAGCGACTACACTGATGGTCTTGCTCTTCAAGCCATCAAACTTGTCTTTGAAAACTTGGAAAGCTCAGTGAAGAATGCAGACTTCCACTCACGTGAGAAAATGCATAACGCTTCAACTATTGCTGGTATGGCCTTCGCCAATGCCTTCCTAGGTATTTCTCACTCAATGGCTCACAAGATTGGTGCGCAATTCCACACCATTCACGGACGGACCAATGCAATCTTGCTTCCATACGTTATCCGCTACAACGGTACACGCCCAGCTAAGACAGCAACATGGCCTAAGTACAACTACTACCGTGCAGATGAGAAGTATCAAGACATCGCTCGTATGCTTGGCCTTCCATGCTCTACACCAGAAGAAGCAGTTGAAGCTTACGCGAAAGCTGTTTACGAACTCGGTGAACGTGTAGGAATTGAAATGAACTTTAAAGCACAAGGAATTGACGAAAAAGAATGGAAGAAACATTCTCGCGAATTGGCCTTCCTTGCTTACGAAGATCAATGTTCACCAGCTAACCCACGTCTTCCAATGGTAGACCACATGCAAGAAATCATCGAAGATGCATACTATGGTTACAAAGAACGTCCAGGACGTCGTAAATAAGGCGCTAGAGAACAACTGATGTTTATCAGCTACCCCTCGCTCAAAAGAGCGAGGGATTTTTCTTTATCTTAACGCTAGAAATTGATTTTTGAGACCTGAAAACTATCTTTTAAAGAAATCTAATAAATATGTTGCAAGCGCTTGCTTTGTATGTTATAATATTCACAAAGTAAAAACTGTAATAAAATGGTTTGATAAAACCAACAAAAAAGGAGTCGCTTATGAAAGCAGCAACATATGTATCAGCAGGAAATCTTCAGTTGATTGATCAACCAAAACCAGTGATCAAGAAACCAACTGATGCGATTGTTCGTCTAGTGAAAACGACCATTTGTGGAACAGACCTCCATATTTTGGGTGGTGATGTTCCAGCTTGTAAAGAAGGGACCATCCTGGGTCATGAAGGAATTGGGATTGTCGAAGAAGTCGGCGATGCGGTTACGAACTTTAAGGTAGGAGACAAGGTTATCATCTCATGCGTAACAGCTTGTAACACTTGCTACTACTGTAAACGTGGCTTGCCTTCCCACTGTGAAGATGGGGGCTGGATCCTTGGCCACTTGATCAACGGTACCCAAGCAGAGTATGTCCATATCCCTCACGCAGACGGCAGTCTCTATCATGCACCAGCTTCTGTAGATGACGAAGCCCTGGTTATGCTCTCTGATATTCTGCCTACTTCCTATGAGATTGGAGTGCTCCCTTCTCACGTGAAACCTGGAGACAACGTTTGTATCGTTGGTGCAGGGCCAATCGGTTTGGCAGCTCTCTTAACCGTACAATTCTTCTCACCAGCTACCATTATCATGGTAGACTTGTCAGAATCACGTCTCGAAGCTTCTAAGAAGTTTGGAGCTACTCATACCATCTGTTCAAGTGATATTGATGAAATCAAGGCCTTTATCAATGAAGTGACCGATGGTCGTGGTGTTGATATCTCTATGGAATGTGTGGGCTATCCAGCTACCTTCGATGTCTGCCAAAATATTATCTCGGTCGGCGGTCATATTGCCAACGTCGGAGTGCATGGTAAACCAGTTAGCTTCAATCTTGACGACCTTTGGATTAAGAACATCACGCTCAATACTGGTTTGGTCAATGCCAATACAACTGAAATGCTTCTTAATGTTTTGAAATCTGGCAAGATTGATGCGACGAAGTTAGTGACCCACCACTTCAAACTTTCAGAAGCAGAAAAGGCATACGAAATCTTCAAACATGCTGGCGAAAACAATGCCTTGAAAGTCATTATTGATAATGACCTCAGCTAAGAAGGCTCAATCGTTTGATGCTGAAACAAAAAGGACAGGAACATGAAACTGTTCCTGTCCTTTTTAACAGATGTAGTAGTTGTTCTTGTCACGTCTATTTACTTGCTACTCCTAATAAAACGTACTCTAATATTATTAGAAATATAACATAAATAGAAAGGTGTGATCTTATGAAAATGTTCCATTATCATCGTGAGTTCTGGTTGGACTTTCATTTCTGGCTCTTGGTCTTACTTTTAGTGGCTGTAGCTATGATGACACAGGATCCGCTTTCGGTTGTTAGCCTTGCTTATCTTGCTTTTGTAGGGATTTTGATTCTTCTTCAGGTCTTTCAACCGCAGGTGTCCATTCGCCAGCATCCAGTAGGTAGCTACCATTTCAATTGGGACTTTTATCGTGACACCAGATTGTATATTGATCTCTTTTTATTGGCTGGTCTCTTAGAAGGTCCGTTCACTTCAACGGATATAGTTTATTGGATCTTGCTTGGGGCATTCGTCGGCTCTATTGGCTTTGTGTTTGTCGTAAAGGAAAAACCGATTCAAAAAACGGCCTAGTGCATCGAAAGTTCTAGAAGACATTTATTTGGGATCTCTCTCCTCGATGATGAAGAGGGAGAATAGAAAAAGGGCTTGCTTCGTTCAAACGAAAAAATCCTAGCTTTTTTAAAAGCTGGGATTTTTTGTACTGTTTAGTGAGATGATAAAGAAGTGTTACTGTTTGCCTCGTTTGCGAGCGTATTCGTCAAAGGCGCCAGCGAAGGTTCCCATGAGCAGGGGAGTAGCGATCAGTCCGACAGTGATCCAGACGGATCCACCATCTACATGGCTGAGTTCCTGCTCGGACAAGCTTCTAAAACGTGTTTCTTCGAGTTTCATGCTTGCTCCTTTCTAGTGCATGATGCCATTGATGATACTACGGCCAAAATCACGTCCGGAATTGTATAAAATATTCCATGTTTGAACGATGAATTTTGCCGAGTCAAAAACGGAGGCTCCTCCATCAATGGTCGCCAGTTCAGCTTCTGTTAGGTAAGTATAATGGATGCTTGTATCCATAAGTGTCCTCCTTAATGTAAGATTGTGTAGAGTAAATCAATTGCCTCGTTGAGAATGGTGAAAGTGACCATGAAGGCAATAGCAAATTTAGGAAAGTACCCTTCTACCTGTTTGGGTGCTTTTTTATCAAGAATGCAGTATCCCGTCAAAAGGATGAGGGTGATAAATACCAGACTCATTGGTCTCCTCCTTTACCATTTCCGTGTCATATTACTATGAAATGCATCGATCAGTTTTGTTGTCCCGATATAAGCAGAAGAAAAACCGTAAGCGAAAACTAATAGAAAAGGGAGTCCTCCACCATTAATATCACTTAATTCTTCATGCGTGAGATCTTTAAATTGTACTTGGTCTATCATTGCTTTTCTCCTTCAAATTGATTATTTAAATGCTCCCCAAATGGCAGTTCCGACAGCTGTTACACCACCAGCAATAGTGCCAGATAGATAGGGATGAGCAAGGATCCAAGCAACCAATGGGATAGCTCCCCCATCAACTTGTGTCAATTCTTCTTCTGTTAAGGGTGTGAATTTTTGTGTGAATTCTGTTGTCATTTAATTTTCCTCTTTCTTTCTTGTTTGTCGCCATCTAGCATCAACTGCTAGATAGATTGTAGCCGCAATGGCTAGATTAATCTGTGGTTGAAACGCAATCAGATGTGCATCATGTAAAACAGTTAATGCGATGATGATTGCAAAGATTATAGTGTGGATAGGCCATCTCATATTTTAATAATCCTAATTTTTGTTGAGAAGCAAAGCTAGGGTAATTTTCCAATAGAGCTAGCTTGTATGGGTAGCCTTTTATTCATCTTGTGTCAGCTAAGCTGATTAGATGAAGCAAGGATAAGGTCAATAGCCAATGCTGTGTTTTTCTTACGTTTCAAGATTTGAGTTTAAAACAAGATCAATGAAAGCAAGATTAATAGAACAAAAGCTTTGGTATTCTTTTTCATGTTCGGTATTCCCTTTCCTTATTTATTTACGGAAGAAGTAATACAAAAACCATGGGATGATAATGGGAGTATAGTACATCTGTAGTCCTCCTTTCTTTTTGTTTGGTCACTTATACTATTCGTATAAAAATCTGGAAATGGAAAAAATTTTTAAAAAAGTTTTAGAATATTTGCTTCTCTGAAACTAGTTTCAGAGGAAAGGGATGATAGTTTAAAATATGAAACTATAATCAAAATAGCTCTACAATATTGTAAGCGCTTTAAAAATACTATATAATAACTTTACAAGTACTCGAGTTGACGTAATAAATAAAGGAGATGGAATGTATGTCCAAGATCACGAAAGAAGAATTAATTCAACAGATCAAAGACGGCATTATCGTTTCTTGTCAGGCGCTTCCTCATGAACCTCTCTACACAGAGGCAGGAGGTGTGATTCCTCTCTTGGTCAAAGCAGCTGAGCAAGGAGGGGCGGTTGGAATCCGAGCGAATAGTGTCCGCGATATCAAAGAAATCAAGGAAGTGACAAAACTTCCGATTATCGGGATCATCAAGAGAGATTATCCTCCTGAGGAACCATTCATTACTGCTACTATGAAAGAAGTAGATGAATTGGCCGTATTAGATATCGCAGTGATTGCCCTGGATTGTACCAAACGTCCGCGTCATGACGGTCTATCGATTGTCGACTTTATCCAGCAAGTGAAGGAGAAATATCCTGATCAACTCTTGATGGCAGATATCAGCACCTTTGAAGAAGGCTTAACAGCTGTCGAAGCAGGGGTTGATTTTGTCGGAACGACCTTATCTGGGTACACAGATTATAGCCCGAAAGTAGACGGACCTGACATTGACTTGATTCGCCAACTCTGCCAAGCGGGTGTCGATGTGATTGCTGAAGGTAAGATTCATTATCCTGCACAAGCCAAAGAAATTCATGACCTGGGTGTCAGAGGAGTTGTAGTAGGGGGAGCTATCACACGACCTAAAGAAATTACAGAACGCTTCGTCGCAGCATTAAAATAGAAAAAGAACAGCAAAAAGAGACAAGGAGGAAGCTAGGAAGAGAGAAGTCACCCAGTATAAAAGAAAATATTTAATGACCACTGTCCTCGGTGAGGATACACTAAGTAAGAGAAATCTTACCGCAAACGTGAGGAGAAATCACATGAAAATGAAAAAAGTACTGTACTCGTTGGTAGCTGGTGCAGCGGTGCTAGCACTTGCAGCTTGTGGATCTGGAGGAGGATCTAAGTCTGAATCTTCAAGTGACAATTCTGGTAAAACAGAAATCACTTGGTGGGCCTTCCCAGTCTTTACACAAGAAAAAGCTGAAGATGGCGTAGGAACTTACGAAAAATCAATTATCGAAGCTTTCGAAAAAGCTAATCCAGATATCAAAGTTAAACTAGAAACCATCGACTTCAAATCTGGTCCTGAAAAGATCACTACTGCCATCGAAGCTGGAACTGCTCCAGACGTTCTCTTTGACGCACCAGGGCGGATTATTCAATACGGTAAAAATGGTAAATTGGCTGACTTGAACGACCTCTTTACTGAAGATTTTGTAAAAGATGTCAACAACGACAATATCATCCAAGCTAGCAAGGCCGGCGACACTGCTTACATGTACCCAATCAGTTCAGCACCATTCTACATGGCGATGAACAAGAAGATGTTGGAAGATGCAGGAGTTCTAGACCTTGTCAAAGAAGGCTGGACAACAGACGACTTTGAAAAAGTCTTGAAAGCTTTGAAAGACAAAGGTTACACACCAGGATCACTCTTCAGTAACGGTCAAGGTGGAGACCAAGGTACTCGTGCCTTTATCGCTAACCTTTACGGTGGTTCTGTAACAGATGAAAAAGTAACCAAGTATACAACAGATGATCCAAAATTTGTCAAAGGTTTAGAAAAAGCTTCTAAATGGATTGAAGATGGTTTGATGATGAATGGTTCCCAATTCGACGGTGGAGCAGACATCCAAAACTTCGCTAACGGTCAAACTTCTTACACCATCTTGTGGGCACCTTCACAAAACGGTATCCAAGCTAAATTGTTGGAAGCAAGTAAAGTTGAAGTAGTCGAAGTACCATTCCCATCTGATAGCGGTAAACCAAAATTGGAATACCTTGTCAATGGTTTTGCAGTCTTCAACAACAAGGATGAAAAGAAAGTAGCAGCAGCTAAGAAATTTGTTCAATTCATCGCAGACGACAAAGAATGGGGTCCTAAGAACGTTGTTCGTACAGGTGCCTTCCCAGTTCGTAGTTCATTTGGTAAATTGTATGATGACAAACGGATGGAAACCATCAGTACTTGGACTCAATACTACTCACCATACTACAACACAATCGACGGCTTTGCAGAAATGCGTACACTTTGGTTCCCAATGTTGCAATCTGTTTCAAACGGGGATGAAAAAGCAGAACCAGCTTTGAAGACCTTTACTGAAAAAGCAAACGAAACGATCAAGAAAAAATAGATCATCTATGAAACTCAAATGATCCTTTCATAGAAATAAGAAAGCATAGGCCCCCTCGATTTCTTATCTCCATGTGTAGATTGAAAGAGGGGGCCTTCGTGTTTTCGCTCTCCTAATTATCATATGTAGGAAAGGGCAGTGCTATCCGTTCCACATAGGAATCAAGGAAAAAATAGAAAAAGAACATCAGGAGGTGCCTTATTGTGAAGGTAAACAAAATCCGAATGAGGGAGACGCTGGTTTCCTACGCATTCTTAGCACCCATTTTAATCTTCTTTATTGTCTTTGTATTAGCACCAATGATTATGGGGTTTGTCACTAGTTTCTTCAACTACTCGATGACCTCCTTCAAATTTGTTGGTCTTGAAAATTATTCCCGCATGTTTGCGGATAAGGTCTTTATCAAGTCCTTGATCAATACTGTCATCATCGTTATCGGATCCGTTCCAATCGTAGTATTGTTCTCCTTGTTTGTGGCTTCTCAGACCTACCATCAAAATGCCATTGCGCGTTCCTTCTACCGTTTCGTCTTCTTCCTTCCTGTAGTTACAGGGAGTGTAGCCGTTACAGTGGTATGGAAATGGATCTACGATCCACTATCTGGTATTTTGAACTTCGTCCTTAAATCTGGTCATGTTATCCAACAAAATATTTCTTGGTTGGGAGATAAGAACTGGGCTTTGATGGCCATTATTGTCATCTTATTGACAACCTCTGTTGGTCAACCGATCATCCTCTACATCGCAGCTATGGGAAATATTGATAACTCTCTCGTAGAAGCAGCGCGTGTGGATGGTGCGACAGAACTTCAAGTTTTCTGGAAGATCAAATGGCCAAGCTTATTGCCAACAACTTTGTACATTGCGATCATTACGACCATTAACTCTTTCCAATGTTTCGCCTTGATCCAATTGTTGACATCTGGTGGTCCTAACTACTCAACGAGTACCCTTATGTACTACCTCTATGAAAAAGCCTTTAAACTCTCTGAATACGGTTATGCCAACACCATGGGTGTCTTCCTTGCGGTGATGATTGCCATTATCAGTTTTGCGCAATTCAAGATCCTTGGAAACGACGTAGAATACTAAAGAAAGGAGTCTCAGATGAAATCAACACAAAAGAAACCAATTACTGCCTTTACAGTGATTTCTACCATCGTTTTGCTCCTTTTGACAGTTTTGTTCATTTTCCCATTCTATTGGATTTTGACAGGGGCCTTTAAGTCTCAACCAGATACCATTATGATCCCACCTCAGTGGTGGCCAAAGACACCAACTATGGAAAACTTCCAACAATTGATGGTTCAAAACCCAGCCCTGCAATGGTTGTGGAACAGTGTCTTTATTTCCCTTGCTACCATGCTTTTGGTATGTATGACGTCTTCTTTGGCGGGCTATGTCCTGGCTAAGAAACGTTTCTATGGGCAACGAATTCTCTTTGCTATCTTTATCGCAGCCATGGCCCTTCCAAAACAAGTTGTCTTGGTTCCATTGGTGCGCATTATCAACTTTATGGGAATCCACGACACCCTTGCAGCGGTTATCTTACCGCTGGTCGGATGGCCATTCGGGGTCTTCTTGATGAAACAATTTAGTGAAAACATCCCAACAGAACTCTTAGAATCTGCTAAGATCGATGGTTGTGGAGAGTTACGGACTTTCTGGAGCGTTGCCTTCCCAATTGTCAAGCCGGGATTTGCAGCCCTTGCCATCTTTACCTTCATCAACACCTGGAACGACTACTTTATGCAATTGGTAATGCTGACCTCTCGTCAAAACTTGACTATTTCACTAGGGGTTGCGACCATGCAGGCTGAAATGGCCACCAACTATGGCTTGATCATGGCTGGAGCAGCTTTGGCTGCGGTGCCAATCGTTACGGTCTTCCTGGTTTTCCAAAAATCCTTCACTCAAGGGATTACCATGGGAGCGGTCAAAGGATAAGTCGTCTGCTTGGACAAATGATAGTTGTGTACAGATACTTTTTTCTAGGCTGAGAGGTGTGGGATTTTGCGAGCTCCACACCTCATCGTGCCCTAGAAGGGGCTAGGGAAGAAATCACTTGTTTTCTTTTCTTGTCGCTAAGAAGTGTCGAAAGGAAAAGTGTATGATATTTGATGATTTAAAAAACATCACCTTTTACAAAGGGATCCATCCCAATCTAGATCAGGCCATTGATTTTCTCTATGAGCATCGGAAGGATTCTTTTGAATTAGGGAGATACGACATTGATGGAGATAAGGTCTTTCTCGTCGTTCAAGAAAACACCCTCAATAAAGAAGAAAGCAATCGCTTTGAGCATCACAAAAAATATGCCGATTTGCATTTTTTGGTAGAAGGACATGAGTTTTCGAGTTATGGATCTCGTGTGACAGGTGAGGCGCTCGCCTTTGATGAAGCATCGGACATCGGTTTTGTCCATTGCCAGGAGTCTTATCCACTTCATCTGGGGTATCATAATTTTGCGATTTTCTTCCCAGGGGAACCTCATCAGCCCAATGGCTATGCGGATCAAGAAGAAGTCGTTCGAAAACATTTAGTGAAAATTTTAATCGATTAAGAGAGTCAGAAAGGAGACGGTATGTCACAAAGAGAAACAGGATTGATCAAAACAGTTTTTAATACTGACAATCTGGTGATGCGAATCAGCGAGAAAATAGCGGACTTAGTCACAGTCAATCTTCTTTTTGTGCTGAGCTGTCTGCCGATTGTCACCATCGGGATCGCAAAGATTAGTTTGTATCAAACGGTTTTTGCCATCAAACACCAGCGTCGCCTACCAGTCATTCGGACCTACATCAGCGCCTTTCGTGAAAATTGGAAGTTGGGCCTTCAGCTCGGAGGGATAGAGTTGCTCATTTCAGGGATCTGTCTCTTTGACTTGTTCCTCTTTTGGAGCCAGACAGCCTTGCCAATGCAGGTGTTAAAAGCTGTTTGTCTAGGGCTCTTTATCTTCCTAGTTCTGGTCATGCTAGCGGCCTATCCAATTGCGGCGCGTTATCGATTGACTTGGACAGAGTGTCTACAAAAAGCTCTGATTGTATCCGGTTTGTATTTCCCATGGTTCTTCGTTATGGGGGCTCTCTTGTTGCTAGTAGCTATGGTGTTTGTGACTTCTGTCTTAAGCTTTTTACTAGGACTCATGGTCTTCTTCTTGATTGGTTTTTCTAGCCTGACCTTCCTACAGGTTGGATTGATGGAAAAGATATTTGCTCGTTTTAAAGAATAAAAAAGAAAAATAGGATTTGGTAAACATTCGTGAAAGGAGAAAAGAATGTCAGATTTAAAAAAATATGAAGGAGTCATCCCGGCTTTTTATGCCTGCTATGATGACCAAGGAGAAATTAGCCCGGAGCGGGTACGTGCGCTGGTAGAATATTTTATCGCGAAAGGTGTGCAGGGCTTGTATGTCAACGGATCTTCCGGAGAATGTATCTACCAGAGCGTAGCCGATCGCAAGCTGGTCTTAGAAGAAGTCATGGCAGTGGCTAAAGGAAAATTGACCATCATCGCTCACGTGGCCTGCAACAATACCAAGGACAGCGTGGAATTGGCACGACATGCAGAAGAGCTAGGAGTAGATGCCATTGCGGCCATTCCGCCAATTTATTTCCGCTTGCCAGAATACAGTGTTGCCCACTACTGGAATGAAATCAGCGCAGCAGCACCAAACACAGACTTTGTCATCTATAATATCCCGCAATTGGCAGGGGTAGCTTTGACACCGAGTCTGTATACAGAAATGTTGAAAAACCCACGTGTGATTGGGGTCAAGAATTCCTCTATGCCTGTTCAGGATATTCAGACCTTTGCTTCTTTGGGAGGCGATGACCATATCGTCTTTAATGGTCCAGATGAACAATTCTTAGGTGGCCGTCTTATGGGAGCAGGAGCTGGTATTGGGGGAACCTATGGTGCTATGCCAGAGCTCTTCTTGAAACTCAATCAGCTGATTGCTGAGAAAGACTTGGAAACTGCGCGTGCCTTGCAATTTGCCATCAATGGTATTATCGGAGTCTTGACGTCTGCTCATGGAAACATGTATGGCGTCATTAAAGAAGTCTTGCGGATCAATGAAGGTCTAGAACTGGGATCTGTTCGGAGTCCATTAAGTCCAGTAACTGAAGGAGACCAGGAAGTGGTTCAAAAAGCAGCTAGCTTAATCCGTGAAGTCAAGGAACGTTTCCTTTAAAAAAGAGTGTAAATCGGAAAGGAGAGGTGTATGGCCTATTACCTAGCGATTGATATCGGTGGGACCAATATCAAATATGGTCTGATTGATGAAGCAGAGAATTTGATTGAGTCGCATGAAATGCCGACAGAAGCTGAAAAAGGGGGACCTGGGATTCTAGGGAAAACCAAAGCTTTAGTAGAATCTTACCTCGAAGAAAATACCATCCTTGGAGTCTGTATTTCGTCAGCTGGGATGGTTGACCCCGATAAGGGGGAAATCTTTTATGCAGGCCCTCAGATTCCCAATTATGCAGGAACACAGTTCAAAAAAGAAATTGAAGAGACCTATCAAATCCCCTGCGAAATTGAAAATGACGTCAACTGTGCTGGTTTAGCAGAAGTCATGTCAGGGAATGGCCAGGGTGCTCAAGTTGCCGTCTGTTTAACGGTCGGTACTGGCATTGGTGGCTGTCTCTTGATCAATGGGGAGATTTTCCATGGCTTTAGCAATTCTGCTTGCGAGGTAGGTTACCTTCATCTTCAAGATGGCGCCTTCCAAGATTTGGCCTCGACGACAGCTTTGGTTGAATATGTTGCCAAGCAGCATGGGGATCCTGTTGAACAATGGAGTGGTCGTCGCATATTCAAGGAAGCGACCCAAGGAAATACCATCTGTATGGCAGGAATCGATCGCATGGTCGACTACCTGGGCAAGGGGCTTGCCAATATCTGTTATGTTGTCAATCCTCAAGTAGTCATTCTTGGTGGTGGAGTCATGGGACAGGAAGCCATTTTGAAACCAAAAATTTCAGCTGCCCTCAAATACTCCCTCGTTCCAAGCCTAGCGGACAAGACGCAATTGGAGTTTGCGCATCATCAAAATACGGCAGGGATGATAGGAGCTTACTACCATTTCAAACAACAACAAGCCAGACGGAATTAAATCAAAAATGCTCACCACTTAGGTGAGCATTTTTGATTGAAAATAAAGTCTTCTGAAAAACTTTCCTTAGGTGAGTACGGACGTCAGCGAACTTCGAAGAAGTTCTATGACTAAATTAAGATACAAAGGGCGTCTGCGGATAAAGTCAAAATAGGGAGCAGGACAGAAGCACTGTTGTATGGGATTGCTTCGTTGTCCTGCCCCCACAAGGCTGATTAGGATTCTTCCGAGCTGAAAGGTGAGAGAAGAATTCAATCAGCTACTGTGTCTTGGATTTAGTACTAATACATTTGCACTTTTTGACACAATCCGCAGCCCGTGTTCAATTAATTTTGAGCTTCTTCGTTCTTTAATTTCCGGGATCAGGCTAAAACAGTTTCCCAAACTGTTTTACTCCCAAAACTCCCGAGTTCCTGAAACACTTGTGTTTCAGGAACTTTTCTCACAGCGGAAAGTTTTTAATCTTCTTAAATGACTATAAATATAAGTCATTTTTTGAAAAGTATCTAGCCGTTTTATGTAAAACAATAGTTTGTCTACATTCAAAAAATGCTCACCTAAGTGGTGAGCATCATTTTTTTAGAAAAAAACCAGAATGCAGAGGAAAAGATCCTCAGCTCCTGGTGATAAATCAGAAGACTAGCGTCTACGTGAATCGTAGCCATTGAGTTTTTTGTTTTCCCAATAGCTATTGAAAATTCTTTCTTTACGCTCCCGATCCATTTCGAGAAAGTGAGCATAGATTAAATCAATCGTGGTTAAGAAGGGAAGGGTTGCCGTAATACGGTCGATATAGGTGCTTCCAGGTAGGGGAGCAACTGGTAAAATTTCTGTAAAGTCATCTTTGATAGCGTCTGGTTGAGCAGTGAGAAGAACGGTTTTTGCTCCCATTTCTTGAGCATCCAGGAGGCTGTGGATAATCGAGCGTGTAGTTCCCGATAGAGAGAAGGCAATGACTAGGCAGGATTTATCCAAGATACTGGTCGTCCATGCAAAGCCGTCTTGATCGGTTAGGGCCTCGCAAACAACGCCCAGTCGGAGGAAGCGAAGTTTCATCTCGGAGGCGACTAGACCGGAGCTTCCTTTTCCAAAGAAGTAGACCCGATCTGCTTGAGTGATTAAGTTGGCGACTTCTTTGATTTGGTCATCTTTTGCTAGGGTTTCTGTAACCTGAAGGACCTGCTGGTAGCGACGCAAGACATCCTGGGTTAGTTCGTCGTGTGGGGATTGTTGCTTTTGAGATTTGGTTTCTTCGTTAAAGTGATAAATAAATTCACGGTAGCCTGTGAAGCCACACTTTTGGGAAAAACGGGTCAAAGCAGCTTTTGATACATGCAAAAGTTCCGTCACTCTAGACGAGGAAAGAGAGTGTTGCTGCGCTTCAGGAGATAAAAAATAGCGGGCAATGTCTAACTCTAGCTCCGTCATTTCTTCTTGATGGCTCTTAATAATGCTTCGGAGATCACGATCTTGTTTCACAGCAGTCCTCCTTTCAACCTAGGTTACACCTGGAGAAAATCCTATAATATATTTCACAGTATAACATAAAAAGCTGTGATATACAAGGAATACGACCAGCGAACGACTGAAAGAAGGAACAGAATCCGCATCTTTTTTGAATCACCTTTGTTAAAAAAATAACCTCTGGAAACAAAGGAAAGACGCTGAAAAAAGTTTATGAAATATGTTATAATTTACACAAGAATTTGTTCCTTCTCATAAAGGAAGAGGTAAGGAGGTGGAGTGATGGCCAACGCAACTCTCGAAATGATGCAAGAGATTGAAATGGCAGCAGAAGCCGTTGTCACAAGTTACGAGGATCAGGTCCAAGATTTGCGCCAACAGCTAGGTGATCACCTACAGGAGGTAGCAGCATCCTATGACAAAGAGACTGCTAAGCTGGTCGCAGAGCGGGAAGAGTCCTCGAAAGCAACGATTGCTAGCTTGGAAGCTGACCTGGCAGTGACCAGTCAACGCAATGACGAAAAGGTGCAGCAAGCCATGACAGATAAGCGTGCAGCTTTGGTAGACGAAATTGTAGAAAAGGTGGTAGCAACCTATGGCAATTAGTCCAATGCAACACCTTTCTCTGGTTTTGCCCACAAATCTAATGGACGAGCTTCTCTTGTCGCTCCAGTCAGAGGAATCCGTCCAAATCTATGATTTGAGCGAGCAAGAGGATTGGCAAGTTGCCTTTCAGACGAGTGATGGGTCCAAAGGATCAGCTCTAAGAATGGATGAACTAAGACGTCGAGAAGAGCAGTTAGAAAAGGCCATACAGGCCCTGGAGCCTTTTATTCCTCAGAAGAAGGGATTAGAAAAACTAAAAGAAGCTCCCTTGTCCTTGTCTTTTCACGATTTAGAGTCTCATGGGGTCATCCGTGATGAGCAACGTCTTTTACAATACGTACAAAAACAATTGGCTGTCTTAGCAAAGGCTCGGGATCGCATCCAGCAAGCCCAAGAAGAAATCGCCTCTTTAGAAAAATGGACTGCCTTGACGACAACACCTGACCAGCTCAAGCGTTTCCGTTATGTTCGTGGCTTAATCGGTACCATTCCGAATAGTGAACAGGATCAGGCGCGACAAGCCTTACTGGCTCATCCAGATGTAGAAGTTGATGTGGTCTTCAGCTCGGAAACGGAGCATGGGGTAGTAGTCTTGTATAAGTCTGGGGATTTAACAGACCTTCAAGATACGCTGACTAGTTCGCATTTCAAAGAGTTTGACTACCAAGGAGAGACCCTACCAAAAGAACGTTTGGAGCAACTCAAGAGAGAGATTAAAGAACAAGGTGCTGTCGAAGCAGCTACGTTGGAAACGCTCAGTCAAGCCAAGGAAGACCTTAATCAACTCAAGTACCAACTCGATTATGTCTTGAGTCTAGGGGCCCGGGAAGAGGCCAAAGGCTCTCTTGCCAGTACAGCTCATCTAGTCGCATTAGAAGGGTGGATTGAAACTGCTCAACTCGATGCTTTAAAAGCCAAACTTCAAAAGGAGTTTGGGAACCAAGTCGTCTTGCAGACACGTGAAGTCGCTCAAGAAGAATGGGACCAGGTACCAATCAAACTGAAAAACAATGCCTTGGTGGAGCCCTTCGAGTTAGTGACAGAAATGTATGCCTTGCCTAAGTATTACGAGAAAGATCCGACACCAATCGTCTCTCTCTTCTACTTTGTTTTCTTCGGCATGATGGTAGCAGATATCGGCTATGGTCTCTTGTTGACGTTGGCAACTGGTTTTGCTCTAAAGGCCTTCCAGCTTCAGCCGAGCGCAGCAAAAAACCTTCGCTTTTTCTGCCTTTTAGGAATCTCGGTAGCCCTTTGGGGAGTCGTCTACGGTTCCTTCTTCGGCTTTGAGATGCCCTTTGCTTTGATCAGTACGACGACCAATGCCATGACCATCTTGATATTATCAGTTATCTTTGGTTTCATCACCGTTTTGGTCGGTCTCTTCCTAGGTGGAATGAAGAACGTTCGCCTGAAAGACTATACGGAAGCCTACAACGCAGGCTTTGCCTGGGTCTTGATCTTGTTAGGCTTGATGCTCTTAGCAGTCGGAAACATCCTACCAGGTTTATCCTATCTAGTCCCCATTGGCCAGTGGCTAGCCATTCTCAATGCGATTGGCATTTTGGTCGTGTCCATTGTTAGTGCAAAGAAATTATCAGGACTTGCAGCAGGTCTCTTTAATCTTTACAACGTCAGTGGCTATGTCGGAGACTTGGTCAGCTTTACTCGTTTGATGGCGCTTGGTTTATCAGGGGCCAGCATCGGTTCAGCCTTTAACCTGATTGTCAATCTCTTCCCAACTCTGGGACGATTCACCGTCGGCCTTGTCCTCTTTGTCCTCCTCCATGCCATCAACATGTTCCTGTCCTTTTTATCAGGCTATGTGCATGGAGCGCGTTTGATCTTTGTCGAGTTCTTTGGCAAGTTCTACGAGGGTGGTGGCAAGCCCTTCCGACCTCTAAAACCGTCGGAACGCTATGTCAAAACAAAAAAATAATTCAGTAAATCAATCATAAAAAATTTTATAGGAGTATATTCATGGAATCTTTAGCTTCATATTTCTCAACCCATGGGGGTGCCTTCTTTGCAGCACTTGGTGTAGCCATTGCAGTGGCTCTTAGTGGAATGGGTTCAGCCCTCGGTGTTGGTAAGACTGGTCAGGCAGCTGCCGCACTCTTGAAAGAACAGCCAGAAAAATTTGCCCAAGCCTTGATCTTGCAATTGTTGCCAGGTACACAAGGTTTGTACGGTTTCGTTATCGGGATCTTGATTTGGTTGCAAATTAAGCCAGATATGGCTCTTGAAACAGGAGTTGCTTACTTCTTCACAGCCCTTCCAGTAGCGATTGTCGGCTATTTCTCAGCGAAACACCAAGGAAATGTCGCAACTGCTGGGATGCAAATCTTGGCAAAACGTCCAGAAGACATGATGAAAGGGGTTATCCTTGCGGCCATGGTTGAAACCTATGCCATCTTGGCCTTCGTTGTGTCCTTCCTTTTGACTCTTCGCGTCGGCTAATCTAGACACACCTCAGTCAAAGAAGAGGAATGTTCTCTTCGTCTATTATCGGTGGTGAAGAACTCCAAAGGAGGAAATAAAAACAATGACGGATTATTCCCAATTAAAGGATTCCATCCTTGAACAGGCCCATGAAAAAGGCCGGAAATTAGTGGCAGAAGCGACGGCCAAGGTTCAAGCAGAGTCCCAGTTGCAGGAAGCTCGTTTGGTAGAAGAAAAGTTACACCAACGGGCGGTTCAATTGCAGACCATTGAGCGCTGCTTGCAACGTGAAAGCCAACAAATCGAAAATCAAAAGCGCCAATCGACATTGGTCACCAAGCAACGGGTCTTAAAAGAGTTGTTTGCGGATGCCTACCAGAAAATGGCGACTTGGTCACGCCAAGAAGAGCTCGCATTTCTGCATCGCATTCTTCCTCGCTATGCAGATCAAGCAATGGTCTTAACGTTTGGTGCTGTGACGGCAGAAAAATTGACAGATCAAGATCGTCAGGATTTGATAGAGGCCTATCCACAGCTTCAATTAGTGAAAGAAACACTTGCCCAAGAGGCTGGTTTTGTCCTTTCCTTTGGCAAAGTGGATGCCAGCTACCTCTACCGTGATTTGGTTGATGCTGTACGGGAGGAGCAAAGCTTCCATATGGCAGCCAGCATTTTTAAAGAAGAGAAAAACTAGGAGGGGCTATGAGTGAACGGACGTATTCTCAAGTAAATACCGGGATTAGTGTACGTGAAGCTAGTTTTTTGAGCCCGGCTCAGTTTGATGCCCTTCTGAATAGCTCCGATGCAGAAGCGCGTGCTAATCTCTTGCAAGGGACGGCCTATGCCTTGGAGGCAGATCAACTGCGTCAAGTCCAAGTGGTCGAGCAAGCCTTGATGAAGCACCTTCTGGCAGAGTACGATTGGGCTTATCAAGTAGCTCCGAACTCTGCGGTAGTCGACCTCTTTGCCCTCAAGTACACCTATCACAATCTCAAGGTCTTTTTGAAAGAGCGAGCAACGGGGCGAGATTTGAACTTCCTATTATTGGATGCAGGTCCCTATTCCTTAGCAGTTCTTGAACAAGTAGCCAAGACCTTTTCTTCAGAGAACTGCCCAGAGTTTATGGCTCAAGAAGTCGCAGCGACCTGGCAGGAATATGTCGACTATCAGGACATTCGGGTTCTGGAGATCGGCATGGATCTGGCCTACTTTGATCATCTCAAACGCTTGGCGAAAGACTTAGACCATCCCCTTTTAAAATCCTTGGTCACCTTGACCATTGATTGTTACAATGTCATCACAGTTGAACGAGCCCTCAGTTTGAAAAAGCCAAACAGCTTCATGAAGCAACTCTTGTCCGATGCAGGGACCCTCTCAGCAAGAGAAGTCATCCAGTGCGTCGAGCAGGGCAACCTCATCAGTTGGTTCCAACAAGTCAATCCCTTGCCTTATGATGTGGAATTGACACAGTATGAGGAGCAGATGCGAGCAGGCAGAGTAACTGCTGAGACAGTGGAATACCTGGAGCATGTGCTTAAGTACCGAATATTGGAACAAGCTTCCTTTGAGACAGACGGGCCCTTGCCTTTAGCTCGCTATCTCTTTGGAAAAGAGATGGAGGTGAAGAACCTTCGTTTGGTCTTGACGGGTCTGGATAATCAGCTCCCGATTGACAAAATAAAAGAAAGGATGAGACCAATCTATGGCCAGTAAAACGCAAAAAATTGCCGTTGTGGGAAACCGAGATGCCATCCTTCCTTTTCAAATGATTGGCTTTCAGACCTTTCCCGTAGCAGAGGCTCAGGAAACCATCAATACCTTACGTCACTTGAGCCAAGAAGATTTTGGCATCATCTATCTGACGGAGGATATGGCTCAGGAAATCCCAGATACCATTGCCCACTATGATCGCCAAGTAACCCCAGCCGTCATCTTGATCCCTACTCATAAGGGAACGACTGGACTGGGCCAACAGCGGATTCGTGATAATGTCGAAAAAGCAGTAGGACAGGATATTTTATGAGAACAAATGAATTTGGCCAAGCGATTGGCGATGCACTGCCGGATTTTACATCGGGGCGTCTGCCAGCTATTGAGCGGATTGAAGGTCGCTATACTGTGATCGAACGCCTCTCAAAAGAAAAACATGGAGCAGATCTTTATCAGGTCTACGGGCCGGACTCTCCAGCAGCGATGCGGACCTTTCTGTTCAAAGGCCCTGCCCGCAATGAAGAGGAGTGGGACCGCTTATTAGATGATCTCATGACAGATCAAGGTCGCTTTTACTATGCGATTGTAGACAAAGATTCAGGCAAGGCTTTGGGGACTTTCTCTCTCATGCGGATCGATCAAGCTAATCGGGTGATCGAAGTCGGAGCAGTGACCTACTCACCAGCGCTCCAAAAAACACGCATGGCTACGGAAGCCCAGTATCTCTTAGCGGGCTACGTGTTTGAAGATTTAGGCTACCGCCGCTATGAGTGGAAATGCGATGCCTTAAACCAAGCATCTCGCAAAGCAGCTGAGCGCTTAGGATTCACCTATGAAGGCTGTTTCCGTCAGGCTGTTGTTTATAAAGGTCGGACCCGTGATACAGACTGGTTGTCTATCATTGACCAAGAATGGCCAGCTATCAAACAGCGCTTCGAAGCCTGGTTGGATCCAAGCAATTTCGATGCCAATGGTCAACAAAAGCAAGCTCTAAGAGAGATAGCGCAAAAGTAAAACAAAGAAACAAAGGATTCCCAGGAGGAATACATGACTCAAGGAAAAATTATTAAAGTTTCCGGTCCCTTGGTGGTCGCATCAGGGATGCAGGAGGCCAATATCCAAGATATTTGCCGGGTCGGCGATCTTGGTTTGATTGGCGAAATTATTGAGATGCGGCGTGACGAAGCCTCTATCCAAGTATATGAAGAAACGTCTGGAGTCGGTCCAGGAGAACCAGTAGTAACAACCGGAGCTCCCCTCTCTGTCGAGTTAGGACCAGGCTTGATTTCTCAGATGTTTGACGGGATCCAACGTCCCTTGGAACGTTTCCAAGAAGTCACTTCCAGTGACTTCCTTATTCGTGGGGTGCAAGTTCCAAATCTAGACCGTGACACCAAATGGACCTTCGAACCAAGCGTGGCAGAAGGGACAGAGGTAGTTGCCGGAGACATCGTCGGTACCGTTCAAGAGACCAATATGGTGGAACACCGTATTATGGTGCCCTTCGGTGTCAGTGGACGTGTGACCAAGATCGCAGCAGGTTCTTACACAGTAGAAGAGCCGGTTTATGAGATCGAGCAGGCTGATGGTAGCCTCTTTACTGGTACTTTGATGCAAAAATGGCCGGTTCGTCGAGGCCGTCCCTTTGCACAAAAACTGATTCCAGTAGAGCCTTTGGTTACAGGCCAACGGGTCATCGATACCTTCTTCCCTGTGACTAAGGGTGGAGCTGCAGCTGTTCCTGGTCCTTTCGGAGCTGGGAAAACAGTTGTCCAACACCAGGTGGCCAAGTTTGCCAATGTAGACATCGTAATTTACGTAGGTTGTGGGGAACGTGGAAACGAAATGACGGACGTTCTGAATGAATTTCCAGAATTGATCGATCCGACGACCGGTCAATCCATCATGCAACGGACCGTTTTGATTGCCAACACTTCGAACATGCCGGTGGCAGCGCGTGAGGCTTCCATCTACACAGGGATTACTATTGCTGAATACTTCCGTGATATGGGCTATTCCGTTGCCATCATGGCGGACTCTACTTCTCGTTGGGCAGAAGCTCTCCGTGAAATGTCTGGTCGTCTAGAAGAAATGCCAGGGGATGAAGGCTACCCAGCCTATCTTGGTAGCCGGATTGCTGAATATTACGAGCGCGCAGGTCGGGTTAAGACACTTGGAACCACTGCGCGTGAAGGTTCGATTACCGCCATCGGTGCCGTTTCCCCTCCAGGTGGAGACATTTCAGAGCCGGTGACCCAAAATACCTTGCGGATTGTCAAGGTTTTCTGGGGACTAGATGCTCAGTTGGCCCAACGCCGCCATTTCCCAGCCATCAACTGGTTGAGTTCTTATTCCCTTTACCAAGATGAAGTGGGCCAATATATCGATCAGCATGAGCAGATTAGCTGGGCAGAAAAAGTGACCCGCGCCATGAACCTGTTGCAAAAAGAGAGTGAATTGCAGGAGATTGTGCGTTTGGTTGGTCTGGATTCCCTGTCTGAGAAAGACCGCTTGACCATGAATGCGGCCAAGATGATCCGCGAAGACTACCTGCAACAAAATGCCTTTGATGAGGTCGATACCTATACTTCCTTCAGCAAGCAGGTGGCCTTGTTGACCAACATTTTGACCTTTGACCAAGAAAGTCAAAAAGCGTTGGAATTGGGAGCTTACTTCACAGAAATCATGGAAGGAACTGTAGATCTTCGGGACCGCATTGCCCGGAGCAAGTTCATCCATGAGGATCAGTTGGCCACCATACAAGCTTTAAAAGAAGAAATCGTAGAAACCCTACACCAAATCGTCGCAAAAGGAGGAGTAGACAATGAGCGTGATTAAAGAATACCGTACTGTCAGCGAAGTTGTTGGCCCCTTGATGATTGTCGATCAGGTCGAAGGGGTTCACTACAATGAACTCGTAGAAATCAAGCTTCATGACGGAACGACTCGCCAGGGACAAGTCCTCGAAGTCCAAGAAGATAAGGCCATGGTCCAGCTCTTTGAAGGATCTAGCGGAATCAACTTGGAAAAAGCCAAAGTCCGCTTTACGGGACGTCCCCTAGAACTCCCAGTGTCTGAAGACATGGTGGGACGCATCTTTAACGGGATGGGCAAACCGATCGATGGTGGTCCAGAGATTATCCCAGAGAAGTACTTGGACATTGATGGGCAAGCCATTAACCCTGTTTCGCGGGACTATCCGGATGAATTTATCCAGACAGGGATCTCAGCCATTGACCATTTGAACACCCTAGTTCGGGGGCAAAAGCTTCCAGTCTTCTCAGGTTCTGGTCTTCCTCACAAGGAGTTGGCTGCTCAGATTGCTCGTCAAGCGACGGTGCTTAATTCGGAAGAAAACTTCGCCGTGGTCTTTGCGGCTATGGGGATTACCTTTGAAGAAGCCGAGTTCTTTATGAACGACCTTCGGGAGACAGGTGCGATTGACCGCTCTGTTCTCTTTATCAACCTAGCTAATGACCCCGCTATCGAGCGGATTGCGACTCCTCGGATCGCCTTGACCGCTGCCGAATATTTGGCCTATGAAAAAGACATGCACGTCTTGGTTATCATGACCGATATGACCAACTACTGTGAAGCCCTTCGGGAAGTCTCTGCTGCCCGCCGGGAGGTTCCAGGACGTCGGGGCTATCCAGGTTACCTTTATACTAACCTTTCAACCCTCTATGAACGTGCAGGACGCTTGGTTGGAAAGAAAGGATCTGTGACCCAAATTCCGATCCTCTCCATGCCAGAAGATGACATCACCCACCCAATCCCTGACTTGACAGGCTACATCACAGAAGGTCAGATTATTCTGTCCCGCGATCTCTACAATAGTGGTTACCGCCCACCGATCAATGTTCTTCCATCCCTTTCCCGTTTGAAGGACAAGGGTTCTGGTGAAGGCAAGACTCGGAAAGACCATGCGGCGACCATGAACCAGCTCTTTGCGGCCTATGCCCAAGGGAAACAAGCCAAAGAATTAGCCGTGGTGCTCGGAGAATCCGCCTTGTCCGATACCGACAAACTTTATGTCAAATTTACGGATCGCTTTGAGAAGGAGTACATCAACCAAGGCTTTACCACCAATCGGACCATTCAAGAAAGTCTGGATCTAGGTTGGGAATTGCTGGCTATCCTGCCACGGACAGAGCTCAAGCGGATTAAGGATGACATGATTGACGAATACCTCCCAAAAACTTCTCAGGAAGCACAAGCCTAGGAGTAGAAAGGAGGAAGTCAGATGGCACGATTAAATGTCAAACCCACTCGGATGGAGTTAAACACCCTCAAAGAGCGTCTGAAAACGGCAACCAGAGGACATAAACTTCTCAAGGACAAACGAGACGAGCTCATGCGACGCTTCATCGAATCGGTCCGTGAAAATGACCGCCTCCGTCAGAAGGTTGAGGCAGCTCTCATTGGCAATATGCAAGAGTTTGTCCTGGCCAAATGTCTGGAAAACGACCTCATGGTCCAGGAAATCTTTGCAGTTCCGACGCGGGAAGTCAGCCTGCATATCGAGACGGAGAACATCATGAGTGTGCGTGTGCCCAAGATGCATGCCCATATTGACAATCCATATGGAGACGATGAGGGAGACGTGGTATACAGCTATGTGGCTTCCAATAGCCAGATGGACAACACCATTCAAGAAATGGAAGAGCTCCTTCCAGACCTGTTGCGCCTGGCAGAGATTGAAAAAACTTGTCAGCTCATGGCCGATGAGATCGAAAAGACACGCCGTCGGGTCAATGGATTGGAATATGCGACCATCCCCGATCTCAAGGAAACCATCTACTATATCGAAATGAAACTCGAAGAAGCCGAACGCGCCAACCTGGTCCGAATGATGAAGGTCAAATAAAATACAAAGCCGTTAAGCAACTCAAAGGAAAATAGGGAGCAGGACAGAAGCACTGTTGTATAGAATGCTTCGTTGTCCTGCCCCCACAAGGCTGATTAGGATTTTTCCGAGCTCTTAAAGCGAGAGAAAAATCCAATCAGCTACTGTGCCTTTGAAGTTAGTACTATTACAGTTTGCGTTTTACACACAGCATTTAGGGCGTGTTCAATTAATAAGATACAAAGCCGTTAAAACAGCACCTCAAGTGATGTCTACAGGACACGAACTTGGGGTGTTTTTTAGCCTCTATTCAACTGAAAAATCTTCTAAAATCCCTTCGTTCAGGACTCTCAAAGGCTTCTGATACAATGAATTTGTTTGATTATCCAAATAGTACTAACTGTCGTTAATTATTAAGAGATTGTAACAAGAAAGGACTAATGTTACAAATTAGGGTCAGTTAGATTAAAAGAAAAGAAGAGCCATTTTAAAGACAAAAAATGTGGTAGAATATTAAATGTATCTGTCTGGAGATAAATCTCCGATAATAAGAAAACGAGGAAAGAACGTATGAAGAAAGTAAATAAAAAAGCTTTGATCGCTTCTACTGTTGCTATGGCGGTCTTGCCATTTACAACTGGTAAAGCAGAATCAAATGGGGACTGGGTTGCCCGTTCTGTAGATGAAATTCGTGCAGATATTTCAACTTCAGAAAACAAACAAACCTACACAATCAAGTATGGAGATACCCTAAGCACGATTGCGGAAGCTTTGAATGTTGACGTAACTGTTTTGGCAAACTTGAACCAAATCAGCAACATTGATTTGATTTTCCCAGGAACTGTCTTGACAACAACTGTCAATGATCAAAACCAAGTGACAGGTGTAGAAATCCAAACTCCTACAGCAGGTAATGCAGACGCAACTGTGACAACTTCTGCTGATTTGACAAACAACCAAATCAAAGTGGACAACCAAACTGTTGCAGTAGGTGATTTGACAAAACCAGTAGCAGATGAAAGCAACCAAGCTGTAGAACTCCCTCAAGCACCTGCAGTTGTAGCAGCAGTGGCAGACCAAGTATCAGAAAGCTTGCCAACTCCAGAAGCGCCAGCTGAAACACCTGCACCAGCAGCTCCAGTAGCAGAGGAAGCGCCAGCACCAGTTGTTGAAGAAGCACCTGCGCAACCTGCTGCAGCGCCAGCTGAAGTAGCGGCTCCTGCAGAAGCACCAGTTGTTGAGGAAGCCCCAGCGACTCCAGTAGCTGAACCAGCTCCAGTCGTAGAAGTTCCAGCAGAACCAGAAGTTACTGCGGTTGCTTCAACACCACAATATGGTGCACCAGCACCAGTTGTTGATACGACAGCTGCAACTCCTTCAACAGCAACTCCAACTTCAAATGAAGGTCTTCGACCTCAAACAATTAAATTCAAAGAACAAGTGATTAATGAACTTGGCTTGACTGATATCGGTGGTTACCGTCCTGGTGACCCAGAAGATCACGGTAAAGGTCTTGCGGTCGACGTTATGGTTCCAGAAAGTTCAGAGATTGGTGATCGAGTAGCTCAATATGCAATCGATCACATGCAAGAAAATGGAATTTCTTACATCATCTGGAAACAACGTTTCTATGCTCCAGTAAATAATATTTATGGACCAGCAAACACTTGGAATGAAATGCCAGACCGTGGTAGCGTAACAGAAAATCATTACGACCACGTACACGTATCATTTTACGAATAATTAAGATATAGCAAAGAATCAGGATATTCCTGATTTTTTTGTATAAAAATAGATCCCATTGCTCAATGGGACCTAGCGGATTAAAGGATGATATCAGATTTTTCAACTTGATAGAGAGCCATACTCATAAACAAAGCAACAACAAGAAGAATAAGAATCCCGGGTGTCCAAGAGTGGAAGATTTGTTGGCTTGAACCAAATAAGATAGGCCCAAGTGCAGCAAAGACGTATCCTCCTGTTTGAGCTAGTCCTGAGAGCTGAGCAGTTTTCTCGGGAGAGCTAGACTTCATGGAGAAGGTGACCATGAGGTAAGGGAATAAGATACTCGTAAAACTTCCGATTAAGATATTCAGGATCAACCAGTAAATGAAGTTGTCTGTTTTCAGTAACAGCATGGCAATTCCAGTAAAACCAGCTAAAACAGTCGTTATCAGCATGATGCGACGGTTTCGTTTAGAAAGGCTGGTAGTGAGACTTGGAATGATCATAGAGAAAGGAAGACTCATCAGGGTGAATACAGATGCTAAAATTCCTGCATTGGCTTGACTGATGCCGGCTTGGGTTGCCATAGTAGGAAGCCAGGTCATCGTGGTATAGAATAAGAGAGACTGGAGACCACAGAAAAGCATGATGGCCCAAACCTTGCCATTCTTATACCAACTAGTCTTATTTTCATTAGAAGAAGAGCTTTTTTTCAAATAATGATTATGACGAGCATTGGGGAGCCAGATCACAAGTGCAAGCGTACAGACAACTGTCAGCACCCAAATCAGACCTTGCCAAGAGGTGGCTTGAGTGATAGGAACAGCGACAGAAGAAGCTACCGCAGTAGACAAGCCCATTGCAGTGATATAAAGGGTTGTTAAGAAGCCAAGACGTTTTGGTTCATTAGCTTGGATCAAGCTTGGTAGAAGGACATTGATAAAGGCAATAGCAGCACCAATCAAAAGAGTTCCCACATAGAGGAGAGGCAGATTGATGGTGCGTAGAGCAGATCCAATCGTCATCAGGATCAAGACTCCGAGAAAGAGTCGCTCAATCCCAAAGCGTCTCGCCCAGCTAGTAGCAAAAGGAGAGAAAATAGCGAATGTTAGGAGGGGTAGACTCGTCAAGAGGCCAAGAGAACTCACCTCGACACCAAAGCTAGCAGCAATATCTGATAAGACAGTGGAGAGGGTCGTAAATGGGGCCCGCAAGACCACTCCTAGTAAAAGGATCCCTGGAATGAGAAAACGTGAATGGTTTTGTTTCATAATGCGCCTCCTTGTTAAAATGAACAGTATCCGTATCATTATAGCACAAGAACTTGGAGGAGGCAAAAGGAATTATCGGGGGACAAAGCCCGTAAAATAGCTATTTCGCCTACAAATATAGGAAATAATAGAAAGATAGAGCTGAAAAAAATTTTTGAAGGTTTTAAAACTTTCTTCACACATCCTTTTTATAGGAGTCTAGTTATCTCCGCTCAAACTGCGTCAACGTACCTAAACTCGCTGATGCTCGTAAAGGTACGTAGAAAAAAAGCCACCTGATTTGGTGGCCTTTATGGGAGATTATTATGAAAAAGTTTAGGATTTTCTATCAAACAAAGTTAGGAGGTCTTCATTTGATGGTACTAGTATAAATCGGAAAACTTAAAGAAAACTTAAGATAAGTTCCTATAATTATAAATCAGTCTTAAGACGGATGGTTTGATTTGTAGCTGTCATTCGATCTCATTCTAGGTGAACTTGCATTATTGTCAGAATTGTGAGAAAATAGTCTTCATTAAAGGAGGGAAAGGATAGCGAGATGAGAGAGGATATCAAGATTAACGACCGTGCCCTAGCACTGGAGAAACAATTGATTGAGAAGTTAGAGCTTGTGTTTGATACCGATGTTGAATTGGACGTCTACAACCTCGGTTTGATTTATGAGTTGGATCTGGATGAGGAAGGGACTTGCAAAGTAGTCATGACCTTTACCGATACCGCTTGTGACTGTGCGGAAAGTTTGCCTATCGAAATCGTCGCCCGCCTAAAAGAAATTGACGGTGTTGAAGACGTCAAAGTAGAAGTAACCTGGTCGCCAGCTTGGAAAATTACCCGGATCAGCCGTTATGGGCGTATTGCCCTTGGCCTGCCACCACGTTAAAAAACTAAAACTCACTTTACAAATCAGTAAAGTGAGTTTTTTTAATATCTTATTGTTTACCAGACTGTTCCATATTCCAGAAGTCGGTTACGGCACCGCGTGAAGCAGAGGATACTGTGTGGGCGTACTTACCGAGAACCCCACGGCTATACAATGGTGGCAAGGTTGTTTCAGCCTTCCGTTTGGCCAACTCTTCATCTGAGACATGCATGGTGATTTCTTTGGTATCTTGGTCAACTGTTACCAGATCCCCTGTGTGGAGGTAGGCGATTGGACCGCCGACCTGAGCTTCAGGCGCAATGTGACCAACAACGAGACCATACGTACCACCAGAGAAGCGTCCGTCTGTCAAGAGGGCCACCTTATCTCCTTGGCCTTTCCCAACGATCATGGATGACAAGGACAGCATTTCCGGCATACCAGGACCACCCTTCGGACCTACGAAACGAACAACAACAACGTCGCCATCCACGATTTCATCCGAAAGAACCGCTTCAATGGCAGCTTCTTCAGAGTCAAAGACCTTAGCAGGACCCGTGATGTTACGAACTTTCACACCTGATACTTTGGCAACCGCCCCTTCTGGAGCCAAGTTCCCTTTCAAGATGATCAATGGACCATCCGCACGTTTTGGATTTTCAAGTGGCATGATGACTTTTTGACCTGGTGTCAAATCAGCAAAGGCTTCTAAGTTTTCAGCCACCGTTTTACCAGTACATGTGATACGATCCCCATGAAGGAAACCATTCTTAAGAAGGTATTTCATAACGGCTGGCACACCACCGACGTTGTAAAGGTCTTGGAAGACATATTGACCTGAAGGTTTCAAGTCTGCCAAGTGAGGCACACGCTCTTGGAAATCATTGAAGTCTTCAAGGGTCAAGTCCACATTGGCCGCATGAGCGATCGCGAGCAAGTGAAGGGTCGCATTGGTGGAGCCACCTAGCGCCATGGTCACTGTAATCGCATCTTCAAAGGCTTCACGAGTCAAGATGTCAGATGGCTTCAGTCCCATTTCAAGCATTTTGACAACTGCACGACCCGCTTCTTCAATATCGGCCTTTTTATCAGCTGATTCAGCAGGGTGAGAAGAGGAACCTGGTAAGCTCAATCCAAGGACCTCGATCGCTGTCGCCATGGTGTTGGCCGTATACATACCCCCACAGCCACCAGGGCCTGGGCAGGCATTACATTCCAGTTGCTTCACTTCTTCAGCAGTCATGTCACCATGGTTCCATTTCCCGATCCCTTCGAAAACAGAAACCAAGTCGATATCCTTGCCGTTCAGATTACCTGGGGCAATGGTACCACCATAAGCAAAGATCGCAGGAATATCCATATTGGCAATGGCGATCATCGAACCAGGCATGTTCTTATCACAGCCACCGATGGCTACAAAGGCATCCACGTTGTGACCGCCCATAGCAGCTTCGATAGAGTCTGCAATGATATCACGAGAAGTCAAGGAGAAGCGCATCCCAGGTGTCCCCATAGCAATCCCGTCCGCAACCGTAATGGTTCCGAATTGGACTGGCCAAGCTCCCGCATCTTTTACACCTTCTTTAGCCAATTTTCCAAAATCATGAAGGTGCATGTTACAAGGCGTGTT
Source organism: Streptococcus sp. GS001 (assembly GCF_021595565.1). Lineage (NCBI taxonomy): Bacteria > Bacillati > Bacillota > Bacilli > Lactobacillales > Streptococcaceae > Streptococcus > Streptococcus sp. GS001. Next base: position 69,539 of record NZ_JACSYJ010000005.1, read on the forward strand.
TTCAGCCCAAGTAGAGATCACCCCTACGATTGGTTTTTCAAAGTTTTCATCTGTCATCCCAGTTGCTCGAAGCATGGCCCGGTTAGGGGACTTGACCATGCTGTCGTAGACACTACTGCGATGGCGTGTATCTAATTCTGTCATCTGATTCCCTCTCATCGTATTTTTTATTATTATAGCACAATTTACGGCCCAACGACAGAAGAAAATTCTTGAATTTTCAGACAATTCAGCTTGCTCGGTTTCTTGCTAAAATAATTTACAGTTATATCTTGACTTTTGTAAGCAAAGTGATATCATTTAGATATCACAAAGAAAGAAGGGTTTGTCCCATGGAAGAAAAAATTTTAACCCAAAAGAAAAACGGCTTAGCTGCCCTTATAGGCTTGCTAGTTGGGGATCTTGTCTTAGTTTTAGCCTTTATTAGTGCAATTGCTAGTCTACCAGAAGGTTTTCCACTTGCGATTGCAGTTATTACCTGTATTTTTCTCTTTATTGCTAGTCTGGTGTGCTATGCGGGGATCAAAATTATTAAACCGCAAGAGGCCTTGGTTTTGACCTTGTTTGGGAACTATATTGGAACCATTCGAGAAGCGGGTATTTACTTTGTCAATCCCTTCTGTGTCGCTGTCAATCCTGCCAATAACACCCGCTTGGGCCAAAGTGGTGATGTCACCACCAAGTCACCCATGTCTGTCAGTAAAACAGCAGAAGGTAACAGTATTTCTATCGAGACAGGTAAAAAGAATATTTCCTTAAAAGTGATGACCTTGAACAACTCTCGTCAGAAGATTAATGACTGTTTGGGAAATCCTGTAGAAATCGGTATTGCAGTCACTTGGCGTGTAGTGGATACTGCTAAAGCAGTCTTCAATGTGGATAACTACAAAGAATATCTCTCGTTGCAGTGTGATAGTGCTCTTCGTAATATTGTCCGCATCTATCCTTATGATGTAGCTCCTAATGTCGATACGACAGGAGACGGCCAGGCAGATGAGGGTAGCCTAAGAGGCTCCAGTGAAATTGTGGCCAGTCGTATTCGAGAAGAGATTCAAGCACGTGTAAAAGATGCTGGGCTTGAAATTCTAGAAGCTCGTATTACCTACTTGGCCTATGCTCCAGAAATCGCAGCTGTCATGCTTCAACGCCAACAAGCTTCTGCCATTATCGATGCGCGGAAGATGATTGTCGACGGAGCAGTTGGGATGGTTGAAATGGCCCTTGAACGCCTGAGCGAAGGAGAAATTGTAGAGCTAGATGAAGAACGGAAGGCAGCCATGGTTTCGAACCTTCTTGTCGTTCTCTGTGGCAATCATGATGCACAACCAATTGTTAATACGGGAAGTCTCTATTAAGAATGGCTGACCAAAAGAAAAAACAGATTCCACTTAGATTGTCAGCCAAGTTATATGCTGCTATCGCATCATGGGCAGAAGATGACTTTCGATCGGTCAATGGGCAGATCGAGTACCTGCTGACAGAATGTGTCAAACAACGAAAAAAGGATGGCAAATACGTTTCGGAAACGATTGATGAGCCATTTGAAATAGACCTTTAAGGAGAACTCCTGTCCCATTTGATGGGGTGGGAGATTTTTTTAACAATTTTTTGTCAAGTAACTTTACTTTACAAAAAAGTTTTGTTATACTGTTAAAGTTGATGAAAATCAAACCTAATTGAATTTATACCTTAAAAGGAGAAAAACGAAATGGCAGTACCTGCACGTCGCACATCAAAAGCGAAGAAAAACAAACGTCGTACGCACTACAAAGTAACAGCTCCATCTGTAAACTTTGACGAAGCAACTGGAGATTACTCACGTTCACACCGTGTATCACTTAAAGGATACTACAAAGGACGTAAGATCGCTAAAGCTGCATCAGCTGAATAATAGAAGGGAGATACCATGCGCGTAAATATTACACTTGAACACAAAGAATCTGGTGAACGCTTGTACCTTACTTCTAAAAACAAACGTAACACTCCAGACCGTCTTCAATTGAAGAAATACTCACCAAAACTTCGCAAACACGTTGTGTTTACAGAGGTGAAATAGGGGTTCACTACACGTCAATAGATGTTAGAAACCTTGATTTTAAGCGATTCTTGAAATTCTAAATTTCACTACATTGCAATATAAATCAACCGAATCACTACCTTTTTCACTACCTTTTTTGAAATAAGAATAATGATTCGGATATATAAAAGAAGAGGAACTTTATTGTGAAGCTCCTCTTTTTGTTATGTGTTCTTTTTCTCACAGATCGTATGACCTGGTTTGGAAAGTATGAATTTCAGTTGGACTAAAAACAGCGTAATATCAAGACTTTTCTCCGCTTTTATAAAAGCGTTTTTCCAATCAAATTCAACTAATTTTATCTAAATGGTGTGGATTTTACCCCCAAAATTACAGAGAATGGAGCTGATAAACACTAAACGTTCACACCATTAGTTAAATGATTTTTTTCATCATTTTTCTTAGATGATAGAACTTCTAATTTATTTCTTATTCAAGCAAAAACAACCTGCTATAAGTAAGAAAGAGGAAGATACAAGAAAAACACGGCGTAAAAACCGATTCAGTTCATTGTCCTCAATCCTTGTCTGCTTCATTTTCTTTTACGAGATCGTTTTGTGAATCTTTTTCAGAGAGTTTTTGATCAATATACTTGTCAATGTTTTCATAAAATTCCTTGGTCGCTTCACTATCTAATGTTGGCGAGTTCTGAACTTGATTCACTTTCAATTGAACAGATTGAATACCGTAAGAGGCTTGTTTTTGGTGGAGTGTTTCTAATTCTTCTTCTGAAATCGGATCTCCAACAACCGTCAAGACCAATTCATTGTTACTTGACTTGTAGACTTGATTAATAACCGTATAATTGGCGAACTCTTTTCCTACAAACTGTTTGATCCCTTCTTTGCGCGCTTGTTCTATTGTCAGAGTAACTGCCGAATAGCTAGCTGGAAAAATCAACAATACAATCAAAGAAATCAAGCCAATTCTCATTTTAATGCTCAGCTCTTTAAATGAAGTTAAAGGAGATTTTCTCATCAAAATTCTTGTTCCAACAATGTTGGCTAGCATGATAAAGACACAGTTGATCAAGAAAAGATAGAGAGCCCCCAATAAAAATCGTACATTCCCATTAGCTAAACCATAGCCAGCAGTACAGATAGGCGGCATCAAAGCTGTAGCAATGGCTACTCCTGGCACGATATTGTTTGCTTCTTTTTTCCTTGAACCGATCACACCAGCAATCCCACCAGCAATAGCAATGAGAACATCCCAAATGGTTGGAGAGGTTCGTGCGATCAACTCGCTACTTGCATAAGACAAGGGAGAAATCCAGAAATACAGAGTCGAGACAAGCAAACTGACCAACACTTGAGTCAATAAAACCTCTAGAGATTGCTTGATTAAACGCGTATCAAAAATAGCTAAACCGAATCCCAGTCCAACAATCGGTGTCATGAGAGGTGAAATTAACATGGCTCCAATAATAACAGCTGTTGAATTCATATTTAGACCGATAGAGGCAATAAAAATTGCACACATCAAAATCGCTGTATCTCTCAATCGAACATGAAGGTCATCGTATAATTTCTCACGGTATTCCCGTGTTGAATAATTGGCAGTCATTTGTCCTCTCCTCTTTCCTTATTTAAATCGGTATAATAATTAATAATAACAGCTGATAAACAGCCAAAAAATATGAGCCCATAAATCGTCAAGAAGACACTGGTAATCCTTCCAATCAAGGTCACAGCTAGGAGATCCCCGTAGCCGACAGTCGTCGAAGTCACAAAAGCATACCAAAGACCGTCTCCGTAATTTGTGATAGCAGGTTCAACTAGGAAAAGCACGCCTCCTGACCCAAAAACAAAGGTCACAAAACTCAGAGCAAACCGAGTAAAACCCGTAACCTGTATAATATGCCATAACATTTTTAAACGTCTCATTTGTTCTCCTTATTCATACTAGCTCCTGACCGAGCCGTTTTTTCCAATAATCAAAGTGAAGATAGGACATGATCTCCATCAGAGAAAGATAGACAAACTGATAGATCTGATTTAAGCTGATTATCAACTGATATTGTTTGAAAAATGACTGGAAGAAAGACCAGATATGACTGTCTTGAATCAGTCCCTTCTTAACATCAGACAGGATATTAGCTAAAGCTCCCAAGGACTGAAACGGTAAATCCTTGACATTTATATAGATCCGGTCCACCACATCATTCAGACTGGTATCTTGGATGGCATGAAATTCTCCAAAGAGAACTCCTGCCGCTCCAAGAGTAGAAACAAATTCCACCAAATAATTTCTGAGGAAATTTTCTCAACCTTTTCCCATAATGTGTTTAGTGCCATCCATAACGATCCCAACCAGAAAAAGGAAAGAAAACAAGCAAAGAAATTTTGCCGTAAATCCCAAAAAGCTTCAAGACTTGGTGTTGTTGGTTTTTCTAACTCTAAAATCAAGATGGTCATAATAATTGCTAGAACAGCATCTGTCAATACAATTAATCTGTCTTTCTTCATCGGATTGCATCCCCTTTCTTTTTTGTAACATTCTATCTTATCGCATAATATTGGATATTCTTTCATAATCCGACTACAAACAAAAATAAACCAAAAAGTCTGTCCCTATTATGCTATATTTAACTCTAGAAGTATTCATCCATCTAATTAATAAATATATCATATTTCACAATAAATGAATACTATCAAAGATTCATCCCCTTTCACTTCATCATTTAGTGTTGCTTAGATTTATCAAAAACAACCAAATTTGTATTAATTTCAAGTATCACCTAGTTACAAAAATTTGGGGTGAACAGAAAAAGCATCCCGTATTTTTGATACGAAATGCTTTCAATAAGTTTAAATAAGTTTTAACGTTTACTAAATTGTGATGCTTTACGAGCTTTTTTCAAGCCTGGTTTGGAAAGTATGGATTTCAGTTGGACTAAAAACAGCGTAATATAACGGCTTTTCAGAACTATATCTACTAATTAATTTCATAAAATATGAATCATTATTTTTTAAATAGGGGAATAGTTTAGGTCTGTAAGAATTAACTTATACACTTACAAGGTTTATTCTGATCGACTTTATAACTGTCTACGAAAAAAAGACAGAAATGAGAGATTGAGTGTGGGGAAAAAACTATTAGGTGTAGTTTCAATACTTCTACTAATGCTTTTGCTTATATTTAATGCAAGTAAATAGTCAATTCGTCCGAGCATTTCCTTCTCCATCTCCGTAGCAGAAAGTTGAGTTTATTTAACAAACTGATAAAATAATAGAGAAACTAGTTATTTCGAGGCCCAATCATGAACCTATCAAACGTATTTCAAAAATTATCCCCAAATACTCCCATCTTACAAGCTACCTTTGGTCTGGAGCGCGAATCTCTACGAATCAATACTGAAGGCCGTGTCGCTCAAACGCCACACCCTGAAAAATTGGGTTCTCGCAGTTTCCATCCCTATATCCAGACAGATTATAGCGAACCTCAACTAGAGCTCATTACACCGGTAGCACAGTCGACCACGGAAGCTCGTCGCTTCCTCGGGGCCATCACCGATGTGGCTATTCGCTCAATGGATAAGTCAGAATATCTTTGGCCTTTATCCATGCCACCTGTGATTGTAGAAGAAGAGATTCAGATTGCCCAGTTGGAAAGTGACTACGAGTATCAATACCGAGTTGGTTTGGCAGAACGCTACGGCAAATTGCTCCAGTCCATATCTGGAATTCACTATAATTTTGAACTCGGCAAAGATCTGACCCAGCAGCTCTTTGAAGTCAGTGACTATGACGATTTACTGACCTTCAAGAATGCCCTCTATCTCAAGTTAGCTCAGAACTTCTTGTGTTATCGCTGGCTCTTGACCTACCTTTACGGAGCAGCCCGCTAGCAGAAAAAGGGTTTTTGACAGATGAAATTGGTTGCGTGCGGTCGATTCGTAACTCCAACTACGGCTATGTCAATGCCCCCGATGTTCACATTTCCTTCTCTTCACTGGAGCAATACGTGACCGACATCGAAAACGCTGTTGGATCTGGGCAACTGTCCTCTGAAAAAGAATTTTACTCTGCCATCCGTTTACGCGGTGCTAAGACTAGCCGGGACTTTTTGACTAAGGGCATCTCCTATCTAGAGTTCCGCAACTTTGACCTCAACCCCTTTGAGCCACTGGCAATCAGCCAAGAAACACTAGACACCACCCACCTCTTTGCACTCGCACTCTTGTGGCTAGACGACATGGAGCAAGTCGACGAAGAATTGGCAGTAGCTGCTACTCTCAACAACCAAATCGCTCTCAGCCATCCCCACACACCACTTCCTAAAGAGGCTGACCCTAAACCTATCGTGACAGCCATGAAGGACATCGTCGCTCACTTTGGACTGGATGACTATTATAGCCAGCTTATCACTAAGGTGGAGGCCTCTCTTCTTGATCCACGTTTGACCCTTTCTGGAAAAATAGCAGAGCAGGTTGAAGAAGGGTCCCTTGAAAAATTTGGCCAACAACAAGGACAAGCCTTTCATGACTATGCTTGGACAGCACCTTATGCCCTCAAAGGCTATGAAAACATGGAACTCTCCACCCAAATGATTCTCTTTGACGCCATTCAGCTGGGCTTGAACGTAGAAATTTTAGATGAGGAAGACCAATTTCTCAAACTCTGGCATGGTGACCATGTGGAGTACATTAAAAATAGCAACATGACATCCAAAGATAACTACGTAATTCCACTGGCCATGGCTAATAAGGTTGTGACCAAAAAGATTTTGGACAAGGCTGGTTTTCCAGTACCTGCGGGAGCAGAATTTGCTAACAAGGACGATGCCTTGCGGTACTACGGACAAATAGCCAACTCTGCTATTGTTGTCAAACCCAAATCCACCAACTTCGGTCTGGGCATTTCCATCTTCCAAGAGTCAACAAGCCTTTCTGGCTATGAAAAAGCCCTAGACATCGCCTTTTCGGAAGATAGCCATGTGCTAGTCGAGGAGTTTGTGGCAGGGACCGAGTACCGTTTCTTTATCTTGGATGGAAAATGCGAGGCTGTCGTGCTCCGCGTTGCGGCCAATGTCGTAGGCGACGGAAGCTCAAGCATCCGAGAATTAGTCGAAAAGAAAAACCAAGACCCTCTGCGTGGTCGCGACCATCGCTCACCTCTTGAAATCATCAATCTGGGTGATATTGAATTACTCATGTTGGAACAGCAGGGTTACACACCTGATACAGTCTTGCCTAAAGGTAGCCAAACCTTTCTGCGTGGTAATTCTAATATCTCAACTGGAGGCGACTCCATTGACATGACTGACCAGATGGGCGAGAGTTACAAACAACTAGCTGCCGATATGGCGACTGCTATGGGGGCTTGGGCCTGTGGAGTCGATTTGATTATCCCAGACTACACCAAGCCTGCTAGTAAGGAGCTACCAAATTGCACCTGTATCGAACTCAACTTCAATCCTGCCATGTACCTGCACGCCTATACTTACGTAGGGCCAGGACAACGTATCACACCGAAAATTTTACGGAAGTTGTTTGGAGAGATATGAGAATAAGATCAGAGATTTTCTGAGCTTACTTTTTTATATTTGATAAATGGTAAAATATAGTGCAACAAAAAACTCATAGAGCCCAATCTCGTGTAAACTGTAAGTAACCACACTAAACAGAACACGGGAGAAATCTATAAGCTACCATCATATTACCATAATTGAGCGAATTAAGATAGAGACTTACCTAGAATTAGGTCTCAAACCCTGCCAAATAGCTAGAAAATTAGGCGTTCACAAATCAACCTTCTCAAGAGAATTAAGTGTGGTAATGACACTTACTCTGCACAAGCAGCACAAACACACAATGAACAATTGGCGAAGCAGAAGGGAAGAAAATCGAGTTAGACTCCTGTGAATTGAAGTAGGAAATTAAAGAGCGATTACAATCTTCATGGTCTCCAGAACAAATTTGTAGTCGTTATCAACTTGAAAATAGGTCCATGGTGTCCTTCAAAATCCAATTTGTAAAATTAAGCTAGAAAAAAGCATCTCGTATTTTTGATACGAAATGCTTTTAATAAATGTAAATAAGTTTTAACGTTTACTAAATTGTGACGCTTTACGGGCCTTTTTCAAGCCTGGTTTGGCACAGTTGGATTTCAGGTACTTTCAGTTTAGCTTTATATCAACCATCATCAAAATCCAACTATTTTCTTATTTTAAAAAATATGAATAAGTTTGATTGAATGAGGGAATTTCTTTAATTTTTTTCTTAGCACCTATAAGTTAATAATACTATTCTTTAAATTATAGTTTATAATTATCTGATGTTTCAATGACCACAAAACAAAGTACAGCGAATCACTTCCTTTAGTCAAACATATAACTGAACAACATTGTTTATCTTCCTGCACTTTCATATTTTTTCAATCCTTTTCTAAAAATTGTACGACTGATAATAATCAAAAAAACTGTAAAAACTATTTGATAGAAAAATAGGTTCAATGTATCTTTCCCTAAAAATATTAATACTGCAGGATTGGCAATTAATAAATTGGGAACAAATAACATAGTGATCAATCTGTTAATACCTGTAAAAATATTATATGGATACTTAGAAATTCCAATATAATTCAAAAATACATCTACTTTTGAAAATTTAGTTGGGAACCAAAATGAACTAATCGTTATTAGAAACCAAATTGAATAATATATAATACAACCACACATTAAAGAAAGGATATAAAATAATATTTTTAATGAATTTAAATGTACATTTAAATTTCCATAACTTATAAAAATAATCGCAAGACCAAAAAAAGTATTCACGAATTGAACTAAATTAAATGATCTAAAAATATAGAACAACTGAGTATCAAACGGCCTCAATAAAATTTGATCCAAGTTACCACTCAAAATATCTGATTCTAAAATTCCCATACTTCTAATTAACAATCCCATCATAACTCCATCTACAATAGTGTAGGAACCTACCAAAAATAAAATTTGATAATAGTCCCAACCATTAAAAGAGTCTATGTTTAAGAAAATCAATCTAAAAAATACAATAGGTAAACCAATCCACAGTATCGACGAAAATAGACCACAAAAGAAGTCAAAATGAAAATTCATATCAGATTTAAAACCAAAATGAAGTAGCCTAAAAATTACTTTTATTCTAAACATTTTATCCTCCCACATTTGAGAAGTGCTCCACTCCTTTTCTCAATATGAATCTTGATATAATATAAAAAATGATGCACCAAATCAATTGAATACAAATAATTCTCAAATAGTCTATTAATTTATATGTATCATTACTAAACATCTGAAGCGGTTCATATACTAAGTATTTAAAAGGTAATACATCTAAAAACAGACGAAAATTATTTGAAAAAAAACTTAAAGGCAATAATATTCCTGATAAAAACTGAATTACTATTTCTTTAACAGTAAGGACAAAAAATATATTTTCTAACCAAAAAGAAAGCATACCTACACAACATGATATTAAAAACCATAGAACCATAGATAGAATAATTACAATACTTCCTAAAATAAGAATTTCAATGGTTAATAACTCATTCTTGTAATAAACACTGGAGAATAAAATGACAGGAATGATGATAAATAATAAATGAGCAAGCCTATCTCCAAGCATTTTACAAAAATAATACTTATAAAAAGTAACAGGTTTTATTAATATGCTAAAAAAATTTCCTGAATGAACATCGTCATTGATTTCCCAATCAACTGGATAAAAAACAAAATATGAAAAAATTATAGTCCCCAAATAGTATTGAACCATTGAGGTAAAATCATATCCTGCTATATTTATCTGGTTACTCTGATATATATACGTCCATAAAAATACTGATATCATAATTTGTATACTTGCCTGTAACATTAACAATAGTACACTTGATTTATAGTTCAAAATAGATCGAAATGATATCAGAATAATAGACATTTCTTTTTTCAATTGTGCTCCTTTTTTGTAAAATAGTTTTGTAAAATAATTTCTTCTAAAGAAAGATTTGATATTTCAAAATCTTCTATATCTACAAGCTTATTGATTGATTCTAATGTCTCAAAGACAAAATCTCTAGGTATTTTTAGTATACATTCCGATTTTGTTTGAGAAATGACTACTACTCCTTTAACAGAGCATAACTCTGGTACCAAATCTAATGTCATTTTTATCTTTAAATATTTAAAATCAGAAAATTTAGATAAAATAACATCCATTGACTCCTGCAAAATAATTTTTCCTTTGTCAATGACGATTAATTCGTCACAAACAGACGAAATATCATCCATATCATGACTCGTTAAAATAATAGTAGTATGACATTCTTCATTCATTTTCTTTAAAAATGTTCTGATATCTTTTTTAGACTGTATATCTAACCCTATAGTAGGCTCGTCTAAAAATAATATTTCCGGACTTGTTAAAGATGCCGCGATAAACTCCATTTTCATTTTTTGTCCAAGAGAGAGGGTCCGGACCTGCTGGTAAAGCTGATCTTTTACATTCAACAAATTGCTTAACTCCTGAATTCGTTCTTGTAAAATCGCCGGTTCTACCTCATATAAAGTACCAATCAATTGAAAATAATCTATAGCCGAAACATCTTGAAATAACTGTAATTTATTTCCTACTACTATTGAAATTTTTTTTCTAAAATTTATACTTCTTTTAAATGGAATTTCTCCATTCACTTCTAATTTTCCGGAACTAGGATAAAGAGTCCCAGTCAACATTTTAATCGTTGTGGATTTACCAGCTCCATTACTCCCAATAAAGCCAACTATACTCCCTCTCTTAATCGTAAAACTAATATCTTGAACAGCTCGAATCGTTATTTGATTACGTTTCAAAAATCTCTTGATAAATGGGAGTCTTGAATCAAAATTATAAAAATTTTTAGATAAATTCTGAGCATTAATAACTATTTCACTCATATATCTCTCCTTTCGATAAAATATATTTACTTGTACTTTTTCCATACTTTACCAAAATGCTAAAGATTGAGCTAAAATCTTCGGGATGGGTAAAATAATATTTGTCTTTAAAAAGTTTCTCAAAACCTTCAAGGCGATTATTGAAATCATTAAATTTTGTATTGTCTAGCTGGTTGAATGTCTCTTTAATATCCATAAACTTTCTCCGTGATTCTTTATTTCACTTTATAAATAGAAGAGTGTCTATATATTTATAGATCCTCAAGGACTTGCATTTTATCAAGTATAAGTAGAATAGTATGTAAGGGTTTACATATTCATATTATATGATTGTTTAAGGAATCCGTCAATTTTCCACATTATTATATGACAAAATGTATTTTTTAAAAATGCAAAAAATCTATGAGCAAGATGTTTGACTTCCTTTTTTAAAGTATATATATTTATATTAACCTTAGAAAAGAAAGAATGTTTGAACAGATATTCAATAATAATTACTTTTTTTAAAATTAAAATTCGAACTTTAAATTTTTATCTTTTTTATATTATTGAGTAACCTAAATTGCCCAATTTGTAAAATTTAGCTAGACAAAAAAAGACATCCAAGAGAAATTTCTTAAATGTCTGTAAACGTTGATATAAGCGTGTTGATTAACGTTTTGATAATTGTGATGCTTTACGAGCTTTCTTAAGACCTGGTTTGGAAAGTATGAGTTTCAATTGGACTAAAAATAGCTTTATATCAACATTTAGAAGATTTTGATTGCTTATTAATTTCAAAAAATTTTAAATAGTTTGTTTGAAATGGGGAAATTTGTTATTCTTATAAAGAGCCATCTAATTATTTACTTAGCCGATCATTTATAAAACTGGTTGCTATACTTTTAATTACTTCCAAAGTCAAAGGCAGAGCATTTTCTTTGATACTATTCTTAGTCCTATTCCACATGGTATTTTCTCTTATTTTATCTAGAAAATCATGCCCCTCCCAAGTCAAAGCACCAACACTAAAATGATAGATTCTATTACTAGCATAAATTGGTTCATAGCTTTTTATTAACCCCGCTTCAAACAACAAATTGCAATGGTAGGTTACGGTCTCCATATCGTATCCGTCAATTTTTAAATTAAACAACGCAGTTGATTTATAATCATTCTCAATTTTAAAAAGTATTAAACGACATAAATCCATATCTCTCTTCATATTAATAACCTCTACACTGTGACATATATTCATAGTGTACAACTTGTTAATAGAAGGGTCAAGTGATGAATCCGTTGATTCCATCAAAAAATACTATTTTCTTACTAATAGGACTGTTAGGATATTTTATTTAATCATAAATTCCAATTCCCTTTTTAAAATCCTGTGTTCTTTATTAAATCCAAATTTTAAAATTAAGCTACACTCTGATTCTTCAGTTCCAATAATTTATCATTTGATTGGTAACCATTGTTACCTTCTGCTAATAAGATAACTTCTTCTCTATCTGAGTGGTGGTAAGAATGGCATATATATCGAAATTCTTCGAAATATATGCCAACCTGCTATGCTCCATCAACTCAAAACTAGGCATCACTTGGTTCGATTCAATACGCGATAAGTGCGTTCTTTTTTCAATTTGCTTTGGCTAAGAAAACGATAAAATCAAGCACTATAAAAACCAGTAGAAGTTACCCTAACACGGATTTCCACTGGTTTTTACGTTTGTTATACTAACGACTTTTCCGACTTATTTGATAAGAATACAGGATTGGAATGGGAACAATGGCGAGGATGACCAGCACCAACACATAAGAAAGCGCGAAATGAAGGCCTGCGTCAAGTAGAAGGATCAAACCTCCGAGGACCCACAACTTTCCTGCCAAGCGATGGGTTTTGTGCCAGTTATCTTCACTCTGTAAGGTCCAAGGGAGGCGGATTCCAACCGTGTGATTTACTTTTAGCTTAGGCATATAATTGCCCATCATGACAAAGATGAGACCTAGCAAAGCAGAAACAAAAATAGAAGGATTGGTCGTAGAGCCTAGCGCCTTACTATAGATGAGATAGGAAAGACTTAAGGAAACGATTGGAGTCAACCAGTAGATCACTTTTCCCATTTTCTCATTCATAGTTTGATTCTTAGGATCGCGTGAGGTTACGAAAATCACAAACAGATGCACCAAGAGAAGGAAAATAGGAAGACCAATCACAGCCAGTAGTTTCGATGAGAAGCTATTGGCCTGACCTGCAAAGTTGAAGTGAATGGGGATTTGGTTAGGCAGCTGCGACCAAATCATCACTCCCCAAAGTATGGGGAAAAGTATCACAATAGAAGTTAATAGTAATAGTTTTTTATTCATTTTCATCAGTAGAATCTCCTTTCAAATCAACGAGCCAGACCATTAAATCTTCTAAGACAGAAGTATTGAGTTCATAGTAGATAAAATTCTTTTCTTTTTCTTCTCGAATTAAATCCGCCTGCTTGAGAATACTTAAATGATGGGAAATGGTCGGTCCTGCTACATCAAAGTGGCCAACGATATCACCAGCAGATAATTTCCCCGCCTTTAGCAGTTCTAAGATACTTCTTCTTATCGGATTTGATAAAGCTTTAAATGTTTGCGCAAAATTCATTCTCTATCTCCTCTAATCTATTTAGATATCTTTCTAAATAGATTGTACAACTCCACTATTATTTTGTCAACTCTATTTAGAAAAATATCTAAATAGGTCCATCTTGAATCTCCTTACGACCTGCTAGGAAGATGCTGTTGCCAGTAGGAATGTTGTTTTAGAAGACAAAAAACCTCTAGCCATTAGCTAGAGGTTTCGATTTAGTCAGGTTTATTGATTTGAAAGTTTACGTTTCAATAAGATAGCACCTGATAGAACAATTGCTCCTAGGACAATGAATCCAGTAGCTGCGACTTCACCTGTACTTGGGAGAACTTTCTTACGACCTTTGCCGTCGCCGGTACCTTCAGTTGTTGAAGATGACGGAGTTGGTGTTGGAGTAGTCGTTGAAGTTGTAGTCGGTTCTTCACTTGTAGTAGTTGTAGTTGTAGTTGTTTCGCCTGTAGTGGTTGAAGTGGTTGTATCTTCTTTGGTTGTTGTGGTAGTTGAAGTTGTAGTCGGCTCTTCAGTTGTTGTGGTAGTTGAAGTTGTAGTCGGCTCTTCGGTTGTTGTGGTAGTCGAAGTTGTAGTCGGCTCTTCAGTTGTTGTGGTAGTTGAAGTTGTAGTCGGCTCTTCAGTTGTTGTGGTAGTCGAAGTTGTAGTCGGCTCTTCAGTTGTTGTGGTAGTTGAAGTTGTAGTCGGCTCTTCAGTTGTTGTGGTAGTTGAAGTTGTAGTCGACTCTTCAGTTGTTGTGGTAGTTGAAGTTGTAGTCGGCTCTTCAGTTGTTGTGGTAGTTGAAGTTGTAGTCGGCTCTTCAGTTGTTGTGGTAGTTGAAGTTGTAGTCGGCTCTTCAGTTGTTGTGGTAGTTGAAGTTGTAGTCGGCTCTTCGGTTGTTGTGGTAGTTGAAGTTGTAGTCGGCTCTTCGGTTGTTGTGGTAGTTGAAGTTGTAGTCGGCTCTTCAGTAGTCGTAGTTGTAGTGGTTGTGGTGGTTGTAGTTATTGTAGTAGTTTCTTCCTTCGGATTCACAATCGTTTTGGTTACCGAATGATCTGCTCCAAAATCTTCTACATTAACCACAGTATCGGCTTCTTTGATGATATGACCTGAAGGGGCTTCAATTTCAGTTAAGATATATTTATCTTTTAACAGTTTACCAACGGCAATATTACCATTTTCGTCTGATTCAAACTCACCGATAACTTGATTATTAGCTTGACGAACAACTCTAAATTTAGCACCTTTAAGTGGTTGGTTAGCATCATCGACTTTATGAATATTGATTGAGTAAACATAACCAAGACCAGCACCACCAGGAATTTGAACGGCAGCAGCATTCGTTACATTTTTGGTTTCAATACCTAGACCTTTAAGAGTTGCTTCATTTCTCAAGACCTCTCCGTCGGCAGGATCATAATTTAAACGAACATTATAAGCAATACGATATTGGTCATTTTCAGTAACATCACCTAAATCGATAACAAATGATTGACCATCTTCGCTAATTGTAATCTTATGTTGGTCTGTTACATCAACTCTATCAGAGAATACCCATTCACCAGCATCATAAGAGAATTTACCTTTAATAATTTTAATGCTATCTTTTTCGTAAGAAGCATTCGTAAATTGTAAGTGATCTTCGAGTGTGGCATTCTTAATATTTTGCTTTGTACGATTGACAGAAATCGTGTATTGAATTTCCCTTTGGTCCCCTGCGTTTACCCAACTAGTCTTTGTTAAAAGTCTAGGATTTCCGTCGCCAACACCAGTAAATGAAACTTTACCAGCAATTTTTGTTTCCTTATTAACGGTGATTTCTATTGGAACCTCACCTTTTTGAGGGTGTTTTTTGAAATCGATACGAGCGTAAAAGAAGAATGATCCGCTTGTATCTGAGTGTTTTTCAACATAATCCGTATAGGTAATTGTAATGGATTTATTATCTGGGTTTACTTTAGCATTTGCGATAACTTCATTCGTATTTAAATCTTTAATTGGAAACGAACTTGAAGTAATCATCAAAGCATCTGGAACAGTAACTACAGTTGAATCTCCTGCTTTAACATTTTTTCCAGACAAATCAAAATCAGCGTTGATTCGGAAGGTTGCCCACTGTTGTAAGTCCCAGTCGAGAACTCCGCCTTCGTTATTTGATACTTTAACATTTTGGATTGTATCAACAAATTTTCCAGACACTGAAACCTCAGGAGTTTCAGCAAAAGTTTTATTCAAACTAAATACGAAAATAGTTGTCAATACAAAGATCAAAAATGAGAAAATACTAAACTTTTTCTTTTTGTCCATTTTTACTTTCCTTTTTCATAAAATTGGGCGTTTTATAAAAAATCGTTTATTTACACTTTTATTAAGGAAGAGTGTAAATAAAATAATCGTTTATAAGACACACAGCTACTACATAACTTTGTAGGAAATATTGTTTAATATGCAAGCTCCTGTTGGGATTTGAAATCAAATATATTTTCTACAAAGTGAATTATATCACAAATAAAACAATGTATCAACCCAAAATATGTTTGTATATTATAAAATCATATCAAAATATAGCATAAATTGATGAGGTGAGCTATATATCCAATTTTAATAGAGATGCATATATTAGAGTGGAGCAAATAATTTTGAAGTTTATTTTAAAGAGTTAAGGATTAGAAAAAGGATTTACCTCTAAATTAGAAGTAAATCCTTTTAAAACCTTTTGTCAAACTTTAAGATAAATTAGTAAGTTAAAATACAGACCGCTAGTTATTAGACATTTTACGTTTCATTACAATAGCACCTGATAGGACAAGTACTCCTGAGAATACTAGGCCAGTCGCTACGACTTCACCTGTACTTGGGAGAAGAACTTTGCGTCCACCACCGTTACCATCTCCATTTCCGCCAGGGTTTCCTGGTGTTGTAGTTGTTGTGGTGGTTGTACCACGTTTTCCGCCAGGATTTCCTGTTGTAGTTGTTGTAGTTGTATCTTCACTTACTGTAGTAGTTGTTGTAGTTGCGTCTTCACTTACTGTAGTAGTTGTTGTGGTTTCTTCTTCGCTTGATGAAGTGGTTGTTGTGGTTGTAGGTTCCTCTGTGGTTGTTGTAGTCGTTGTAGTTGTAGGTTCCTCTGTGGTTGTTGTAGTCGTTGTGGTTGTAGGTTCCTCTGTGGTTGTTGTAGTCGTTGTGGTTGTAGGTTCCTCTGTGGTTGTTGTAGTCGTTGTAGTTGTAGGTTCCTCTGTGGTTGTTGTAGTCGTTGTGGTTGTAGGTTCCTCTGTGGTTGTTGTAGTCGTTGTAGTTGTAGGTTCCTCTGTGGTTGTTGTAGTTGTTGTGGTAGTTGGTTCCGGAGTTGTAGTGGTTGTAGTTTTATCACCATCAACACCACCATCTGCTCGAATATTTGATACAGAAGAATTCTTTTCTATGGCCACAACAGCTGCTTCGCCTTTTATACGATACCAGGCTTGGCTATGGTTTTCAAATTTAGCTTGATCAGGATTTGTTACTTTTGTTTTATATATAACTGTGAAACCTGTTAGTACGGCGTCTTCTTGAGGAATTTTAATTGAAATTTTTCCAGTTTGCGCATCTGCAGTAAATTGAGCATTAGGGAAATCCTTTAAGAAGTTTGTAATCGCATCAGATCCACTATAGTAACCCGACTTTTTACCTGTTACGATAATCATCCAACTATCTGTTTTTAAAGTGTGGCCTGGCTGAATTTGATCTTCAACGCGTACTTCATCATCAACATCCACCTTCATATTATTGATATTTAAGCTCCATAGAATATGATCGGGATCGTTAGCTTTCATGTCCCCGGCCTTTAAGTAAAATGGTGCAGAGGACTTTCCAGTAGCTACTTTCTTGACGGAAATCTCTACAGTTTTTGTCCCACTCGTGATACGAAAACTACCAGTGTGTTCTTTCTCAGTATTTGTTTCGTTGTGGGCTTCGATTTCAAACTCCCCCCAACCACGAATGTTTTCAAGATTTGTGATTCCGTCATTAAAGGTCACTTTGGCTTCTCCATCAGTGATTACCATATCTCCTACATACGTACCTTCAATCGTTAATTTAATGGTTTTCTTAAATCCAGCTCCATGAATTGTTCCTGAATCTGGCCAAGTTACTTGGAGGGTATCTCCTGACTTAATTTTTTGAGCATGCTCGTCAAAAGTGAATTTAACAGTTGTTTGGCCTCCGTTATACAATTCGTTTGATGAAACAGTTAATGAGCTGACATTATTGCTAACATCAGCTGCTTGCACCACTTTTTTTGGAGTGATGAGAATTAGTAGTAACGGTAAAAACGCAATAAATAGAAGCTTAGGCAGTTGTCCCTTAAAAATTCTTTTCATTTTTTCCAATATATCTCCTAAATTTTTAAAATCATTGTTTGTGTCAAGTACACGTTATAGGACTTTTTGAAAATTATTTAAAGATTCTCCTTCCTAAAGTTTTTAGTTATAAAACAATCCTATGTAGTGAATTATATCACAAGGCATACCAGATTTCAATACTATAACTTTGATTATTTAAATTAAATAGTAGAAATATCTTAATGTGTTGTGCATCAAATATCAGATAATTGGAATTGACTCTTAAATAAATTGTCGAAAACGGTAAGTATTGCTTTTTCTCTAAAAAAGCGTATAATCAAAATCATACTATTTAAAGGGAGTCTCTATGAAGAAGAGTTTTATTCACCAACAAGAAGAAATTTCATTTGTAAAAACAACGTTTACTCAATATTTGAAAGACAAACTAGAAGTCGTTGAGGTTCAAGGTCCAATCTTGAGCAAGGTAGGAGATGGGATGCAGGACAACCTATCCGGAGTGGAAAACCCTGTCTCTGTAAAGGTCTTACAAATTCCTAACGAGACCTATGAAGTTGTTCATTCCCTTGCAAAATGGAAGCGTCATACCTTAGCGCGATTTGGCTTTGGGGAAGGGGAAGGTCTCTTCGTCCATATGAAGGCCCTTCGTCCAGATGAAGATTCTTTGGATGCGACCCACTCAGTTTATGTTGACCAATGGGACTGGGAAAAGGTCATTCCAAATGGGAGCCGTAACCTAGCTTACTTGAAGGAAACGGTTGAAAAAATCTACAAGGCCATTCGTCTAACGGAGTTAGCTGTCGAAGCTCGCTATGATATTGAATCAATCCTGCCGAAGCAAATCACCTTTATCCACACAGAAGAGTTGGTAGAGCGTTATCCTGACTTGACGCCGAAAGAACGGGAAAATGCTATCACTAAAGAATATGGAGCCGTCTTTTTGATTGGGATCGGTGGCGTCTTATCAGATGGCAAGCCGCATGATGGACGGGCACCAGACTATGACGACTGGACAACAGAAACTGAAAATGGCTACAAGGGCTTAAATGGGGATATCCTTGTTTGGAATGATAACTTAGGGGCGGCATTCGAATTATCTTCTATGGGGATTCGGGTTGATGAAGACACCCTCAAGCGCCAGGTTGCTATTACAGGAGATCAAGATCGTTTGGAATTGGAGTGGCACCGTGCGCTCTTGAATGGACTCTTTCCACTAACTATCGGAGGTGGGATCGGTCAATCACGGATGGCCATGTTCTTGCTTCGTAAGAAACATATCGGAGAAGTCCAAACCAGCGTCTGGCCTCAAGAAGTTCGCGAACAATATGAAAATATCTTATAAGATAGTTGAAAGTAAAGCAACGAAAGAAATCGAGTCTTGCATGTGATGCGGGCTCGATTTTTATGGGGCTGGAGAAGTTCCCTTTTTCTATTCCCGATGGGCTTGTAGGCTGATTTTATTGCTTGAGCGCTGTCACGGACTAGAAATTGTGATAGAATAAATAGTACAAAGCAAGCAAAGGAGTGGTGTCTATGAAATTACAAAAACCAAAAGGAACCCAAGATATCCTGCCACAGGAATCCGCTAAGTGGCAATATGTAGAAGGATTTGCTCGCGAAACCTTTAAAAAATACAATTACGCAGAGATCCGCACACCGATTTTTGAGCATTACGAGGTCATTAGTCGTTCGGTAGGGGATACAACGGATATCGTGACCAAGGAGATGTACGACTTCTATGATAAGGGAGACCGTCACATCACGTTGCGTCCGGAAGGGACAGCACCAGTGGTCCGCTCCTATGTTGAAAATAAACTCTTTGCACCAGAAGTTCAAAAGCCAAGCAAGGTTTATTATATCGGTCCTATGTTCCGCTATGAGCGTCCTCAGGCTGGCCGTTTGCGTCAATTCCACCAGATTGGTGTAGAGTGTTTTGGATCTAGCAATCCTGCAACAGACGTTGAGACGATTGCCATGGCTGACCAATTCTTCAAAGAAATTGGCATTGAAAATGTCGTCCTTCACTTGAATACCCTAGGTAGCACAGCCAGTCGGGCAGCTTATCGCCAAGCTTTGATCGACTATCTCCTTCCAATGAAGGACCAACTTTCAAAAGATAGTCAACGTCGTCTAGAGGAAAATCCGCTCCGCGTCTTGGACTCAAAAGAAAAAGAAGACAAGCAAGCGGTTGAGAATGCTCCATCTATCCTAGACTACTTGGACGAAGAAAGCCAGGCACACTTTGATGCCGTACGGGCTATGCTAGACGGTCTCGGAATTGACTATGTCATCGATACCAATATGGTACGTGGCCTAGACTACTACAACCACACTATTTTTGAGTTCGTGACAGAAGTAGATGGGAATGAGTTGACCGTTTGTGCGGGTGGTCGTTACGATGGCTTGGTAGAATATTTTGGTGGACCAGCAACGCCAGGTTTCGGTTTTGGGATGGGACTCGAGCGTCTCTTGTTGATCCTCGATAAACAGGGAGTTGAGCTTCCTGTTGAGACGTCATTGGATGTCTACATTGCTGTGTTGGGCTCAGAAGCAGAAGTAGCCGCTTTGGAATTGGTTCAGGCCCTTCGTCGTCAAGGCTTTGTCGCAGAACGTGATTACCTAGGCCGTAAGTTGAAGGCTCAGTTCAAGTCAGCTGACGTCTTTGGGGCCAAAACTATCATTGCTTTAGGTGGTAGTGAGGTTGAAAGTGGGCAAATCACTGTCAAAAACAACCAGACTCGCCAGGAAGTGACCACGTCCATCGAAGAAGTAAAAAATGATTTTCAAACTATTTTGAATCAACTATAAAAAGAAAAGACGGATGCCGAGAAGGTATTGGTCTCAGATTGAAGGAAAAATTCTTAGAAACTTTCCTTAGGTGAGTACGGACGTCAGCGAACTTCGTAGAAGTTCGCTGACTTATTAAGATACAAAGGGCGTCTGCGGATAAAGTCAAAATAGGAAGTTTGACGCAGAATCTTTAGATTCTAGGAGAACTTATCTTTTTGACACAATCCGCAGCCTGTGTTCAATTCGTTTTGAACCCCCTCGCTCTTTAATTTCCGGGCTCAGGCTAAAACAGTTTCCCAAACTGTTTTACTCCCAAAACTCCCGAGTACTTGAAAAAATGGTGTTTCAAGCATTTTTCTCACAGCGGAAAGTTTCAGAGATTCTTAAATGACTCAAAGTAATAGAAGTCAATTTTTTGAAAAATTATCTAGCTATTTTAAGTAAAAAATAGTCTGTCTTTTTTGTCTGTCCTCTATTTTCTCCTTGTGGAGAAAGCTGACAGTTGGGTCCATTTTTGATATACTAGTAGGGTATGCATGTGCTCTCAAGCACTTGCAAGTCTAGTAAAGGAAAAACAAAGTATGAGTGAGAAAGAAAAAGAATCGCATAAACTTGGCTTAAGTGTCGGGTCCAGTTTTCAAAATACTCAAGAGCTACGAAAGGTATTGGAACAATCGATTAGTCGGGAAGAAGAAGTTTTGACAGCTAGTCAACCGGTGGAATCAGAGCAGAACCAGGAAGAGAGCCAGGTTGCTGGAGAAGCGATGGAAACAGAAGCTTCGGCCGGAACTCTAAGTCGCCTATCACGATCTGGTCATCGTCGCAAAGAGAAGGTTGAAGCGAGATCGAAAGACCAAGAGGATGTAGAAGAGTCGTTAGAAGACCAAGAAGATGAAAAGTCGTTGGGGCGCTACGCCACTAAGCGACCAGTTCCCTTGTCACTACCAATTGCTTTTAGTGTCCTACTTGGGCTGGTTCATGTAGCCCTTCCTTTTATCAACTTACTGGCGACCAATCAACAAACCCAGGACTTATATGCCGGTTGGGCAATGTCTCAAGGTCAAGTTCCCTATGGTCATTTCTTTGGGGTCAATGGTTTGCTCTACTACGGAATCAGCGCTTTAGGAAGTTTGGTAGGAGGTCAAGTTCTCCTGGTGGTCTTCCAGATTTTAGCCTACTTTTTTGCTGGGACGAGCCTGTATCGGATGGTCAGAAGCTTAGTTGCAAGTGAAAAAATTGCAGGACAAGTTCAGCTACTCTTCTACCTTCTTGCTGGAGTGCTTGGATTTGGCGGCAATTACGCTGTCTTTTACGCCCTGCCCTTCCTATTTGGCTCTATGAATTTCATTCTCGCTTATCTAGAGGGTGAGAAAACAGATGAATCCTTTGTCGCTTATGGCGCAGGAGCCTGTTTGGCCTTTATGATGGTGCCATGGCTGAGTGTGATTTTTTATCTGCTTGCTTTTCTTGGATTGACAGCCTATCATGTGAAGCAAAAGAAATTTGCCCACGGCTTCTATCAATTCCTTGCTGCCCTCTTGGGTTTCTCTCTTGTCTTTTATCCCTTAGGCTACATCACCGTGTGGAACGGCTCTTTTGGATATGCGATTCATCAGACCTTGTATAGTCTTCGCTCCCTCCAGTTTGATGCGGGGCACCTATTTGCCAACTTAGTTTATTACTGTTTATTGCTGTTAACGCTTGGTTTTGCTTCAGCTTTCGTCATGTCCTTCCGAAAAGTATCGACAAGTGGTCAACGTTTGATCCGGTTTATGAGTTGGTTTGGTCTTCCGCTAGTTGTTGCAATTGTGGTTGGTACACCAGAGCAAGGGGCCTATCAGTTCCTTAGCTTGTTACCTTTTGGTCTTCCCTTATTCGCTCTTTGGTTTGCCGGGGATGAGTCCACTTATCAGCGCCGGAAGATGAAGAATAATTCTATCTGGGAGCTTTATTTCTCCAGTCAAGCCTTCCTACCGATCTTAGCAATAGGTTATTTAGTTGGGTATCCAGTTGTGAATCAATTGGTTCTCCAAAACAACCTAGCGAGTGAACGAAGTACGATTGCCCACTATATCAAGAGTCATAGTGATTCCAAGGATACCATATATGCTTGGGATCAGACGGCCCATCTCTATCAGGAAAGTGGTCGCTTGGCCGCTTCAGCCCTTCTAACTCCGACAGCCTATCTGGGGCCGAAGGAAAACCGAACTAATCTGACGAATCAGATTAAGCAAGACAAGCCGAAGTTTATTGTGGTCAATAAGGACCTAGATGTAACGTCTGCTATGCAAAAGGTTTTAACCCAAAGTTATGAAAAAGTGAACCAGCAGGGTTCGCATTACACCTTGTACCAATATAAATAGACTATCAATATCTTGTGGTTTGAAAATGAAATGACATTTTTTGACACAAGATATTGATTTTTTATTTTTGAGTGATATAATATGGAGTGAATTCTATTTGTATAAAAAAGAAAGTGGGCGAGCTTATGATAACGTTACGAGAAGAGCATATCCAAAGTCTCCCCCAACTCTTTGTAGAAAAGAGAGATGGGCGGAAGGTCAAGTTTGATGTCGATAAAATTTACCGTGCTTTGGTCAAAGCGACAGAAGAAGTGACCGGTCTCACTCCGGCCTTGGAAGCGAAATTAGAAACCGTAACAGACCGGATTGTGGCTGAAATTTTGGAACGCTTCCCTCGTGGCGTAAAAATTTACGAGATTCAAAATGTCGTTGAGCATGAGTTGTTGCAAGCCAATGAATATGCGATTGCCGAGAGCTATATTACCTATCGCACGCAGCGTGATTTTGAGCGCTCAAAGGCAACGGATATCAACTTTACCATCGGCAAGCTCCTCAACAAGGACCAAGCTGTCGTTAATGAAAATGCCAATAAGGACAGCGATGTTTTTAATACCCAGCGCGATTTGACAGCAGGAATTGTCGGCAAGTCTATTGGTCTTAAAATGTTGCCCAAACACGTAGCCAATGCCCACCAAAAAGGGGATATCCACTACCATGATTTGGACTATAGCCCTTACACTCCGATGACCAACTGTTGTTTGATCGATTTTGAAGGCATGCTGCGCAATGGTTTTAAGATTGGGAATGCAGAAGTAGAAAGTCCCAAGTCCATCCAAACTGCAACGGCACAGATCTCGCAAATCATTGCCAATGTAGCCTCTAGCCAGTATGGCGGTTGCTCAGCTGACCGGATCGACGAAGTCTTGGCTCCTTATGCAGAAAAGAATTATCAGAAGCACTTGAAAGATGCAGAGGAGTGGGTTCTCCCTGAAAAACGCGAGGACTATGCTTGGAGCAAGACTCAAAAAGATATCTATGATGCCATGCAATCCTTGGAGTACGAGATCAATACCCTCTTTACCTCAAATGGGCAAACGCCCTTTACTTCGCTGGGCTTTGGGCTTGGAACCAATCGCTTCGAACGGGAAATTCAAAAGGCCATTCTGGAAATTCGAATCAAAGGACTTGGTTCAGAACACCGGACCGCTATTTTCCCTAAGTTGATTTTTAGTTTAAAAAGAGGCC
Source organism: Streptococcus sp. GS001 (assembly GCF_021595565.1). Lineage (NCBI taxonomy): Bacteria > Bacillati > Bacillota > Bacilli > Lactobacillales > Streptococcaceae > Streptococcus > Streptococcus sp. GS001. The sequence continues at coordinate 93,800 of NZ_JACSYJ010000005.1, forward strand.
TCAACTTAGAACCAGGTAGTCCCAACTACGACATCAAGCAGTTGGCCTTGGAATGTGCGACCAAACGCATGTATCCAGACGTTTTGTCTTATGACAAAATTGTTGAGTTGACGGGCTCCTTCAAGGTGCCCATGGGATGTCGTTCTTTCCTTCAAGGTTGGAAGGATGAAAATGGTGTGGAAGTCAATTCTGGTCGGATGAACCTAGGGGTTGTGACAGTCAATCTCCCTCGGATTGCCTTGGAGTCAGAAGGGAATAAAGAAAAGTTCTGGGAAATTTTTAATGAGCGGATGAACATCGCGGAAGATGCTTTGATCTATCGGGTAGAGCGGACCAAGGAAGCGACTCCAGCCAATGCCCCAATTCTCTACCAATATGGCGCTTTTGGGAAGCGTTTGGGTAAATATGCCCAGGTAGACCAGCTCTTCCGTCATCGCAGAGCAACCATTTCACTCGGCTATATTGGATTGTATGAAGTAGCGACTGTCTTTTATGGTCCAAATTGGGAAGAAAATCCAGAAGCCAAACAATTTACAATCGAAATCATTAAGGATATGAAGAAACGGGTCGAAGAATGGTCCGACCAATATGACTACCACTTCTCAATCTATTCGACGCCATCAGAAAGTTTGACAGACCGCTTCTGTCGCCTGGATACGGAGAAATTTGGGAAGGTTCCGGATATCACAGACAAGGAATACTACACCAATAGTTTCCACTACGATGTCCGCAAGAACCCAACCCCATTTGAGAAGCTGGATTTTGAAAAAGTCTATCCAGAAGCTGGGGCGACTGGTGGTTTCATCCACTATTGTGAATACCCTGTGCTCCAACAAAATCCAAAAGCGCTTGAAGCAGTTTGGGATTATGCTTATGACAGGGTTGGTTATCTCGGAACCAATACCCCAATTGACCGTTGCTATAAGTGTGACTTTGAAGGAGACTTCACGCCAACCGAGCGGGGCTTCACCTGTCCTAATTGTGGCAATAGCGATCCGAAAACAGTTGATGTGGTTAAACGGACCTGTGGCTATCTTGGAAACCCACAAGCTCGCCCCATGGTCAATGGTCGTCATAAGGAAATCGCTGCGCGTGTTAAACACATGAATGGTTCTACTATCAAATCAGCTGGACACCAAGTGACAGATTAGAAAAGGAAGATTATGGGAAAATATCAATTAGACGATAAGGGCAAGGCTCAGGTACAACGATTCCACGAAAAGCACTCGACAGGCGGAATCAATAAAAAAGACCGAGTAGCCAGCCTAAGAGAGCAATTTTTAAAAAAGACTAAGAAAAAATAAAAGTGAGAGTTCGCTCTCGCTTTTCTCGTATGGGGAGGTAAAGATGGAATTACGCAGACCGACTCTAGCAGATAAAGAAACTGTATTAGACATGATGGCAGAGTTTGAAGCGAATCAATCAGCTCACGATGGCGGATTTTGGGATGCTGAGAACTTTGACTACGAAGAGTGGTTGGAGACAAATATGCAAAAAGAAATGGGAATAAATTTGCCTGAAAATCGTGTTCCATCAATTCAGTACGTATTGTTTGATAAATCAGGCCATGCTTTAGGTTTTTTGAATCTACGGCTGAGACTAAATGAGGGGTTGCTGAATTATGCTGGTCATATCGGCTATAGTATCCGTCCCTCTGCGCGTGGGCAAGGATTGGCAAAAGAGCAGCTGCGGCAAGGCTTGCAAGTAGCCAAAAGTAAAAATATCAAACGTGCTTTAGTGACTTGTGATAGTGACAATGCTGCCAGTCGAGCAGTGATTCTGACTAATGGCGGAGCTTTAGAGGATGTTCGAGGCGGGAAAGAGCGCTATTGGATTGATTTAGATTGAGGAAAGTTTATGAAGTTACAACGACCAACTTTAGAAGATAAAGACGCGATTTTAGAGATGATTACTGAGTTCGATGCTGCAAAATCCTATATGCACGGTGGCATGGGCTCCACTTGGAAGCGAGCAAAGGATTTTGCGGATTGGTTGCGAATTGTAGAGCAGCAGGAGGATACTGAGAATCTGCCAGAATGCTGGGTTCCTACCATTCAATTTTTATCCTTTGATGAGACTGGCTACCCTCTGGGCTTTTTAGCCCTGCGCTTGTCCTTGAATGACAAATTATTTGTAGAGGGTGGTCACATTGGCTATTCCATCCGGCCCAGTCAACGCAGAAAGGGCTTGGCTAAGTTGCAGCTAGAGCTAGGACTAGCAGAGGCTCGAAAACAAGGACTAGAACGAGTGCTGATTACCTGTGATGAAGACAACGAAGCTAGCCGTCGCACGATTCTATCTGCTGGCGGTGTTTACGAAAATACAATCGACAGAAGTCAGCGCTACTGGATAGAGTTAGATGGGGAGGTGTCATGAACAATCCCAAACCTCAAGAATGGAAAAGTGAAGAACTGAGTCAAGGGCGCATCATCGACTATAAGGCTTTTAACTTTGTGGATGGCGAAGGAGTACGCAACTCCCTCTATGTAGCAGGTTGCATGTTTCACTGTGAGGGCTGTTACAATGTAGCCACCTGGTCTTTCAACGCAGGCATTCCCTACACCAAAGAGTTGGAAGAGCAGATCATGGCCGATCTGGCCCAACCCTATGTTCAGGGCTTGACCTTGCTTGGGGGGGAACCCTTTCTCAACACTGGCATCCTGCTGCCCTTGGTCAAGCGGGTGAAAAGAGAATTGCCCGACAAAGATATCTGGTCTTGGACCGGCTACACCTGGGAAGAAATGATGCTGGAGACGCCGGACAAATTGGAGCTACTTTCGCTGATTGATATTCTGGTGGATGGTCGCTATGATAAGAGCAAGCGCAACCTGATGTTGCAGTTTCGTGGCTCTTCCAACCAGCGGATCATTGATGTTCAAAAATCCCTCAAAGAAGGAAAAGTCGTCATCTGGGACAAGCTCAATGATGGCAAGGACTCCTATGAACAAGTGAAAAGAGAGTAGCCAGAGTCGGAGGGCAGATAAATTGATGAAGAGAGGTTTTTCGTTGATTTTCAGTTTGCAAGCAGTGGGCTCTTTTTTCAGACAATTTCATTCTCACTGACAAAATTCACAAGAATTCATGGTATAATGGAATAGATTGTACGAAAGTTAGAGGAGTCTAATTCGTATCTTAAGGAACAGAATGAGGAAATGTACATGACATTAGTTTATCAATCAACGCGTGATGCGAAAAATACCGTAACAGCCAGCCAGGCGATTTTGCAAGGTTTAGCAACAGATGGAGGCTTATTTACTCCAGTGAGTTATCCAAAGGTGGACTTGGATTTTGACACATTAAAAGATGCTTCTTATCAAGAGGTAGCTAAACTTGTCTTGTCAGCCTTCTTGGATGACTTTACAGCTGAAGAGTTGGACTACTGTATCACCAATGCCTATGACAGCAAGTTTGATACACCAGCTATTGCCCCTCTTGTCAAACTTGATGGTCAATACAACTTGGAATTGTTCCACGGTTCAACCATCGCATTTAAAGACATGGCCTTGTCGATCTTGCCTTACTTCATGACGACAGCTGCTAAGAAACACGGCTTGGAAAACAAAATTGTTATCTTGACAGCGACATCTGGTGACACTGGGAAAGCTGCTATGGCAGGGTTCGCGGATGTTCCAGGTACTGAAATTATCGTCTTTTATCCAAAAGACGGTGTCAGCAAGGTGCAAGAGTTGCAAATGACCACTCAAACGGGCGAAAATACCCATGTCATCGCCATTGATGGAAACTTTGACGATGCTCAGACAAATGTGAAGCATATGTTCAATGATGTGGCCCTCCGTGAAAAATTGGCAGCCAACAAGCTCCAGTTCTCATCAGCTAACTCTATGAATATTGGTCGTTTGGTCCCACAGATTGTTTATTATGTTTATGCCTACGCTCAACTTATTAAAACTGGCGAGATTAATACTGGTGACAAGGTTAACTTCACTGTACCGACAGGAAACTTCGGAAATATCTTGGCGGCATTTTATGCTAAGCAAATCGGCCTACCAGTCGGTAAGTTGATTTGTGCTTCAAATGACAACAATGTCTTGACAGACTTCTTTAAGACTCGTGTCTATGACAAGAAGCGTGAGTTTAAGGTAACCACTAGCCCATCTATGGATATCTTAGTGTCTTCAAACTTGGAGCGTCTCATTTTCCATCTTTTGGGAAATGATGCGGTTAAGACAGCTGAACTCATGACTGCCTTGAATACGCAAGGTCAGTATGAATTGACAGATTTTGATGAAGAAATCCTTGACCTTTTTGCAGCCGAGTATGCGACAGAAGCAGAAACAGCAGCAGAAATCAAGCGTGTTTATGAGTCAGATGCTTATATTGAGGACCCTCATACAGCAGTTGCTTCAGCAGTTTATAAAAAATACCAAGCAGCGACAGGCGATGCGGCCAAGACCGTAATTGCATCAACAGCTAGTCCTTACAAATTCCCAGTGGTTGCGGTGGAAGCTGTAACAGGGAAATCAGGTTTGAGCGACTTTGAAGCCTTGGCTCAATTACATGAAATCTCAGGTGTAGCCTTGCCACCAGCAGTGGATGGTCTCGAAACTGCTCCAGTTCGTCACAAGACAACTGTTGCAGCAACAGATATGCAGGCTGCAGTTGAAGCCTATTTGGGATTGTAAGTGGGAGTCCCAAAATTAGAAAGCAGAAGTCTCTAGGACTTGACTGAATAAATCTCACAATAGTTCTACAAGCAGAACTCAGTTAGGCAACTAGCTGAGTTTCTTTTCATCAGGAGGAAAGTGTGTCACGTCAACAACAAGTAGATCGACAAATTTTAAGAATTGCCCTTCCAGCCATCGGAGAAAACTTTCTCCAAATGCTCATGGGGATGGTAGATAGCTACTTGGTTGCTCAGTTGGGTTTAGTAGCTGTATCGGGTGTATCCGTTGCAGGCAATATCATTACGATTTACCAAGCTATTTTTATCGCTCTTGGAGCAGCGGTCGTGAGTCTCTTGTCCAAAAGTATGGGACAAAAAGATCAGAAAGCCATAGCTCGTCAGGCGACTGAATCTATTAAAGTCACGGTTTTATTAAGTTGTATCTTGGGGGTCTTATCCCTCTGCTTTGGCAAGGAATTGATTGCCCTCTTGGGGGTTGAAGCAGCGGTTGCAGAAGCCGGAGGAATTTATTTATCCCTTGTCGGAGGAAGTATTTTGCTTTTAGGTCTGATGACTACCTTGGGAGCCCTAGTCCGTGTGGCCCATAACCCGCGACTACCCATGTATGTCAGTTTGTTGACCAATGTTTTGAATGCTCTATTATCGAGCATCTTGATCTTTGTTTTTGGGCTGGGCATCGCCGGGGCTGCCTTAGGAACGGTTCTCTCTCGCTTATTAGGGGCTTTCTTGCTCTGGCGTCAGGTTCAACTTCCCTTTGCTCCTTTTCGTTGGGGCTTGGATCGAGACTTGCTCTCCCTTGCTTTGCCTGCTGCTGGTGAGCGCCTCATGATGCGAGCAGGGGATATTGTCATCATTGCTATGGTGGCCGTTTTTGGTACTAGAGCGGTAGCTGGGAATGCTATTGGGGAAGTCTTGACCCAGTTCAACTATATGCCGGTCTTTGGGATTGCGACAGCGACGGTCATGTTGGTCGCCAAAAGTTTGGGGCAGAATGATTTACAAGGGATTAAGCAAATCACCAGTCGTAGTTTCTGGCTCTCTTTTCTCTCCATGCTTCCTCTCGCCCTTACCATCTTCTTGTTTGGAAGTCCTTTGACAGCCCTTTACACCAAGGATTCAGGAGCCCTTGCGGCCTCCTTATCCGTCATTTTGTTCTCCTTACTTGGAACGCCTCTGACAGCTGGAACCGTCATCTATACGGCTGTTTGGCAAGGTTTGGGCAATGCCCGCCTTCCCTTTTATGCGACTACTATTGGTATGTGGGTGATTCGGATTGGCTCTGGATATCTGATGGGAGTCATCTTTGGTTGGGGCTTGCCAGGTATTTGGGCAGGTACCCTCTTGGACAATGGTTTTCGCTGGTTTTTCTTAAAAACACTCTATCATCGGAAATGGAAGGAATAAAATGTATGACACGAGCTTTTATTTGGGATTTGGATGGAACTCTTTTGGATTCTTATGAAGCTATTTTAGATGGGATTGCTGAGACCTATGCCCATTACTCTTTGGACTTTGATCGAGAAGCGGTCCATGCCTTTATCCTTCAACAATCTGTCCAGGTACTTCTTGAAGAAGTGGCTAGAGAACATGGTTTGGATGCGGAGGAGATGAATAGTTATCGTGCTTCTAGCTTGCGTGAGAAAAACGCCCAAGTGCATCTGATGCCAGGAGCTAGAGACATTCTAGCTTGGGCTAAAGAGGAAGGGATTGTCCAATTCGTCTATACCCACAAGGGGAAGAATGCTTATCCAATTCTGGAAGATCTAGGGATCTTATCCTATTTTCAAGAGATTGTCACAACGGACAATGGCTTTAGGAGAAAACCAGATCCAGAAGGAGTCGATTATCTAGTGGATAAGTATCAACTGGATCGGAGTGAGACCTATTATATTGGAGATCGAACTCTGGATGTTGATTTGGCAGACAATGCAGGAATCGGGAGTATTAATTTTTTGGATTACAAGCCGGATGTCAATCATGCGATTCGTCATTTGGATGACATTCGCCTCTATTTTGAAGAAGAAAAAAGTTAACTTATTTAACAAAGCTAGGCTTCTTTGTTGCTGGAATGGCGCTATGAAAAGAATCCGTAAACAATTTGTTTTGGAAATGAAATAATTCCTTAAGAAATCTTTAAGATAAATCCGATATAATAAAACCATAAACAAAGACCTCCTAACTTTGTTTATGAAATCCTAAAACTTTTCTTTTTCATAATAATCTCCCTAAAAGGCCACCAAATCCGGTGGTCTTTTACTTTGCTTTTCTTAGGAGGAAATTATTTCGTTTGAGGTAAGCAAATTTATTGCTTCGATTTTTTAAAATGATATACTTGATAAATCAATTATTGATAAGTCAATAAAAAAGATCGGAGAGAAGGAATGTCAGAAATGCATGACTTGCTTTATCAGTTGAAGCTAGCTGATCAGTCTTCAACCCAATTATTTGAAAAACAATTGGGCATTAGTCTGACTCGTTATCAGATGCTTCAGTTGTTAGTAGCAGAAGCGCCGTGTAGCCAAGCGGCCCTTCAGGAGAAACTAGCAATTGACCCTGCAGCCTTAACCCGCCACTTCAAAGTCTTAGAAGCTAGTGGCTATGTTACTCGTACTCGCAATCCAGAAAATCAACGGGAGATTGTGGTGGAACTTACGGAGTTTGCCAGAGATCGGTTGTTGGTCCACCCCCCAGCACATCATCTACAGGTAAAAGGCCAGATGGATCAGATTCTTTCTGAAAAAGAGCGGAATCAGTTGAGTCACTTACTCGAAAAGTTGGTGTCTGGCCTCGAGCAAATTACATTTTAAAAGGAGAATAATATGTCTATCTTAACCATTGTTTTAGCAAGTCTTGCTGCTTTTGAGCATTTCTATATTTTTTACCTTGAGAGTTTAGCAACCCACTCGGCATCGACTGGTCGTGTCTTTAATATGGATCAGGAAGAATTGCATCGTCCATCTGTGACGGCTCTCTTCAAAAACCAAGGCATTTATAATGCTCTGATTGGTGTCTTCCTCCTCTACGGCCTCTTTGTAGCTAGAAATAGTGAAATTGTCACGATCTTTCTGCTCTTTATTATTGGTGCAGCAGCTTATGGGGCTGTAACTTCTAATAAAAAAATCATCTTGACCCAAGGTGGTCCAGCAATAGTCGCTTTAGCCAGCCTTCTTCTGCTTGGATAAGGATCAACTCTTCCAGATTGGGAAGAGTTTTTCTTTCCTATTCTTAGGGCTGCGATGGCAAGGGCTCCGTCTTCAGTTACCAGCTTGCAGCAAAAACAACTGCATGCTTTGCGCCTCAGCTTTTAGTTTTCTTGAAGCTTTCTATAAGGAATGGTTTAGGTTTCTCTTGTATACTAAACTCATCCAATAAGAAATGAAGTACAGCAAATGAAAATCTCAGTTAATTATCCAAAACGCTTTAAGAAATTGCCACAACAAGGTTCTTGTTACGGCGAATAAACACTTCTCTTCATTTTTCATAAGAAACTCCTAAAGAAGGCTCTACCCGAAAGGGTAGAGTTTTTATGTACCAGAGACCTTGTGATTCGTGATATAATAGGCCTATGGAAAAAAAGAACAAATTACTACTCATCGACGGGTCTTCCGTCGCTTTTCGTGCCTTTTTCGCACTCTATAATCAAATCGATCGCTTCAAAAATGCCAATGGGTTGCATACCAATGCGGTCTATGGCTTTAACCTCATGTTGAGCCATCTCTTGGAGCGCATCCAACCGACTCATGTCCTCGTTGCTTTCGATGCAGGAAAGACGACCTTTCGGACGGAGATGTATGCCGACTACAAAGGAGGTCGGGCAAAAACACCAGATGAATTCCGTGAGCAGTTCCCTTTTATTCGCGAGCAACTAGATCATTTGGGGATCCGCCATTATGAGCTAGCCCAGTATGAAGCGGATGATATTATTGGAACGCTAGATAAGATGGCAGAAACTAGCTCGGTGCCATTTGAAGTCACCATTGTCTCTGGGGATAAGGATTTGATCCAGCTGACAGATGATAATACGGTGGTTGAGATTTCCAAAAAAGGGGTAGCAGAGTTTGAGGAATTCACTCCAGCCTATCTGAAAGAAAAAATGGGTCTGACGCCAGAGCAATTTATCGACCTCAAGGCCTTGATGGGAGATAAGTCGGATAATATCCCAGGTGTTACTAAGATCGGAGAAAAGACAGGGATCAAACTACTCCTAGAGTATGGCTCTCTCGATGGTATTTACGAGCATATCGATGAGATGAAGGCTTCTAAGATGAAGGAAAACCTCATCAACGACAAGGAGCAGGCCTATCTGTCCAAGACTCTCGCGACCATCGATACCAATGCGCCCATTGAGATTGGCCTGGATGATATCACCTATACGGGCCCCCATCTAGAAAATCTCGCCAAGTTTTTTGAGGAGATGGGCTTCAAGCAACTCCGTCAGGCCTTGGATCTCAGTGGAGAAGAGGCGGCTCCTGTAGCTATTGACTATACAGAAGTCGAGCAAGTCACTCCAGATATGCTTACGGAAGATAGTTTCTTCCATTTTGAGATTTTTGGGGACAACTACCATACGGAACCCATCATCGGTTTTGCATGGGGGACCAAAGGTCAGCTCTACGCAAGTACTGGTACTGATCTTTTACAAACACCGATTTTCAAAGAATTTCTCGAAAAAACGCCCCTCAAGGTCTATGACTTTAAGCGGGCCAAGGTCTTGCTCAGCCACTTGGGCATTACCTTGCAAAAGCCAGCTTTTGACAGTCGATTGGCCAAGTATCTCTTGTCGACCGTAGAGGACAATGAAATTTCAACCATTGCGAGCCTCTATAGTCAGATTGCGCTGCCACTGGACGAAGTTGTTTATGGCAAGGGAGCCAAAAAAGCGATCCCAGAAAAGACCGCCCTATTAGAGCATTTGGCACGAAAAGTCGCTGTTCTACTGGATACCGAAGAGCCCATGATGGAGCAGTTGCAAGCCCATGATCAATTAGATTTGCTCTATGATATGGAGCAACCACTAGCAGCTGTTTTGGCCAAGATGGAAATCGCAGGGATTAAGGTAGAACGCCAAACCCTCAAAGACATGCAGGTGGAAAACGAAGTGGTCTTGGAGCGCTTAACCCAAGAAATCTACGAGCTTGCTGGAGAAGAGTTTAATATCAATTCTCCAAAACAATTGGGGGTCATCCTCTTTGAAAAATTGGAACTCCCACTTGAATATACTAAGAAGACCAAAACCGGCTATTCCACAGCCGTTGATGTTTTGGAACGCCTAGCCCCAATCGCACCGATCGTGTCTAAGATTCTTGAATACCGCCAAATTGCCAAGATCCAATCGACCTATGTCATCGGTCTTCAAGATTGGATTTTGGAAGATGGGAAGATCCATACCCGCTATGTACAGGATTTGACGCAGACAGGCCGTTTGTCTAGCGTGGATCCCAACCTGCAAAATATCCCTGTCCGTTTGGAACAAGGCCGTCTCATTCGCAAGGCCTTTGTCCCAGAAGAGGAAAATAGTGTCTTGCTCAGTTCGGACTATTCACAGATCGAATTGCGCGTCTTGGCCCATATTTCGGGAGATGAGCATTTGATTGATGCCTTTAAACATGGGGCAGATATCCATACATCGACTGCTATGCGGGTCTTCAATATTGAAAAACCAGAAGATGTGACGCCGAATGACCGTCGCAATGCAAAAGCAGTAAACTTCGGTGTGGTTTATGGAATTTCCGACTTTGGACTGTCTAATAATCTAGGGATCAGTCGAAAAGAAGCCAAGGCCTACATTGAAACCTATTTCGAACGCTACCCTGGCATCAAGAGCTATATGGAAAGAGTGGTACGGGAAGCGCGTGACAAAGGCTATGTAGAAACTCTCTTCAAGCGTCGTCGGGAGATTCCAGATATCAATTCTCGCAACTTCAATGTTCGAGGCTTTGCGGAGCGGACGGCTATCAACTCACCCATCCAAGGATCGGCAGCCGACATCTTGAAAATTGCTATGATCCACTTGGGCCAAGCGCTAGAAGCAGGGGCATATAAGACCAAGATGCTCCTTCAGGTCCACGACGAAATTGTTCTGCAAGTACCAAGTGATGAACTGGCAGCGATCAAAGAACTCGTCAAAGAGACCATGGAATCTGCTATCGAACTTGCAGTTCCACTAGAAGCTGATGAGAATGAAGGCAAAACATGGTATGAAGCCAAATAAGATTGAGTTTGTTTAAAACAGAAAGCGGTAGGAGACTTTTCAGTTTCCTACCGCTTTTAACGACAAACACTTGCAATGCCCTTCGTATTGTTATACTATTTAAAGAAAGGAAACGCATACAAAAAGGAGATTCTTATGGCTTATTCATTTCGCAATCCTAGTGATGGCATTATCAAACATTACCTCGAAACCAGTAAAGTCATTGCTGTAGTTGGATTATCTGACCGTGAAGAGACGACCAGCCATCGTGTCAGCGAGGAGATGCAAGAGCGGGGCTATCGGATTATTCCCGTTAATCCTCGTGCAGCCGGTGGCCAAATCCTTGGAGAAAGGGTGTATGCTAGCTTGCAGGAAATTCCTTTCCCGGTAGATATCGTCGATGTTTACCGTCGCAGTGAGTTTTTGCCAGATGTAGCGCGTGACTTTATCGAGTCGGATGCGAAGATTTTCTGGGCGCAACTAGAGCTGGAAAATCAAGAAGCAGAAGAAATCCTTCGTGGAGCTGGACGAGAAGATATCGTCATGAACCGCTGTATCAAACGCGAGCACACTCGCTTGGTCTTAGGAGAAGGATAGCTTTTGATTTATCTCAGAACCTCTCGTCTTTCATCCAGTGATTAAACTGATACGAGAGGTGAAATAAATACAGACGGATTTCCCTAACAGAGATAAAAGAACCCACCTAGTGCTTTGGAGAATGGCTCCAATCGAAGGTAGGTTTTCTTGTTTTCTTTGTTAATCAAGTGGATTAGACTTTGGTAGATCCGGCGCCTTTTGCTGGAAGCGACTGTCCGCCTGCATCCGTTTTTGAAGGAGGGTATGGTAGAAGATGATTTGGCAACTGGTTGCATAAGGTTTAACATAAAAATTCGCCATTCCTAAAGTGAAAAAAGATAGAATTTGCCAACCGAGCAGACTCAAATCAAGAACAAGGCGGTGGCTCTTAAAGCCTTTCATCTCTTCCTTACTTTGGCGGAGGATAGACATGGGACCGTCATAGGTTCCTGTCATCAGTCGACTATATAGGATCAATTCGACCAAACTATACTGGTAATAAAAAGGGAGGAAGAGTAGGAGCCCAACCAGAGCCATTAAGAGGCCGGTCGTCATCGTTGGAGCTAACTTAAGAATTGCTTGAACTTCTGGAGTATCCGCTCTAAGGGTAGACGTAGTGGAGGAGGATTCATTGATAGCGAGAACGTGATAGCTGACCACCGTTAAGAGAAGTTGACTCACATAGAGGAGGCTCCCCCACAAAGACAGGATAACTTGCTTAATGAATAGCGTTAAAAACGCAGGTGTAAAATACTGGCTCTGAAAGATGGTGAAGATACCAAAGTTCTTTTCTCCCTTGCTAGAGGCAGAAATCAAAAAGCGAAAAGTTGCCCCTAAATAGAGAAAAGAAAGGATAAATCCAATAATCGCAGGGAAAATCTGCCGGCTTAGAAGAAAGAGCATCCCTTCTCTAAGTTCCATGTGAGCAAGTGTTTCAGTGATGTCTGTCCCTGTCAGCATGTAACTTGCAAGGATTGTCAGGAAAGTTGGTAAGGCAAAGTAGGAGAAGACTTTGGGATGTTGCAATTGCAGCTGACGAGCTTGAGCACGAACCAATTTGATATTCATAATGTCCTCTTTCATGGTAGTAGTACCCTTTATTATAACACAAGTCCGTGACAGAGCTGGTAAAATTTGGTACAATCGTACAGGTGCTCACAGGAGATCCTGTGACAGGAATAAGAAGGCTGGGACTGTTTTTCCCAGTACGGAGGTAACCATGACAGATTCACCGATTCAATATCGATTAATCAAAAAAGAAAAGCATACAGGAGCTCGTCTGGGAGAAATTATCACCCCCCACGGGACCTTCCCAACCCCAATGTTTATGCCTGTAGGGACTCAGGCAACCGTTAAGACTCAATCGCCAGAAGAACTCAAGGAAATGGAGTCCGGAATTATTTTGGCCAACACCTACCATCTCTGGCTTCGTCCGGGGGACGACTTGGTCGCAAAAGCAGGAGGACTGCACCAGTTCATGAACTGGGACCAGCCCATTTTAACAGATAGTGGAGGCTTCCAGGTCTATTCACTAGCGGATACCCGCAATATCACCGAAGAAGGGGTAACCTTTAAAAATCACCTCAATGGTTCGAAGATGTTCCTCTCCCCAGAAAAGGCCATCTCGATCCAAAACAATCTAGGGAGCGATATCATGATGTCCTTTGACGAATGTCCTCAGTTCTATCAACCCTATGATTATGTGAAGAAATCAATCGAACGGACCAGTCGTTGGGCAGAACGTGGCCTTAAGGCTCATCGTCGCCCTCATGATCAAGGTCTTTTCGGGATTGTCCAAGGGGCTGGATTTGAAGACTTGCGCCGTCAGTCTGCGCGTGATCTCGTTAGCATGGACTTCCCAGGCTATTCTATCGGTGGATTAGCTGTTGGAGAAAGCCATGAAGAGATGAATGCCGTGCTGGATTTCACAACCCCTCTCTTACCAGAGAACAAGCCTCGCTATCTCATGGGAGTAGGAGCTCCAGACAGTCTGATCGATGGCGTTATTCGTGGAGTGGACATGTTTGACTGTGTCTTGCCGACGCGGATTGCGCGAAATGGCACCTGTATGACTAGTCAAGGACGTCTGGTGGTGAAAAATGCGCAATTTGCAGAAGACTTTACGCCACTAGACCACGAGTGTGATTGCTACACTTGTAAGAATTACACCCGTGCTTATCTTCGCCACCTCCTCAAGGCAGATGAGACCTTCGGCATTCGCTTGACCAGCTACCACAACCTATACTTCTTGATTAACCTCATGAAGCAGGTCCGTCAAGCCATCATGGATGACAATCTTTTAGAATTTCGTGAGCATTTTGTCGAAAAATATGGCTATAACAAATCAGGGCGGAATTTCTAGGAAGAGCTAAATAGAAAGAACAAAGATTACAGCCATCTGAGAATAATAGGAATAACTGCGAGACGCAGTGGTTGATTGGTATCTTTGTTCACTTGTTAAGCTCCCAAGATAACCTAATCTGCGGGGGCGAGACGACGAACAAATTTGGAAATAAATTTGTTCTGTCTCGCTCCCTTTTTTCTATATAATAGCAACTTTTTTAGCACTTTATTTCTTTCGAAAACACTTTCATCAAAAAAAAACGAAAAAAACTACTCAAATCCCTTGCATTGGGGCTTTCATTGTGTTAAACTACTATGGTGCTGTGAAAAACAGCTATTAGCTTTGATGCAAGAGGTTGCGACACGCTCGGTTGCATTGCCACGCAACGCGCGTCGGTTTTCTTGTGGAGCTAGCCTATTATCTTAAATAGACGAAAAGGAGAAAAAGATGGCAAACAAAAAAATCCGCATCCGTTTGAAAGCGTACGAACACCGTACACTTGATACAGCGGCTGCAAAAATCGTAGAATCAGCTACTCGTACAGGTGCACAAGTTGCGGGTCCAATCCCACTTCCAACTGAGCGTAGCCTCTACACAATCATTCGTGCGACTCACAAATACAAAGATTCTCGCGAACAATTCGAAATGCGTACACACAAACGTTTGATCGATATCATCAACCCAACTCAAAAAACAGTTGATGCTTTGATGAAATTGGATCTTCCAAGCGGTGTAAACGTAGAAATCAAACTTTAATCTAAAGCTTGATACCTTGAGCATAAAAAACGCTCGTTAAAAACTTTTTGAATAAAAAAACTATAGAAAAGGAACTATTTTCTCATGACAAAAGGAATCTTAGGGAAAAAAGTGGGAATGACTCAAATCTTCACTGAAGCTGGCGAATTGATCCCTGTAACAGTTATCGAAGCAACTCCAAACGTTGTTCTTCAAGTTAAAACTGTTGAAACAGATGGTTACAACGCTATCCAAGTTGGTTTCGATGACAAACGCGAAGTATTGAGCAACAAACCTGCTAAAGGACATGTAGCAAAAGCTAACACGGCTCCTAAGCGCTTCATTCGTGAATTCAAAAACGTTGAAGGCTTGGAAGTTGGTGCTGAAATCACAGTTGATACTTTCGAAGCTGGAGACATTGTTGATGTAACTGGTACTTCTAAAGGTAAAGGTTTCCAAGGTGTTATCAAACGCCACGGACAATCACGTGGACCTATGGCTCACGGTTCTCGTTACCACCGTCGTCCAGGTTCTATGGGACCTGTTGCACCTAACCGCGTATTCAAAGGTAAAAACCTTGCAGGACGCATGGGTGGCGATCGTGTAACGATTCAAAACCTTGAAGTTGTACAAGTTGTTCCAGAAAAGAACGTTATCCTTATTAAAGGTAACGTACCAGGTGCTAAGAAATCTCTTATCACTATCAAGTCAGCAGTTAAAGCTGGTAAATAATAAGGAAAGGGGAATACAGTCAAAATGGCAAATGTAACATTATTCGACCAAACTGGTAAACAAGCGGGCGAAGTTGTTCTTAACGATGCGATCTTTGGTATCGAACCAAACCAAGCAGTTGTATTTGATGTGATCATCAGCCAACGTGCTAGCCTTCGTCAAGGGACTCACGCAGTTAAAAACCGCTCAGCCGTTTCAGGTGGCGGACGCAAACCATGGCGTCAAAAAGGAACTGGACGTGCTCGTCAAGGTTCTATCCGCTCTCCACAATGGCGTGGTGGTGGAATCGTCTTCGGACCAACTCCACGTAGCTATGCGTACAAACTTCCTCAAAAAGTTCGTCGCCTTGCGCTTAAATCTGTTTACTCAGAAAAAGTTGCTGAAAACAAATTTGTAGCCGTTGATTCTCTTGAATTTACAGCTCCAAAAACTGCTGAATTTGCAAAAGTTCTTGCAGCTTTGAGCATCGATTCTAAAGTCCTTGTTATTCTTGAAGAAGGAAACGAATTCGCAGCTCTTTCAGCTCGTAACCTTCCAAACGTGAAAGTTGCGACTGCTACAACTGCAAGTGTTCTTGACATCGCAAATAGTGACAAACTTCTTGTTACTCAAGCAGCTATCTCTAAAATCGAGGAGGTTCTTGCATAATGAATTTGTATGATGTTATCAAAAAACCTGTTATCACTGAAAAGTCAATGGCTCAACTTGAAGCAGGCAAATATGTATTCGAAGTTGACACTCGCGCTCACAAACTTTTGATCAAACAAGCTGTTGAAGCTGCCTTTGAAGGTGTAAAAGTTGCGAATGTGAACACTGTAAACGTAAAACCAAAAGCTAAACGTGTTGGGCGTTACACTGGTTTTACTTCAAAAACTAAAAAAGCTATCATCACGCTTACAGCTGATTCAAAAGCAATCGAGTTGTTCGCTACTGAAGCTGAATAATCTAAGGAGGAAATATCGTGGGAATTCGTGTTTATAAACCAACAACAAACGGTCGCCGTAATATGACTTCTTTGGATTTCGCTGAAATCACAACAAGCACACCAGAGAAATCTTTGCTCGTTTCATTGAAGAGCAAAGCAGGTCGTAACAACAACGGACGTATCACAGTTCGTCACCAAGGTGGTGGACACAAACGTCATTACCGTTTGATTGACTTCAAACGTAACAAAGATAACGTTGAAGCAGTTGTAAAAACAATTGAGTACGATCCAAACCGTTCTGCAAACATCGCTTTGGTACACTACACTGACGGTGTGAAAGCATACATCATCGCTCCAAAAGGTCTTGAAGTTGGTCAACGCATCGTTTCAGGTCCAGAAGCAGATATCAAAGTCGGAAACGCTCTTCCACTTGCTAACATCCCAGTTGGTACTTTGATCCACAACATCGAATTGAAACCAGGTCGTGGTGGAGAATTGGTACGTGCTGCTGGAGCTTCTGCTCAAGTATTGGGTGCTGAAGGTAAATACGTACTTGTTCGTCTTCAATCAGGCGAAGTTCGTATGATCCTTGGTACTTGCCGTGCTACAGTTGGTGTTGTCGGAAACGAACAACATGGACTTGTAAACCTTGGTAAAGCTGGTCGTAGCCGTTGGAAAGGTATCCGTCCAACAGTTCGTGGTTCTGTAATGAACCCGAATGATCACCCACACGGTGGTGGTGAAGGTAAAGCACCAGTTGGTCGTAAAGCACCATCTACTCCATGGGGCAAACCTGCTCTTGGTCTTAAAACTCGTAACAAGAAAGCGAAATCTGACAAACTTATCGTTCGTCGTCGCAACGAGAAATAATTTAGAACTAGTCGCTTAAGCGCTAGATGATCCGCCAGCTCGGTAGCGCTCCTTGTGAGCGCAAGCCGCTGTGGTACTATATTTAAAGGAGAAAAAAATAAAATGGGACGCAGTCTTAAAAAAGGACCTTTCGTCGATGAGCATTTGATGAAAAAAGTTGAAGCTCAAGCTAACGACGAAAAGAAAAAAGTTATCAAAACTTGGTCACGTCGTTCAACGATCTTCCCAAGTTTCATTGGTTACACTATCGCAGTTTATGATGGACGTAAACACGTACCTGTTTACATCCAAGAAGACATGGTAGGTCACAAGCTTGGTGAATTTGCACCAACTCGTACTTACAAAGGTCACGCTGCAGATGACAAGAAGACACGTAGAAAATAAGGAGAACATAAATGGCAGAAATTACTTCAGCTAAAGCAATGGCTCGTACAGTGCGTGTTTCACCTCGTAAATCACGTCTTGTTCTTGACAACATCCGTGGTAAAAGCGTAGCCGATGCAGTAGCAATCTTGAAATTCACTCCAAACAAAGCAGCTGAAATCATCTTGAAAGTGTTGGATTCAGCAGTAGCAAACGCTGAAAACAACTTTGGTTTGGAAAAAGCAAACTTGGTAGTATCTGAAGCATTCGCAAACGAAGGACCAACGATGAAACGTTTCCGTCCACGTGCGAAAGGTTCAGCTTCACCAATCAACAAACGCACAAGCCACATCACAGTGGTTGTGACAGAAAAATAAGGAGGGTAACATCGTGGGTCAAAAAGTACATCCAATTGGAATGCGTGTCGGCATCATCCGTGATTGGGATGCCAAATGGTATGCTGAAAAAGAATACGCGGATTACCTTCATGAAGATCTTGCAATCCGCAAATTTATTCAAAAAGAATTAGCTGACGCAGCGGTTTCTACTATTGAAATCGAACGCGCAGTAAACAAAGTTAACGTTTCTCTTCACACTGCTAAACCAGGTATGGTTATCGGTAAAGGTGGAGCAAACGTCGATGCACTTCGTGCAGCTCTTAACAAATTGACAGGTAAACAAGTTCACATCAACATCATCGAGATCAAACGTCCTGACTTGGATGCTCACCTTGTTGGTGAAGGAATTGCTCGTCAATTGGAGCAACGTGTGGCTTTCCGTCGTGCTCAAAAACAAGCGATCCAACGTACTATGCGCGCTGGAGCTAAAGGAATCAAAACTCAAGTATCAGGTCGTTTGAACGGTGCAGATATTGCTCGTGCTGAAGGATACTCTGAAGGTACAGTTCCACTCCACACACTTCGCGCAGACATCGATTACGCTTGGGAAGAAGCAGATACAACTTACGGTAAACTTGGTGTTAAAGTATGGATCTACCGTGGTGAAGTTCTTCCAGCTCGTAAAGACGCTAAAGGAGGTAAATAACCAATGTTAGTACCTAAACGTGTAAAACACCGTCGCGAATTCCGTGGTAAAATGCGCGGTGAAGCAAAAGGTGGAAAAGAAGTATCATTCGGTGAATACGGTCTTCAGGCTACAACTAGCCACTGGATTACTAACCGCCAAATCGAAGCTGCTCGTATTGCCATGACTCGTTACATGAAACGTGGTGGTAAGGTTTGGATCAAGATCTTCCCACACAAATCATACACCGCTAAAGCTATCGGGGTACGTATGGGATCTGGTAAAGGGGCACCTGAAGGTTGGGTAGCACCAGTTAAACGTGGTAAAGTAATGTTTGAAGTTGCTGGTGTATCTGAAGAGATCGCTCGCGAAGCGCTTCGTCTTGCAAGCCACAAATTGCCAGTTAAATGTAAATTCGTAAAACGTGAAGCAAAATAAGGAGAGGTCATGAAACTTACAGAAGTAAAAGAATTTGTTAAAGAACTTCGTGGTCTTTCTCAAGAAGAACTCGCGAAGCGTGAAAATGAATTGAAAAAAGAATTGTTTGAACTTCGTTTCCAAGCTGCTGCAGGTCAATTGGAGCAAACTGGACGTTTGAAAGAAGTGAAAAAACAAATCGCTCGTATCAAAACTGTTCAATCAGAAGCTAAATAATAGACTAGGGAAGGAGAATTTCAATGGAACGCAATAATCGTAAAGTTCTTGTTGGACGCGTTGTGTCTGACAAAATGGACAAAACAATCACAGTTGTAGTTGAAACTAAACGTAACCACCCAGTCTATGGTAAACGTATCAACTATTCTAAAAAATACAAAGCACATGATGAAAACAACGTTGCCAAAGAAGGCGATATCGTTCGTATCATGGAAACTCGTCCGCTTTCAGCTACAAAACGCTTCCGTCTTGTAGAAGTTGTTGAAGAAGCGGTCATCATCTAATCTAACCTGAAAGGAGAAAACTGAAATGATTCAAACAGAAACTCGTTTGAAAGTCGCAGACAACAGTGGTGCTCGCGAAATCTTGACTATCAAAGTTCTTGGTGGCTCAGGACGTAAATTTGCAAACATCGGTGATGTTATTGTGGCATCTGTAAAACAAGCTACTCCTGGTGGTGCGGTTAAAAAAGGTGACGTTGTAAAAGCTGTTATCGTTCGTACTAAATCAGGTGCTCGTCGTAAAGATGGTTCATACATCAAATTCGACGAAAATGCCGCAGTGATCATCCGTGAAGACAAAACTCCTCGCGGAACTCGTATCTTTGGCCCAGTCGCTCGCGAATTGCGTGACGGTGGTTTCATGAAGATCGTATCACTTGCTCCAGAAGTACTTTAATTTTAAAAATCACAAACACAGTCCCCTGGCTCATTGGCCAGGGTGCCCATCGGGCGTAAGAATAAAAGGAGAATAAAATGTTTGTAAAAACTGGCGACAAAGTTCGTGTAATTGCTGGTAAAGACAAAGGTGTTGAAGCTAAAGTCGTTGCTGCTCTTCCAAAAGTAAATAAAGTTGTTGTTGAAGGTGTAAACCTTGTTAAAAAACACCAACGTCCAAATAACGAAAACCCTCAAGGTGCTATCATCGAAAAAGAAGCTCCAATCCATGTATCAAACGTTCAAGTTTTAGACAAGAACGGTGTTGCTGGACGTGTTGGCTACAAATTCGTAGACGGCAAAAAAGTTCGTTATAACAAAAAATCAGGCGAAGTGCTTGACTAATCACGAAGGAAAGGAGAAGTATAATGGCTAATCGTTTAAAAGAAAAATACCTTAATGAAGTAGTTCCAGCTTTGACTGAACAATTTAACTACTCATCAGTTATGGCAGTGCCAAAAGTTGATAAGATCGTTTTGAACATGGGTGTTGGAGATGCTGTTTCTAACGCTAAAAACCTTGAGAAAGCTGCTGAAGAATTGGCATTGATCTCAGGTCAAAAACCACTTATCACAAAAGCTAAAAAATCAATCGCCGGCTTCCGTCTTCGTGAAGGTGTAGCGATCGGTGCGAAAGTAACTCTTCGTGGCGAACGTATGTACGAATTCTTGGACAAATTGGTTTCAGTTTCACTTCCACGTGTTCGTGACTTCCATGGTGTTCCAACAAAATCATTTGACGGACGCGGAAACTACACACTTGGTGTAAAAGAACAATTGATCTTCCCAGAAATCAACTTTGATGATGTTGATAAAACTCGTGGTTTGGATATCGTAATCGTAACTACTGCGAACACAGACGAAGAATCACGTGCATTGCTTACTGGCCTTGGTATGCCGTTTGCAAAATAATATAGGAGGTAAAACTAATGGCTAAAAAATCTATGATTGCTAAGAACAAACGCCCAGCGAAGTTCTCTACTCAAGCATACACTCGCTGTGAACGTTGTGGACGTCCACACTCAGTTTACCGCAAGTTTAAACTTTGCCGTGTTTGCTTCCGTGAATTGGCATACAAAGGACAAATCCCTGGTGTCACTAAAGCATCTTGGTAATGTAAGATATTAAGGGCGTCAAAACTCCAAGTGAAAATAGGGAACTTGACGAAGAAACTTTTGTTTCTAGGAAAGTTCATCTTTTTCACACAGAGTTTAGCCCGAGTTCAGTTTGGCTAGCCAATTTGAACACGAGCTACAGCTTTGGCAAAAAAGACCAATTTACTTTGGAGCATGGCTCCTGCAATAAATTGCCTATTTTTGCTCTTGCTGTTACGCTCTCTGTATCATGTATTAACTAGCAAGTGAAACATTCAAACTACTAGTAAGAGGAGAAATATAAAATGGTTATGACTGACCCAATCGCAGACTTCCTAACTCGTATTCGTAACGCTAACCAAGCAAAACACGAAGTACTTGAAGTACCTGCATCAAACATCAAAAAAGGGATTGCTGAAATCCTTAAACGCGAAGGTTTTGTAAAAAACGTTGAAGTAATCGAAGATGACAAACAAGGTATCATCCGCGTGTTCTTGAAATACGGAGCAAACGGTGAAAAAGTTATCACAAACTTGAAACGTGTTTCTAAACCAGGTTTGCGTGTTTACAAAAAACGTGAAGATCTTCCAAAAGTTCTTAATGGACTTGGAATTGCTATCCTTTCAACTTCTGAAGGTTTGCTTACTGATAAAGAAGCACGCCAAAAGAACGTTGGTGGGGAAGTTATCGCTTACGTTTGGTAATATTTAGCTCCCAATTTCGTTGTCACTCTTCGTTATCGTCTCTTGCCTAACACTAAGTTATGTCTGCGAGACGATGCCTCGATTCACTTAGAAATTGAGACCTAAACATTAACTTTTAAATCATAATGATTTAACCCCGTGAAAACTGGCCTTCAAAGGCCTGACAATTTAACAGGAGAATAAAAACATGTCACGTATTGGTAATAAAGTTATCGTGTTGCCTGCTGGTGTTGAACTCACTAACAATGACAACGTTGTAACTGTAAAAGGACCTAAAGGAGAACTTACTCGTGAGTTCTCAAAAGATATTGAAATCCGTGTGGAAGGTACTGAAGTAACTCTTCACCGTCCAAACGATTCAAAAGAAATGAAAACTATCCACGGAACTACTCGTGCCCTTTTGAACAACATGGTAATTGGTGTTTCAGAAGGATTCAAGAAAGAACTTGAAATGCGCGGGGTTGGTTACCGTGCACAACTTCAAGGATCAAAACTTGTTTTGGCTGTTGGTAAATCACATCCAGACGAAGTTGAAGCTCCAGAAGGAATTACTTTTGAACTTCCAAACCCAACAACAATCGTTGTTAGCGGAATTTCAAAAGAAGTAGTTGGGCAAACAGCTGCTTACGTACGTAGCCTTCGTTCACCAGAACCTTACAAAGGTAAAGGGATCCGTTATGTTGGTGAATTCGTTCGCCGTAAAGAAGGTAAAACAGGTAAATAATGTAGTTTGGTTGTTTTTCAACCAATCTTCATCTTACCAACTCAGTGCTTAGCACATGATTTTAAAATTAAGAGGTGAAAATTGTGATTTCGAAACCAGATAAAAATAAAATCCGTCAAAAACGCCACCGTCGCGTTCGCGGAAAACTCTCTGGAACTGCTGATCGCCCACGTTTGAACGTATTCCGTTCTAATACAGGCATCTACGCTCAAGTAATTGATGACGTAGCGGGTGTAACGCTCGCAAGCGCTTCAACTCTTGACAAAGAAGTTTCAAAAGGAACTAAAACTGAACAAGCCGTTGTTGTCGGCAAACTTGTTGCTGAACGTGCAGTTGCTAAAGGTATTTCTGAAGTGGTGTTCGACCGCGGTGGATATCTATATCACGGACGTGTTAAAGCTTTGGCTGATGCAGCTCGTGAAAACGGATTGAAATTCTAATAGGAGGACACTAGAAAATGGCATTTAAAGACAATGCAGTTGAACTTGAAGAACGTGTAGTTGCCATCAACCGTGTTACAAAAGTTGTTAAAGGTGGACGTCGTCTTCGCTTTGCAGCTCTTGTAGTTGTTGGTGACCGTAACGGACGTGTTGGTTTTGGTACAGGTAAAGCTCAAGAAGTACCAGAAGCAATCCGTAAAGCAGTAGAAGATGCTAAGAAAAACTTGATTGAAGTTCCTATGGTTGGAACAACAATTCCTCATGAAGTAACATCAGTATTTGGTGGAGCTCGTGTATTGTTGAAACCAGCTATCGAAGGGGCTGGGGTTGCTGCAGGTGGTGCAGTTCGTGCCGTTGTTGAATTGGCAGGTATTGCAGATGTAACATCTAAATCACTTGGATCAAACACTCCAATCAACATTGTTCGTGCAACAGTGGAAGGTTTAGCTCAATTGAAACGCGCTGAAGAAGTTGCTGCCCTTCGTGGTATTTCAGTTTCTGACTTGGCTTAAGAAAGGAGATTCAAATGGCTCAAATTAAAATTACTTTGACTAAGTCTCCAATCGGACGCATCCCGTCACAACGTAAAACTGTTGTAGCACTTGGACTTGGCAAATTGAACAGCTCTGTTATTAAAGAAGATAACCCAGCAGTACGTGGTATGATCACTGCAGTATCTCACTTGGTAACAGTTGAAGAAGTAAAATAATCTATTAAAAAATAGAAACAAGGTTTTCAGGGGTATGAGAAATTTCTCATCCCCTAAAACTAAATATAAGTATAGGCGAGTTTGTAGTCGGGACACCTTTTCCTGATTACAAGCGTTAGCAATTTACAAAAGAGGAGAAAATAATAATGAAACTTCATGAATTACAACCTGCTGCAGGTTCACGTAAAGTCCGCAACCGTGTTGGTCGTGGTACTTCATCTGGTAATGGTAAAACTTCTGGCCGTGGTCAAAAAGGTCAAAAAGCTCGTAGCGGTGGCGGTGTACGTCTTGGTTTTGAAGGTGGACAAACTCCATTGTTCCGTCGTCTTCCAAAACGTGGATTTACAAACATCAATGCTAAAGAATATGCTATTGTGAACCTTGATCAGTTGAACGTCTTCGAAGATGGTGCTGAAGTAACACCAGTAGTACTTGTGGAAGCAGGTATTGTAAAAGCTGAAAAATCAGGAATTAAAATTCTTGGTAACGGAGAATTGACTAAGAAATTGTCTGTTAAGGCAGCTAAATTCTCTAAATCAGCTGAAGAAGCTATCACTGCTAAAGGTGGTTCAGTAGAAGTCATCTAAGAGGGGTGACCTATGTTCTTTAAATTATTAAAAGATGCATTTAAGGTTAAACAAGTAAGATCAAAAATTTTATTTACTATTTTTATCATACTTGTCTTCCGAATCGGGACCACGATCACGGTTCCTGGTGTGAATGCGAAAATCCTTAACAACTTACAAGATGTTTCCTTCTTGAATATGATGAGCTTGGTGTCAGGGAATGCCATGAGAAACTTCTCTGTCTTCGCCCTCGGGGTGAGTCCTTACATCACGGCTTCCATCGTAGTTCAGCTCCTTCAAATGGATTTGCTTCCGAAATTTGTTGAGTGGGGGAAACAAGGAGAAGTTGGGCGGAGAAAGTTGAATCAGGCAACACGCTATATTGCCTTGGTTCTAGCTTTCGTTCAATCCATTGGAATTACAGCTACTTTCCATACTTTGTCACAAGCTAAATTGGTATCCACACCGAACGTTGAAACTTACATCTTGATTGGTGCGATTTTAACGACGGGTTCAATGATTGTCACTTGGCTTGGAGAACAAATTTCCGATAAAGGATACGGGAATGGTGTTTCTATGATTATCTTTGCGGGGATTGTTTCTTCAATTCCAGAGATGATCAAAGGTGTTTACGAAGATTCATTTGTTAACGTTCGTCATGGACAATTGACTAATTCACTAATTTTCATAGGTGTGTTAATCTTAGCGGTATTAGTGATTGTTTACTTCACAACCTTTGTGGAACAAGCACAGTATAAAATTCCAATTCAATACACAAAAATTGCACAAGGAGCACCATCTAGCTCATATCTTCCATTGAAGGTAAACCCAGCTGGAGTTATTCCTGTCATCTTTGCTAGTTCGATCACAGCTGCACCGGCAGCAATTTTCCAGGTCATTAGTGCCATGGGTTACAATGCTGGATGGGTTCGAACAGCACAATCTATGTTAGCGACCAATACACCAACAGGTGTAGCAATGTATGCTTTGCTAATCATTTTGTTTACTTTCTTCTACACATTTGTACAGATTAACCCAGAAAAAACTGCGGAAAATCTACAAAAGAGTGGTGCCTACATTCCAGGTGTACGTCCTGGTAAGGGAACGGAAGACTACATGTCACGTCTTCTTAGACGGTTGGCTACGGTTGGTTCTCTCTTCCTTGGATTCATCACCATTATTCCAATCCTTGCTCGGGATGTCTTTGGTTTGACAGATACAGTTGCTCTTGGAGGAACTAGTCTCTTGATTATCATCTCAACTGGTATTGAAGGAATGAAACAATTAGAAGGTTACTTATTGAAACGCAAATACATTGGTTTCATGGATACAACAGAATAGAATTAGGTTGACATTGTCAACCTTCTATTTTGTTTTTGAATAAGTTTGTTAGATCGTAACAGACTTATTTAAAAACAAAATAAGGAGCAAATGATTATGAATCTATTAATCATGGGATTGCCTGGAGCAGGTAAGGGGACACAAGCGGCTAAGATTGTAGAACAATTTCAAGTTGCACATATCTCAACTGGGGATATGTTCCGTGCTGCAATGGCCAATCAAACCGAAATGGGTGTGTTGGCAAAATCATTCATCGATAAAGGTGAATTGGTGCCAGATGATGTGACAAACGGGATTGTAAAAGAACGTTTGGCTCAAGACGATATTAAAGAAAAAGGATTCCTCTTAGATGGTTTCCCTCGCACGATTGAACAAGCACATGCTTTGGATCAAATCTTGGTCGACCTTGGTCTTGAACTTGAGGGAGTGATCAACATCGAAGTAGATCCATCTTGCCTTCTTGAACGCTTGAGTGGACGTATCATTCACCGTGAAACAGGTGAAACCTACCATAAGGTATTCAATCCACCAGCTGATTACAAGGAAGAAGACTATTACCAACGTGAGGACGATAAGCCAGAAACGGTTAAACGTCGCTTGGATGTGAATATTGCTCAAGGTGAGCCGATTCTTGCTCATTATCGTGCAAAAGGGTTAGTCCATGATATCGAAGGAAATCAAGACATTAACGACGTCTTTAAAGATATCCAAAAAGTCTTGGAGAATTTGAAATAAAAACGTTTTAGTCACTTGCAATAATTGACAACAAGTGATACAATGAATTAGTCTGACTTATAATTGTTACCTCTGTGCTCAGAGGAATGAATCGAAATTTATGGAGGTACTTTTGCGTGGCAAAAGACGATGTGATTGAAGTAGAAGGCAAAGTAGTCGATACGATGCCGAATGCTATGTTTACGGTTGAACTTGAAAATGGACATCAGATTTTAGCAACAGTTTCTGGTAAAATTCGTAAAAACTATATTCGTATTTTAGCGGGAGATCGTGTTACAGTGGAGATGAGTCCGTACGATTTGACACGTGGACGTATCACATACCGCTTTAAATAATCGAAAAACTTGGAGGGATAAAAATGAAAGTAAGACCATCGGTCAAACCAATTTGCGAATACTGTAAAGTAATTCGTCGTAATGGTCGTGTTATGGTAATTTGCCCAGCAAATCCAAAACACAAACAACGTCAAGGATAAGATAGAAAGGAGAAAACATGGCTCGTATTGCTGGAGTTGACATTCCAAATGACAAACGTGTAGTAATTTCATTGACTTATGTATACGGTATCGGACTTCCAACATCTAAGAAAATTCTTGCTGCTGCAGGCGTTTCTGAAGATATTCGTGTTCGCGACCTTACACCAGATCAAGAAGATGCTATCCGTCGTGAAGTTGACGCAATTAAAGTAGAAGGTGACCTTCGTCGTGAAGTGAACTTGAACATTAAACGTTTGATGGAAATCGGTTCATACCGTGGTATCCGTCACCGTCGTGGACTTCCTGTTCGTGGACAAAACACTAAAAACAATGCTCGCACTCGTAAAGGTAAAGCTGTTGCGATTGCTGGTAAGAAAAAATAAGAAAATAAAATAAGGAGGTAAAAATCTTGGCTAAACCAACACGTAAACGTCGTGTGAAAAAGAATATCGAATCAGGTATTGCTCATATTCACGCAACATTTAATAACACAATTGTTATGATTACTGATGTGCATGGTAACGCAATTGCATGGTCATCTGCAGGTGCTCTTGGTTTCAAAGGTTCTCGTAAATCTACACCATTTGCTGCACAAATGGCTTCAGAAGCTGCTGCAAAATCAGCTCAAGAACATGGTCTTAAATCAGTAGAAGTTACTGTTAAAGGTCCTGGTTCTGGTCGTGAGTCTGCTATTCGTGCTCTTGCTGCTGCTGGTCTTGAAGTTACTGCAATCCGCGATGTGACTCCTGTGCCACACAATGGTGCTCGTCCTCCAAAACGTCGCCGTGTATAATCATCAACAATTACACAGCTTTTCGTTTCAGAGGGAGTATAGCAAATGATTGAGTTTGAAAAACCAAATATAACAAAAATTGATGAAAATAAAGATTACGGTGTATTTGTAGTAGAACCACTTGAACGTGGTTATGGTACAACACTAGGGAACTCTCTTCGTCGCGTATTATTAGCTTCACTTCCAGGTGCTGCTGTTACTTCAATTAACATTGAAGGTGTATTGCACGAATTTGATACAGTTCCAGGTGTCCGTGAAGACGTTATGCAAATCATTCTTAACGTTAAAGGGATCGCTGTAAAATCTTACGTCCAAGACGAAAAGATTATTGAACTTGATGTAGAAGGTCCTGCAGAAGTGACTGCTGGAGATATTCTTACAGATAGTGATATTGAAATTGTAAACCCTGATCATTATCTTTTCACAATCGGTGAAGGATCAAGCTTCAAAGCGACTTTGACTGTAAACAGCGGTCGTGGTTATGTTCCAGCTGATCAAAATAAAAAAGATGATGCACCAGTAGGTACACTTGCTGTAGATTCAATCTATACGCCAGTGACAAAGGTTAATTACCAAGTTGAACCAGCTCGCGTTGGTAGCAACGATGGTTTTGACAAACTAACCCTTGAAATCTTAACAAATGGAACAATTATTCCAGAAGATGCTTTAGGTTTATCTGCTCGTATTTTGACAGAACACCTTAACCTCTTTACGAACTTAACAGAAATCGCGATTGCGACAGATGTTATGAAGGAAGTAGATACAGCATCAGATGATCGAGTACTAGAACGTACCATCGAAGAATTGGATCTTTCTGTTCGTTCATATAACTGTTTGAAACGTGCCGGTATCAATACTGTGTATGATTTGACAGAAAAATCTGAACCAGAAATGATGAAGGTTCGTAACCTTGGACGTAAGAGTCTCGAAGAAGTTAAAGTTAAGCTTGCCGATTTAGGCCTTGGGCTAAAAAACGATAAATAGAGGAGGAATACATGGCTTACCGTAAACTAGGACGCACTAGCTCACAACGTAAAGCAATGCTTCGTGATTTGACTACAGATCTTATCATCAATGAAGCAATCGTAACAACTGAAGCACGTGCAAAAGAAATCCGTAAATCAGTTGAAAAAATGATTACTTTAGGTAAACGTGGTGACTTGCATGCACGTCGTCAAGCAGCTGCTTACGTACGTAACGAAGTTGCATCACAAAACTTTGATGAAGAAACTGGTAAATATTCAGAAACAACTGCACTTCAAAAATTGTTCTCTGAACTTGCACCACGTTATGCTGAGCGCAATGGTGGATATACTCGTATCCTTAAAACTGAACCACGCCGTGGGGATGCTGCGCCAATGGCAATTATCGAATTAGTATAAAATCATCAATTTTGTTGAGTGTTATGATGTTGGAAGGACTGAATGGTTCTTCTTAGTCTAGCTCTGGTCTGCCGCTAGGATTTATCCTAGCGGTAACACTCATCATATTGAGGTAAATGGTAGACGCTTGTTTACGAAATTGCTTTAATTTAAAACAATTTCGTAAGCAGGCGTTTTTTTGATATAATAGAAGAGTTATGACAGTAAAAGAAAAATCACAAGCACTCGCCCAGCAATTATTGGCAAAGCGTTACCTTGCCTCGCTAAAAGATAATCCAGAGCAGTACATTGGGGTTGAACTCGAATTTCCAATCGTAAATACAATGGGGAATAAAACGGATGTACTGGTTACAAAGGCTCTTTTTAAGCATCTGCAAGAAGTTGAAAAGTTTATTGCGATTAAACAAGATGAAGATGGGAATCCAGTCCAGTTACAGCATAAAATAAACAAAGATCAAATTTTATTTGAGTTATCTTACAATACCATTGAATTTGCTTTTGAAAAGACTAAAACCATCCAAGAAGTCGAAAGACGGTTTCAACACTATTTAGGAATCATTCAACCATTCTTAAGAGAGAGGCAGCATCAAATAGAAGGAAAAGGCATCCATCCTTATTGGAGAATAAATGAAAATCAACCTGTAAAAATTGATCGTTATAAAATGCTGATTCAATTCTTACAACTGTCTGGACAAGATCCTAACCATCGATTCCATCATTATCCAGACTATGGAACCTTTATTTGTGGGAATCAAGTACAATTAGATGTTTCAAGAACGAATTACTTGGAAATAATTAATGCGATGAATAAGGTAGAGCCAGCAAAAGCATATCTGTTTGCTAATTCCATTTTCGATGGAGAAGACTGGGATACGAAGATCTCAAGAGATATTTTCTGGGAAGATTCCATGCATGGCTATTATCAGGAAAATGTTGGTGTAAATCCTAAAGCGTTTATAAATGAAAAGGACTTTCTAGAATATTTAGCGAAGACAGCCTTGTTTTATGTTTATCGTGAGAATGAAATCTTATATTTCGAACCTATTAGAGTAGAGGATTATCTCGCAAAAGAAAAAATAGTAGCCTATCGCTTAGATAGAACTAGACAAGAAATAAAACCGCAAGAAGAGGACCTAAAGAATCATAGAAGCTACCATTTTCAAGATTTAACAACAAGAGGAACCATCGAATATAGAAGTGTTTGTACTCAACCATTAAATAAAACATTTGCACCAATTGCATTTCATGTCGGATTGCATCATAATATCAAAGAATTAGAAGAGTATTTAGCTCAAAACATCGTTTTTGATTTTAGTAAAGAAAATCCGAGAGAATTAAGAAGGCAATACTCGAAAAAACAGTTAACTGAAAGTGAATTGGTGAAAATTAAACAATATTCGTTAGATTTGTTAAAAATATCAAAAAGAGGATTGATGGATCGTGGAAACCAAGAAGAGGTTTATCTCGAAGAAATCATAAAAGAGCTTGGGAAATGCTGATTTAACAGCATTTCCTTTTTTTAAATTAAAAAAACAACAAAAAAATTAAAAAAATAGAAAAAAGATATTGACAAGTTTTCATGGACGTGATATACTAATATAGTTGTCGCGCGAGAGCGACAAAGACCTTTGAAAACTGAACAAGACGAACCAATGTGCAGGGCACTATAACTAAGGTTATAGTACTGAACAATGAAAAAACAATAAATCTGTCAGTGACAGAATGAGTTTAAGACAAACAATTATTTTAATGAGAGTTTGATCCTGGCTCAGGATGAACGCTGGCGGCGTGCCTAATACATGCAAGTAGAACGCTGAAGGA
>NZ_JACSYJ010000006.1:0-82360 GCF_021595565.1 Streptococcus sp. GS001
GTGCCCTGCACATTGGTTCGTCTTGTTCAGTTTTCAAAGGTCTTTGTCGCTCTCGCGCGACAACTATATTAGTATATCACGTCCATATGTCCTTGTCAATATCTTTTTTCTATTTTTTTAAATTTTTTGTTGTTTTTTTATTTAGAAACTTTATCTTCCTTTAACATAGGAAAGCTCCTGTATGTTCTACAGGAGCTTTCTTAGTGTATTAGCTTATTTTTCTTTGACTTCAAGAAGTCCTACATCTCCATCTTCGCGACGATAAATAACATTTGTTGTATTATCTTCCACATCTTTGTAGATGAAGAAATCATGTCCCAATAGTTCCATTTGTAGAATGGCTTCATCTAGTTCCATTGGTTCAATGTCAATCGTTTTTGTGCGGACAACTTTTTCAAGAGCAACGCTTTCCTCAACCAGAGCGTCTGTAAAGATTTTGCTGGTTGCAGATTTGCTACGATTTTTCTTTTCAATTTTTGTTTTATTCTTTCGAATTTGACGTTCAATCTTATCAACTACCAAGTCGATTGATCCATACATATCTTGAGAAACATCTTCTGCACGAAGTGTAATGGAACCAAGTGGAATCGTGACCTCAACTTTTGCAGTTTTTTCACGATAAACTTTTAGGTTTACGCGGGCATCCAATTCTTGCTCTGCTTGAAAATATTTTTCAATTTTTTCGAGTTTAGAAACGACGTAGTCGTGAATGGCTTCTGTTACTTCTAGGTTTTCACCACGGATACTATATTTAATCATATAAGTACCTTCTTTCTAAACGTTTTTCTTTTTATATCTATATTATAACGCTTTCATTTTGTTTTTGCAAATATATTTTTGATTATTCTATCTTGCTAATGAAAAAGATCTTATTTCTTTCACCCCATTTACAATTAACATTTCTTTGGCTCTTTCGATGGTTGCTCCTGTTGTATAGATATCATCCACTATCACTATATTCTCAGGCCAGCTTTGATTTTCTGGCTCTATTCGTTCAAAGGCTTGTTCTGCTTTCAATCTTTCCTTTTTATTTTTTTGTGATTGGGCCTTTGTATCCTTTTTTCTCAATAGGTCTTGATAGTGAATCCCTGCATATTCTAATATGGCTGTTACTTGATTAAAGCCTCTCTTCTCTTTTCTCTCATCGCTCAAAGGTATGGGAACTATGGTATAGCCTTTATATTTTTTTAGCTCTGCCTTCATTTCTTCAGCAAAGAGACAAGCTAACAATTGGTCACCTTGAAATTTGTACCTTTGAAAATATTCCTTCATTTCTTCATTATAATAGTAAAGCGCTCTATGGTTTACCTTCTTTCCTTTTCGTTTCCACTCTTGGCAATCTTCACAAAAAGTCTCTGTGCTTTTTTTACAACAAGTCTTGCAACTAGCTTCACTAATTGGGTCAAACTTGTTTTTACAGTTGTCACACATTGTTGGATTATCCTTTTTCATTAGGATCAGGCTCTTTAAGGATTCTTGATTGGAAATCTCTTCATCACATAGCAAACAATTACTCAAAAACCTGCCTCCCGATTCATTTCTTTTATTTCTTTAATAGCTTGCGTCATCTCTTTGCTACTACCTTCTGCCAAGTATAGTAATTCCCCTGTGGGTCTTTCCATACTTCTTCCCACACGACCTGCGATTTGAACCAGAGCGCTCTTGGTAAACAATCGATGGTTGGCCTCAATCACAAACACGTCTACTTTAGGGAAGGTGACCCCCCGTTCGAGAATGGTCGTTGACACAAGTATAGTGATTTCTTGATTGCGAAATTTTTCTACCAGTTCCAACCTATTATCCGTTTTTGAGGTTACCAGTTCGATGATCTCATTCTTGAAGGCCCTTCTTAATAGACTGAGGATTTTTTCTCCTAATTCGATTTCTGATACAAATAGGATCAGGGGAAAGGAGGTTTTCCGTTGTTCTTTTATTAGCTTGAGCAACTTCGTTGGCACTTGTTTCTTTTCTATTTTTTTACGTAGATCTTTTAACCATACTTTTTTAGGGACCACAAGGGGATTACCATGAAAGCGTCTAGGTAGACTAACGCGTTTTATCTCCTGTTTTTTGACCTTTTTATCCAATTCTTCTGTGGAGGTAGCCGTCAAATAAATGAGCTTCCCATTCTTGGTTACGGCATTTGAAACTGCTTGATAGAGAACGGGGTTGTCAACAAAAGGAAAGGCATCGACTTCATCGATTATGAGGAGATCGAAAGCTTGATAAAATTTTAGTAGTTGATGAGTAGTGGATATGACAAGAGGCGTTCGAAAATAAGGATCTGAATCACCGTGCAACAAGGAGATGGGACAGGAAAAGTCCAGCGTCATCCGTTTATACAATTCAATACACACGTCAATCCTTGGTGTAGCAATGCATACACATGTCCCTTTTTTAATCATTTCCGCCACCACTTGGTACATCATTTCCGTTTTACCTGCTCCTGTTACCGCGTGTACCATCATTGGCTTGCTTTCTGTCAAGGATTGAACCAACTCCTGGGAAACCCGACTTTGAAAGGGAGTTAAGGTGCCCTGCCATCTTAAGACTTCTTCTTGCGGAAAGGCTTGTTGGGGAAAGTAGTAGAGTGCTTGGTCACTCCTAACTCTTCCTAATTGAATACAGGTTCTACAATAGTAGCTTCCTATCTGTAGTTTCCATCTAGCCTTATCAATCTGGGTTCCGCACCGATTACAAATCAACGCCGTCTTTTCCTGCACTATAGCTGGTAGTTGCTGAGCCTGCTCAAGCAGGTCATCCTCCAGTTGGTCTTGGGTGAACAAACGTCCATAACAATCTTCAAGTTTCATACTTATATATTCGTAAAAGCTCGCAGTTTTAAGAGTTTTTTTGTAAAATAAATGTATGGAATACAAGACTTTTAAAGAGGACGGTCTCGTCCAAGAAGAAATTAAAAAATCCCGCTTTCTTTGCCATGTTAAACGAGTTTATACTGAAGAGGAAGCTCGCGACTTTATAGCCGCTATCAAGAAGGAACATTATAAGGCAACTCACAATTGTTCTGCTTTTGTCATTGGAGAGCAATTTGAAATTAAACGGACTAGTGACGATGGCGAACCTAGTGGGACTGCTGGCGTGCCCATGCTTGGTGTTTTAGAGAACCACGAACTGACCAATGTCTGTTGCGTTGTCACTCGTTATTTTGGAGGCATCAAGCTTGGAGCCGGTGGACTCATTCGCGCTTATGCTGGCAGTGTCGCACAAGCGGTGAAAGAAATCGGTCTCGTTGAGATCAAAGAGCAGGTTGGTCTAGGGATTAGCTTGACTTATCCCCAATACCAAGAGTTTGCGAACTTTTTATCCGCTCACCAATTAACAGAATACCAGACAGACTTCACCGATGCTGTCTTTAGTCTGATCTATGTAGATAAAGAGCAAAAAGAGGATGTGATTGCGGACCTGATTGATTTTTACCATGGAAAAGTTGAGATTAGTGATCAGGGATTAAAGGAAGTGGAAGTTCCTATCCCGTTATAAAAAAAGGCTATCGCATCGATAGCTTTTTTATATTTTACAAACCTTCTTACTGGCGGTATACTAGATACACTAACAAAGGAGTGTATATCGTATGCCAATCTATCAAAATATTACAGAATTAATCGGAAAAACACCTATTGTAAAATTGAATCACCTAGTACCTGAAGGGGTTGCTGATGTCTATGTTAAATTAGAAGCCTTCAACCCTGGGTCATCTGTTAAAGACCGGATTGCTCTTAGCATGATTGAAAAAGCAGAACGAGATGGACTTCTTCAGCCTGGTTCTACTATCGTTGAAGCAACCAGCGGAAATACAGGAATTGGTTTGTCATGGGTCGGGGCTGCCAAAGGGTATAAAGTCGTTATCGTCATGCCTGAAACCATGAGTGTTGAACGTCGAAAAATCATTCAAGCTTATGGAGCAGAACTTGTCTTAACTCCAGGTAGTGAAGGAATGAAAGGAGCTATTGCTAAAGCAGAAGAAATCGCTGCAGAACGAAACGGTTTCCTTCCCCTCCAATTTAACAATAGCGCCAACCCAGAAGTCCATGAAGCAACAACAGGACAAGAAATTTTAGAAGCTTTCGGACCAAATGGATTGGATGCTTACGTCAGTGGTGTTGGAACTGGTGGAACTATTTCAGGTGTTTCTCATGCCTTGAAAAAAGTTAACCCAGCTGTCCAAGTCTATGCAGTCGAAGCAGATGAATCAGCGATTCTTTCTGGTGAAAAACCTGGACCACATAAAATCCAAGGATTGTCAGCAGGTTTCATTCCAGAAACGTTGGATACCAATTCTTATGATGGCGTAATCCGCGTCACTTCTGAACAAGCTTTAGAATTAGGTCGCTACATTGGTGGAAAAGAAGGATTCTTAGTTGGAATTTCATCTGCCGCCGCTATCTATGCAGCAATTGAAGTCGCTAAAGAGCTTGGAGCTGGTAAAAAAGTCTTGGCTTTGGCACCGGATAATGGGGAACGTTACCTTTCAACTACCCTTTACGATTTTGATCAAGAATAAGAAAGAGGCTACGATGTAGCCTCTTTTCTTTCTATCTGCAGAAATAAATTTTTATTTTCCTTGACTAGTGTCACTCAAAAATTCTTTACTTTCTTTAATCCAAATCGGTAATTGTTTGGCTAAAGGAGTAAAACCAATCTTATGGCGATCATTTGAAAAACGATGATGGCGAAAATGCTTTCTGTTCCCAGCTTCTAAGGCTCGAAGGGACAAGCTAGCCTTCCCAGAGTATTCATCTATATCAATAACCTGAGTACAAACTTGATCCCCAATTTTTAAGATATCATGAATGTTGTCGATATATCCACTGCGGATTTCAGAAATATGGATCAAACCGGTTACCCCTGTCTCTAATTCAACAAAGGCTCCATAAGGTTGCAAGCCTGTCACAACACCCTTGAGTTTATCCCCGATTCTCATGCCTCTCCCTCAATGTCAATCGATTCCATGACCACGTCTTCTTTAGGTTTGTCCATGGCACCTGTCTCAACTGCCACAATTGTATCCAATACTTGATAAGAAGCTTCATCCATCAACTGACCGAAAACTGTGTGACGACGGTCCAAATGAGGAGTCCCTCCTTCTTCTGCGTAAATTTCTGCAATAGCTTCAGGCCAACCACCACGGGCAATTTCCTTTTTAGAATAAGGAAGGTGTTGGTTTTGAACGATGAAGAATTGACTACCGTTGGTATTTGGACCGGCATTGGCCATGGATAACGCACCACGGATATTGTACAACTCTTCTGAGAATTCATCTTCAAAAGACTCTCCATAGATGGATTCTCCACCCATACCTGTTCCAGTTGGGTCCCCACCTTGGATCATGAAATCTTTAATGATGCGGTGGAAAATCACTCCATTGTAGTAGCCATCTTTTGCAAGTGCAATAAAATTTGCCACTGTTTTCGGAGCTTGTTCAGGGAAGAGACGAATCTTCAGATCTCCATAGTTGGTATGAATCGTCGCAATTGGTCCTGTTTCTTGATCCATTTTTGTTTGTGGTAAATGCAATTCTTTTTCAACCATTTTTAACTCCTCTAAGGCATGTAAGATGCCATCTTCTTCTAAATTTTTTGTGACATAATCTGCTTTAGCTTTTAATGCATCCTGGGCATTCCCCATGGCAATCGCTAAACCAGCATAGTCAAATAGTTCTAAGTCGTTCAATCCATCCCCAAATGTTAAGACATTTTCTGGTTTGAATCCCAATTTTTCGACTACTTTTGAGACACCATGAGCTTTTGATTGCTGATCCAAGACAACATCTGATGAGATTGGGTGCCAGCGAACCAAACGCAATTTTTGCTCCAAATTCTCAGGTAGGGCATCAACTGTTTTACCAGTCTCGAAAGTCCACATCTGATAGATGGGATGTTTGGCAGCAAAATCAAGATCTACTGGTAGCTTTGGATAAATGGGGTCAATAGCCCGACTTATCTCTTCTGTCCGAGTCGAAAGAGCTGCTTGATGACTCCCAACCAAACCATAATGAATCCCTACCTGCTTAGCCCACGCAATAAAGTCCTGAACAAGTGGATTTGGTACCCTTTCTTCATAAATGACATGCTCCTTACGATCAATCACGTAGGAACCATTCAGAGTGACATAGAAATCGGGTTGGAGAGCCTTGATTTCTTCTGGAACTCCAAAAATCCCTCTTCCACTAGCAATGGCTGTGTAAATTCCTTTTTCTCGTAATTGAGAGAATACTCTGGTGACCGAAGCCGGAACATAGCCGGTCTCAACATTTCGTAAGGTATCGTCAATATCAAAAAATACTATTTTAATCTTTTTTGCTTTGTAGCGTGTTTTTGCATCCATGTGGGTCTCCATTCAGTATGCTGTCTATTATAGCATGTTTTTGACTAAAAATCTTCCTGAGAAACCAAGTGATGCTGGAAGGCATAGACCACTGCCTGAGTACGGTCGCTCACTTCTAATTTTGACAAAATATTCGACACATGGGTCTTGACCGTTTTTAATGAAATGAATAACTCATCGGCAATCCGTTGATTTTCATATCCCTTGGTTAGCAAAGCCAAGATATCTCGTTCACGCGCGGTCAAGTCATCATGGAGTTCCACGTGGTTTTTCCGATACTCTACTTTTTGGCTGACCTCCGTCTCAATTGCCAACTCTCCCTGTTCCACCTTGCGAATAGCCCGTAAAATTTCCTCTGCACTGGACGTTTTGAGCATGTAGCCCTTGGCACCCGCATCCAAGACAGGATAGATTTTTTCATTGTCCAAATAGGAGGTCAGGATCAATATTTTTGCATCTGGCCACTCCTTTAGGATTGCGAGTGTCGCTTCAATCCCAGTCATATGGGGCATGACAATATCCATAATGATGACATCTGGTCGCTCC
The DNA here is from genome assembly GCF_021595565.1 of Streptococcus sp. GS001. Taxonomy (NCBI): domain Bacteria; kingdom Bacillati; phylum Bacillota; class Bacilli; order Lactobacillales; family Streptococcaceae; genus Streptococcus; species Streptococcus sp. GS001. Next base: position 6,892 of record NZ_JACSYJ010000006.1, read on the forward strand.
TTTAAGGCTAACTCAACACCCTCTTGACCATCACTGGCCTCTAAGACTTGATCAATCCCGTCTTGCATACTTAAATAACTTTTCAATCCTAATCGGACCATTTCATGATCATCTACTAGTAATAATTTCATCATCTTCTCCTTCTACTAACGGCACTTTAATATCAATAGCCACTCCCTTTTTGGGACTGGTCAAAATCTTAATCCTTCCTGCCATGTCATCTACTCGATCCTGAATATTCTTCATACCGTAACTTAGTTCACCCAAAGATTCTGGATCAAATCCCACTCCATCATCTGCTAATTTCAGATGGAGAGATTGTTCTGTTTGCAACAGATAAACATCCAAGCGCTTCGCATGGGCATGTTTCAGTGTATTGCTCACTACTTCTTGCACAATACGAAAAATATGCTCTTCAATTGTTTTAGGGAGTCTTTGAACATTGTGTTCAAAGTATACTTCTAAATTGCTCTTTTCTTGTAGTTCTCTAAAAATCACCTGGAGACCTTCTACCAAGTTTCGACCTTCTAATTCTGTCGGCCGCAAGTGTAATAAGAGAATCCGCAAATCATTTTGAGCGGTGTTTAGAATTTCTGTGACCCCCTTCAACTGTTGCCCTACTTTAGGCAGTTGAAGAACTTGATCCTGACTGGCTACACCAGACAAAATCATATTAGCTGCAAATAATTCTTGACTCACTGTATCATGGAGATCTCGGGCAATTCGCCGTCGTTCTCTTTCTACAATCTCTTCTTCATTTTGCATGACCCGATTTTCTGTTCGTTGCAAATTTTCTGTCAGGCGTTTGAGCTTACGATCCAAGCGTTGAAACTCTTCATTAATCTCTTTGTTTTCTCCGAGTTTTAGCTTCTTGCCTTCGAGCAAGTTTCTCAGGTTTTTTTGGACGGTATTCATGATTGTAAATTGAATCAATTTAATCAATAGAATCATCAAAATAGTCAGAGCAACCGTCAAACCAAAACCAATAAACAGAAAAGCACGCAGTTTGGATAAATCTTCCAATAGATAAGTCCACTGAAAGTCAAAGAGCCCAAAGATTGAATGGATAATAACAGCTAGAATTAAAACCGTATAAAGGAAGATTAAAAGATAGTCTGTTCGTTTCATCCTCTGACGACCTCCACATCTCCTACAATCCCCGCAATAACAAGCTTCACTGTTCGATGGGAACTTCGATAATTCGGTGTCTCCATGCTTACTGTCTCATTTCTCAATTTTCTAGGTTTTTGAGAGAAGAGACGCAATTCTCCATATAAGGTATTCACCTGCAAGCTCAGCTCCACATCCACCGGTAAAATAATTTTCGTATTGCCAAACATCTTTCTCATGATGATGACATTGTCATGATTCACAACAATCACTTCGTCTAAATGGATCGTATCCCGCCCCACTAAACGAGTAATCGTTAAATCACGAAAATGGCAGTTTACCTTTGAAAAATGATGCAGATCTCCAATCCAAGGCGTTTTCTCTTGTCGGATTTCTACATCTTCCTCATAATCTATCTTCACTTCTTCGTTTTCACGGTAAAAATAGGGATAAGCCACCAGCATGGCATAGACAACAGCAAACAAAAGCGCAGCAATGACATAAGGATTTAACATGACAATAAAAAACAGCAGAATGCTGGATGCCACTAAAAGAAAATTACTCCGCTGTTTTCCAATGTAATAATACAATAGGAGCAAGCACAGAACCACGATTAGGACAATACGAGATATATTTCCCGCCAAAATAGTGATTGCAGCCATGGTGAGTAACAAAGCTTCAACAAACACAAACAATTGAATCTTCCACATAATTGAACCTCTCCATTCTATTTTATCAAAATTCTAAAGGATTCGCTTCCGCCTCTAGAAGGATTCATTCCAACTCTCTCTTTACTAAAAAAACCAGACCGATCGGGTCTGGTTTTATAAGGTCATCATGTTAAGATTCTGGTTCAGTAGTAGCCGAAGGTTCCGTATTGGAATGGGATTCTACAGTTGTAGAGGTTGAACTTTCTGATGAACTACTTGAAGCTTTCGTGCTACTTGATGATTCTGTTTTCGGTTCGTATACGGTTAAGACAATGCGAGTCTTTTTAATATCGATGCTCGATTGAGCTTCTGGAGTCTGACTCACAATATGACCTGGTAAGACTTCTACTCCGTCCGGCAGATGCGATGTGGTCTTCCGTTCAATATTTGCTTCCTTCACCCCGTAAATCTGTACGAGATTAGAGACAGCAAATTCATAATTAGAACCAACATAACTTGGTAACTCAATCGAATTACTTTCCTTCGATACTTTCAGAACAACCTTGGTATTAGAAGTCAAATCATATTTTTGACCACCAGCAGGAGATTGCTCAAGCACGATTCCTGGCTCCACTTCATTGGTCTCGACTTCTTCAATCGAAATGAGCTTGCTAGAAAGCTTATAGGTGGTTTTCAGATCGTTTTCCGCATCTTCTCTAGACCTACCAGTATAGTCCGGCATGTCAAAGGTGCTTGGCCCTTTCGAGACAACCAAATCAACCTTGCTGTTTTCCTTTTTCTGAGCTCCTGCATTTGGATTGGTACGGATTACATAGCCCTCCAGCACCGAATCACTGTATTCTTCTTTTTCGTCTCCCACTTGAAGATCCTGATCTTCAATGATAGCCCGAGCTTCTGCTACCGTTTTTCCAGATACATCCGGAACTGTTTTGTTGGCTGGACTCATGTAAAGAAGAAAGGCAAAGGCAGCTAGTACCAAAGCTAGGGCGACAAACAAGACCTTGTAGCGCGTCCGCAAACGACGACGTGGTTTATTTTTTGGAGAAACTGGAGCTGTTCGATCCTCTGAAGCCACTGGTCGGTCCTCATGAACTGCAGGACGAGCTTCCGATGTTGGAAGTGGAGCCGGTTTTGGAACCACGTTCACCTTTGGTAAGGTCTTGGTATCCGCTTTTGAAGCGTCATCAAAGACTAATTTTTTCTCATTACGGCGTTCATAAGATAGACAACTTGACAAGTCGACATACATTTCAGCTACCGACTTATAGCGATCGGATAGTTTCTTTGCTGTGGCCTTAATCACCACATTTTCCAAAGCCTGCGGAACATTTTTGTTCTCTTCAATGATGGACGGAAGTGGTTTTTGGAAATGTTGCAGCGCAATGGTCACTGCACTATCCCCATCATAAGGGATATGACCCGTCAGCATTTCGTAGAAAATGATCCCCATTGCATAGATATCACTTTGAATAGAAGCCTTCGATCCTCTGGCTTGCTCTGGTGATAAATAATGAACCGAACCCAACATAGAGTTGGTCTGGGTGAGACTGGTCTCTGCAAAGGCTACTGCAATCCCAAAGTCAGAAACCTTGGCATTTCCGTCCGATGTTAAAAGGACATTTTGAGGTTTCAAATCACGGTGAATAATGCCTTGCGTGTGCGCCAAGCGCATAGCAAGAAGGATTTGCCCCATCAAGCGAACAGCTTCTTCATTTGAGAGAGGAGCATTTTCTTTGATATAGCGTTTCAAGTCCAAACCAGCGACATATTCCATCGCCAAGTATTGTTGGCCATCTTCTTCACCGATATCCGTGATCCGAACGATATTTGGATGATCCAAATCTGCCATCGCTTTGGCCTCTCGTTGGAAGCGAGCAACTGCAATTGGATCTGTTTGGTAATTGGTCCTCAGTACTTTAACTGCAACTTCTTCACCATCTAAGATTAAATCCCGAGCGAGGTAGACATCTGCCATTCCTCCACGCCCGATTTGGCGGATTATCTTATATCGTCCGGCAAAAATTTTGCCGATTTGAATCATGCCATATCCTCCTCAGCAAAGCGAATCAGTACAACTGTAATATTGTCCAAACCGCCAGCATTATTCGCAAAGCGAATCAAGGTTTTTGCCTTTTCTTCAATCGATAAATCACTGACAACGATATCACGGATTTCATCGCCAGAGATCATATTGGTTAATCCATCACTATTGATAACAATGAAATCTCCCGCTTCAACCGTAACCATACCAAAATCCGGCTGCAATTCATCTTTTTGTCCAATGGATTGGGTGATGATATTGCGTTGGGGATGATGAGCTGCCTCTTCTTCCGTAATCTGTCCTGCCTTGAGCAAGGCGTTTACTAAAGAATGGTCACTGGTCAATTGATGGTATTCCCCATTACGCACGAGTCCAATTCGGGAATCCCCTACATGCGCAAATAAGACTTGGTCATCAATAACGGCAACAGCTTCGAGAGTTGTTCCCATTCCTTTATGTTCTTCATCTTGACCAATGCGATGGATCTGCTGGTTTTCTTTTTCCAGATACTCCGCAAACCACTCTCTGACTTCGTTAATGGTGCTGATTTCAGTCGCTACCCAAGCAGCGCCGAGATCGGTAACAGCCATCTCGCTAGCAATATTACCAGCACGATGCCCCCCCATCCCGTCAGCTAGAAAAACCATGGATTTTCCCGCTTTATTTTTATATTGATTTGCATAGTCTTGGTTATTTGTCCGTCTTTGACCTACATCGGTTAAGATAGAAATTTCCATACTGTCCGTATCCTCCTGAGATTACGATATTCTTCGAAAACGACTAATAAAAAAACCGTCGCTTCCATACAATTCTGGTGTAATTAAAATACAGCCATCTTTCAGAATATCTTTTCGTTCATGATCTAATGGCACGAGTTCAAAATTTGGATGGGTTTCTAAAAACTGGTCAACCACATCAAAATTCTCTTCTCCTATAATTGTGCATGTACTATAGACTATTATACCATCTTTCCGCACACTTTGACAAACTCCATCCAATATTTCCAATTGAATCGCCTGTAGAGACGCAAAGTCAGCATTGTCTTTATTGTACTTGATATCTGGCTTACGGCGGATCAAACCAATCCCAGAACAAGGGGCGTCTACCAAGATTTTATCGAAGGCATCCGCTCCAAAAGCTTCAAACACCTTGCTGGCATCCAGTTTTTTTGTCTGGATTTTATCTGCAACTCCCAGACGTTCCGCATTTTCCTGAATTAATTGGAGCTTATGATCGTACAAGTCCAACGCTGTAACCTGCCCATCAACTAGATAAGAAGCTAGATGGGTGGTCTTGCCCCCAGGTGCTGCACAGGCATCCAAGACCTGGTCTGATGGTTGGACCTCTAAAGCCGGAGCGACCAATTGACTGGTCTCATCTTGAATGGTTAATTTCCCTTGTTTGAAGTAATCAGAGCCCGCAAAATAGCCATTCTCCTTTACGAGGGCAGTTGAAGCCAATAAAGAATCCGAAGCCTGCAATTGCTCCTTGATGTCTTCTTTTTGATCCAGATCGACAACACGAACACTGGCCTTGTTGCGAACATAGAGACTCTCAAAAATCGCAATGGCCCGTTCTTCACCATACTCGTCCATCAACTTTTTCACCAACCAAACCGGAAGAGAATAGCGGATTGAAAGTCGTTTGTTGATTCGTTTTATCTGGTCAATTGATGGAAGCTCCTCTCGTAGCATTTTCCGTAAGAGAGCATTGACATATTTTTCGCTCCCCTTTTTCCGTTGCTTAGCAAGCTCTACTGTTTCATGGACAACAGCATGGGGAGGAATCTTCTCCAGATAGACGAACTGATAGAGGCTCATCAATAAAAGATGATAGATCCAGGGATCTACCTGGTCCCGATCAGCGACAAAGTGCGATAGATACCATTCCAAGGTTAGTTTGCGTGAAACCGTCCCATAGACGATTTCGGTTACTAGACTTTTATCCACATCTGACAAGGTTGCCTTGCCCAAGGATTTTTTGAGAGCGATATTTGAAAAAGCACCGTCCTGGAAAATCTCTCCTAGAGTAGATAGGGCCACCCCTCGTGCAGTCTGCATCTTATTTACCAAATTGATCACCTACTTGCAGTTGTCGTCCTAAACCATTTAAGAAATCTCCGACAGGCATTTTGGGTTTACCGGCTGGCTGAACAAGGGTCAAAGCTAAGGCTCCCTCACCCGTCGCAACAACGATTTCATTTTTATGGAGAGCTAAAATTTCTCCTGGCTTTCCTTGACCTTCACACGGTTTTGCTTGGTAAATCTTAAAGCGTTCACCCTTCCATAAGGTATGGGCAACTGGCCAAGGATACATGCCTCGAACTTGGTTAAAGAGTTCACGGTTGGTTCGTGTCCAATCCAGGCGTTCTTCTTCTGGCTTGATATTTGGAGAGAAGGTGACTTGTTGGGGATCCTGCGGTTGGGGCTTAAGCTCTCCCGCAAGGTAAGCTGGCAGAGTTTCTAAAAGAAGATCCCGACCGACAAGAGCCAATTTCTCAAATAGGGTTCCCACATTGTCTTCCTCTAAAATAGGGATGGCGCGAGAAGAAATCATATCTCCAGCATCCATCTCTTTGACCATTTCCATGATGGTCACACCAGCTTCTTTATCCCCATTCATGATGGCATAATGAATAGGCGCTCCACCACGGTATTTTGGAAGAAGAGAAGCGTGCACGTTGACAGAAAACTTCATCGCCTCTAACAAACGACTCGGCAAAAACTGTCCAAAGGCTGCTGTGACGATCCCGTCTGCTCCCAAAGCCAATAAATCTTCTAGTTCTGGGCTTCCAGATAGTTTCTCCGGCTGATAGATTGGCAAGCCTGCTTCTAAAGCCGCTTCTTTTACTGGCGTCATTCGGATTTCTTTTTTCCGGCCAACTGCCCGATCTGGTTGGGTCACAACGGCTAGAATCTCATAGCATTCATCAGAAATCAAGCCTTTTAAGACTGTAGCTGAGAAATCAGGCGTTCCCATAAATAATATTTTTGTCATTTTTTCTCCTTCTACATAAAACTTTGCGGTTCATTGTCAATGCTGACTCGAAGATCTTGATTTTCCCGCTCTTGAGTATAGTCCAAAATCTGATTTAAAACCTGTGGTAAGTGGTCTTCAAACCGGTACTTCAACAGAATCTGGTAATGGAATAAATTATGCGTGCGAGCAATCGGTCTTGGCGTTGGTCCTAATATTTGGACTTGGTCCGATAGACCTGCTTTCAACAGATCCATCACCTGATAAGCTTTTTTAACCACGACCTCTTCTTGTTTGTGAGAGAGGGTCAAACCTACCGTGTAATAATAAGGTGGATAACCTAACTGGTGGCGCACCTTCATTTCATAGGCATAAAACCCTTCATAATCTTGGCGTTTCGCATATTCAATGGCATAATGATGAGGATTATAGGTCTGGATCAGAACCTGTCCTTCTTTATCCGCACGACCAGCCCGCCCTGCCACCTGGGTTAACAGTTGGAAAGTCCGCTCTGACGAGCGAAAATCAGGCAAATTTAGAGCTGTATCAGCATTGAGGACACCGACTAGCGTTACATTGGGGAAATCCAAGCCCTTGGCAATCATTTGGGTCCCGAGCAAAATATCCGCTTGTCCTTGACCAAACTGATCCAACAAAGCCTCGTGACTCCCTTTTTTCCGAGTAGTATCAACGTCCATCCGCAGAATACGAGCCTCTGGGAAAATTGCTTGTAGCTCATCGTAGGCCTTCTGGGTCCCCGTCCCGTAATAACGAATCGATTGACTTTGACAATTAGGGCAGACTGTTGGAATGGCCTTATGGTAATTACAATAATGGCAATCCATCGTCTTGGTATCCATGTGAAGGGTCAAGGATATATCACAATTCGGACAGGTATCTACCTGACCACACTCCCGACACATCACAAAGCTGGAATAACCCCGGCGATTGAGCATGAGAACAACTTGCTCTTTTCGCTGCAGACGTTCTGCTATCGCTTCTAGCAACTTAGGTGTATAGGTTCCGGATTCTTGCTGGCCAATATAATCTCTGAAATCAATCACTTCCACCTCTGGAATACGGGCAAGAGGATTGGCTCGTTGGGTCAATTGAAGAAAGCCATAGACACCTTTTCCTGCACGGGCTCGTGTTTCTAGACTAGGTGTCGCCGACCCCAAGACCAAAACAGCCTGGTGATACTGAGCCCGAAGTAAAGCTACTTCACGCGCATGGTAGCGAGGATTGCTATCTTGTTTATAGGTAGCCTCATGTTCTTCATCGATAATGATAGCTCCTAGGTTCTTCAGAGGAGCAAAGATGGCAGACCGCGCTCCTACGACCACTTGAGCTTCTCCGCGTTCAACACGTCTCCACTCATCGTATTTTTCACCATTGGATAGACCTGAATGAAGGATGGCCACCCGATCCCCAAAGCGAGAAATAAAGCGATCCGTCACTTGAGGCGTCAAGGAAATTTCAGGAACCAACATAATAGCTGTTTTCCCCTTTTCTAGCACCTCTTGGATGATTTGGAGATAAACCTCCGTCTTCCCACTTCCTGTCACTCCTTCTAGCAAGAAGGGTTTGGATTCCTGCCCGATTTGACGAGTTACCGCTTGAACGGCTCGTTCTTGTTCAGCATTTAAAACCAAGGCCTCTGTCGACTCTTTGTCTTTAAAGTAGGCAGCCGCACGATTGACTTCTTTTTCAAAAATAAGCAAGGCTCCCTGATCAATGAAATAGTTAACCACTGGGCGAGAGAATTCCGCCAATAAATCACTCAAAGGAGCTTCCTCTTCCTGACCTTGGACAAAGTCTCGCAAGGCCAAGCGCTTCTTAGCATTCTTGGCGATTTCCAAATTTTCAAGTAGGGGTTGATTTACTCGATACCATTTTTCTGTTTTGATATGTTTACGATCCACTGCTTGGTATTCTACTTCCAGCTCTCCCTTACGAGTCAGTCGCATCATTCGTGCTTGAGCATCAATATCCAAAGAAGAAAAGGCCAAGCTGGTCGCTGTTCCAAAAATGTCTTCTCGATCCTCTGGCGATAACAGTTCTGTCGGATGGAGAATTTTGTCATAGGAAGAATTTAAAACACTCGGTAGCATGGCTTTCAAGAGGGTGATTTTGTAGGCAAAAACCGTCTTTCGCAACTGATCTGCTAGCCAAAATTGCTCCTCTCCTAGAACCGGTTGGTAGTCTAAGACCTCCACGATACTTTTCAATTCTTGATCTTTAACTGCTAGAGTGGTCTCTTCAAGGCCAACCACAATCCCTTGAATGAGCCTATTTCCCTTTCCAAAGGGAACATGCACCCGCATTCCTTTTTCCAAGAAAGGAGAAAACTCTTCTGGTACCTGGTAACTATAGGGCTTGTCTGTTTGCATCAAGGGAACATCAACGATGACTTGTGCTAGCATGCTTCCACCTCCTTCCTGTCCTAGCGCTAAATAGCAAAAAATAAGATTGAGCGAACCCAACCTTAAATTTTTTCACCATCTTCTTTTTCTTTCGCGATTTGTTCTTTAATTTTACGCTCTTCTTCTTCTTTACGCAAGCGTTCTGCTTCGATTCGACGACGAACCGCTTCACGCTTAGCTTCTGGATCTGGGTGAATCACCACATTTCCTGATTCAATCTCTTCCAAGGCACGCAAGGTAGATTTTACTGATTGAAATTCTTGAGTAGGAGTTGCACCACTCTCTAACTCATGAGCTCGTTTGGCTTCAAGAATAACCAAAGAGTATTTTGACGGTACTTTATCCAACAATGTGTCAATAGATGGTTTTAACATCATAATCTTTTTACCTAATTCCTATTCTAATTATCGTACCACTTGAGTGGCTTTGGGAAGCATTTCTTGGTAGTGACCAATGACCCGATCAACACGGAAATGTTCTGCCTCAATCACACGTTTGACACGTTCCGCAGCCAAAGGTACTTGATCGTTGACAATGGCATAATCGTACTCACGCATGAGGGCAATTTCTTCTTTTGCTTTTTCGATCCGCTGGGCAATGACTTCAGCACTGTCTGTGCCACGTCCAACCAAACGATCTTGCAACTCATCCAAATCCGGAGGAGTCAGGAAAATGAAGACGGCATCTGGTACCTTTTTCTTGACCTGCAAAGCTCCTTGCACCTCAATTTCAAGGAAGACATCGATCCCTTTATCGAGTGTTTCGTTCACATAGGTCAAGGGAGTCCCATAGTAATTGCCAACATATTCAGCATATTCGAGCATTTGACCTTGACGAATCAACTCCTCAAATTCTTCACGTGTCCGGAAGAAATAATCTACTCCGTCCACTTCGCCTGGACGTTGTGCACGCGTTGTCATCGATACTGAGTATTGAAATTGATTATCTGAGCTTTCAAAAATCTCACGTCTAACCGTTCCTTTCCCAACACCTGAGGGCCCTGAGAAAACGATTAATAATCCTCGATCCGCCATTTTATCTCCTTCGCTGTCTTTCTATCTAGTGTAACAAAAATAGAAAGATTTTTCAATAGATTTTTCCTAGAGGCAAGGCCCTAACCACTTCTCTACCAATGAACCATCTCATCTGTGCTATCCCATTTTTAACACGACTCACAAAAAATAGCCAACTAAGGTTGTTCCACCTTCGCTGACTATCTTTTTATATATGGCTTTTAACAAGCTCTATTTTGCATAATCAATGGCACGTAATTCACGAATAACGGTTACCTTGATGTTACCAGGGTACTCCAAGTTGGACTCAATCTTCTCACGGATATCATGAGCCAAGATGGTCAACTTATCATCCTTGACTTCTTCAGGGCTGACCATAATTCGAATTTCGCGACCTGCTTGCAAGGCAAAGCTGGTCTTAACTCCCTCAAAGCCATTTGCAATTTCTTCAAGATCTTGCAGGCGTTTGATGTAGCTTTCAAGAGACTCGCTCCGGGCACCTGGACGCGCTGCACTCAAGGCATCTGCTGCTGCGACAATGACTGCGATGACACTTTCTGGTTCGACATCACCATGGTGACTGGCAATCGTATTGACAACAACTGGGTGCTCTTTGTATTTACGAGCTAATTCAGTACCAATTTCTACGTGGCTACCTTCTACCTCGCGGTCGATTGCTTTACCAATATCATGAAGGAAACCAGCTCGACGAGCCAAGGTAGCATTTTCACCAAGCTCACTAGCAATAATACCAGATAACTTAGCAACCTCAATGGAGTGACGCAAGACGTTCTGTCCATAAGAAGTTCTGAATTGCAAGCGTCCCATAATCTTCATCAAATCAGGATGTAGATTTGGTGCGCCAATTTCATAGGCTGCTGCTTCACCATATTCACGAATCCGTTGGTCAATTTCCAAACGGTTCTTCTCTACCAACTCTTCAATCCGAGCTGGATGGATGCGACCATCTTTCAAGAGACTTTCCATGGTCATTCGTGCGATTTCCCGACGAATCGGATCAAATGCAGACAGGGTGACTACTTCTGGAGTGTCATCAATAATCACATCCACACCTGTCAAGCTTTCGAAGGTTCGGATATTTCGACCTTCGCGACCAATAATCCGGCCCTTCATTCCATCATCTGGTAAATGAACCGTTGAGTTGGTCTGTTCTGCCACAAAATCCCCGGCCATCCGTTGCATGGCTTGAACCAGGATATCTTTTGCAACTTTATCTGAACGTTCTTTCACTTCCACTTCTGCTTCTCGAATTCGAGTCGCAATCTCTTTGGAAAGTCGTTCTTCTGTTTGCGTTAAGATAATATCACGTGCTTCCGATTGAGTCAGAGAAGCAATTTTTTCTAATTCTTCTTCTTTCTTCTTTTCTAGCTCATGTAATTGTTCTTCACGCGCATCAATGTGTTTAGTTCTATCTGAAAGACTTTGCTCTTTTTGTTCAAGAGCTTGCTCTTTGCTCGTAAGATTGTCATCTTTGCGATCAAGATTATTCGAACGTTCCGCTAAGCGGGTTTCTAATTGTTTTAATTCTTGACGCTCTGATTTAAACTCAGCATCGACTTCTTCTCGATATTTTCTGGCTTCTTCCTTTGCCTCCAAAAGTGCTTCTTTTTTAAGTGAACTAGACTCGTGCTTAGCTTCTTTCAAAATCAAATCAGCTTCGCGCTCTGCCTGTCCACGTAAATTCGTTGCTTCTTGTTCAGCATTTAAAAGAGTAAGTTCTGCAGCCTCTTTCGATGCTTTCATCTTGACTGAGATCCCTACATATCCAATGACTAAACCAATGATTGCGGCAAAAACAATTGCAATTCCAAATTCCATGTTTTTACCCCTAATCTAATGAATAGTTGAATTAAAAAATTCTTTATTATTTTATCATATTTTTACAAAATTAACAAACAAATTTTCTAGCGAAAACTAATCTATTTCTGCTATCATTCTAATGCTTCTTTCCCTTGATTCTAACGGGAAAACACCCTAAAAACAAGCTTCTGAATCCTATTTCAACGGCTACTTGCCACTATCTTCTCTTGTGTTTTCTTCCAGCGCCAATTGTGCTATAATCAAGAAAAAAGAAATTGAGGAAGATACATGACGAAAGAAGTTATTGTGGAAAGTTTTGAACTAGACCACACTGCTGTAAAAGCCCCTTACGTCCGCCTAATCGGAGAGGAAACTGGACCAAAAGGAGATGTTATCTCAAACTATGATATCCGCTTGGTTCAACCAAATGAAGACTCTATCCCGACTGCTGGTTTACATACGATTGAGCACCTATTAGCTATGTTGATCCGTAAGCGCATTGATGGGATGATCGATTGTTCCCCATTTGGGTGTCGTACTGGATTTCATATGATTATGTGGGGTCAGCACGATCCAAAAACCATTGCACAAGTGATTAAATCTTCTTTAGAGGAAATTGCTGAAGCAACAAGCTGGGAAGACGTGCCAGGAACGACGATTGAATCTTGCGGAAACTATAAAGATCACAGCCTCTTTTCTGCCAAAGAGTGGTGCAAATTGATTCTCGAACAAGGTATTTCTGACGATCCATTCACACGCCATATCGTATAAATAACAAAAGACTTCTCTTTCAAAGAGAAGTCTTTTTTAATTCTTAATAATCCAATGCATCGGAATGGCCTTTCCCGTTTCCGACAAAGTAGCCGGTTTTAGCATTGATACTAAACAAATATGTTCCATCTGGCTTAAAGAGGTTGTAATAACCATTGCCGTTGATAATATTCACGCGTTCTAAGATGTATTGATCCCCAACGATATGACCACGTTCCCGGGCAATCTTCAGAATCTTCTCCAAAATACCAGGGTTAAAGGTCCATGCAGGATTGTTTACATCGTCAAGCGTTGCTTGGTTGTATGGCACCCGGCTCAAGTTTCGTTGAAGTGGCACACCAGTACTTTGAAGACCAAAGCCAGAATAGCCTGGGTTCACTCCGCCTGTCGTGTTGCCTTCAGTAGCTGGGGCTTGTGTAGGAGCAGGACTGGTTACCGTTCCTGAAGAAACTGCATTTCCACCTGTAGCACTGCCACCACCATCTGTCACGGGTGCTGGAGTCGCAACTTGTTGCGAGCGTCCTTGAGAAGCTGCATCCTTCAATAATTGGTTCAATTGTGTATTAGATGTTGACACATCTGAAAAGACTGCATCACTCTTTACCTGCGCCTTGGTATCGATGGCCCCATCCTTAATAACTGGGCTGGTAAACTGAGAGTTTACTGTTTGAATAGCAGAAACCTGCTTCACCAATTCATCGTATTTACTTTTGGCTGCATCGTATTCCTTGGTGTCTTTCAATTTATCTAAACTGGCTTTTAGTTTTTCCAAATTACCAAAAGAATCATTTTTCAACTTCGTCTGCGTGTCATCTGTAAAGAAAGCTGCATACTGATCGTTAAAATCCTTCAGCAAAGCCTCTGTATTCGTGCTCGTTGAGGAAGAAGAACTAGAGGACTTCTTGCTAGATGAGCTAGTAGAAGAGACGACTGTCGTTTCCCCTTTAGACTGGTTACGGATCCATTGATAAGACAACCAACTAGCCGTAGCAACTGCTGTCAGAGCTAAAACTGAAAACAGAATTGGTTTTACCCGGCTCTTTTTCGGTTCTTCAGGAATCTCAATTTCTTCATCCACATATGGTTCTGTTGGCTCTGGACCAAACTTAATTTTTGCAGGGCGTTCCCCAGGAATTGGATCTGGAATGCGAGTAGACGCGCCTTCTTTTTGACCTACTTCAGCCGGTGCTACTTCCTTCACTGGCTCTTCACTTGGAATCGGGTCCGTCGCATCCACAGTGGCTGCTTCCTCTGCCTCAGCCAACATTTCCTTCTTCATGACGATGGTATCAAACTTATGAGCTTCGATTTCGTCACGGTGCTGTTTGATGTATTTATCGAGGACATTATCTGTTTCCTTGACCCCTGCTTCGATTTCTTCAGCTTTGCGGTTTGCTTGGCCAATCGTCATCTCTTTGGCGTCCTTAAAATCAAGAACTGACTCTGCCTCTTGGCCCAACTGCTGTTTATCTTCTTTTGTCATATGTTTCCTTTCTCACTAGTCGCTTGTCGACGTACCCGCTCCCCAAAGAACTGATACAAGTCAACCTTTAAGGTTCCGTTATATAATTTTCTTTTTTTATCCGCTTGTCGCCCAAACTTCTTTTCAAAGTTTTCATCGCTGGTCAGGATAAATTTGCTCCAAGTCTTCAAGGGCTCAAAGACCTCTCCCATTTCAGCGTACAATTTTGTCACCCCTGCATCATCGGATAAGCGTTCACCATACGGTGGATTGGAGATAATGACCCCATTAATCTTATCTGAACGCAGATCTTGCACCCGCATTTGCTTAAAGGTGATGTCGCTCGCAACACCCGCTTTTTGAGCATTTTCTTTGGCAATCTCAACCATCCGCGCATCAATATCGGTTCCCATGATGTCTAGGACAAGGTCCCGATTGATTTTTTTACTAGCCTCTGTGCGAACTTCTTGAATCAGACGATTGTCGATCCAATTCCACTCTTCAAACGAGAAAGTCCGTCTCAAGCCCGGTGCTATCTGGCGAGCCATCATCGCTGCTTCGATACAGAAGGTTCCTGATCCACAAGTCGGATCAACCAAGGGCTTGTCTGGGTACCAATTGGAAAGTTGAAGAATGGCTGCCGCCATATTTTCCTTAATAGGAGCTCCCCCTTTTTCCGTCCGATAACCACGTTTGAAGAGGCTACTACCAGTCGTGTCAATCAGGACAGTAGCTTGGTCTTTAAGGATCGATACTTCGATCTTGAACTCTGCTCCATTTTCTATTAGAGGAACACCTTCTGGTCGGGCATAGTGTTTTTGCAACTTTTTGACAACTGCCTTTTTCGAAATCGCTTGTACACTCGGTTCGTTATGCAGTTTGGATTTGACACATTTTGCTTTGGAGATAGGGAAACGCGCTCCTAAAGGGAGGTATTGGTCCCAATCCAAGGCAAAAACTCCTTGAAAGAGTTCTTCAAAGGTACGGGCAGGAAAGGATCCTACGACGATCTTGATTCGGTCTGCAGCCCGCAACCAAAGATTGGTTTCGATGATTGCACGAACATCGCCTTTGAAACGGACTCGTCCATTTTCCACTTGGCAATCGTAGCCGAGCTCTCGTAATTCACGCCCAACCACTGCTTCTAATCCAGCAGCAGCTGTCGCAATTAATTCAAATTGTTTTTTCATTTGTTCCTCATTGTTTAAAAAAGGAGGTTGAGATTTCTCTCCCCCTCACCACCTATATGCAATTTTCTATAAGCCATGTTTTGTTCCAGAAATGACTAGGTACCATTTCCTTCGATAATCATCTGTCTACTGTTTCCAGTCAGAATGCTATGTTCGTTTCCATGCATCCCATGCCCCGACCAAAGTTTGGGTTGCTAGCTTGAGGGGTTTACCGCGTTCCACTTTTTAGGTTTCCCTAAAAACTACGTCACTGTGGCACTTTCAGAGCTAGTAGAACTTATCCTAAGACTTAGCCCGTTCGCTCGCCGTAACTTGAAGATCAAGTCCCTAGGCTTATGGATTCACCTAGCACAAACACTACAGGCATCCCAGCCTGTGCTAGCATGGACTTTCCTCATGAGAGAAAGCTCTCACGCGATTATCCAAAAATTGCACGATTCATCTTTTATGTCTTAAAAATCACGATCAACGACTTGTTTTCCAAAGACTTCTTTTTCAAGACGATTTAAGCGTTTCAAAATATCAAAGTTTGTCGTAGTAGTGACCTGAGGAAACTCATGCTTTGGAGCAGACTCAGGAACTGATGGACTCGGAGTTGCTTGGCTCGTTTTCTTCGCTAATTCTTCACGGAGCCGAGCGTTTTCTTCTTTCAATTCCTTCACTAAGGCAGCATAGGTTTCATAGTCTTTGATGACATCATCCAAAAACTCATTTACCTCAACTTTACTAAATCCACGAACTTCTTTTTTGAAATCTTGATCAAAAATATCCTTCGCAGTAAAAATAATACTTGCCATCATTCTCTCCGTTCTAGTTAATCATAATCATTATATAAAAAATGAGGAGCAAAAATCAAGGTAAATCACTTATTTTTCGTAAATTTTTTCCGCTACTTCATTTAAGTCATCAAAGTTTAATCTTTTGACATGATACTGATCCATTTCTAGCATCATTTTGTAAAGATATTTGAGATTTGTTTCGTGTTCTGGATCGTAAAATAAATAAGCGCCATCTGTATTTTCTAACAAAAATGTATTGTATTCTTTAAATTGGCCTGGCTGGCTATAAGAGGGATAGGCATACTTGACAAAATCAACCTGCTTAAAGCGACTAAGGAGTTCTTGATTGGCCTCATTCCAGTTCTCTCCTTGGTTTTCAAACATAAAAATCGTGGCCAACTGTATCTCGTATTCTTTTTTTAATTCCTGGGCAACCTCCAAGGCCCAGGCTTCAAAACCTAGATTACCCGTAAAAATCAGCCACTTGACGCCCTCTTCCAAAAAACGGACTAAATCCCTGCGAATCGCCTCTTTAATAATGGGAAGTCTAGGGTCCTTTGCTGTCAGAATTCCCAATTCAAATGCCTTGTATCCTGTAATCAGTAAACTATTCATTATTTCCCCTCCCTTCTTCATTTTGTGATATAATAGAGTGATGTAATTGTACCAATAAGGAGAATTATGGTCAACTATCCTCACAAACTTAGCAAGAAATCTTCTTCGCCCATCCAGAGGAAGCAAAGTGTAAACTTTGCCAATCGGGGGATGACATTTGAAAAAATGATTAATGAGAGCAATCAGTACTACCTTTCTAGAGGGCTAGCGGTGATTCATAAAAAGCCGACACCCATCCAGATTGTAAAGGTGGACTATCCTCATCGCAGTCGGGCAAAGATTGTGGAAGCTTATTTTCGCCAGGCGTCTACCACAGACTATTCTGGTGTTTATAAAGGACACTACATTGATTTTGAAGCAAAAGAGACCCAGCAGAAACAATCCATGCCGATGAAGAACTTTCATCAGCACCAGATTGATCACATGGCTGCGGTCGTCCAACAGGGAGGAATTTGTTTTGTGCTCTTGCATTTTGCAAAGCTCAATGAGACTTATCTACTGCCAGCTCCTTCCTTAATCGACTTTTACAACATCGATCACGGCAGTAAATCTATGCCATTGACCTTTATACAGGAAAATGGTTATCGTATCGAGACAGATCACCTTCCAAGCGTTCCTTATCTCGATATTATCGAACAGAATCTACTAGGCGGTAATTAAATGAACAAACAAACAGTTATCCAGTGGTTAAAATATGCAGCGATTGCGGCTATTTCCTTATTTTTCCTTTTACTTATCCTGGGTGGATTGGTATTTGGATACTATGCCTCAAAAGCACCGACTCTTTCTGAGAAAGACCTCATCGCAACGACTTCCAGTAAAATCTATGACAATCAAAACAATCTGATTGCCGACTTGGGTGCTGAGAAACGAATCAACGTAAAAACAAATGAAATCCCAACCGACTTGGTCAATGCGATTGTGGCGATTGAAGACCACCGCTTTTTCAATCACAGAGGGGTCGACTTTATTCGTATTGGAGGAGCCTTCTTCAGTAACCTCCGCGGAGGTCGCCAAGGGGGATCCACTCTTACACAGCAATTGATCAAGCTCACTTACTTCTCTACTTCTTCGTCCGACCAAACCCTATCTCGGAAAATCCAAGAAGCTTGGCTTGCGACACAATTAGAACAAAAAGCCACTAAACAAGAGATTTTGACCTACTACATCAACAAAGTCTACATGTCTAACGGAAACTACGGAATGCAAACAGCTGCTCGTAGCTACTATGCAAAAGACTTGAAGGACCTTTCTCTGCCACAAGTGGCCCTATTGGCCGGAATGCCTCAGGCACCCAACCAATACGACCCTTATACCAATCCGGAAGCTGCACTCCAACGCCGTAATCTGGTTCTTAAAGAAATGTTGGACATGAAGTCCATTACAAACGAACAGTACGAAAGTGCCGTCAATACACCTGTTACAGATGGTTTACAAAGTCTGACAGGCTCAAGCAACTATCCTGCTTATATGGATAACTACCTTAAAGAAGTCATCCAACAAGTCGAAGAAGAGACAGGCTACAATGTCTTGACAACTGGTATGGATGTCTACACCAACGTCGATACCGCAGCTCAAAAACGTCTATGGGATATTTACAACTCTGACGAATATGTCAATTATCCAGATAATGAATTGCAAGTTGCTTCTACTATCATCGACGTGACAAACGGAAAAGTCATTGCTCAGTTGGGATCCCGTCATCAATCATCTAATGTATCCTTCGGTACCAACCAAGCTGTCGAAACGAACCGAGATTGGGGTTCTACAATGAAACCTATCTCAGATTATGCTCCCGCGATTGAACATGAAGAATATAGCTCCACTGGAATAACCATTCCTGATACACCGTACAACTTCCCTGGTACAAATACGCAAATTTATAACTGGGATAGACAATACTATGGTAATATCAGCATGGTCTATGCTCTCCAACAATCCCGTAACGTTACTGCGGTCCGGGCCCTTGAAAAAGTTGGTTTGAAGAAGGCTAAGAAATTCTTGAGCAGCATCGGAATCGATTATCCAGAAATGGTATATGCAAATGCCATCTCAAGTAATACCAGCGACTCTAGCAACAAATACGGGGCTAGCAGTGAGAAAATGGCCGCTGCTTATGCAACCTTCGCAAATGGCGGTACCTATTACAAGCCACAATATGTGAATCGGGTTGTCTTTAGCGATGGTACAACGAAGAACTTTGAAACCTCTGGAACACGAGTGATGAAAGAAGCCACAGCTTACATGATGACAGATATGTTGAAATCAGTTATCACAGCTGGTTTAGGATACAATGCAAATATCTCTGGTCTTTATCACGCTGGTAAAACAGGTACCTCTAACTATGCCGACAACGAATTAAAAAAACTGACCAAAGACTACAATTACTCAAGTATTGTGACACCTGATGAATCGTTTGTGGGTTACACCACGCAATATTCTATGGCTGTATGGACAGGATATACCAATCGCTTGACTCCAGTCCTAGATGATGGAATCAAAGTCGCGACGGATGTCTACAAACAAATGATGCTGTATTTGTATGAGCAATACGGATCAGGTAGCGAAGACTGGACCCAACCAAGTGGCGTATACCGTAGCGGTTCCTACCTCTATCTTAATAATGGTAAGAACAACTACAATTACTACTATTATGAGCCAAGCTATACAGCTGAAGAAACGAGCGAATCAACAGAAGACAGCTCAAGTTCATCTAGCTCAGAAGAGAATTCTCAACACACAGAATCATCTTCTAAAGAGAATGAGCAAAATCACTAATTAGACCACACTATATTAATAAAACACGATTGTTCTTAAACAATCGTGTTTTTTATGTATATTATTTAGAAGCCAAAGCCCCCATTGGATCCCAAGGAGCTAGGACAATCGGTTCTGCCTCATAAGCAGCCAATTCTTCCGCCGTCAACAGTTCCTTGCGGACGACGATTTGGTAGGTGTATTCGTCCATCCAAGCGTCAGAAGCTACAAAGTAGCCATCTGTTCCGACTTTCTCTCCCCAAGAATTTTCAACCTTCCATTTAAGAGGACGTCCAGCTTCGTCCAAATCTACACCAGTCAAGACCATGGCATGGGTCATGAGACTTTCCGCATAATCCAAACGCCCTGCCTTATCTTGAGTCAGCTGGATATCCATTCCCGCTTCAAAATCGTAGACATCTATCGCAAGGATTCCAGCTTTCCGGTTGCTGACTTGGCCGACATCTGATCCAAACCAAACAGTTTCCCCAGCTTTCATTTGGGCAATGGCCAATTCTTTCAAGCGCTCCATCGGAACGTTGAGGTAGCGAACTTCCCGGCTACCGACCACATTCCCCAGCATCTCAACCGTATAGGACTGGCCATAAGGCTTGTCTGCCGTTGGCGCATTGATAACAGAAACGTAGTCCTCCAACTGAAGATCCACATATTTTTTGTAAAAACTTTGAGGTGTCAAGCCAGACTCTGTGTGGAAGTTATTGTCCTTATCGCGATAAGAGAAACTAAATGTACGAGGGGGCAAGCCCAGTGACATAGCTAAGAAATTAAAGATTTCTTGGAGGAGCTCTTCTTTCTTGCTTTGAACCGTTACTTGATCTGCTCCACTCGCAAGCAATTCGCGTAGGATCTGCGCATCTTGACGCAACAATTTGTTTAAGTAGGTATTGAGCTCCCGGCTATTGCTAGATGAGATAGATTCTGGATAGACAGACTTGGGTACAACCCCATATTTTTCAAAAAGGGAAACGACCATATCCCATTGACCACCATCTTGTTGAGGGGTTTGAAGGAGGAAGGCCACCTTGCGGCTGGTCAAATCCTGGTCCGCTGTCGCAATGATTTGTTCCAAGAACCAGTTGGATTTTTCGTACTTGTCCCAGAAGAAGGTATGAGCTTGAGACAACTCAAAATCCTCTAATTGGAAGCTGGCAATCATTTTATGACGGAAGGTATTTAGAGCCGCAAACATCCAGCAACGACCAGAAGCTTTCTGGTCCGTCACCTTATCCTTGGTCAAATCAAGAGAAAAGACGGGGGTGTTTTCTACTGCACTTTTGCGTGTCTCTAAAGCTGCATGAATCCCATTGTGGGTGATGGCATTTTCAAGAGCCGCAAATTTCACATTTGCTTGGTAATTCGCATAGAGTTGATCTGTAAATTCTTGTGTTAATTCTGACATAAAATTCTCCTTTGTAAAGCTACTTACCATTATAGACCATTGGCTAAAATCTTCAAGTAAAAATTGTTTTAAAGGTCAGAAGAATGGATAGTGTAGATTATTTGATCTCCGACATAGCCTTTTCTGGCAACAGCATCTGGGAGAGTTTCAAGATATTGCATTCCAGCTTTTGCCATTACCCGTCCCGAAGCAGGGTTCAAACTGACATACTTGGCCTGAACTTCCTTGAATCCCACCTCTACCAACAAAAAGTGTAAAACAGCCTGGAGGGCTTCTGTCATCAGACCTTGACCCCAGAAGTTCTTCCCTAGAATATAGCCGACTTCACACAGTTCTTTTTGCGAATCCTGAGAAACGACACTGATATCACCTATCACTTGTGCGGGATCATCTTTCTTACAAATCGCCCATTTGTAGGTGTTTTCCTCTTGGTAATGAAGGAGCCATCTCTCAATTGAAGCTCGAGTCACTTGAGGATTTGGATGGGGATCCCAAGTCACATATTTAAGATTATCTGCATCAGATGCCCAATTTTCAAACATTGCCTTTGCATCCTCTACAACAAAGCGTCTTAATAATAAACGCTTGGTTTCCAGTTCAATAGTACCCAATTTTCTCATCTACTTTCCTCCTATTCTGTTTAAAAAAAGTCGGCTCAACCGACTTTTCTTTTCTATCAACGCCAGAAGGTATCAAATACCGTAATCGGTAGATGACGTTTGTGTTGGCCTTTGTGCCACCAGTTTTCAATGGTTGCTTGAGCTTCTGGGCTAACTGATTTCCCTTCTAGGTAGTCATCAATTTCTGCATAGGTCACCCCAAGAGCTACTTCGTCAGCGATACCTGGCTTTTCTTCTTCCAAATCTGCAATCGGTACCTTCTCATACAAGGCAGGATCAGCTCCCAGTGCCTGAAGCAACTGCTTGCCTTGGCGCTTATTAAGGCGGTAGAGAGGAAGGATATCGGCTCCGCCATCTCCAAACTTGGTAAAGAAACCAGTGATATTTTCGGCCGCATGGTCCGTCCCAATGACGGCTCCGCTATAGGCACCTGCTAGAGCGTACTGAGCAACCATCCGACTCCGTGCCTTGATATTGCCCTTGTTAAAATCTGAGACATCTGTTCCTGTCGCTTCGACAGCACGCTCCATGGCATCGACCGATTCCTTGATGTTCACGACCAGGCTGACGTCTGGCTGGATGAAGGCCAAGGCCTTTTGGGCATCTGCTTCATCCGCTTGAACACCGTAGGGCAAGCGGACAGCAACAAACTGATAACTGGCATCTCCAGTCTCTGCCCGCATTTCCTCCATGGCTAATTGAGCCAGGCGACCCGCTAGGGTCGAGTCCTGTCCTCCCGAAATTCCTAAGACAAAGGTCTTTAGAAAAGGATGTTTTTGCAGGTAGTCCTTCAAAAAATCAATGGACCGGCGAATCTCTTCTTGAGGATCAATGACTGGCTTGACCCCTAATTGGGCAATAATATCTTCTTGTAGGCTCATTCTTCTTCACCTCCCAAGGCTTTCTGACGCATCTGATCGATGAGGTCCATCTTATCTTGCCATACGTCCTTGGCCAAGTCCACTGGATAATGTTGTGGATTGAGGACACGTTTGTATTCGTCCCAGAGCTTGTCGAATTCCTTCCGAGCATATGCTTGGATATCCATCAAGGTTGGCAATTTGTAGACTAGTTTCCCATCTTTGAAAATATCGACCAAGAGAGGGATGGCATCGAAATCGCGAACCGTCTTCTTGATATAGGTATAGGTCGGATGGAACATCTTGATTTCTGTCAGTTCATTGACATCTACTCCATCGTAAGTGATGTAATCCCCTTCCGATTTGCCTTTTTCCCGACTGGTAATACGCCAAACTTGCTTCTTCCCTGGGGTTGAAACTTTTTCAGCATTGTTAGACAGTTTGATGGTATTTCGCATTTGACCATTTTCGTCTTCGATAGCAACAATCTTATAGACTGCTCCGAGGGCTGGTTGGTCATAGGCTGTGATCAACTTGGTTCCGACACCCCAGACATCAATCTTAGCCTTTTGCATCTTCAAGTTGAGGATGGTGTTCTCATCCAAATCATTTGAAGCATAGATCTTCGCTTCTGTGAAACCAGCTTCATCCAACTGTTGGCGAACCTTTTTCGAAATGTAGGCAATATCTCCAGAGTCAATCCGCACTCCTAGGAAGTTGATACGATCTCCCATCTCACGCGCCACCTGAATCGCAGCCGGAACTCCGATACGCAATGTATCATAGGTATCCACTAGGAAGACACAGTTGCGATGGGTCTCAGCATAGGCCTTGAAGGCTTTATAATCATCGCCATAGACCTGCACCAAGGCATGGGCATGTGTCCCAAGGACAGGGATGTCAAAGAGTTTTCCTGCACGTACGTTACTGGTCCCGCTAGCGCCTCCAATAACGGCTGCACGGGTTCCCCAAATAGCCGCATCCATTTCGTGCGCTCTACGAGTTCCGAACTCCATCAAAGGTTCGTCTTCGATCACAGCCTTGATCCGAGCGGCTTTTGTAGCAATCAAGGTTTGGAAATTGACAATATTGAGGAGGGCCGTTTCGACCAATTGACACTGGGCTAGCGGTCCTTCTACTTGAACAATCGGCTCATTGGCAAAGACCAGGTCCCCTTCTTTAGCAGAACGAACGGTCAATTCCATTTTGAAATTTTTCAAGTAATCCAGGAAGGCTCCTTCGTAGCCTAAGGATTCTAAGTAGGCAATATCCGACTCTGAAAAATGTAGATTCTTCAAATAGTTGACAATGCGCTCAAGACCTGCAAAGACGGCATAGCCATTTTTAAAAGGTTGCTGGCGGAAATAGGCTTCGAAGACCGCCTTTTTATTGTGGATGCCTTGTTCAAAGTAAACCTGCATCATATTGATTTGATACAAATCAGTATGGAGAGTTAAACTATCATCTGGGTACATGTTTGATCCCTCTTCTTTTTTCTTACGTCATGGCACCAGTCACGCTCTGTCAACTGGCACAGTCCAAAATAATTTTAAACACATTATAGCACATTTTAAGCAGGACCACATGAGTTTAATCCGGGCTAAGCCTCATTTTTTATCGTAAAAAAAAGGGATCTTCGCCTCTTTCCATCAGACGAACATCCCTTTCTTCTCTCTTATTCTTCGTGTTCAGTAATATATTTATAAGCTTCTTGACCGGCGACAGCGCCATCTCCAACAGCTGTGGTGACCTGACGAAGATCTTTTTGGCGGACATCTCCAACCGCAAAGACACC
Source organism: Streptococcus sp. GS001 (assembly GCF_021595565.1). NCBI lineage: Bacteria > Bacillati > Bacillota > Bacilli > Lactobacillales > Streptococcaceae > Streptococcus > Streptococcus sp. GS001. Next base: position 31,216 of record NZ_JACSYJ010000006.1, read on the forward strand.
CGGCACGGAGGTCTTCATATGATCATCAGTGATCACCCAACCTTGATCGTCTAGAATACCGAGGTCTTTGGCAAAGTCACTGACAGGATCCAAGCCCACATAGATAAAGACACCACCAGCTGCTTGCTCGCGAACCTCACCAGTTTGAACATCTTTTAAGACCAGACTGGTCACACGGTTGTCCCCTTTGATCTCTTCGACCACTGTATTCCAAGCAAAGTGAATCTTTTCATTGGCAAAAGCTCGGTCTTGAAGAACTTTTTGGGCACGTAGGGCATCGCGTCGATGAACAATGGTAACAGACTTAGCAAACTGAGTCAGGAAGATTGCCTCTTCAACCGCAGAATCTCCTCCACCAACAACCATGAGGTCTTCATCTCGGAAGAAGGCGCCATCACAGACAGCGCAATAAGAAACCCCACGACTATTTAATTCTTCTTCACCTGGAACTCCCAACAAGCGATGGTTAGAACCAGTCGCAATAATAACGGTCTTGGCTTGAAGGAGACCATCATCTGTCGTAATCTCCTTGTAGTTTCCTTGATCCACAATGTTTTCAGCTCTGCCGAACAAGTGTTCCACTCCTAAAGCTTCTAGAGGTTCGAACATCTTTTCAGCCAATTCAGGACCACTGATGTTGGCATAGCCTGGATAATTTTCAATGTCAGACGTGTTGTTCATCTGTCCGCCAGGAATTCCTGCTTCTAACAAGGCAACCTTGAGATTGCTGCGGGCTGCATACAAGGCTGCGGTCATTCCCGCAGGTCCTGCGCCGATAATCAGTGTATCATACATAAGCTTCTCCTTTTGTTGTAACTATCTTGATTCTAACTCCAATTCAATCATTTTGCAATTATCTTGCTCGAAGAATAAACAGAACTCCAATGACTGCAAAGGTAAGAACTGGAATTGTCATAATATCAATCAATAAAATATCATAGAGGTGTAACTGGCGTTCCTTAGCTGTTTTATCCGTCTTACGAGCCGCTCGCAAGCCTATCCAAATAGCTGAAGCAACCAACACCCCAATTGAAGTGATGATTAGGCTCTCGATATAGAGAGATAGCAATTGGTTTAACATAAGATCTCCTTAGTATCCAAGATTGGAATGAGGGGACGAGGTGCCGATTCGTTTCGTTCACTATTGGATCAAGTTGAAACTTCTATCTTCGCGGAAAAATGAACTACTACTATTCATCTTTTCCTGAGGCACCTACTCAAAGAAAAATCCGAGTCTGAAACATCGCGTTCCAGACTCGAGCTCTTATATATTATATCAAACAAATGTTCGTTTGTAACTAGCAAAGAATTCTTTTGTCCGCTCTTCTTTAGGAGCTTTCATGATCTCTTCTGGAGTCCCAGATTCAATAATTTTCCCCTTGTCTAGGAACAAGACCTTGTCTGCCACTTGGGAAACAAAGCTCATATCATGGCTAACCAGAATCATGGTTTGACCTGCCTGAGCTGCTGCTGCGATGGCTTTTTCTACCTCTCCGACCAATTCCGGATCGAGGGCTGAAGTTGGCTCATCCAATAAGAGGACTTCTGGCTTCATGGCTAGGGCACGTGCCAAGGCCACCCGCTGTTTCTGCCCTCCTGACAAATGACGAGGGTAATGGGTTTCGCGGTCCGACAGACCGACTTTTGCGAGTTCTTCTTTGGCAATCTTGGTCGCTTCCTGGTCGGATAAGCCTTTGACGACGATCAGTCCTTCCTTGACATTGTCCAAAGCAGTCTTGCGACTGAAAAGATTAAACTGTTGAAAGACCATAGCTAGCTTTCTTCGAAGGGTCAGGATCTCGTCCTTACTGATGGTTTCAAAGTCTACCTTTTCCCCATTGATCTCAATACTGCCACTATCCGGAGCTTCCAGATAGTTCAAGCTTCTCAAGAAGGTTGATTTCCCAGCTCCAGAAGAACCGATCAAGGCAACGACTTCCCCTTTTTGAACTTCCAGATCGAGATGGTCTAGGACCATTTGACCGGAAAAAGATTTTGATAATTGTGAAATCCGAATCATGCTGCTCGTTCCTCCTCTTGCAAGGTTTGGGTAACAACTTTTGGATCTTTGATAGAGAGTACCTGTTCGATCCAACGTCCCAATTGTTCAATCAAAATATTAATGGCCCAGTAGATCAATGAAACAGAGATAAAGCGCTCGAAGTAGCGACTGTCATTCCCCGACATAATCTTGGCTTGGGCAAAAATTTCCAAAACACCTGCATAAAAGGCCAGGGAAGTCCCCTTGGTCAAACCAATCAAAGAGTTGATCAAGGTCGGAGTCGCAACCACGGCTGCATTTGGAATAATAATCCGACGATAAACTTGAGCATTGGTCATGCCGAGACTCTTCGCTGCTTCGATTTCACCCGCATCAACAGATAAAATTGCTGCCCGAATGGTCTCACTGGCATAGGCTGCCTCATTGAAGGCAAAGGCTACAATGACAAATAAATGGGCTGGCACATCGTTGATATTAAAGGCTGTCCCATATTGTTGGTTAATGGCCTTCAATAGGAGCGGGATTCCATAGTAGGTCAGCATCAACTGGACCAAAATTGGTGTCCCTCTTAAAAAACTCACAAACAAGGCTTGGATCGGGTAGAGGATTTTTACCCGATTGATCTTGACAATGGCAAACAATAGAGCTAGCAATAAACCAAAAAAGGCTCCTGCCAAGGTTAACAAAATCGTATTTGGAAGCTCTTTTAAAATTCCGGGAATAGCTTCAAAAACGACGCGTAGGTTAAAGATTTCTCCTTCTGGTATCCATTTTAAAAACTCTTCGTACCAGCCAGATGCCAGATAAGTAGTTGTAAACATCTTCGTTACTTCCTCCCTCGATAATGAATCATTCTATCATATTTACAGTTAAAATGCTGAGTTTTGCTACTGATCGTTCGTAAATCATGCTTCAGGTCTGATGTGATAACAAGCAAGCATCTCCCCTAAGAGCAAAAAAATAGACTATCTATAGATAGTCTGTCACAAAATAAATCAGCGACCAAATAGTTAATTTTTATGGAAATCTTTAAATTTCTTTATCACTAAAAGGTTTGGCGTTTCGCCTTTCTTTCTGCTCGACCTCGAGCACGATTCTCAGCTCGCTTGGCTTTGCGACGTTTCTCGTCCACAGCCCATTTGATTTTTTTCTTGTAGCCTGGTTTGATTTTTTTCTTTTTCTTCTTGACCAAGCCGATCATCTCAATGTCAAGTTTTTCTTGGCGTTTTTCACGATTAGCCCGGCGATCCCGGTCATAGGTATCTTCGATAGCTCCAGCCTTCAAGACCTTAGGGACAAACTGGATGCCCAATTTTTCAAGCTCCCGAATGTCTGAGTCATCACTCGGTTGATAGAGGGTGATGGCTGTACCAGGAAGACCATTCCGACCAGTCCGGCCAACGCGGTGAACAAAGAAGGATAAGTCCTGTGGAATGGCATCGTTAATGACATGACTGACCCCTTCAATATCAATCCCACGCGCTGCCAAGTCCGTCGCCACGATATATTCAAAATCCAGATTTTTGACTTGGTTCATGATTCGCTTGCGCTCCCGTGGAGGAACCCCCCCATGGATTTTAGCGACCTTGAGCCCCTTCTCTACTAGAAAAGCATGCAAATCGTCCGCTCTGTCCTTGGTATTCACAAAAATCATTGCCAAATAAGGTTGAAGAGCCTGGGTTAGTTGATAGACTTGCTCATTCTTATCTCGCCCTTTTGTCGATACCAACCAGTTATCAATGGTGTCCGAGATCACCGTTTTGGTTTTGATCTGCTCCATGACAGGGTTAGACAAATATTTCTTCAAGAAGGGTTGTAACTTTTGCGGAATCGTAGCAGAGAAGACCAAAAACTGAAGCTTCTTTGGAAGACTGGATGCAATCTTGTCTACAGTCGTCAAAAAGCCCATATCGAGAGTCATATCAGCCTCATCGACCACAAAGGTATGGGCCTTATGAATGGCTAAATCTCCAGAGGCAACCAAATCATAGATGCGTCCTGGTGTCCCAATCACGATATGCGGTTGAGCCACTTGGAGCTTATCAATCTGACGAGCCTTATCAGTTCCGCCAACATAGTTGGCAATCCGAATTTCCTTTTCACAGTGGCTAGCAATCTGACGAGCCGCGTGGTAAATCTGTGTGGCCAATTCCCGACTAGGTGCTGTGATGACCACTTCGACATTACTACTATCCTCATTTAAGGTTTGAAAAATTGGTAAGAGGAAAGTATGGGTCTTCCCTGATCCTGTTTTGGATTCACCGACCAAATCTCGACCTGCTAAAACAATCGGGATGAGTTTTTCTTGAACTTCTGTCGCTTCGATAAAATTAATCTCTTTTAAGGCCTCTTGGATATAGTCCTTAAACTTAAAATCTGTAAATTTCATTCTCTTATCCTTTCATCATCTCTATTATTATATCAGAAAAGTTCTCTTACCGCTCTTCTTTTGAACAGCAATTCCCAGCTAGCAAAAAAGGCTGAGATAGCATCCCAACCTATTATTTTCAATGATTTATGAATTGATCAAAAAGTAGATCAAGAGGGTCAAGGCACTCATCCCAGCACCGAGACTCCAAAGAAAGGCATCGACCTTCCACTCAGACCATTTAGGTCCATTACCAGACAGACCACCCAATTCTAAATGGTGATGGAAAGGCGTCATGCGGAAAATCCGACGTCCTTCCCCTGTCCGTTTCTTGGTCCATTTGAAATAGGACACCTGGAGCATGACAGAGCTAGTCTCAAAGACGTAGACAATCCCAATCAAGAGCAAGGTCCACTCTACGTGGAGAGCCATGGATAGAGTCGCAAGCATCCCACCTAGGGCTAGGCTTCCAACATCTCCCATGAAAATCTTGGCCGGCTTGTGGTTGTATACGAAGAAACCTAATAGAGCTCCAATCATACTAATCGTTACAAAAAGGATATCGATTCGTCTTTGCCAAACAGCGATGATGGAATAAGCGATCAAGCTGATGGTTACCGAAATACTTGCCAAGCCATCAATCCCGTCCGTTAAGTTGACTGCATTTGAAAAACCAACCAACCAGAACAAGGCAAAGACAATATAGAAATGTCCCAAATAGACATCCCAACCAAAGACATTGAGAAGACTACCAGCTCCATGGCGTTCAGAGAAGAGATAGAAAATGATTCCACCCACCAATTGCAGGGCTAATTTTTGCTTGGGATTCAAGCCTTCATTGATCTTACGAAAGACCTTCAAGAAGTCATCCAAGAAACCGACGATTCCATACAAGACCAAAATAAAGAGGATCAATTGAACAGGACGCGTAAAGTTCCCAGTTAGGAAGCTAAAGACAAGGGTGACAAAGACTGAAGTGATCAAGAAGACCACTCCCCCCATAGTAGGAGTACCTGCTTTGGCTTTGTGTTGCTTCACATCTTCGTGCATTTGTTGGCCCGAAATATGGGCCCGTTGATAGAAACGGATAAAGGCAGGAATGCCAATAACCGTTAGAATAAATGATACTACTAGGGTAGCAAGTAACATATCAATCTCCTAATGTAATTGTTATTTTCTTCGTCTTCTTTAAAGCAGTTTCTACTTTGACGTTTTGTTTGCTCACACGAGAACCGTCCCCTTTATAGGTGATCTCAATGCCCGTCCATTCCGCAAATTTATCAACATTTTCCTTGGTCCAGCCATACATATCCGGAACTGAATCCAAGTCATCTGTTAATAATAACACTTGCTCATTTGCCTTTAATTTCGTTCCTGCTGATACAGACATCTTTTTAATATTCTTTCCAGTTCCTAGGACGACAGGCTGGATCAGATTGCGACGCAGTTCATCTGCGAAGCCACCTGGGCTGATGGTCTGCTTCAACTTCAATTCTTTCGACAAGGATTCTGCCGACGGCATCTTATAGGTGTCCTCTTTCGTGACCCCATCCAAGGCTTTGGTTTCAGTTACTAGATTCAACTCATCCTTCAAAGCAACCGCATCTTCCAAGACTGGATTGACCAGTTCTTGCCAGCTCTTTGGACTAAAGCTGACTTCAGGCTGTTGAACTGTCACATACATAATAAAATCTGGGTCTTCAGCAGGTGTCATGACAACAATCGAGTAGATATTATCATTTTCGCCTTCCAAGTAGCCATTAGCTGTCGCAATTTGGGCTGTCCCTGATTTAACAGCAACATTTTGTCCAGCTACTTGGATAATGGGACCATCCGATGAATAGAGGGTACCAAATTGAGGATCAGTCCCTACCGTAATCATGTAATTACGGGTCTGTTGGGCAACTGAAGCGGGTACTGGATTGCCGACAATCTCTCTTTGTGATTTACGAGCAGTTTCATGCTTGCCGTCGTAGATCGCACTGATAAATTTAGGCTCCAACATTTCCCCATCATTTGCAATGGCAGAAAATGCACGTAACATCTGCGTTTGGGTCACCGAAATCCCTTGACCGAAGGAAGACATGGCTTGAGTGACATAGTTATCACCTGGTAGGCCTCCAAAACCTTCGTCCCCCATTCCAAAACGTGTAGGAAGTCCGAACTTAAAGAGTTTGAGGTAATTCATCCAGACATTATTGCCCATCTTCTGTTCAAGCTTGGTCATCCCAATGTTACTTGAATAGGCAAAACCTTGGGCAATATTCATATAGCGACCTTCAGACAGCCCCATATTGACATCCCAGTCTTTGATGGTCGCGTCTTTTACTTGCAACTCGTTATTGTAATATACCTCGTTATAGGCTGGGAAAGTCCCATGATCAATCGCCGCAGCCAAGGTCATGACCTTCATAGTCGAACCTGGTTCATATTGATCCTGGTAAAGAATCGTGTTCCAGGTTCTCAGATTCTTAATATCCAAGCCTTCTTTGGTATCTGCATTATAGGTTGGACGTTGTGTCGTTGCAAGGATTTCCCCTGTTTTGGCACTGACCAACGTCGCACTGACATATTTACCTTTTACCTTTTCTTGGAAAACATCCATTCGCGTTTCGAGATAGGTTTGAAGTTCCGCAGAAAGGGTTGTGTATACATCCTTCCCATCTTCTGTCTTCACGGCAACCTTATCTGATCCTGGCACAATATTTCCGTTGCGATCCTTTTCATAGGTCACCACTCCATCCTGACCACCCAGGATCCGATCCAAGGATTTTTCTATTCCCGTTGTTCCCTGCAGGGTTTTATTGCCTTCTTTATCTTCTATCAATTGAGCTTGACCGATAAATTGAGAGGCAAAGGTCCCATTTTTATAACTCCGGTTTGGACTCGTCGTAAAATCAACACCTTTAATGTTGGCAGCTTCTAGTTCACTCCGGATAGCATCCATATTGCTATAGCTGATATCATTCCCCGCTGCACCAAAAGAAACTTGGTTGAGCTTCTTCTGAGACAGTTGTTGGACGACATAGTCTTTTTCCATGCCCAAATAACGATTAAAAACGTCCGCTACTTGGTTGTATTGACTTTCTTCAACGTATAAAACTTCACCTTTTGCCGATTTATAGGTTTTGTCGATGATCGCATAAACATTATAAGTCGTCGCATCCTCAGCAATAACAGCTCCATTTCGGTCATAAATTGTTCCTCGTTTGGCTGGAACAATCTCTGTTTTCTGATGGACTTGATGGGATAACTCAGATAAATTTTTTCCGAATTTGCTATCTGTGCCTATGATAACTGCAAAATTAATGAGAAATATGAAGAAAACAAGAATGGAAAGCAAACTTAAATTCTTAGCTACTTGCCGACGATTTTGGTCTGGAAGTTTCCTTTTTTTAAGGGAATAACGAATGATTTTCTTTTTTAATTTACTCATCGCTACTTGAACTCACCACTTTTCGATTTTCTTTTTGGAGGGTCATCCCCTGAGAACTAGCTAACTTAGACAAGCGTTCATATCGAGTCAACTCATTGACTTCTTGCCGGATATCTTCTAGTTCAGTCTCTTTTGTTTTTAGTTCCGTATTGAGGTTTGTCAAATCGCTTTGCACTTGTAGAATCCGCGTCTGCATAAAAATAATACTGACAGCGAGAATAATCCCTGTTAGGACAATCGAGCCATAAAAAGCTTTTTCTACTCTGGTAAAGCGACGAATACGATCTTGCAACTGACTGCCCCGAGATCGTAATGGTTGATCTGCCATGTTTATTTCCTCTTACTTATGAATTTTTCGAGCAACCCGCAATTTTGCAGAATGAGCTCGGTTGTTCTTCTCTAACTCTTCTTGGCTTGGAAGAATCGGTTTTCGAGAGACTAATTCCATTTTTGGTTTTAAGTCCTCTGGGATGAAAGGCAAGCCCTTCGGTACTTCTACTGTAGAAGCTTCTTTAAACAATTGTTTGGTCAAACGATCTTCCAAGGAATGAAAGGTAATGACTGAAATACGACCACCAACTGCCAACAAATCCATGGCCTGCTGGATTGATTCATCCGCCGCTCCCAATTCATCGTTGACTTCAATTCGAATCGCCTGGAAAATTTGTTTGGCTGGATGCCCCTTTTTCTTTAGTTCCTTAGCCGGTTTTGCCGATTTGATGATTTCAGCCAATTCTGTCGTCGTTTCAATCGGTTTTACCGCACGCGCTTGTTCGATCTTTCTAGCAATTTGCTTGGAAAACTTATCTTCCCCATACTTGAAAAAGATTCGGACTAGATCGTGGTAATCATAGTTGTTGACCACGTCATAAGCCGTCAAAGAGGCTTCTTGATTCATCCGCATGTCCAAGGGAGCATCTTTTTTATAAGAAAAACCGCGAGACCGCTCATCTAACTGGGGACTAGAAACTCCTAAATCATAACAGATTCCATCAATCTCATTGACTCCCAATTCTTGGAGACGCGCTTGAAGATTCCGGAAATTGTCTTTGATGAAGGTTACCATGCCCTTTTCAACATAAGGAGCTAATCGTTTCTCCGCATTATCAATCGCATGCTGATCCTGGTCAAAAGCATATAAATGCCCTTTTTCACTTAATTGACTTAATAAATATTCGCTATGGCCAGCTCCACCTAGAGTGGCATCCACATAGATTCCATCTGGCTTTACATCCAGCATATCAATCGTTTCATGGAGCAAGACCGTTACATGATGAAATTCTTTACTCATATCCTATCTATTTTACCACAAATCTGACCAGGATGCACTTGAGATTCTCTTCTCTATCTGCTCATCATTTTCGGATAAAAAGTTCCCATTCTTCAAAAGCTCATCCTATCAACCAATAGACCGAGAGAAGCAAATTGTGATACAATAACTCTATGAAAGATAAGAAATACCTCCTCCTTGGCCTGCTAGTGGCCGATCTAATTGCAGTCTACTTTTTCCTACGCACCCCTGTCCCTTGGATTTTTTGGACAGCAGCCTTCGTTCTTGCCATCTCTATTTGGATATTTAAAAATCAATGGAAAAACTACAAAAATAGAGATAAGGATTCAGAGTAGCCCATATAGAACAAGAAAACTCGATCAGTTCAACTTCTGATCGAGTTTTCTATTATCTATTTATGAATTGGGATCATCCAAACTGCGGCCGTGCAAACCTTTCTCTCGTTGTACTTGGCGTAGTTTCTCAGGTGTCACATCGTTACCTTCTTCGTCCACCACTTTAATTCCTTCGATATGGTGACGAACCGAACGACGATAACCTTCAATGTATTCTTCACGAAGTTTTGCTTGCTCCACTTCTTCTTCTGGAGTCAACCCTTCTGTTTTTTTCTTTTTAGCAAGCTCATTGATTCGAGCGATTTTTTCAGGTGTCATAATAAGACCTACTTTCTACCTTTTACCAGGTACTTATTTTGTGTTCAATTGGTTGAAGGCTGCAACAGCGTTAGCTTTCGCTACAAGACCTGCAAGAAGGGCCAAACGGTTGTTTTTAACAGCCTCATCTTCTGCCATCACCATAGTATTGTCAAAGAAGGCATCAATGACTGGGCTAAGAGCAAAGAGTTGAGTCAATTTGTCACTAGCTGCACCAGTCAATTCAAGCTCTTCAATTGCTTTAGCAAGAGCTTTTTCTTGATCATTTTCAAAGAGACTGGCATCGACCGCTACTGAAGCATCTGCTTTTTCTGCCAAGTTGAAAGCACGTGAGAGGGATTCAACAGCTGCCTTGTAACCATCGGTCTTCGTAGCTTCTGAGAGAGCGTCAGCTACTTCCAACATATCTGCCACGACAAAGTTTGAACCAGCAAGAACAGCGTCTTTGATATCTTTTGCTGTGCGTCCCATCATCTTGTCCACACGCGCCTTGATGAAGTTGAGCACTTCTGCTTGATTATCATAAGAAAGGCTATCAAATGAAAGAGCGTAAAGGCTGTCAATCAACTCATCCATAGGGATATGCCAGCCAAAGGCATCCAAGATACGGACAATCCCTTGTGTTGCACGACGAAGCGCATAAGGGTCATTGGAACCTGATGGAATCAAGCCTACTGAGAAGAAGGAAAGGAGGGTATCCAATTTATCTGCAAGGGCAAGGATGGCACCAACCTTAGTCTCTGGAAGGGCTCCGTCTGCTGAATCAGGAAGGTAGTGCTCACGGATAGCTGTCGCTACCGCAGCATCTTCACCAGCAAGGAGGGCGTATTTTTCACCCATGATTCCTTGCAATTCATCGAACTCTCCGACCATACCCGTCAAGAGGTCAAATTTGTAGATTTCAGCTGCACGAGCGACGGCTGCCGTTTCTTCAGCTGTCAAACCAGCTTGCTCAGCTAGTGACGCTGCAATGACACCAGCACGCGCCATGTGTTCTGAAAGAGAACCAATTTTTTCATGGAAGGTCACGTGTGCCAATTTAGCAACCAGGTCTTCAATCTTAAGTTTTTGGTCTTCACGCCAGAAGAATTCACCATCTTCGAGACGTGCCACCAAGACTTTTTCATTTCCTCGAACGACATTTTCCAAGTGCTCAGCGTTACCATTACGGACGGAGATGAAGTTTGGTTTCAGCTGACCATCAAGGTCACGTACAACAAAGTAACGTTGGTGTGTTTCCATTGATGTCACCAAAACCTCTTCTGGAACGTCCAAATATTTAGTGTCAAAACTTCCCATAAAGGCAGTTGGGTATTCGACCAAGTTCAAGACTTCATTCAAAAGGCCTTCTTCAATTTGGACTTGCACACCTTGTTCTGCTTCGATGGCCTTGATTTGTTCACGAATCATGTTTTCACGTTCTTTGCTATCCGCAATCACGTAAACGGTACGAAGGTCTTCTTCGTACGAATCCGCATTGGTAATTTCCACTTCATGTCCAAGGAAACGGTGTCCGCGACTCACACGACCTGAATGGATATCCAAGAAGTCGAGATCAAGCGCTTCATCACCCAAAAGGACAATCAAGGTATGAACTGGACGAATGTATTCAAAGCTGTTGTTAGCCCAGTGCATGCTGACAGGGAAAGTCAATGAAGCAAGTACTTCTGGAACGCCGGCCAAGACTTCTTTGGCAGGTTTTCCAGCTTCATGTTTCGTCACGTAAACGTATTCTTCTCCCTTAACTTCACGGAATTCGATGTCATCTACAGTCAAGCCTTTTCCACGGACAAAGCCTTGCGCTGCTTTTGAGAAGTTTCCATCAGCATCCAAGGCGATTTTCTTAGAAGGTCCTTTAAAATCTTCAGTCAAATCCGATTGTTGATCCGCCAAACCAATCACACGGACGGCCAAACGACGTGGAGTTGAGAAGGTTTGAATGTTTTCATATGAAAGGCGGTTATCATCCAAGAAGGCTGCCATTTTCTCACCCAATTGTTTTTCACTTGGTGTGACAACGTAGGCTGGCAACTCTTCAAGTCCAAGTTCTACTAATAAGTTTTTTGTCATGTTTTTTCTCCGAAAAATATCTTTTTTTCCAGTTTGGCTTATGTGATTGGCACGCAAGCAACCGACTTCGTCGTTTCATTGCTAAAATTGGAGCCTAAGGTCTCCAATTTTGCCTGGTATCGTTAGTTTCTCTAACGATACCTTTATCACTGTGGCAACTGGTTCTGTAGGATTGCTCTATCATCCAATCCCATCTAATACGCTCTCTTTATTCTTCCTCTTCTGCTAGGAGTTTTGCGCGTGTGGCTTCGTCGAGCAGTGGGTAACCGAGTTTCTTGCGTTCTGCGACGAAGGTTTTGGCTACAACACGGGCCAAGTTACGGATGCGTGCAATGTAGCCAGCGCGTTCTGTAACAGAAACAGCACCACGTGCATCTAGCAAGTTGAAGGTGTGTGAGCATTTCAAAACATAGTCATAGGCTGGGTGAACAAGGCCCAATTCCAAAGCACGTCCTGCTTCTTTTTCAAATTTCTCAAAGTTTTCAAGCAACATATCTTGGTCAGAAACTTCAAAGCTGTATTTTGAGTGCTCGTATTCTGGTTGAAGGAAGATTTCTCCGTATTTTACCCCTGGAGCCCACTCAATATCGTAAACAGAATCTACTTCTTGGATATAAGAAGCTAAACGCTCCAACCCATAAGTGACCTCAGCGGTAACAGGACCAGTTGCCAAACCACCGACTTGTTGGAAGTAGGTGAACTGAGTGATTTCCATACCGTCAAGCCAAACTTCCCAACCAAGACCAGCTGAACCAGTTGATGGGTTTTCCCAGTTATCTTCAACGAAACGAATATCGTGTTCCAATGGGTTGATGCCCAATTTTTCCAAAGACTCGAGGTAGAGTTCTTGGATATTTGAAGGCGATGGTTTCATGACCACTTGGAATTGGTGGTGTTGGTAAAGACGGTTTGGGTTTTCCCCGTAACGTCCATCAGCTGGACGACGTGATGGCTCTACATAAGCCGCATTCCATGGCTCAGGACCGATGGCACGAAGGAAGGTATAAGGACTCATGGTTCCCGCACCCTTCTCGTTATCATACGCCTGCATGAGCATACAACCCTGGTCATTCCAGTATTGTTGCAAAGTCAAAATAATTTCTTGGAAGGTTAGTTTTTTAGACATCTTCTTCTCCTTTTTATAATTTCTTGCGACTTTGGATACAAAAAAACCGTGTCTTTGCTCCTAAGTCAAGTGACCTAGGGGCGTCAAAAACGCGGTTCCACCCTAATTTATTACTTCATTTTATTCTACTGTACTCAGCTTTTTACTGAGAGAAAGCGCCACTTGCTTATCTTGTTCTGCTTGGCTTTCACTATCCCAAGCTCGCTTAAAAAACGCCATAAGCCTTTCTTTCTTGACTAGTATTATAGCAGATTTCTACTCTAGTGTAAACCAAAAACAAGTCCGAAACAGGTGTTTCAGACTTGTTGCAAATCCTTTCAAAGAAAGGTGACTGTTATGGGCGTTTTACAATCTTTGGTTTTTTCCCATTTAATTTTTTCTTAGCAGCTTTAACCTCAGCTAATACCGCCTTGACTTCCTGTTGACTAGCACCAGGATTAGCCAATACAGCTTGAGCGCGGATAAAGGCTTGCAGGTAGTTTACCTTCACCTTATCTGCTGCATAGATAAACTTAGCGTTCTTAGCTTGGAACTGGAGTTCTGCCTCAATCAATTTCTTTAGACTTGAAAAATCGGTTGTTTTTCCATTTAACTGTTGATCAGCTGCCTGGTAATTCGCAAGTGCTTGGTTGATTTGCTCTTGTGTCACACCTTCACGGACGAGCAAGAGAGCCAATTCCTTAAAGCTTTGGTCAAAGGCACGTCGAGCGGAATCCTTAGTGTTGGCATAGCGACCTGTTTTTGAGGTTACATCATAGGCAGCAATGGCTGATTTTAGCGCTGTAAAATCAGACTCTTTTCCGTCTAATTGACTTGTAACCAATCCAAGATTTGAGAAGATTTGGTTAACTTCTGCTTGTGATAACTTAGTCGCAAGAGCTTTCTGAGCTTCTTGATAAGCTGCATCATAGGCTAAACGTTTTTCACTTGTTGCATTAAAGTACTGAGGAGTGCTGGTCAAGTTAGCTTGTTGGGCCAACAATTGCAACAATTGGGTCTTAATGACAACAGATAGTTTTGTGAGATTGTTTTGGTCTGCTAGAACGGTCACAGTCGGTGCATCCTCAAACAACTCATAACCTGTTGGTAGACTGACAGAAATCGTGTATGTTCCAACTGGGACATCTTTTCCAAAAGCATTCTTGCCATAGCGTTGAACTGGAAGAACAAAGGTTTCACCAGCTTGATTTTTCAAGACAACTGGTGTTGTTCTTGGTACTGCTTGATCAAAGACCAGGCTCAAAGGTGCAGTGACAATCTCTTTGGCCAAGAATTCGATGGTCTTAAAGCTGTCCTCTGCAGTGATTTCAAATTTCTGAGTTCGTTCGCTGACGAGTTTCAGATCTGATTTGTCATAGGCAAAGAGTTCTGCCACGTAGCTACCAAACTTAAGGAAATTGATTTCTTTCCCTTTGTCTAAGTTGACATACTGTCCTTGATCATCCTTGATACGGTAGACAAAATCGGTATCTAATTCTTTATGTGTATCGGCATCTAGGACTGACACCTTAATCCGGCCACTATCTTCACTACCAGCAAAATCAGCAAGAGAGGCAAAGTCGCGGTTTCCAGCGTAGTCTTCTACCACATAGTAAAGTAAGTCTTTACTGATTCCTTCTGGAAGAGTATAGCCACCATCTTCATTCGCCGTTAAATAGACACGGTTTTCAAAGCGACTGGTCTTCCCTAGGGCGTCTTTCCCCTCCTTAACCAGGGTTCCTTCTTCATCAAAGGCTTTGACATAGAAGACTTGCTCTCGTAAGATTCCACCATTGCCAATATCTTTTGTTTTACGAGCATAGAAGGTTTCTACCCCATCCTTCTTGGTCGTATAACCTGAAGTCAAGACTGGTTTTTGGGTGTCGATTTGGAGATTAAAGCGAACAACTTGCTCTTCTGCTCCTGGAACGGCTGGCGTATAGCGAACTTCATAGACATAGTGACCATCCGCTACCTTTTCACCCTTGGCATCCGTTCCTTCCCAAGCCGTATTGTCGACTAGATAAGATCGTTTCCCACGTCCGTCAAAATAATTCTTACGAGCAGAGAAAGATCCTGTACTTGACCAAATTGGATTAGCAAATGCTTGATCATCTGCCTTGTAGACAGCTGCTTTCATATTTTTTAGGTTTCGCAAGACGACTGCACGATACTGCACATAATCTTTGTTCCCATCTCCATCTGGAGAAATAGCCAGACGGACATTGCCGTCAGTATCCAAATGAAGGACATTCAACCCTTCTGATGTTTCCACTGTTCCAAGAACGATTGGACTTCGTTCTGCTGTTTCCTTCTTAGCAGTCGTATAGAGCACATCATTCGCGTTTGAAACTAAAGAGGTGACGTTCGCATTGGATGGCACGTGTTTGGTTTCTGGGACATCATAGTAGAATCCTGATTTCCCTTCTCTTACCAAGTTGTAGATTGGTTTTTCAACCGCAGGGATATCTTGGAAGGAACCACGGAATCCCATAAATGGAATGCTAACCACATCGCCATCATCTGCTGGATCCACAAAGCGAACAAATCCTTCTAGGAAGTAACCGTTCGGCATCAATTTAGTCAATTCTTCCGCAAACTTAGATGCATCGACAGTCACCGTCACTGTCTGACTACTATGGGCTTTTACGGTGACATTTGGCCATACTGTCTCTGTTAATTTCCGTGGCTTCAAGGTAAAGTGATCGTCTTTTACATCGTCGGTAGTGGTATTCACAATCATCTTCAACTCTCTGTCAGTATCAGAAATATTATGAACGGTCACATCAAAACTGAATCGATCTTCTACATTACCAAGGGTTACGCTTGGGTAAGCATCTTCATTCGTTACATATAAATCTGTCGAGACAGCTGCAGCAGTATCTACAATCCCTGCCCCTTGTTGACGTACCGAAGTGTAGGCCCCCGTTTCTTTGTTGAAGTGCGGTTTTGCAGTCGACATGATCAAGGCCTTAACCGTTGCAGATAGCTCCTCTGGTGAAAGTTCTGGATGATGAGCTTGAAGGTATTCCTTCACCAAAGCTGATACCCCAGCCACATGAGGAGAGGCCATACTGGTTCCGCTGATACTGCCATAGCTATTATCATTTAGTGAAGAGAAGATCGATCCACCAGGTGCTGTGACATCCGGTTTTAATTGTCCATCCGTTGAGACTCCCCAACTAGAGAATTCAGACATCTTCCCAGCGTCAGGGTTTGGACGGTTATCCAGACTACCATCAAAGACTATCTTGTAGTCTTTGTCTTTGATGGCTTCTCCATAGCGCTTGGAAATAAATACCGCAGGAATCTTTCTCGCATCACCTTCTAGACCCATTTTGACATTTGCGCCTTCGACACTGTTGTAAATGAGGGCACCAATCGCTCCTTTTTTATAGACATTAGCGACCTTATCTGAGAAGGTGATTTCACCACGTTTGATGAGGGCGACTTTACCAGTCAAATCGAGACTCTCTAAATCACTCTCACGCCCCAAGCCAGCATCCACATAGTCATATTCTTTCCCATTTTCAAAATTGGCATCTGTTTCAGCTGCTGTATAGGTGAACTTTCCTTTATCCAAGTCAGCATTGTCTTCCAAACCACGAACTGTAAAGACTTCTTCTGTTACGAATGAATCGTTTACTGAGGCAACTGAAATAGACTCTTCTACGGTTGAAGGACTACCCACGACACCATAATCAGGGTTTTCAGCACTTGGGTTGTTATAACCATATCCATAAGTATTGCTATTACCTGCCGCGATGACGACACTAACCCCTTTGGCGCGTGCTCGTTGAATCGCTTCTCTGACAGCAGGACTAGCATTCACTGTAGATCCTGTCCCAGATCCTAAACTCATATTAATGACATCGGCTCCCAATGCCACTGCGTCATCAATCGCTTTTACATAGACAACATCGCTGGTGGATCCACTACGATCAGAGAAAACCCGCATAAACATCACTTGGGCTTCTGGAGCAACTCCATATACGTAGTTGCCATCCCCAGCTTTTTTGTCAGGGTTCCCAGTCGCAATCCCTGTTACGTGCATACCGTGTGAATCATGGTCTTTTTCTTTGATATTGTCATCTCCATCCATATAATCATAGGCAAAGACAACCTTATCGTTGTACCATTTTCCGTAGTCAATTCCCGCTGCTTTTTTGGCAGCTTCTAATTCTGTTTGATTTTTGAATTTCCCTTTTGTAGGGTCTGAAATCCGCAATACTTCGTGGTAGACATCTAAACCAGAGTCAATGACCGCAACAACAGTCCCTTCACCCTTGTACCCTTTTTCCCAAGTTTGGGGCACATTAATAATCGTATTGCTGCTAATACTTAATGGTTTATCTTCAGCTTTCTTTTCGGTTCTTGCTTCCGTTACAGGTTTAGCCTCACTCTTCTCCTCTGTTGAAGAAGGTTTTGCTTCTGTTTTTTCCTGTCCTTCGGATGTTTTTTCTGCAGTTTTTTCTTCGGTTTTAGTTACGACTTCCGCTTGCTTTTCAGTAGCTTGAGCCTCTGTTTTTGCTTCCTGCGCAAGGACTTGGCTGTCTGATTCGACAGATGGAGTTGTTGCCCCTTTGTCTGAGGAAGCTAGCTCGTCAACAACTTTACCATTTTCAACTACTGAGCCTGTAGTCTGCTCACTTGCCTGATTCGTTACAGGAGACGCAGACTCACTTGGCGATATTGGATTTGCTTCTGCAGATGCAACGACTGCAGTCTCAGGCTGTTTCGCTTCATCAGCACTTACATTCCCTGCTCCAAAGACAAGAACAGATCCTAACAGCACCGATGCAACACCAAACTTATATTTTCTCAATGAGAAACGCTGTTTACTCATAAAATTCCCCCTATATACTAAATTATTCTTATTATACTCCTAATTTTTCAGAAAATTCACTCAACATTAACTTTGTTATCAAATTGTAATATTCCCGTACAATATCTTTAATTAGTTGTTTTTTGTTTGCTTTTTAATGGTTTTGATATCCAAATATTTAGATATTTAAAACAAATCATTCGTTTTTCATCTCGTTACACAAAAAAAGACAGTAAGAGCAAATTCTCACTGTCTATTAAAAACAAACAATCCTAAAAGTCTTTGGTATCTGGATTCGGTGCTCCTGCCTCTACTGGGATCTTCCGAAGAAGGTCACAATCTTCTGGGGATAATGCAATCGCAGAGCATTGTAGGTTACTTGCAATGCGTTCAGGAGTCACTGACTTGGGCAGAGGTAAAAATCCTTCTGCTAGACTCCAGGCCAACAGAAGCTGGGCTGGTGTCACGTCATACTGTTTAGCCAATGTAAGGACTGTCTCATTTTGAAACAACTCTCCTTGGCCAAATGGCCCCCAAGCTTCCAATAAAATTCCTTTATCACGACAATAACGGACTACTTCCTCTTGATAGACTCCAGGGGCCAAGCGAATCTGATTGACTGCCGGAAGAACTTTTGCACTCTCCAACAAAGCATCCAGGTGATGGGGCAGGAAGTTACTCACACCAATAGAGCGAATCTTTCCTTTTGCCTGCATATCTTCCATGGCTCTCCAAACCTCACGATTCCGTTCTTTCCAGGCCTCATTTTCTCGGTGAGTCACAGGATTCGGCCAGTGGATGAGGTACAAATCGATATAATCTAGTCCCAATTTGTGCAAAGATTCTTCTAGACCATTGTCAGCATCCTCATAGGTGTGACGATTATTCCACAACTTGGTCGTTACAAAAAGCTCATCTCTTGGAATACCACTATCTTTGATAGCCTTTCCGATGCTTTCTTCATTTTGATAGATGGCTGCCGTATCAATATGGCGATAGCCCGCTTCTAAGGCTGCTTTTACTGCTTGATAAGCTTCCTCGCCATCTTTCGCCTTCCAAGTACCAAAACCAAGTACAGGAATGTGGCGTCCGTCATTTAGTTTGTAACTCTTCATCTTATTTCCCGTCACTTTCCTTTGTTTTTTCACCAGACTTAGAAGTCTTCGCATTCAAGCGCAACTTTGGCTTAAAGATATTTTCCTTCGGTTGCACCATCGATTTACTAAAAAAGGCATAGAGTAAAAAGGCACTACCTGCCACTAAAATGACGGGACTACGGCGCAACATACCGTAGATAAAGAAAAACAAGCCCATCAATAAAAAACGTACGTTTATCTTATTCATAAAACTACCTCGCGATTCAATTACTTTCATTATACCATGTATCAGAGCAAAGAGACAAATGGCTAGATCAAGGAATCCTATTCAAATAAGCTGAGACTTTCATCTCAGCTTATGGGATACATTCAATTTTTAGTTTGGCGAAAGCAAGCGATTCGTAGTTGAACCTCTTTTTCACCATTAAGCTTCAAATCGTTTTTGACCGTCTAAGAAGGTTGCTACCAACTCTAAATCTTTATCCAATACAATAAAGTCAGCGTCATACCCTTCACGGATTTGGCCACAGACATCATCAATATGGACAGATTTAGCAGGGTTGAGACTCGCCATCATGACCGCTTCATGAGGATTGGCAATGCCCCACTCAACAACATTCTTCAATCCATCTTTAAGCTTCAAGATCGAACCAGCCAGATTCCCTGTCGATTTCAAACGGGCTGTTCCATTTTCTACGACAACAGGGAATTCACCCAACATGTAGTCGCCATCTTCCAAGCCACCAGCTGTCATACAGTCGGTGATCAAGGCGATATTTTCCACTCCTTTTTGTTTGAGAAGGATGTCGCAGGCTTTTGGATCAACGTGATGGCCATCACAGATTAACTCTGCATAAGTATGAGGAAGTTGGTACATAGCCCCAACCATTCCCAACTCACGGTGCGTCAAACCGCGCATTCCGTTATAGGCATGCACCCAGACACTAGCCCCAGCATCCACTGCTTTTTTAGCTTCGTCAAAGGTTGCATTGGAGTGACCAAGCGCAACCGTTACCCCTTCTCCTGTCACTGTGCGGACAAAGTCTTCGACACCATCTCGCTCAGGAGCAAGGGCAATTTTATTGAGCAAGCCGTTGGCTACTTTTTGCCATGCACGGAATTCATCCATTCGAGGATCTTTCATGTAGGCTGGATTTTGTGCCCCTTTGTACTTCTCTGTAAAGTAAGGTCCTTCAAAGTAAATGCCACGAATCTTAGCACCAGATGCTTCTTGGTAGCGTGCTCCAATGTTTTCAGTTACTGCCAATAATTGCTCATAAGAAGAGGTCAAGGTTGTTGGCAAAAAGCTAGTGACCCCTGTGCTCAAGAGACCCTCACTCATAGTATGAAGAGTTCCCTCGATGTTGTTGTCCATAACATCAACTCCACCAAATCCATGGATGTGCGTATCGACCAAACCAGGAGCAATACTATAGCCTGTATAGTCCAAAACAGTAGCTCCCTCTGGTAGCTGATCTACATGTTTCCCAAATTTGCCATCGACAATTTCTAGATATCCTCCCTTACGAATGCCATGGGGATAAAAGAATTGATCTGCTTGTATATAGGTTGTCATGGTGATTTCCTTTCTTTTTCTACCGATATATTCATACACATTATAATCCTTTGTACTGCATTTGTAAATGGTCTAGACCTATTTTATTTAAATATATTAATATTCTCTATAAATACGATAAAAAATCCAGTTTTTTTGAGCTGGATTTCAGATTGAATATAAAGTCTTCTTTAAAACTTTCCTTAGGTGAGTACGGACGTCAGCGAACTTATTTGAAGTTCCATGACTTAGTTTTGAACCTAAAGTTTCAAAACTCCCGAGTGGCTGAAACTTTAGCGCTTCAGCCACTTTTCTCACAGCGGAAAGTAATAAATTTGTTTAATTAATTAAAAATACAAATTATTTTTTTGAAAAAATTTTCTAGCTATTTTATGAAAAAAATTTGTCTACATTCTAAAATCCAGTCCTAAAGAACTGGATTTTTCGTTTTTTTAGATCTGCTCCAATTGTACCTTCTCAGCTAAGTTCATGGCATGGTCTGCGACACGTGTATAGTGAGAGATGATATCAATAAAGTTGACACCTGCTTGAGGTGTACACTCGCCCTTGTTCAGACGAGAAATATGAGTCTTCCGCAATTTCTTTTCGAGTTTTTCAATTGCCTGATGGCGCTGTTCCAACTCTGCCGCCAACTCTTGGTTATCCTCTTCTACACTTCGAAGGGCATCTTTAACAAACGTCGCCGTTTGCTGGTAGATATCTTCTAATTCAGCCAAGGCATTGTCAGAAAAGACAACTTTCTTCCGAATGAGATAATCCGTCAAGTTGATCAAGGCTTCTGCGTGGTCTCCAATCCGCTCCAAATCTCGAGAAGAATCCAAAATATTGGTCAAGGATTCGCTTTCTTTTGGACTCAAAGCTTCACTGGACAAGCGGATCAAGTATTTGGTCAACTGATCATCGATGGTATTAATCGCTTCTTCTGTTTTATGGCCTTTTTCAGCCAACTTTTCTTCTTGATTCAAAATATAGCGATAAGATAAATCAAAAATCTTTTCAGCATAAGCTCCTAAGTGCAAGAGTTCTTTTTTAGCATTTCCCAAGGCAATCGAAGGAGCTTGGGTAATCAAATTTTCGTCCAAGTAAAGTGGTTCGTATTTGACCACTTCATCCTCACCAGGAATCAATTTCGTCACAAAGTAAGCCAAAGCCCCAATGAATGGGAATTGAACGATGGTGTTGGTCACATTAAAAGCACCATGTGAAAAGGCAATCGTCATCTCAGGTGAGAGATGCAACTGAGCTTGGAAGAACTCAATCATACTTGTAAATGGTCCCAACAAGATGATACACAGAATGGTCCCGATGACATTAAATAAGACGTGGGTCGCTGCAACCCGTTTGGCAGAAACATTGGCCCCCATGGCAGCAATGATAACGGTGAGCGTAGTCCCAATGTTATCCCCAAATAAAATTGGCAATGCTCCCTTAAGATCTAAAAATCCACCTGAGTAGAGACCTTGCAGAATCCCAATCGTTGCAGAAGAAGCCTGGATCAAGACTGTGATAATGGCTCCAGCTAGCACTCCGAGGATTGGATTCTTCCCAAGGGTTACCATATATTGGCTAAACTCTGGCAAGTCTTTCAAAGGACTCATCCCTGCGCTGATGAGGTTCAAGGCGTAAAAGATTCCCCCAACCCCAAACAAGATCCGACCAATATTGTTAGCTATCCGATTCTTGGTAAAGAAGAGACAGACTGTACCGACAAACATAATGGGCAAGGCATATGTTCCCAACTTGAAACCAATGATGAAGGAAGTGACCGTCGTCCCGATATTGGCCCCCATGATGATCCCAATTGCTTGGCGTAGCGTTAATAGACCGGCACTTACTAATCCAACCGTAATAACAGTTACCCCGGTACTAGACTGGATAAGGGCAGTCACGACAATCCCTACGAGCACCCCTAGAAATGGATTACTGGTATATTTGTCGATATAGTAACGAAGGCGATCCCCTGCAGCCTGTTGCAAGCCATCACCCATAGTTTTGATACTATATAAAAATAGTCCCAAACCACCTAAGAAGTTAAATAAAATGTTCTGCCAATCAATGGACATTCCTTTTCCTCCATCATCATTCGATAAAAGTTTACTCACTCTATTTTAAAACATCCACCCCTTCGGCACAAGTTTTTTTTGAAATTTCTTCTGAATTTTGCCATAAAAAAACGATAGACTCTACAGAATCTATCGTTTTGTTCATTATTTTTTATCAAGATCGCGTAACATTTGGTCAATCTTGTTTCCATATTCAATGGATTCATCTTTGACAAAGGTTAAATCTGGAATTTTGTACAATTTTAAATTCCGACCTAATTCGCGCTTGATGGTTCCTGTTGCTTTTTCCAGCCCTGTCTGAGCCTTTTGATTATCTGAAGCCAGGTCACTCATAATCGAATAGTAAACCTTGGCCATCGACAAATCGCCTAGCATTTGAACATCCGTAATGGTGACGCCTTGGACACGCGGATCACGAACTTTCTTTTGCAAAATTTCGTTGACTTCCCGCTTGATTTCCATACCGACTCGGTCTGTCCGAAAATGACTTGCCATAGGAACTCCTTTCTGCTCTGTCTTTAAAAACTAGGAAATAGGAGATTACCTTTCTTCCTTCCTAGTTAACAGTTTATTTTTTAATTTCTTCCATGATGTAAGCTTCAATGGTATCATCAGTCTTGATATCATTGTATCCTTCGATCATCAATCCACCTTCGCGACCGTTGGTCACTTCTTTGACATCATCTTTATAATGTTTCAAGCTAGCAAGAGCTCCATCATAAATGACGACACCGTCACGAATGACACGAACTTTGGAGTCACGGGTGACCTTACCACTGAGGACCATAAATCCACCGATGGTACCCACTTTAGAGACCTTAAAGGTTTCACGAATGACTGCTTCCCCGATGACTTTCTCTTCGAACTCAGGATCCAACATTCCCTTCATGGCATCTTCCATTTCTTCAATCACTTTATAGATGATTGAGTGAAGACGGATTTCTACCTCATCAGCTTCTGCTTGCTGACGTGCTTGAGGCGTAGGGCGGACGTTAAATCCAATGATGAAGGCATTTGAAGCTTCTGCAAGGGTGACGTCTGATTCGTTGATGGCACCAACTGCTGAGTGAACGATGGTCACTTTCACACCTTCCACTTCAATCTTTTGAAGGGAAGCAGCAAGGGCTTCAACCGATCCTTGTACATCGGCTTTAATGATGACATTAACGGATTTCACTTCTCCAGCCTTCAAGGTATCAAAGAGATTTTCAAGGCTGACACGGTTGGTTGCTTGACGTTGTTTCATCAGCGCACGTTTCGCACGTTCTTCACCGGCTGCACGCGCAGATTTTTCATCTTCATAAACCGCAAAGTGGTCACCCGCCATTGGTGCTTCGTTCAAACCAGTGATAGAAACTGGAGTAGATGGTCCAGCTACTTTCACACGACGGCCAAGGTCATTGGTCATGGCACGGACACGTCCGAAAGTATTACCAACAACGATTGGGTCTTGGACATTCAAAGTACCTTGTTGAACCAGAAGGGTTGCAACCGCACCTTTTCCTTTATCCAAGCGCGCTTCGATAACCGTACCGATGGCACGAACAGTTGGATCTGCTTTGAGTTCTTGGATTTCAGCCACAAGAAGGACCGTTTCCAAGAGCTCATCGATATTTTGGTTGAACTTGGCAGAGATTTCTACAAACTCAGAATCTCCACCCCAGGCAGTTGACATAACTCCATGCTCTGCCAATTCACCGATGACACGTTCTGGGTTGGCACCTGGTTTATCAATCTTGTTAATAGCCACAATGATTGGAACATTAGCCGCTTTTGAGTGGTTGATGGCTTCGATTGTTTGTGGCATCACCCCGTCATCTGCTGCTACGACCAAGATGGTAATATCCGTAACAGATGCACCACGCGCCCGCATAGAGGTAAAGGCCGCGTGTCCAGGTGTATCCAAGAAGGTAATTTTCTTGCCATTTTCCACGATTTGGTAGGCACCGATATGTTGGGTGATTCCTCCTGCTTCTCCTGTCGCTACACGTGAATTACGAAGGGTATCCAAAAGGGTTGTCTTCCCGTGGTCAACGTGTCCCATGATGGTGACAACTGGTGGACGCTCTACCAGTTCATCTGGATTCAAATAGCCATCTTCGACGAAGAAGCGTTCGATATCCGCATTGTCCACTTCAACCTTTTTCTTGGCTTCAATTCCATAATCCACTAACAGAAGTTCAATGGTATCGCCATCCAAGGATTGGTTTTGTGTCGCCATCACTCCCATCATGAAGAGTTTCTTAACGATTTCCGCAGGCTCACGCTTAATCCGTTTTGCGATTTCCGCAACCGTCATTCCATCTGTGTACTCAAGTTCACTTGGCAACTCATGGAATTTACGCTCTGTTACTGGTTTTGGAGCTTCATTGCGGTTATTCTTTCCTTTTTTATTCTTTTTGTTGTTGTTCCAGTTACTATTTCTTTGATTTCTCACTTGGTTTTGACTACTTCGATTCTTTTGTTGTTTTCTTGGACCATCTTCTTCGCGATCAAAATCTTCACGTTTTTTGTCTGGTCTAGCTTGCTTTTTCCGACGTGTATCAACTGCTGCAGGACTTGGAGCCGCTACCGGAGTTGCCTTCGCTGCTTCTACCTTCGGTTGTGGAGCGACAACTTCAGTCGCAACTGCCTCTTCACGCTTACGACGTTGTTGACGGTCTTGCTCTACCTTGGCTGCCTGGTTTTGCTTGTAGCGTTCTTCACTACCACGTGCATATTCCGCATTTTGCTCTGCCTTTAATGCTGCCGCACGGGCTTTGAAATCAATTTTCGGAGCGCCATTTACAGGATTTGGACGTCCTTGACCGTTGCCAGCTTGGTCACGGCGACGATCATTCCCTTGGTTCCGGCGGTCATTTCCTTGATTTTTTCGCTCATTACGATTTTGGAAACGATCCCCATCCCGACGGTCGTTTTGTTGTTTCTTAGGTCGATTTCCTTGTTGTTGACGACGTTCCGCCTGCTCTTTCGCACGGGCTTCGCGTTCCGCCTTGAAATTACGACTCTTTGGCTTCACAACAGGTGCTGCCACTGTTTCCCTTGTCTTTTCTGGTTGGTTTGCAACAGGTTCTTTTGCAACCGGTGCAACTTTTACTTGTTTTTCTTCCTTCACTTTAGGAGTTTGGGGCGCCTTTGATGCAAAACTATTGACCAAACGCTCAACCGCTTCACCTTCGATACTAGAAGCGTGACTCTTTACCTCTAACCCTAATTCTTTCGCCCGTGTGACGACTTCTTTACTTTCCTTGCCTAGTTCTTTGGCAATCTCATACAATCTTTTCTTAGACAATTGCTGTCCTCCTCTTCTATTCCATAAGAGACCTCATTTTCTTTGAAAATCCAGCATCTGTCACGGCCGCTACCTTTCGTGAGCGACCAATGGCAGTACTTAATTCTAGTGTTGAAAACACGGTTAATACCGGAACGCCATAATAGTGGCATTTATCTGTGATTTTTTTGGTAAGATTGGGAGCTGCATCATCTGCTAGAAAGACCAAACGAGCCTTTCCTTCTTGAACAGACTTGATGACCAACTCTTCTCCAGAGATGATTTTCCCTGCTCGCTGAGCCAATCCCAATAAATTACTGACTTTTTGCTTATTCAAGGCCTAACTCTCTTCTTTTCACCTTATGATCCACATAAGCAATCAATTCATCGTAGAAAGCTTCATCCACTTCCATGCTAAAGCTGCGATTGAAGACTTTCTTCTTCTTGGCTTGAAGTGCTTCCTCATTATCAAGCTTGATATAAGCACCACGACCATTTGCTTTCCCAGTTGGATCGATAAAAACTTGACCTTCTTTATTTTTTACGATTCGCAAGAGATCTCGTTTATCGATGACCTCATTTGAAACGACAGACTTGCGTAAAGGGATTTTTCTTGTCTTTACCATGATTTCCTCCCTATTCGTCTACAGAATTCAAATCACTTTCTACTTCTTCAAAAGCAAGTTCTTGACTTGCTTCCATTTCTTCGTACTCACTAGCTGATTTGATATCAATCCGGTAGCCAGTTAAGTGAGCCGCCAAGCGCACGTTTTGACCACGACGACCGATTGCAAGAGATAGCTTGCTATCTGGTACTACCACAAGGGCATGCTTGCTGTCTTCTTCATCAAAGATGACTTGATCGACCTCAGCAGGCGCGATGGCATTGTAGATAAATTCTGCTGGATCTGGTACCCACTCAATGACATCAATGTTTTCTTCTGTTGGGACCATACGATCCAATTTCTGATCATAACGAGCTGGGTGGAACTTGCTAGTAATCTTTTTGATATTCGATCCACCACGACCAACGATGGTTCCAATCGCATCTACGTTTGGATTATGGCTACGAACAGCCACCTTGGTCCGGTCTCCAGCTTCACGCGCCACGCTCATGATTTCAACGGTTCCATCATAGACTTCAGGGATTTCTTGTTCCATCAAACGTTTGATCATTTCTGGATGGCTACGACTTACGAAAACGTTGACCCCACGAGGATTGTCTTCTACTTTGTAGACAAAGACTTCAATGCGATCATGAGATTGGAAGACTTCACCCGGGATTTGGTCTTGTTTAGACAATTGAGCTTCGATAGACCCTAAATTTACATAGATAAAGCGATTATCAAAACGCTCAACCGTTCCACTCATAATTTCATTTTCATGTTCTTTATAAGTGTTGTAAGTAATCGCACGAGTTTGCTTGCGCATTTTTTCCATGATGGTTTGTTTGGCAGATTGAGCTGCGACACGGCCAAACTCAGCAGGTGCTTCTTCAAATTTGATTTTGTCTCCCAATTCATAGGCAGAGCTAATCGCAAGAGCATCTTTCAAGCTAATTTCTAACCGGCTATCAAATACTTCATCCACTACTTCACGAACGGTATAAACGCGGAAGTCACCAGTCTTTTCATTAAATTCGATAGCAGCACTTTCTGCTTGACCATACCGTCTCCGATAAGCCGAACGCAATGATTCTGTGACAGCTTCAATGATATCTTCTTTTTTGATTCCTTTGTCTTCTTCCAAGATGCGAAAAGCATCTAGCATTTCTTTACTCATTCTTTTCTTGCTCTTAGGCTACTAAGAGCCTTCCTTTCTTTTCTGCTATAATTTGACAGCTAGTCTTGCTTTTGAGACAAGACTATAGGGGATTTCAATGGTTTTCTTTCTTGTTTTGTCCATGTATTCCATGGTCAATTGGTCATCTTCGAACTTAACGAGTGTTCCTTCAATGACCTTTTGTTTGTCAACTGCCTTGTACAAGCTGACATGGATATATTGACCCAGAGCTTTTTCCACTGCATCTTTGGTTTTTAAGGGACGCTCCAAACCAGGACTCGTCACTTCTAGGAAGTACTGTTCTGGGAATGGATCAGGTTGAATCTGATCCAACAGAGGACTAATCACTTCTGTTAAATCTGCTGTATCATTCAGGGTAATACCACCTGGCTTATCAACAAAGATACTTAGAACATAGTCTCCTACAATCTTTTCATATTCCACATCCACTAATTCAAATGGAGCTTGGATGGCGGGTTCAAGAATTTCTGTTACTAATTCAACAATTGTTGCGATAGGACAACACCTCCTCACAGACAAGAGGCGAAGATATGTCTTCGCCTCTCCTTTTCTATTCGTTTTAAATATTCTAGCACAAGTTCCGTCGAAATGCAAGAATTTCGACTTCCTCATTCATACAGCTACCATCCAAAAGAAAAACGCCTCCTTTTCAGGAGACGTCGATCCTTAACTAGACTTTAAAATTGTGCTTCAACCCGATAAATGACCTGACCCTTACTTGAGAATTTCTTTTCATATTCGGTCATGACATTTCCCTCAAAATCACTAGCATGAAGATCTAGCCAGACACCCTTCAAGGTCATTCCATACTGAGAAAAACTCACCAAACTGTATTCAAAGAGTCCTCGATTGTCCGTCTTGAAATGAATCTCTCCATGCTCTGGCAAAATCTGTTTGAAAGTATCTAAGAAACTCTTGTAGGTTAGACGACGTTTTTCATGGCGTTTCTTCGGCCAAGGATCTGAAAAATTGAGATACAATTGATCAATCTCACCGTCTTCAAAGTAATTAGTCAAGCTATCTCCGTCCACCCAAAGCAACTTGATATTGGGAACGTCAGCTTCCAACACCTTATCCAAAGCGTAGCTTAATACTGATTTTTGAATATCAATCCCGATATAGTTAATGTCTGGATTTTGTTTGGCCATTCCAGTGATAAAGGCTCCTTTACCACTTCCCACTTCAATATGAATAGGATGGTCATTTCCAAAAATCTCATGCCACTTCCCTTTGGCTTCTTCTGGCTTCAAAATGACATATTGCGGATTGGCTTCTAATAATTCGGTTGCACCTTTACGGTTTCTAACTCTCATGCTTCCTTCCCATATTTTGACCGGAAATTACGCAAGGCATAAATTTCCCGGTTCACATTCTCTAAATCATTGTTTTCATAGTATTTTACAATCTGACAAAGGAAAGAGTATTGACCAAACCAGTACAATTTACCAAATACAGTTTCATTGTACTTATAGCCGTAATAGACCAACCAATCCTGCCACTGGGAATCTGGAATGTAGTGACTTAAAACATGAGCCACATCCATCATCCGATCTGTTAAGCGGACAGAATCCCAATCTACCAAGTAGATAAATCCACTATCCGTTTCAATCCAGTTACTGTGACGGACATCTCCGTGAACAATGGTTGCATAATCTTCTCGAAAAGCTGGAACAGTCTGTCGTAAACTCTTTAATACAGATTGCAAATAATTGTTTTGACGCAAAGCAATTGGCAACTGACTGCTCAAAGAATTCAATAAATCCAATGGCGATTCAGCTGTGTAGCCCAACTTTCTCAATTGCGTCATCAAGGGGCGTGAACGGTGCAAACGAGTCAGGATATGAACCACTTGCTTTTTCCCCATCCCATTTGGAGTTAAAATTTCTCCATTTAACCATTCTTGTGCGCTCATCACATTTCCGTCAGGTAAGCGTCGGCTCCATAAGAGTTGTGGAGCAATTTGTTCTTTAGCTAACCCTGCTAATATTGGAGTCGTATTCATTTTGACAAATACTTTCCCCCCATCCGGATAAGTCCCCATAAAGGCTTTTCCGCTTTTACCAGCAATTGGGGTTAACGTTAGCTCTTTTTCGTTCGAGTCCATCTCTTCCTCCGTAAAAAGTTTCCCATCTATTTTACTAATTTTAAAGCGTTTCGTCAACTAATCGTCTCACCTTGAAAGGTGCATAACCATAGGCTAAAAAGGCTGTGAAAGCTAGCAAGGCCAGGACGAGAATTTTCTCTTCAAAGACCAGTAATCCCAGTCCTCCCTCGACAAGAACCACAAACAAAGTCACCGATTGAACTGTTTGAAGAAGCCCTCGTGTTTTAGCACTGATTTCCAAGGGGAAGAGTCGCGTTAAATACTGATAGTCAAAGGCCTTGTAGAGTCCGAGCAATTGAAAAACAAGTAAATAATTCATGAGCCCCGCGACGGCTACTGCTACTAGCGTTTGCGGGATGAAGACAAAGACAGCGATTGCTAGTCCTAATAGACGCAGGCTCATGGAAAACAGATCTCCATTTCTGAGATAAGAACGGAGATACAGATTGTTCCAAGTCTTGGAACTGACTTTCGGAACCATGCTTGTTAGTCTGTCTAAGTAGGCCCGCCGTTTCACGCTATTCGTCATTCCTTTTACTGTGGTAAAAAGGGCGAAAAATCTTAGAATACTTTGCTTTCTCTGGTTTTCTAGCTCTACGATTCTCTTCCAATCAAGACCCGCCTGGTTATAGAATCTTTTCCCCTTCCCTTGAAAAACAAGAACCTTCAACAAGAAGAGAATAGCCACATAAACCACTACAATGGTCAAAGACAGTCCTAAAGCCAAAGCCAAAGGGACAAATAGGACAAGCACAAGGGTTTGTACAATTCCCCAGAAAATAGTCGCTCGTAAGGTTTGTTGGTTCAAATAGCCTTTCAATTCCTCTTCTTTTGCCAGAAGGAAAATCATGTCTGGCTTCTCAAAATAGGTTGCGATGGAACCAATTGGAAGCAAGAGCAAAGGAGCTAGGGCAAGTAGAAGGAGGAGAAGGCTCTTATCTTCTGGTAGGGAGCGCAAAAATTGACTGTACTGAACCGCTAAAAAGCCTAGAAAAATCAGGAGAAAGAGGACAAAGTGATCATTAAACACATAGCGAGAATATTTTAAGCACTGATTGCGAAAGGTCGTCTTCCTCTTTTGTAAAACTTCAATCATCGGTCAGCCTCTTTTGTTAGTGCAAGGTAAATCTCATTCAAATCTGCATCTGCCATTCCAAATTCTGTCCGCAAATCCTCTAAAGTCCCCTGAGCACGGACCTGTCCCTTATGGAGGATGACAAAGGCATCACACATTTTTTCAGCAGAATCCAGAACATGGGTACTCATTAAAATAGATTTCCCCTTCTCTTTTTCCACCTTCAATAATTGAATTAAATCTGAGATCGCAACTGGATCCAAACCTAAGAAAGGCTCATCGACAATAAACAAACTTGGATCAACAGCAAAGGCACAAATAATCATGACCTTTTGTTTCATCCCCTTAGAAAAATGGACAGGAAACCAATCCAATTTTTCCTCTAGTCGAAATTGCTTCAAGAGAGGAGTCACACGCGCAAAAACTGCTTCCTGATCCAAGTCATAGGCCATCGCCACTGTCTCAATATGCTCACGCAGGGTTAACTCCTCATAAAGGCTCGGTGTTTCAGGAATATAACCAATTTTTTGGCGATAGGCACTTGGAGAAGTAGCTAAAGTCAAACCGTCGATCCGGATTTCGCCAGCATAGGGACGCAGTAAACCTATAATTTCATTTATGGTCGTTGATTTCCCTGCTCCATTCAAGCCAATCAATCCAATCAATTGACCATCGCCAACCTCAAAACTAACATCTTTCAAGACAGGGATATTGACATAGCCTCCTGTCAGGTTTTTTATTTCTAACATATTTTCTTAGCTTTCTGGTATAATGTTCTTATATTATAACAAAATCTAGCGAAATTGAGGTACATTTATGGTTTCGGATTGTATTTTTTGTAAGATTGTTGCCGGAGAAATTCCTGCTTCTAAGGTCTACGAAGATGACCATTTTCTTGCTTTTTTAGATATCTCTCAGGTCACTCCAGGCCATACCCTTGTGATTCCAAAAAAACATGCCCGTAATCTGTTGGAAATGACACCAGATGAAACAGCTGATCTTTTTAACATCGTTTCAAGAGTCACCAAAAAAGTGGAAAGTGCTACACAGCCTCAAGGAATGAATATCATTAGTAACATGGAAGAAATTGCGGGTCAGTCTGTCTTCCACACCCACGTCCATATTCTTCCACGCTACTCTCAAGAAGACGACCTAAAGATTGATTTCATTGCCCACGAACCTGATTTTGACCGCCTTGCTCAATTAGCCAAGGATATCTCAAACCATTAAAAAGGAGCTTACTATGAAATTAAGAGATCTATTTTGGTTTGCGACTGGAGCAACCATCAGCTATCAACTTGTTAAAAATCGGGAACCCCTTAAAAATGAATTCAACGAAACCAAACAACTCACGGATGGAATCCAATCAAATGTTTCTAAAATCAAAAAAAACATTGAAATCATTCAGGAGCAACGAGTCCTTTTAAACCAATTACTGGAAGACTTTTCCTATAAGGCAAGGGTCTTTTCTCAGCAAGCCAACGCTTCTGTAGAACAAATCCAAACTATTTGGTCTGAGAAATCTAATACGAACGACTAACCAAAAAAGGTTTTGAGATAGCTATCTCAAAACCTTTTTTTTTTTAATTTAGTTTCCTCCAACACCAGCTACAGTTGTATCCGTATAAGGAGGCACTATCTGTTGGTATGGTGTCACCGTTTCTGAACTTACAGAAGTTTCCGGAACATAGGAAGGATCGTAATAGCCCCCACCAGTATTCTGACTCGACTCTACTGGGCTTTCGCCACTTTCTGACGAATCAGTACCCCTAGCTTCATCGCTATCCAATAGAACAGCACTTGTTTTGAGCTTTCTTACAGGCGATAATCCAAGACTTTTGCGCAGGATATTCTGCATCTTCAACAGGTGTTCTGAAGTAACAATTTGGTAACTTCCGCCATCCGCTAGGGTGGCATCTTCCCCTTTCAACTGTTCCATACGGATGTTCTTCAAGGCATCTCGATAGCCCATCAAGTGCATCAAGCTATTCGTATCCAAGGAGATATTGGTCTGCATATTATCACTAACCGCTTCAATAATTCCTTGATAGTTGCTCAGACCATCCAAAGTCAATACTTTCTTGATGATCTTTTCAATGACTTCCCGTTGGCGTTTTTGACGACCATAGTCTCCTTCTGGATCTTGATAACGCATCCGTGAATATACCAATGCTTGTTCTCCATCAATCTCTTGACGACCAGGTGGAATTTTTGCTGTATATTCCGGTTCATTTTCTTCGATTGAAATATCAAAATCAAATGGATTGTTTACTGTGATGCCGCCAACCTTATCAACCAGTTGAACCAGGCCTTTCATATTGATCATCGCATAACGGTCGATATGAATATTCATCAAATCTTGGATGGTTTTAATGGCCAATTCTGCTCCACCTTGAGCATAAGCCGCATTCAGCTTAGCTTGGACAGTTTCTCCATCCTGCGTAATATTGGTCAAGATATCCCGTTCCAAACTCATAATCGTTGTTTCACGCGTCTGTGGATTTACCGTCACCAGAATCATGGTATCACTGTTTCCTACCCACTGATCCTCTCGTGAGCCTGATCCAGTATCAACCCCCATGAGCAAAATGGTCATTGGTTTGTTTTCTGCGATGACATTGTTTTCATCACCAATCCCTTTATAAGTCTTACTCAACGTATTTGTTGACTGATTGAGGATGGTCAGCCCATAGGCCGCAATCCCTATTGTCGTTACAGCTAACAAACTAAAAAACATTAATAGAATTTTTTTAATCATTAATTCTGTCTATCTATCAGTTTGCCCATTAGGTAAACATCCAGATATTCCCCTTCCTTGTATACGCCTCTCTTGCGGAGACCTTCAATTTCAAATCCTAGCGTTTGGTAGAGATGGATGGCCCGTTCATTTCGAACTTGGACACTGAGGTCTAACTTCCGAAGGAGGTTGGTACCTTCTGCCCATGCGATTCCTTCTTCTAGAAGAATACGACCCAATCCTTTATTCCAATAGGCCTTCCGAACAACGATAAAGAGATCTCCAATATGGCGCAAGGCTCTGTTTTGATCCGCTGCAATATTTAAGACACCTACCAGATCCTCACCCAAGTATAATAAGAGACATAATTGATTGTCTGTTTGTGCTTGTGTTTCAGCAAATATTTCCAACTCTTGCTTGGTCATCCCAAGCCCTTCTGGAGCCAAGGTCATAAAATCCGATTCAGTCGCTACATCTTTAAAAAAGTCGAGTAAACACTCTGCATCCGAAGCCTCAGCCTCTTTCAAAAAGAGATCCAATACCTGTTCCATCTTCAAGCTCCTACAGAAGTTAGAAATGAGTCCTTTAATTGTTCTGCACGTTCACCGACAGCTGACAAGCATATCTCACGTCCATCACCGTCCTTAAGCAGTTCAACCTTTAAATATCCAGCAGGAAGACTGGTCTCTAACAATTCTCCCCACTCAATGACGGTAACTCCTTCACCAAATAAAAAGTCATCCAAATCAATCGAATCTGGATCGTCTCCAATACGATAGACATCCAGGTGATACAAGGGCAAACGGCCTTCATATTCTCTCACGATAGTATAAGTAGGACTTTTGATCATCTGGCGAATGCCCAACCCTTGAGCAAGGCCTTTTGTAAAGGTTGTTTTCCCTGCCCCCAGATCTCCCGTCAGAATCACGACATCCTGTTTTTCTAAACGTTGACCCAACTGTTTTCCAAGGGCAATCAACTCTTGTTCATTTTGACTTTTCATTCCTCCATTATACCAAAAATAATTGATTATTGCCCACTATTTTTAGTCGATCAACCTTCTGCCTCACCTAAGACAATCAAAAAAAGCTTGGGCTATTTGTCCAAGCTTTCCTCTATGTTCATTCTAATGCAAGGCCATACTGATAAAGTTCAAGATAAACAAGGCATCTAAAATCCAAATCATACTGTGAACTTCTTTGGCTTCACCTTTGACCAATTTGGTTACTGTATAGGTAATAAAACCTGCTGCAATCCCATTTGTGATGGAATAGCTGAATCCCATAAAGATAGAGGTGAAGAAAGCTGGTACAGCTTCTGCCAAATCATCCCAATGGATGTTTTTCAAGCTACTCAACATCATGATCCCAACGATGATCAAAATCGGTGCTGTCGCTGCAGTTGGTACGATGGCAAGAAGGGGACTAAAAATACTTGACACTGCGAAACAGATGGCTACTACAAGGGCTGTCAAACCAGTCCGTCCACCAGCTCCAATTCCTGCAGCTGACTCAACATAAGTCGTCACATTCGAAGTACCTGCAATAGCACCAACAGATGTCGCTACGAGGTCTGAATAAAGGGCTTTATCCAATTTAGCGGATTGATGATTTTCACCATTTGTGGCAACAATACCAACTTTTTCACCAGTTCCAATCAAGGTACCAATCGTATCAAAGATATCTGTCAATGAGAAAGCGAGGATGGCCATCAAGGTTTCAGGAAGACGAGAAGTATTGGTAATCAAGGAACCTAATCCTTCTGAACCAAGTGCAGCTCCAAAAATTTTGCCAAGATCATTAACGGCTGCTCCAAGATGGGTACTACCAAAGTCAATCGTTGAAAGATCAACAATGCCAAACACAATAGCGAGGATTGTTGTCGTAAGGATAGAAAGGATAATTCCTCCTTTAATGCCCTTGATGACAAAGAAAACAGTAATGGCTAAGCCAGCCAAGGCAAGAAGGACTGTCGGACTATTAAAACTAACAAGTCCTGGGACCGCTGCAGAATTTGCTGTAATCGCTGCATTCGCTTTGTCAGCCCCTTCTCCTGCCACCGTATAGGTATGCGGATCAATCGAAAACTTCAACAAGCCAGCATTTTTAATTCCAACATAGGCTAAGAAAATTCCGATACCAGCTGAAATAGCTGAACGCAAAGCATTTGGAATTGACTCAATAATCATTTTCCGAACATTAGTTAATGTGATAACCAAGGAAATCAATCCACAAATAAAGACCATTCCCAAGGCTTCTTGCCAAGAATAGCCCATCCCAAATACCACTGTAAAGGTAAAGAAGGCATTCAAGCCCATTCCTGGTGCTTGGGCATAAGGCAGGTTCGCGTAGAAAGCCATCATAAGAGTCCCAACGACTGACCCAATAATGGTTGCCAGAAATACTCCTTGAGCTGGCATTCCTGTTTGGGAGAGCATTTGAGGGTTTACAAATAAGATATAAGACATGGCAAAGAAGGTCGTTAAACCAGCTAATACCTCTGTACGAACCGTCGTTCCGTGTTCAGATAGTTTGAAAAACTTATCCATTTTTCCAATAAACTCCTTAAAAAAAATAAATCTGCTCGCGACTCAATCACGAACAATACAAATATTTTATCAAATATCATTCACTTTTACAAGAGATTCATCTGGATAATCTTTTGTGCCACATCATTTACTATTCGAAAAACTGAAATTTTCCTGTTTATCTGGTATAATGGTAGCATTCTTCTTAAAATATGGCACTTCTATACTCCTCATTTAGAGTAAGAAAAACCATACAAATGAAAGGAATCTTCCTATGAATAAAAAACTAATCGCTGTCGATTTAGATGGCACCTTATTAAATTCTGAGAGCAAATTATCGCCTTATACGATTGAAACCATCCAGAAAGTCAGTGAACAAGGTCACCTGGTCATTATTACAACTGGCCGTCCCTATCGAATGGCAGATCACATCTATAAGGAATTGGGATTGGAAAGTCCCATGATTAACTTTAACGGCGCTCTCACTCATATTCCAAATAAAAAATGGTCAAAAGAACTATCCATGACCCTTGATAAAAAATACCTCCTAGATATGGTCGAGAGAGAAAATGACATCCAGGCGGACTTTATCGCTGGAGAGTATCGCAATAAGTTCTATGTCACCCACACCTACCACCATACTATTGATCCCGCCTTATTTGGGGTTTCTAAAATCTCCTCCAAAACAAAATTCGAAGCTCATAAAGTTACCGAAAACCCAAACGCCATCCTCTTTCAAACACGCGCTGAAGATAAGTATGCTTTAGCCGAAGAAATGCGTGATTACTACCATCACGAGCTAGAAATCAATAGCTGGGGTGGTCCCCTCAACATTCTGGAATGTGCTCCAAAAGGCGTCAATAAGGCCTTTGCCCTCAACTATCTCCTCAAGACTTACGGACTTGATCGGAAAAACCTTATCGCCTTTGGAGACGAACAAAATGATACAGACATGTTGGCTTTCGCAGGAACTGGTTTTGCAATGAAAAACGCCAATCCTGTTCTCCTCCCCTATGCCGATAAACAAACCGAGTATACAAATGATCAGGACGGCGTTGCTCGTCAACTAGAAAAACTCTTCCTATAAATAGAGAAGCGCTTGAATCACCTTTTACAAGAAAGGATTCAAGCTTTTTGTTTTCTCAAACATACGGAACCTTATAGAGACTTTTTCTGAAAACAGTTTAACTGGTTAAGTTTATTTTCAGAAATTTTTCTATGTAAACGCTTGCTAACTGATAAAGTTTGTGATAAAATTAACATAACAAAAATAAAAAAGGAGCCTAGCTCGTTTCATACGATAATGATTCAAGTGATGTTACTTCTCGTTTTATTACCGTCTCTAATTCAACTAAGCTCTTGAGGAGGAAAACTATGAAAGCTGTTGTTGTAAATCCAGAAGGTACCGGTGTTGAAATCGTTGCAAACAAGGAGATGCGCCCATTAGAAACAGGGGAAGCTCTTGTTCAAATCGAATACTGTGGTGTCTGCCACACTGACTTGCACGTTGCTCACGGAGACTTCGGTAAAGTTCCAGGCCGTGTTCTTGGACATGAAGGAATCGGGATTGTTAAAGAACTTGCTCCAGATGTGACAAGTTTAAAAGTTGGTGACCGTGTCAGTGTTGCTTGGTTCTTCGAAGGATGTGGTACTTGTGAATACTGTACAACTGGTCGCGAAACTCTTTGCCGTACTGTAAAAAATGCTGGTTACTCTGTTGATGGAGGAATGGCTGAACAATGTATCGTAACTGCAGACTACGCAGTAAAAGTACCAGAGGGATTAGATCCAGCTCAAGCTTCTTCTATTACCTGTGCCGGTGTTACAACCTACAAAGCTATCAAAGAAGCCAAAGCTGAACCAGGACAATGGATCGTTATCTATGGAGCTGGTGGACTAGGAAACTTGGCTGTTCAATATGCTAAGAAAGTCTTCAACGCTCATGTCATCGCTGTTGATATCAACAATGATAAACTCGAATTGGCAAAAGAAGTTGGTGCAGACTTTGTCATCAACGGTTACGAAGTCGAAGATGTCCCAGGATTGATCAAAGAAAAAACAAATGGTGGAGCTCACTCTGCTGTCGTAACAGCTGTTTCTAAAGTAGCTTTCAACCAAGCAGTAGATTCTGTTCGTGCAGGTGGCCGCGTGATCGCAGTTGGTCTTCCTTCTGAAATGATGGACCTCAGCATTGTGAAAACAGTATTAGATGGTATCCAAGTCATCGGTTCTCTTGTAGGAACTCGTAAAGATTTGGAAGAAGCCTTCCAATTTGGTGCAGAAGGCTTGGTCGTTCCAGTTGTTCAAAAGCGTCCAGTAGAAGATGCTGTCAAAGTCTTTGACGAAATGGAAGCCGGAACCATTCAAGGACGTATGGTACTTGACTTCACCAACTAATCAACTCAACCTATTAGACCAGCCCAAATAGGCTGGTCTTTTTTAGTTTCTCACAAACAGGACCTGCAAGGGGTTGCTATATTTTTATTTTACCTATTAGATCCTACTACTACTCTTTTCAGAAACATAGAATCCCCTTCGTTCCCCTCTTGTCAAGGAATTCCAAAGGATTTTCAAATTTTATAGCCAAATAAGTCTGCTAGCAAGCGACCTCAGATGTTAACAATTTAATATGTTAAAGACTTCTCTTTTTCCTTTAATTTAGTACTGAAAAATTGACTTTATTATGAAAACGTTTTATAATAGATAAGCTTAAAGTTTTCTTAAACTGAAAGTCAAACAAATTTTATAAGGAGGAATGTCAATAATGAGTATTGGTATCATTATTGCTAGCCACGGTGAATTTGCAGCTGGAATCCACCAATCCGGCTCGATGATCTTTGGGGATCAAGAGAAAGTTCAAGTGGTTACGTTCATGCCAAGTGAAGGCCCAGATGATCTCTATGCTAAATTCAATGCTGCTGTTGCCGCATTTGATGCAGAAGACGAAATCTTGGTTTTGGCTGACCTTTGGAGTGGTTCTCCATTTAACCAAGCGAGTCGCGTTATGGGTGAAAATCCAGATCGCAAATTTGCGATCCTCACAGGATTGAACCTTCCGATGTTGATTCAAGCTTATACTGAACGTTTGATGGATGCAACTGCTGGTGTTGATCAAGTTGCTGCAAACATCATCAAAGAATCTAAAGATGGAATCAAAGCTCTTCCAGAAGAATTGAATCCAGTTGAAGAAGCAAGCACTGCTTCAGCTGCTCCTGTTGCCCAAGCTGCTATTCCAGAAGGAACAGTTATCGGAGATGGAAAACTCAAGATTAACCTTGCCCGCTTAGATACACGTCTTCTTCATGGACAAGTGGCAACTGCTTGGACACCTGATTCAAAAGCCGATCGGATCATTGTTGCTTCAGATTCTGTTGCTAAAGATGAACTCCGTAAGGAATTGATCAAACAAGCGGCACCAAATGGTGTGAAAGCAAACGTTGTCCCAATTCAAAAATTGATCGACGTTGCAAAAGATCCACGCTTTGGTGAAACACATGCTTTGATCTTGTTTGAAACACCTCAAGATGCCCTTCGTGCCATCGAGGGTGGTGTTCCGATTAAAACCTTGAACGTTGGTTCAATGGCCCACTCAACTGGTAAAACCATGGTTAACAATGTCTTGTCAATGGACAAAGAGGATGTGGCTACATTTGAAAAAATGCGTGATCTTGGAGTGGAATTTGATGTCCGTAAAGTGCCAAATGACTCTAAGAAAGATTTGTTTGACTTAATTAACAAAGCTAACGTTCAATAATCGATTACTTACGAAAGGATTTTAAACATGTCTATTATTTCTATGGTATTAGTGGTCGTTGTTGCCTTCTTAGCAGGTCTTGAAGGTATCCTTGACCAATTCCAATTCCACCAACCACTTGTTGCTTGTACCTTAATCGGTTTGGTAACAGGTAACTTGACTGCCGGTGTTATGCTTGGTGGTTCCCTTCAATTACTTGCACTTGGCTGGGCCAACATTGGTGCCGCAGTTGCACCCGATGCTGCCCTTGCATCTGTCGCTGCTGCGATTATCTTGGTTCTTGGTGGTGACTTTAGCTCTAAAGGAATCGCTGTGGCTCAAGGTGTAGCTATTCCACTTGCAGTTGCTGGTCTTTTCTTGACCATGATCGTCCGTACTCTCTCCGTTGGTTTGGTCCACACTGCCGACGCTGCTGCTAAAAAAGGTGATATCAAAGGCGTAGAACGCGCTCACTTTGTAGCACTTCTCCTTCAAGGTCTTCGTATCGCCATTCCTGCAGCCCTTCTGTTGATGATCCCTGCTGACACTGTTAAAGGTGCTCTTGAAGCGATGCCTGCTTGGTTGTCAGACGGTATGCAAATCGGTGGTGGTATGGTCGTTGCCGTTGGTTATGCCATGGTTATCAACATGATGGCAAGCCGTGAAGTTTGGCCATTCTTTGCCATTGGTTTTGCTCTTGCTGCCGTTAGCCAATTGACCTTGATTGCTCTTGGTGCAATTGGTGTTGCCCTTGCCTTGATCTACCTTTCTCTCTCTAAGAAAGGTGGCAATGGAGGTGGCGGAGTTGCTACTTCTAATGACCCAATCGGCGATATCCTTGAAGACTATTAAGAAAGGTGTGACACTATCATGACTGAAAAATTACAATTATCTAAATCAGATCGTCAAAAAGTTTGGTGGCGTTCAACCTTCTTGCAAGGTTCTTGGAACTATGAACGGATGCAAAACTTGGGTTGGGCTTACTCATTGATCCCAGCTATCAAAAAACTTTACACGAAGAAAGAAGACCAAGCGGCTGCTCTTGAGCGTCACATGGAGTTCTTCAACACTCACCCATACGTAGCTGCTCCAATCATCGGGGTAACTCTTGCCCTTGAAGAAGAAAAAGCAAATGGCGCTGCGATTGATGATGCCGCTATCCAAGGGGTTAAGATTGGTATGATGGGACCTTTGGCGGGTATCGGAGATCCTGTCTTCTGGTTTACAGTTCGTCCAATCCTTGGAGCTCTTGGTGCATCTCTTGCCTTGACAGGTAACATCCTTGGCCCACTCATCTTCTTTATTGCATGGAATGCGATTCGTATGTCCTTCTTGTGGTACACCCAAGAACTTGGATACAAAGCAGGTTCTGAAATTACCAAAGATATGTCTGGTGGGATCTTGCAAGACATCACTAAAGGAGCTTCTATCCTCGGGATGTTCATCCTTGCTGTCTTGGTAGAACGTTGGGTATCTATTAAATTCATCTTTAATGTTTCTTCTGTCAAATTAGACGACAAAGCTTATATCCACTGGGATAAACTTCCTGAAGGATACAAGGGTATCCAAGAAGCCTTCGCTCAAGTTGGTTCAGGTCTATCTCAAACACCTGAAAAAGTTACGACTTTCCAACAAAACTTGGATTCATTGATTCCTGGTTTGATGGGATTGCTTCTTACTTTCGCTTGTATGTGGTTGCTTAAGAAGAAAGTATCTCCAATCACTATCATCATCGCCCTCTTTGTAATCGGTGTCTTGGCACACGTTGCTGGCTTGATGTAAGCAAAGATCAACAAAAAAGAAGGTTTCGACCTTCTTTTTATTATGGTATAATGAAATGAACATTGTTACAGGAGGATCACATGGCGCAATCACAGAATAAAACCGTGGAATTCCATACCACTGGTGTCTCTTATCTAGGTGTTGGTGGAAAGGTTGGAAAAATCCTAGTTGGGAATGTCGCTTTTGAATTTTATGCGGATGCTAATGTAGAAGACTACGTCCAAATTCCCTGGAAAGAAATCGAACAGATCGGAGCCAACGTATCCGGGCGTAAAATTAGCCGCCATTTTGAAATTTACACCAAGGAAAGCAAGTTCCTATTTGCTTCTAAAGACTCGGGGAAAATTTTAAAGATTGCTCGGGAACATCTAGGAAATGATAAAATTGTCAAGCTACCGACCTTGATCCAAACCATCGCAGCTAAAATTAAAAATCTATTTGCAAAATAGGTACTTTTCTTGTATAATAAACGAAAACGGATAAGTAAATTAAGGAAATCTTTCAGAAAGTCTGCGGTTGCTGTGAGCAGATAGAGGACTTAATTGAAATTCTACCGTTTATCAAAAAATTGAAGATCAAATCAAGTGCACACCTGTGAAGTTGGATGGAACCGTGGCCCTGCCACTCCAACACTGTAACAGGTGTGCTTTTTGTTAAAGGAGAAGCTATGTTAGATATTAAACGAATTCGTACAGACTTTGATGCAGTTGCTGAAAAATTAGCGACACGTGGCGTAGATGCAGCTGTTTTGAATGAAATGAAAGAAATCGATGCCAAACGTCGAGACATCTTGGTCAAAGTAGAAGCCCTCAAGGCTGAGCGTAACACAGTATCTGCTGAAATCGCCCAAGCTAAACGCAACAAAGAAAATGCAGATGATAAGATTGCTGCCATGCAAACTCTTTCTGCTGAGGTCAAAGCTCTTGATGCAGAATTGGCAGAAATCGATGCGAAATTGACAGAATTTACTACGACTCTTCCAAATATCCCTGCTGATAGTGTGCCTGTTGGGGCTGATGAAGACGATAACGTAGAAGTTCGCCGTTGGGGAACTCCTCGCGAGTTTAACTTCGAACCAAAAGCTCACTGGGACCTTGGAGAAGACTTAGACATCCTTGACTGGGAACGTGGTGGTAAAGTCACAGGCGCTCGTTTCCTCTTCTACAAGGGGCTTGGAGCTCGCTTAGAACGTGCTATCTATAACTTTATGTTGGATGAGCATGGCAAGGAAGGATACACAGAAGTCATCACCCCTTACATGGTCAACCACGATTCTATGTTTGGTACTGGTCAATATCCAAAATTCAAGGAAGATACTTTTGAACTCAGCGACACCAACTATGTCTTGATTCCAACTGCTGAAGTTCCACTGACCAACTACTACCGTGATGAAATCATTGATGGTAAAGATCTACCAATCTACTTTACTGCCATGAGTCCATCATTCCGTTCTGAAGCTGGTTCTGCTGGTCGTGATACTCGTGGTTTGATTCGTTTGCACCAATTCCATAAGGTAGAAATGGTCAAATTTGCCAAACCGGAAGAATCATATGAAGAATTGGAAAAGATGACAGCCAACGCTGAAAACATCCTTCAAAAACTCAACCTTCCATATCGTGTCGTGGCTCTCTCAACGGGAGACATGGGCTTCTCAGCTGCTAAGACTTATGACTTGGAAGTATGGATCCCAGCACAAAATACCTATCGTGAAATCTCAAGCTGTTCAAATACAGAAGATTTCCAAGCACGTCGT
The DNA here is from genome assembly GCF_021595565.1 of Streptococcus sp. GS001. NCBI lineage: Bacteria > Bacillati > Bacillota > Bacilli > Lactobacillales > Streptococcaceae > Streptococcus > Streptococcus sp. GS001. The sequence goes on from NZ_JACSYJ010000006.1 coordinate 74,487, forward strand.
GCTCAAATCCGCTACCGTGATGAAGCAGATGGTAAAGTCAAACTTCTTCACACTTTGAACGGTTCTGGATTGGCTGTTGGACGTACCGTCGCTGCTATTCTTGAAAACTATCAAAATGAAGATGGTTCTGTAACCATTCCTGAAGTTCTTCGTCCATACATGGGTGGCGCTGAAGTCATCACACCAAAATAAAGTTTAAAAAAACTGAGCCTTGCAAATTGCAAGCTCAGTTTTTTAATATTTACGAAAACGTTGGTAACGTTGCTCTAGAAGTTCTTCGAGAGGCAAGGCTTGTAGCTTCTTCAATTCTGCTTGGATTTCTTCCTTCACTTGAGCTAGTAATTCGCCATTAGAAAAACCATGCTCCGGAATCACTTTGTCCACAATATCCATATTCAACAACTCATGCGAAGTAATCTTCATCAATTCAGCTGCTTCCATGGCACGGCTTCCGTCTTTCCAGAGAATAGAGGCAAAACCTTCTGGACTCAAGACCGCATAGATGGAGTTCTCAAGCATCCAGACCTTATCTGCTACAGCAAGAGCCAAGGCCCCACCAGAACCACCTTCTCCGATGATAATCGCGATAATCGGAACTTTTAAATCACTCATTTCCATGAGGTTGCGGGCAATAGCCTCACCCTGTCCCCGCTCTTCAGCGCCAACACCCGGATAAGCACCCGCAGTATTGATGAAGGTTACTACTGGACGACCAAATTTCTCCGCCTGTTTCATCAGACGCAAGGCTTTTCGATAGCCTTCTGGATGAGGTTGGCCAAAGTTTCGACTGAGGTTGTCCTGAAGATTCTTTCCTTTTTGAATCCCAACAACCGTTACCGCTTGATCCCCTAGCCAACCAATTCCACCGATCACTGCACCGTCATCTCGGAAATTCCGATCTCCATGCAATTCGATAAAATTATCAAAAATTCCATGAGCATAATCGAGAGCAGTCAAACGTCCTTGGTCACGAGCTTCTTTAATAATTTGTGTTATTCTTGTCATTACTTCCCTCCATGAAAGGCTAACAAGTCTGCGATTGTTGAACGCATTTCACTACGCTGGACAATCACATCCACAAAGCCATGCTCCTGCAAAAATTCAGCCTTTTGGAAATTATCCGGCAACTGTTCCCGTACGGTAGACTCGATCACTCTTCGACCTGCAAATCCCACAAGGGCCTGGCTCTCTGCAATGATAATATCTCCTTCCATTGCAAATGAAGCCGTTACCCCTCCTGTTGTTGGGTCTGTTAAAACCGTCAAATAAAACAGGCCTGCTTTTGAGTGTCTTTGAACAGCTGCAGAGATTTTAGCCATCTGCATCAAACTGACGATTCCTTCTTGCATCCGAGCTCCACCAGAAGCGGTAAAGAGCACAACTGGGAGCCTTTCTTCTGTCGCCAATTCAAATAGACGGGTAATCTTTTCACCGACCACAGAGCCCATAGAAGCCATGATGAAATTAGAATCCATAATACCAAGAGCCACTTGATGGCCCCCGATCTTTGCAGTTCCTGTTAGCACAGCTTCATCTAGTCCTGTCAATTCACGAACAGCCGCCAATTTCTTCTTGTAGTTTGGAAACTTAAGCGGGTCCTTGGTCTCAATACCCGTAAACAATTCAATAAAGCTTCCTGGATCAATCGTCAATTGAAGTCGCTCAACTGCAGAGATGCGGAAGGTATAACCACACTTAGGACACAGACGTTCACTTCCCAGATCCTTTTGGTAAATCGTATGTTTACAGCCCGGACACTGAGAAAACAACTCATCTGGAACCTCTGGTTTTGGCTGAGGTGCTTCAATGGCCGACCGATTGGGATTAATTCGAATGTACTTATCTTTTTTAGAAAATAAAGCCATCAACTTCTCCTTACTTGGTAAAAGAACTTTGTAATTGTGCGTGTTCATTCCTTGTGAAAATGAATCTCACATTTACAAAGTTCATTGCTTATTGATTTTTCTGATAATTTGGTAAAAATGTCTCCATCAGAAAGGCGGTATCGTAATCACCAGCAATCACATTCGAATCTGAAATCAAATCCAATTGGAAATCACTGTTGGTCATTACACCGTCAATTTCCAACTCATAGAGGGCGCGTTGCATCTTCATCAAGGCATCAAAACGATTCTCTCCATGGACAATGATTTTGGCAATCATACTATCGTAGTAAGGTGGAATCGTATAGCCAGGGTAGACAGCTGAATCCACGCGCAAGCCGACTCCTCCACTTGGAAGATAGAGATTGGTGATTTTTCCTGGACTTGGTGCAAAGTTAAAGGCAGGATTTTCTGCATTGATCCGGCATTCAATTGCATGGCCAGAAATTTGAATATCTTCTTGGCTTACAGACAATTCTTGCCCAGCAGCAATTTTAATTTGCTCTTTCACGATATCAATTCCTGTGACAAATTCTGTCACGGGATGCTCAACTTGAACCCGAGTATTCATCTCCATGAAGTAAAATTCGCCTTTACCTTCATCGTAAAGAAACTCGATTGTCCCAGCATTTTCATAGCCAACAGATTCTGCTGCTCGGACAGCTGCAGATCCGATTTGGTCTCGAATTGTCTTACCGATTGCTACGGATGGAGATTCTTCGAGGACTTTTTGGTTGTTTCTTTGAAGGGAACAATCCCGTTCACCCAAATGAACCACATGCCCAAATTGGTCAGCCAAGATTTGAACCTCAATATGACGAGCTGGGTAGATGACGCGTTCAAGGTACATAGCTCCATTGCCAAAGGCCGCCTTAGCTTCTGTCGAAGCAGATTCAAAAGCTGGAACTAGGTCTTCTGCCCGTTCTACTTTACGGATCCCTTTACCGCCACCTCCAGCTGATGCCTTCAGCATGATAGGATAGCCAATCCGATCGGCAACTTCCAAGGCTTCTTCAGCTGTATGAACTTCACCATCTGATCCTGGAATTACAGGTACACCTGCTTTGATCATTTGTGCTCGGGCATTAATTTTATCACCCATCATATCCATGACAGATCCTGATGGTCCAATAAACTTAATCCCGACTTCTTCACACATGGTGGCAAACTTCGAATTTTCACTCAAAAATCCAAATCCTGGGTGAATCGCTTCTGATCCAGTCAAAACAGCTGCAGATAAAACAGCATTCATGTTCAAATAAGACTCGGTTGACTTGGCAGGCCCAATACAAACTGCTTCATCCGCTAGTAAGGTATGCAAGGCTTCCTTATCAGCCGTTGAATAGACAGCGACTGTTTCAATTCCTAATTCACGAGCAGCTCGAATAATCCGGACCGCAATTTCACCACGATTCGCGATTAAAATTTTTCGGAACATAGAAACCTCCCTAGTTACCAATTGCAAATGTTAGGGTCCCGCTAGCAGCTAATTTCCCATCGACTTCCGCTTTTGCTTCCACGACCGCAATCGAACCACGGCGCTTGACAAAGGTAGCTGTCATTACGAGCTGATCTCCCGGAACGACTTGTTTTTTAAATTTAACCTTATCCATTCCAGCATAAAAGACTAATTTTCCTTTATTTTCTGGTTTGGATAATTCTAAGACACCGGCAGTTTGTGCCAAGGCTTCCATAATGAGGACACCTGGCATTACTGGGTAGCTTGGAAAGTGCCCATTAAAGAAGGGCTCATTGATCGTCACATTCTTAATGGCTACAATCGTATCCTCACTTGTTTCAAGGACGCGATCCACCAACAACATCGGATAGCGATGCGGAAGAGCCTCTTTAATAGCTTGAATATCGATCATTTAATCCGTACCAATCCTTTCCCAAACTCAACCATTTCTTCATTTGAAACAAGGATTTCAGTGACAATTCCATCCCTTGGTGCAGGAACTTCGTTCATAACTTTCATCGCTTCAATAATCAATAGGGTTTGGCCTTTTGAAACGCTATCTCCAACCTGAACAAAAGCTGGTTTATCTGGACCTGAAGCTAAATAAGCTACACCAACAAGAGGACTTTCAACCACTTCCCCTTCTGCTGCTACTGCTGGACTTGCTTCAGGAGCTGGTGCTGAAGAAGCAACTGGTTCTTCTGCAAGAACAACAGGGCTCTCAACAGCAGGTGCCACTTCTTGAACTACAGGAGCTGGCGTAGCAGGTTGTGGGCTAGCTACACTACCAGCATTTTTACTAAATGATAGCACATCCGTTGCATTTTGATAGCTAAATTCACGAAGACTAGATTGGTCAAATTGACTCATTAAGTCTTTAATCTCTTGAATATTCACTTTATCCCTCCCAACGTTTAAAGGCTAAGACAGCATTGTGTCCTCCAAATCCAAATGTATTGGAAATGGCATAAGAAATCGGACGTTCTTGCCCTTCACCAAAGATGACATTAGCTTCAATATAATCTGATAACTCTTGTGTTCCAGCAGTTTTTGGAACATATTGATGGCGAATTGCTTCAATCGTCGCAATAGCCTCAACTGCCCCTGCTGCCCCCAAGAGGTGACCTGTAAATGATTTTGTAGAAGATACTGGAACTTCTGTACCAAATACAGAAACGATTGCACCACTTTCTCCTTTTTCATTTGCTGGAGTAGAGGTACCATGAGCGTTGACATAATCAACTTGAGCTGGTTCAATTTCTGCCTCATCCAAAGCCAACTTCATTGCTTTGATAGCACCTTGACCTTCTGGATGTGGAGAAGTCATATGGTAAGCATCACAAGTATTTCCGTAACCCACGACTTCAGCAAGAATGGTTGCACCACGTTTTTCAGCGTGTTCCAAACTTTCAAGTACCAACATTCCTGATCCTTCACCCATTACAAATCCATTCCGATCTTTATCAAATGGAATAGAAGCACGAGTTGGATCTTCTGTTGTTGAAAGAGCTGTTAGGGCTTGGAAACCGGCGATTGCAAATGGTGTAATAGAAGCTTCAGAACCACCAACCAACATCAAATCTTGAAAACCAAACTTAATAGCGCGGAAAGCATCTCCAATCGCATCATTGGAAGAGGCACAAGCAGTATTGATCGATTTACAAATTCCATTAGCTCCAAAACGCATCGCAACATTACCAGATGCCATATTTGGCAAAGCTTTTGGAAGTGTCATTGGTTTGACACGTTTTGGTCCTTTTTCATGCAAACGAATCACTTGATCTTCAATTTCTTTGATACCACCAATACCAGAAGCAACAATGACACCAAAACGATCTTTATCAATAGCTTCTACATCTAAACCTGCATGATTCACAGCTTCTTGAGCGGCATACAAAGCATACAAAGAGTAGTTGTCAAAGCGGTTTGTATCTTTCTTGATAAAGTACTTATCAAATGGGAAATCTTGGATTTCAGCTGCATTATGAACAGCAAAGTCACTGTGGTCAAATTTTGTAATCGGACCAATTCCAATCTTTCCTTCTTTTAAACTATTCCAAAATTCTTCTGGAGTGTTTCCGATTGGAGATGTCAAGCCATAGCCTGTTACAACAACACGATTTAATTTCATTTCAAAACCTACCTCTTTTTATTGCATGGTTAAGCCACCATCAATTGCGATGACTTGCCCTGTTAGATATTCTTGAGTCGCAAGAAAGACTGCAACATCTGCCACTTCTTCTGTATTTCCAAATCGTTTCATTGGAATTTGAGCGAGAGACATTTCTTTAATTTTTTCAGGAAGTCCTTCTGTCATATCAGACTCAATGAAGCCTGGCGCAATGACATTTACACGGACATTTCTACCAGCTACTTCACGTGCTACAGATTTAGAAAAACCAATCAAACCAGCTTTTGAGGCTGCATAGTTGGCTTGTCCAACATTTCCTGTCAGACCGACAACACTCGACATGTTAATGATAGCACCTTCACGTGCTTTGGTCATCGGTTTTAAGACTGATTGTGTCATATTAAAAGCACCGGTCAAATTCACCTTCAAGACTTGCTCGAAATCTTCTTCCGTCAATTTCAACATGAGCTTATCATTGGTAATCCCAGCATTGTTGACAAGGATGTCTACTGAGCCAAGTGCTTCAATCGCTTCCGCGACCATTCGTTTCGCTTCCGCAGCTTGGGATACGTCCCCAGTAACACCAACTACCTTCACACCGTATGAGGCAAATTCATCCACTAGGCCTGCTGGGAGCTCTCCACGACTATTTAAGACAATGTTGGCACCTTTTGACGCAAATTTATGCGCAATAGCCAATCCAATGCCTCGACTTGAGCCAGTAACAAATACATTTTTATTCTTTAGTTCCATAGTCACCTCATCTTATTCGTTCAGTAGGGCATCAAGGCTGGCTTGATCCTCCACATTTTTCGTTGGAAGAGTTTTATCAATCTTTTTCAAGAAACCAGTCAAGACCTTACCTGGACCAATTTCAATCACTTCATCTACTCCAAACTCTTGAATCGTCGCAATCGAATCATAGAAACGAACGGGCTCCATCACTTGCCGAGCTAATAAAGCTTTGATTTCGTCTGATTTCATGATTTTTGCTTCTGTATTCCCAACCAAAGGCAAGCTAAAGTCCTTAAAAGGAACTTTTTCAAGTTCAGTCGCTAGTTTTTCACTAGCAGAAGCAAGTAAGGCCGTATGGAAAGGACCAGAGACATTCAGAGGAATCAACCGTTTTGCCCCTGCTTCTTGTAAGAGTTCAACTGCATAATCCACAGCTTCAACCTCTCCACCGATCACAATTTGGGCAGGAGTATTGTAGTTAGCTGGTGTTACAACTCCCTTTTCAGAAGCCTGTTGACAGATTTCTTCAATCAAGGCAGGATAAGTATTCATAACAGCTACCATCTTCCCGCTTCCAGCAGGCGCAGCTGTTTCCATAAATTCCCCTCGCTTAGCTACCAAGGCGACCGCTTCTTCAAAGGAAAGAGCGCCTGCAGCAACCAAAGCAGAATATTCTCCTAGGGAGAGACCAGCCACAATATCCGGTGTTATGCCATTTTCTGCCAATAGACGATAAATAGCTACAGAAGTTGTCAAAATAGCTGGTTGAGTATAGCGTGTTTGATTGAGTTTTTCTTCGTCAGAATCAATCAATTCACGCAAATCATAACCTAGAATACGACTAGCCGTATCAAATGTCTCTTTGACAACGGGATAAGTTGCATACAAATCACTAGCCATCCCCAATTTTTGGGCACCTTGACCAGCAAATAAGAAGGCACGTTTTGTCACTGTTCTCTTCCTTTCCTTTACTTGTTAGAATTTCACATCTGCCCAGCGAGCTGCTTCTTTCTGAATGACCTTAGCAGCTCCAAGATAGATATCTTCCAAGATTTCAGAACAGGTTTCTTCTTTACTTACGAGACCTGCAATTTGTCCTGCCATCACAGATCCATTATCAACGTCTCCGTCAACAACCGCATTGCGAAGAGCACCTGCTCCTAATTCTTCAATTTCTTCTTGAGTCTTCTTACCTGCCAAGAAATCTTTTTCAGCTTGGTTATAGGCAGAAGCCAATTTATTCTTAATCGCACGAACTGGGTGGCCAACAACTGACGCAGACACCACTGTATCAATGTCCTTAGCTTTCAAGATTTTATTCTTAAAGTTTTGGTGAGCATTTGATTCTTTAGCAACGACAAATCGTGTTCCCACTTGAACAGCATCTGCTCCAAGCATGAAGACCGCAGCCGCTCCTGCACCATCTGCAACACCACCAGCACCGATAACTGGAATAGAGACCGCTTCGACCACTTGACGAACCAAGGTCATGGTCGTCAATTTACCAATATGACCTCCTGCTTCCATTCCCTCAGCAATGACAGCATCCGCACCTAGTTTTTCCATCCGTTTTGCTAAAGCTACTGAAGGTACAACTGGAATAACGGTAATGCCAGCTTCGTGGAAACGATCCATGTATTTTCCAGGATTCCCTGCACCAGTAATA
>NZ_JACSYJ010000006.1:82454-87394 GCF_021595565.1 Streptococcus sp. GS001
AGCAATGACAGCATCCGCACCTAGTTTTTCCATCCGTTTTGCTAAAGCTACTGAAGGTACAACTGGAATAACGGTAATGCCAGCTTCGTGGAAACGATCCATGTATTTTCCAGGATTCCCTGCACCAGTAATAACCACTTTAACCCCTTCTTCGATAACCAAATCAACGATATCATCTGCAAAAGGAGAGAGGAGCATGATATTGACTCCAAAAGGTTTGTCAGTAATGGATTTGACGCGATCAATATTCGCTTTGACAACTTCTTTAGGTGCATTTCCTCCACCGATAATCCCAAGACCACCCGCATTGGATACAGCTCCCGCTAGATCACCATCAGCTACCCAAGCCATACCACCTTGGAAAATTGGATATTTAATGTTTAATAATTCAGTAATTCGTGTTTGCATAGTACCTTCCTCATTTTCGCTTAAGTAATAGTTTGAAAGCGATTCTTTGCTTTGAGCGTCAAACTATTACCTAAACAAGAGAGAATATCTTTCGATACTCTCATCCATTATTATTTAGTTTTTTCTTCTACGTAAGCAACAAGGTCACCTACAGTAGACAATCCTTCTTCAGTTTCAATTTGAATGTCGAATGCATCTTCAATTTCTGAAATCACTTGGAACAAATCCAATGAATCAGCTTCAAGATCTTCAAAAGTAGACTCAAGAGTTACTTCTGATGGTTCTTTACCAAGTTCTTCAACGATAATTTCTTGTACTTTTTCAAATACTGCCATGATTGGCCTCCTTAAAATAATAAAAAATTTTTAAAATGTGTTACCACATGTTTAACTAGATTGTAACAAGAAGTGAGCCCCATGTCAAACCTCCACCAAATCCAGACAGAAGAATTGTTTGACTTCCATCCAATTTGATCAGTCCTTGGTCAACACACTCCGATAATAAAATTGGAATACTTGCGGCACTCGTGTTACCATATTCCATCATGTTTGCAGGAAGTTTTTCTCTATCAACCCCGATTTTCTTAGCCATTTTATCTAAGATACGGTCATTTGCTTGGTGCAGAAGAAAATAATCAATCTCTTCAACAGGCACTGGAGCATCTGCTAACGTATTTTTAATACTCTTAGCCACATCCCGAATGGCAAAATCAAAGACTGCTCTTCCATCCATTGACAAATATTTTTTATCTTCTTCCTTATCAGAATATGGTGAAGATAAACCAACAGATGATGATTGAAGAACTTCTCCACGGGAACCATCAGAAAATAAACTTTCAGCTAAAAAAGTTTGTTGTTCGGAAGCTTCCAATAAAACACCGCCAGCACCATCCCCAAATAGGACCGCTGTTGTCCGATCTTCCCAATCAATCACTTTCGATAAGGTTTCACTTCCAATAACGATTCCTCGTTTGTACTGGCCAGACCGAAGCAACTTTTCAGCAGTCGCAAGCGCAAAGACAAATCCACTACAAGCTGCTGTCAAATCAAAAACAAAAGCTTTAGAGGCCCCAATTTTAGCTTGAACACGAGCTGCAGTGGATGGCATCATGGAATCGGGCGAAATCGTTGCAACAATAATAAAATCCAACTGATCCGCTTGTAAACCACTTTTTTCAAGCAAGCGTCGAGCCACTTCCGTAGCTAAATCGCTGGTTGATTCTGATTGAGTAATATGACGCTTCCGAATGCCTGTCCGACTAGCAATCCACTCATCGCTGGTATCCATCCGTTCAGAAAGATCCTGATTAGAAATCACTTGGCTTGGCGCATAATGGGCTACCTGACTAATTTTTGCAAAAGTCATTATTTCAACTCCTCCAAGAAACGATAAAGATTCTGCAACCCTTTTTGCATCACTTTCCGTTCATCTGGAGACATCCCATCAATAATTTGATTGACCATCCGCTTGTGAAATTGTTGGTGAAGCCGATACAAGAGCTTGCCTCTTTTGGTCAAACTCAAATGGACAACCCGACGATCGACTTCAGATCTGGTTCGTTCAATATAACCTTTTCGTTCAAGATTATTTAAACTGGTAGTGACTGTACCTAACGTTACCATTAACGAACGCGAAATATCACTTGGAGTTGCGTTTGGTGTTGAGCCGATGACATCTATTGTGTGCATTTCCTTGATGGAAACATCATTAAATCGACTGCTACGTAAACTAGTTTCTTCGATGACTAATACGTTGTTAAAAATGGATGTAAGGTAATCATTGACTAGTTGAAAATTCAAAAACCACACCCCCTATTCATTACTTTGATAATCGAATTTTATCAAAAATCAAACCAAATAGCAAGCCTCAGCAATAAAAACATAAAAATTTTACGTTTTTATTTTCCTTGGAATTTTGGGCGCCGACGCTCTGAATAGGCAATAACTCCTTCTTTAAAGTCTTCCTTTAGAGAAAGATTTCTTTGCAATCGCAACTCAATTTCAGCATAACGATCCCAGTCAGTCAGCATGCTAGACCAAGCCAACTCTTTAATCGCAGCAAAAGAATTGTCTGAGCTACGTCTTAACTTCATGAGTAGTTGGTTGACAGTCTTGTCTAATTTTTCTACTTCAGAAACCTTGTACACAACGCCATATTCCAGAGCCTTTTCAGCACCTAATGGTTCACCAGTCATTGCTAACTGAGTTGCTCTAGTCAAACCAATGGCTCTTCCTAAAAGGAATAGACCACCAGCATCGGGAGCCAAACCGACCCCAACAAAGGCTTGAATAAACTTGGCTTTATCAGAAGCAACACAAAAGTCCGCCGCTACTGCCATATTAGCAGTTGCTCCTGCAACCGCACCATCTGCAACCATAATCACTGGTTTTGGAATTTGCTTCATTTTTTTAGAGATTTGATTGACCAATTCCGCAATTTGCGTTAACGAATCGATATCATCAGCATCAACAGCCCGTTTCATCTCAGCTAAATCACCACCAACTGAAAAAACCTTGCCGACTGCTTTAAATAAAATAAAACGAACATCTGGATTCTTCTCAGCTAATTCTAATGCTTCAAGGATTTCCTGACACATTGGAATGTTAAAACCATTTGAAACCTCTGGTCTATTTAAAATAATAGATGCGAGATCCTCTTCTACAGAATAAATAATCGTTTCGAACACCATAAGCCACCTCTTTACTAATTAGCTATTCAAATTGTTTGATAATTGAACTTATTTATTTTCATATTATTTTAGCACAACTACTTTGAGAAGTAAATTACATTTTCATAACAAAGTGTCTCACCCGAAAGACTCGCTTGATAACAGTGCTTTTTTAGATTGTAACCAATCCTTATCTTTGGTATAATTTAAAGTAAGTTTTATAAAGGAGTCCACATGAAAGTAGTTAAATTTGGTGGTAGTTCGTTAGCATCTGCTACCCAGCTAGAAAAAGTATTCAATATTGTTAAAGAAGATGAAACCCGTCAATACGTGGTCGTTTCTGCTCCAGGGAAACGCAATGCTGAGGACACAAAAGTCACAGATGCCCTCATCAAGTATTATAAAGAATATACCAACGGAAAAGATACGAACCAAAGTCAAGAATGGATTATCAATCGCTATCGTTCCATTACAGAGGAGTTAGACTTAGACGAGGAAATTATCGAAGAGATTGCTAGAGATATCAAATCCCTTGCAACACTTCCCAAGTCCGATAATACCTTCTTATATGATACCTTCTTAGCAGCTGGAGAGAACAACAATGCAAAACTCATTGCAGCTTACTTTGTAAAAAAGGGTTTAGAAGCAAAATATATCCATCCAAAAGATGCAGGTATCTTTGTAACAAGTGAACCTTGCAATGCCCGCATTCTCCCTTCTAGTTACGATAAGATTGAAGAACTGAGAAACCATAATGAAATTTTAGTAATCCCTGGATTCTTTGGAATTACTAGAGAAGGACAAGTCTGTACTTTTTCAAGAGGTGGTTCTGATATTACAGGATCAATTATCGCAGCGGGAGTTAAAGCAGATCTCTACGAGAACTTTACAGACGTCGATGGTATTTTTGCAGCTCACCCAGGCATTATCAAACAGCCACATTCTATTCCTGAATTAACCTATAAAGAGATGCGGGAATTAGCCTATGCTGGCTTTAGTGTCCTACATGATGAAGCACTTGTTCCTGCATATCGTGGAAAGATTCCAATGGTGATCAAGAACACCAACAATCCAAAACATCCAGGTACGAAGATTGTGCTGAACCATACCGATGAAAATGTTAAAGTCGTTGGGATTGCAGGAGACTCTGGATTTGTCAGCATTAATACCACCAAATACCTAATGAATAGAGAAGTCGGTTTTGGTAGAAAATTATTGCAAATTTTAGAAGATTTGAATATTAGTTGGGATCATATGCCAACAGGTATTGACGACTTATCAGTAATTCTTCGGTCAAAAGAATTGACTCCAATTAAAGAACAAGAAATTTTAAAACATCTAATCCAAGATTTACAAGTAGATTATGCCGAAATTGAACATGATCTTTCCATTATTATGATTGTCGGAGAGAATATGAAAAATCAAATTGGTGTAACAGCTACAGCCACAAAGGCTTTATCAGAAAATAACATTAATATCCAAATGATTTCTCAAGGATCTAGCGAAGTTTCCATCATGTTTGTCGTCAATCAAGAACAAGAAAAACAGGCTATTAAAGCTCTATACGATGTTTTCTTTAAATAAGAAAAAAGGTTCGAAAGAACCTTTTTTTACTTTATTAATAAAGAGAAATAAAAAAAAACCCTTTCGGGTACTGACTCCGCCAGTAGGACTCGAACCTACGACATCATGATTAACAGTCATGCGCTACTACCAACTGAGCTATGGCGGAAAAAAGCTAAGCGACTACCATATCTCACAGGGGGCAACCCCCAACTACTTCCGGCGTTCTAGGGCTTAACTTCTGTGTTCGGCATGGGTACAGGTGTATCTCCTAGGCTATCGTCACTTAACTCTGAATGAT
>NZ_JACSYJ010000007.1:0-4503 GCF_021595565.1 Streptococcus sp. GS001
CACTACCAGATGGACCTGCGTTGTATTAGCTAGTTGGTGAGGTAACGGCTCACCAAGGCGACGATACATAGCCGACCTGAGAGGGTGATCGGCCACACTGGGACTGAGACACGGCCCAGACTCCTACGGGAGGCAGCAGTAGGGAATCTTCGGCAATGGACGGAAGTCTGACCGAGCAACGCCGCGTGAGTGAAGAAGGTTTTCGGATCGTAAAGCTCTGTTGTAAGAGAAGAACGAGTGTGAGAGTGGAAAGTTCACACTGTGACGGTATCTTACCAGAAAGGGACGGCTAACTACGTGCCAGCAGCCGCGGTAATACGTAGGTCCCGAGCGTTATCCGGATTTATTGGGCGTAAAGCGAGCGCAGGCGGTTAGATAAGTCTGAAGTTAAAGGCTGTGGCTTAACCATAGTACGCTTTGGAAACTGTTTAACTTGAGTGCAAGAGGGGAGAGTGGAATTCCATGTGTAGCGGTGAAATGCGTAGATATATGGAGGAACACCGGTGGCGAAAGCGGCTCTCTGGCTTGTAACTGACGCTGAGGCTCGAAAGCGTGGGGAGCAAACAGGATTAGATACCCTGGTAGTCCACGCCGTAAACGATGAGTGCTAGGTGTTGGGTCCTTTCCGGGACTCAGTGCCGCAGCTAACGCATTAAGCACTCCGCCTGGGGAGTACGACCGCAAGGTTGAAACTCAAAGGAATTGACGGGGGCCCGCACAAGCGGTGGAGCATGTGGTTTAATTCGAAGCAACGCGAAGAACCTTACCAGGTCTTGACATCCCTCTGACCGCTCTAGAGATAGAGTTTTCCTTCGGGACAGAGGTGACAGGTGGTGCATGGTTGTCGTCAGCTCGTGTCGTGAGATGTTGGGTTAAGTCCCGCAACGAGCGCAACCCCTATTGTTAGTTGCCATCATTCAGTTGGGCACTCTAGCGAGACTGCCGGTAATAAACCGGAGGAAGGTGGGGATGACGTCAAATCATCATGCCCCTTATGACCTGGGCTACACACGTGCTACAATGGCTGGTACAACGAGTCGCAAGTCGGTGACGGCAAGCTAATCTCTTAAAGCCAGTCTCAGTTCGGATTGTAGGCTGCAACTCGCCTACATGAAGTCGGAATCGCTAGTAATCGCGGATCAGCACGCCGCGGTGAATACGTTCCCGGGCCTTGTACACACCGCCCGTCACACCACGAGAGTTTGTAACACCCGAAGTCGGTGAGGTAACCTTTTAGGAGCCAGCCGCCTAAGGTGGGATAGATGATTGGGGTGAAGTCGTAACAAGGTAGCCGTATCGGAAGGTGCGGCTGGATCACCTCCTTTCTAAGGATAAGGAAACCTGCACGTTCGTCTTGTTTAGTTTTGAGAGGTCTTGTGGGGCCTTAGCTCAGCTGGGAGAGCGCCTGCTTTGCACGCAGGAGGTCAGCGGTTCGATCCCGCTAGGCTCCATTGGTGAGAGATCACCAAGGATGAACATTGAAAATTGAATATCTATATCAAATAGTAACAAGAAAATAAACCGAAAACGCTGTGAATATTTAATGAGTTTTCTAATTTTTTAAGAAATTAGGTTAATAAGGTTAAGTTAATAAGGGCGCACGGTGGATGCCTTGGCACTAGGAGCCGAAGAAGGACGTGACAAACGACGAAATGCCTCGGGGAGCTGTAAGTAAGCTTAGATCCGGGGGTGTCCGAATGGGGGAACCCAGCAGGTGATACCTGTTACCCATATCTGTTAAGGATATGAGGAGGAAGACGCAGTGAACTGAAACATCTAAGTAGCTGCAGGAAGAGAAAGCAAAAGCGATTGCCTTAGTAGCGGCGAGCGAAACGGCAGGAGGGCAAACCGAAGAGTTTACTCTTCGGGGTTGTAGGACTGCAATGTGGACTTAAAGATTATAGAAGAACTACCTGGGAAGGTAGGCCAAAGAGAGTAATAGCCTCGTATTTAAAATAGTCTTTATACCTAGCAGTATCCTGAGTACGGCGAGACACGTGGAATCTCGTCGGAATCTGGGAGGACCATCTCCCAACCCTAAATACTCCCTAGTGACCGATAGTGAACCAGTACCGTGAGGGAAAGGTGAAAAGCACCCCGGGAGGGGAGTGAAATAGAACCTGAAACCGTGTGCCTACAACAAGTTCGAGCCCGTTAATGGGTGAGAGCGTGCCTTTTGTAGAATGAACCGGCGAGTTACGATATGATGCGAGGTTAAGTTGAAGAGACGGAGCCGTAGGGAAACCGAGTCTGAATAGGGCGTCTTAGTATCATGTCGTAGACCCGAAACCATGTGACCTACCCATGAGCAGGTTGAAGGTGCGGTAAAACGCACTGGAGGACCGAACCAGGGCACGTTGAAAAGTGCTTGGATGACTTGTGGGTAGCGGAGAAATTCCAAACGAACTTGGAGATAGCTGGTTCTCTCCGAAATAGCTTTAGGGCTAGCGTCGACATTAAGATTCTTGGAGGTAGAGCACTGTTTGGGTGAGGGGTCCATCCCGGATTACCAATCTCAGATAAACTCCGAATGCCAATGAATTATGGTCGGCAGTCAGACTGCGAGTGCTAAGATCCGTAGTCGAAAGGGAAACAGCCCAGACCACCAGCTAAGGTCCCAAAATAATTGTTAAGTGGAAAAGGATGTGGGGTTGCACAGACAACTAGGATGTTAGCTTAGAAGCAGCTATTCATTCAAAGAGTGCGTAATAGCTCACTAGTCGAGTGACCCTGCGCCGAAAATGTACCGGGGCTAAAACAATTTACCGAAGCTGTGGATACCTTTAATGGTATGGTAGGAGAGCGTTCTATGTGTGAAGAAGGTATACCGTGAGGAGTGCTGGAACGCATAGAAGTGAGAATGCCGGTATGAGTAGCGAAAGACAGGTGAGAATCCTGTCCACCGTAAGACTAAGGTTTCCAGGGGAAGGCTCGTCCGCCCTGGGTTAGTCGGGACCTAAGGAGAGACCGAAAGGTGTATCCGATGGACAACAGGTTGATATTCCTGTACTAGAGTATGTAGTGATGGAGGGACGCAGTAGGCTAACTAAAGCGTGCGATTGGAAGTGCACGTCTAAGCAGTGAGGTGTGAATTGAGTTAAATGCTTAGTTCTATAACATTGAGCTGTGATGGGGAGCGAAGTTTAGTAGCGAAGTTAGTGATGTCACACTGCCAAGAAAAGCTTCTAGCGTTAAGCATACTCTACCCGTACCGCAAACCGACACAGGTAGTCGAGGCGAGTAGCCTCAGGTGAGCGAGAGAACTCTCGTTAAGGAACTCGGCAAAATGACCCCGTAACTTCGGGAGAAGGGGTGCTGACTTATGTCAGCCGCAGTGAATAGGCCCAAGCAACTGTTTATCAAAAACACAGCTCTCTGCTAAATCGTAAGATGATGTATAGGGGGTGACGCCTGCCCGGTGCTGGAAGGTTAAGAGGAGTGCTTAGCGTAAGCGAAGGTATGAATTGAAGCCCCAGTAAACGGCGGCCGTAACTATAACGGTCCTAAGGTAGCGAAATTCCTTGTCGGGTAAGTTCCGACCCGCACGAAAGGCGTAATGATTTGGGCACTGTCTCAACGAGAGACTCGGTGAAATTTTAGTACCTGTGAAGATGCAGGTTACCCGCGACAGGACGGAAAGACCCCATGGAGCTTTACTGCAGTTTGATATTGAGTGTCTGTGCCACATGTACAGGATAGGTAGGAGCCATAGAGATCGGGACGCCAGTTTCGATGGAGGCGATGTTGGGATACTACCCTTGTGTTATGGCCACTCTAACCCGGATAGGTGATCCCTATCGGAGACAGTGTCTGACGGGCAGTTTGACTGGGGCGGTCGCCTCCTAAAAGGTAACGGAGGCGCCCAAAGGTTCCCTCAGAATGGTTGGAAATCATTCGCAGAGTGTAAAGGTATAAGGGAGCTTGACTGCGAGAGCTACAACTCGAGCAGGGACGAAAGTCGGGCTTAGTGATCCGGTGGTTCCGTATGGAAGGGCCATCGCTCAACGGATAAAAGCTACCCTGGGGATAACAGGCTTATCTCCCCCAAGAGTTCACATCGACGGGGAGGTTTGGCACCTCGATGTCGGCTCGTCGCATCCTGGGGCTGTAGTCGGTCCCAAGGGTTGGGCTGTTCGCCCATTAAAGCGGCACGCGAGCTGGGTTCAGAACGTCGTGAGACAGTTCGGTCCCTATCCGTCGCGGGCGTAGGAAATTTGAGAGGATCTGCTCCTAGTACGAGAGGACCAGAGTGGACTTACCGCTGGTGTACCAGTTGTCTCGCCAGAGGCATCGCTGGGTAGCTATGTAGGGAAGGGATAAACGCTGAAAGCATCTAAGTGTGAAACCCACCTCAAGATGAGATTTCCCATAACTATATGTTAGTAAGAGCCCTGAGAGAAGATCAGGTAGATAGGTTAGGAGTGGAAGTTGTGTGAGCAATGGAGCGGACTAATACTAATAGCTCGAGGACTTATCCAAAAAGTAACTGAGGATATTTACAGC
>NZ_JACSYJ010000008.1:0-387 GCF_021595565.1 Streptococcus sp. GS001
TCTGTCAGTGACAGAATGAGTTTAAGACAAACAATTATTTTAATGAGAGTTTGATCCTGGCTCAGGATGAACGCTGGCGGCGTGCCTAATACATGCAAGTAGAACGCTGAAGGAGGAGCTTGCTCTTCTGGATGAGTTGCGAACGGGTGAGTAACGCGTAGGTAACCTGCCTGGTAGCGGGGGATAACTATTGGAAACGATAGCTAATACCGCATAACAGTAGATGTTGCATGACATCTACTTGAAAGGTGCAATTGCATCACTACCAGATGGACCTGCGTTGTATTAGCTAGTTGGTGAGGTAACGGCTCACCAAGGCGACGATACATAGCCGACCTGAGAGGGTGATCGGCCACACTGGGACTGAGACACGGCCCAGACTCCTAC